>NZ_JWTB01000019.1 GCF_000813845.1 Pseudarthrobacter phenanthrenivorans
CCCCATCAGATCCCGCCCCCTTCCCCGCGACGCCCCATCAGATCCCGCCCCAGGCGGGCCGCCGCCGTCGTTATGGCCTGTCAACTCTGGTTTTCCCGCTCAGCCCGGGCATATACTTTCCACGCTCTACCGGGCCCCACACAGCGAAACATTCCACGGTTCGGCGTTCCGGCGCCGGCGACAGCACATGCACGCGCGCAGTTTTCCCCGTGAAGGATGGATGGTCATGAGACGGTTCCTGGTACTGGCTGCGGCTGCCGCGCTGGCCTGCATGGCGATGACCGGCCTCAGTCCCAGCCCCGCCAAGGCCGCCGCCGGACCCTGCCTGGGAGCCCCCGCCGCGGATGGCACCGCGTACGGGGAGACGCGGCAGTTCGTGGACACGCAGTCGTGGTGGATGCCGGACGCCGACCAGGCCAACAACGCGATCACCAACACCGGCCACGTCCACCTCGGGGCGTGCATCCCCGAACGGGAAACCATCAGCTCGGGGGACCTCACCGTGAACGTCCGGGTGATCCTCCATGACAACCCGGGCGCCGCCAACTACGTGGCCATGGTGTTCAAAACCTCCGACCGCGAGACCACCGTCCAGAAGTGCTACCTGCGCGCCGGGGCACCGGACTTCAGCTGCCCCGGCCCGGCCGGTTCGGGCGCAGGCGACTTCACCTGCGCCGGCACCTGCGAGCGCTGGCTGACGTTCTCGGCACCCATTTCCAGGTTCAACCACTCGGGCCTGCAGGAGGTCCGGTTCCGGGCGTTCGTCCCCGAGCCGGACGGCAACGAGATGAGGGCCAACTTCAACTGGCAGGTGGACATCCAGAACGGCAAGTCCGCCTCCGATATCACCAGGGACGCGTTCCTGCGGGGCAAGGGCTGGTACACGCACGCCGGGTACTGCGAGTCCTCGGTCCGCAGCCTTCCGCTTCCTGACGGGCCGGTGTCGGGAGTCTGGGCTCCTGCGGTCGGCCTGACCAGCCACACGGACGGTTCGCGGCCGGCGACCCACTCCTTCATTTCCGTGGACCCGGACTTCCATGCGGTTCCGGCCAATCCGGGCCTGGTCCTCTGGGACTCGGCCGGCGCGTACGGACCGGAACCGTTCGGGGCCGCCCCCGTCGCGATCGACACCCGGATGCTGGCCAACGGCGTGCACAAGCTGCACCTGCGGACCTCATGCAGGGACGACAAGCTGGGGTCCACCAACTCCGGCGTGACCGTGGTTCCCTTCACGGTAGCCAACTGACGGCACACGGGCGGGGCGCCGCCGTCGTCCATTTTCCTTGACGCTGCCCGCCGGTTCCTTGACGCTGCCTGCGGCCCTCTCCCGCGGCTTTTCGACGCGCACCTGCACCCTCGACGCGCAGGCTCCTTTTCGCACCCCAAATCCGGGGCGCGAAAGGGAATGTGCGCCGCTAAAAGGAGGATGCGCGTCGCCGGGAGCAGCGCGTCGGCCCTCGCACCACACCAAAGTAGGCAGTATGCTTACTATCTTGCAGCTGGGCGCGCTACGTGCCTGATGACCTGAACCCTACCGGCGGCATGAGCCCGTAAAAGGAGTCACCTCATGAAAGCTCTCGTATGGCACGGTGAAGGCGACATCCGCCTGGACACCGTTGACGACCCCACGATCCTCGACCCGAACGACGCGATTGTCCGCATCACCCGCAGCGCCATCTGCGGCACGGACCTGCACTTCATCCGCGGCACCATGGCCGGGATGAAGGAGGGCACCATTCTGGGCCACGAGGCCGTGGGTGAGGTGACCGCCGTGGGCAAGGCCGTGCGCCGGTTCGCCCCCGGGGACCGCGTGATCGTCTCGTCCACCATGTCCTGCGGCGTGTGCTGGCAGTGCCGCGCCGGGCACACCGCGCAGTGCGACACCGCCAACCCGAACGGCCCGGAGGCCGGCACCTGCTTCTTCGGCGGCCCGGAGACCACCGGCCCCATCAACGGCCTGCAGGCTGAATATGCCCGCATCCCGTGGGCCTCCAACACCCTGACCTCCCTGCCGGACAACGTCAGCGACGAACAGGCCATCCTGCTCTCCGATATCTTTCCCACCGCCTGGTTCGGCGCGCAGCTGGCGGGGGTGCAGCGCGGTGACACGGTGGCGGTCTACGGCGCGGGGATCGTGGGGCAGCTGGCCATCGCATCGGCCTTCCGGCAGGGTGCGTCGCGGGTGTTCGCGATCGACGGCGTGGAGACCCGGCTGGTGCAGGCCCTGGACCAGAACGCGGACGTCATCAACTTCAACAGCGAGGACCCGGTGGAGGCGCTGAAGGAAGCGACCCTGGGGATCGGCGTGGACGCGGTCATCGATGCGGTGGGCGTGGACGCGCAGCGGCCGTGGGCCGGACCTGCCGCTGCGAAGGGCGAGGAGCAGGCGGAGCAGTTCGCGCAGGAGGTGGCCGAGGTGGCGCCCGAGACCAACGTCCAGGGCGACAACTGGGTGCCGGGGAACGCGCCGTCGCAGGTATCGCAGTGGAGCGTGGAGACGGTGCGGAAGTACGGCCGGATCGGCATCATCGGGGTGTACGGACCCACGATGACCTCCTACCCGATCGGCATGGCGATGAACAAGAACCTGACCGTGCGGATGGGCAACTGCGACCACCGCTCGGTCACGCCGCCGCTGGTGGACCTCGTGGCCTCCGGCGTCTTCGACCCGACCAGGTTCATCACGCAGCACGAACCGATCAGCGACGTGGTGGACGCCTACCTGAACTTCGACCGGCGCGAGGAAGGCTGGCTGAAGACCGTGCTGACCACGGCTTAGCCTCCCCCTGCCCGGGCGGCCTGCTCCTCTTCAGGGGCGGGCCGCCGTCGTGCGTGGGTTTTTCCACATAGCGGCCGAGCGCACTCCCGCCCCTGACCCGCGACGGGCAGTCTGGGTGCATGGCCGACCTCCCGCCGCTCCTGCTGTCCCGTGACCGCATCCTGCACGGACTCACCCCCAAGGACCTCAGCAAGCGGGTGCGGTCCGGCGGGCTGGTCCGTATTCGGCACGGGGTGTACATCGACGGACCCACATGGCGGGCCATGCTGCCGTGGGACCAGTACCGGCTCCGCGTCCAGGCTGCCGCGGAAACGTTCGAAAGCCCCACGATTTTCGCCCGCGATTCGGCGGCCAGCGTGTTCGGCATCCCGACCATCGGGCAGGACCAGCCGGTCCGGGCCCTCACATTGAAGAACGACGGCGGCAGGTCGCGTGCGGGGGTCAGGCGCCACTTCGCTGCGCGGGCCGGGTTGCAGGTGGTCCGGTGCGAGGGCCTGCTGGTCACCGACCGGATCCGGACCGTCCTTGACCTGGCGGCCTTCTGCCCCTTCGCGGAGGCCGTGGTGCCGCTGGACCACGTGCTCCGGCCGGACCCGGTCCGGCAACTGCCTGCCCTTTCCAAGGCTGAGCTGGAGGAGGGAATCGGATCAATCTACTCGGCCGCGGCAGCACGGCGGATCCGGACAGCCCTCGCGTTCGCCGATCCCGCATCCGGCTCGGCCGGCGAGTCCTGGAGCCGGGGGCTGATCCATGCGGCCGGGTTCGAAGCCCCCGTCCTGCAGCACCGGTTCACGGATGCGTCCGGGCTGGTGGGCTACGCCGACTTCTATTGGGAGCGGTCCAGGGTTGTTGGCGAATTCGATGGTGAGGAGAAGTATGTCAAGGACGGGTACCTCAAGGGCTTGACCGCTTCACAGGCCGTGGTGGCGGAGAAGAACCGCGAGAACCGGATCCGCGCGCTGGGCATCAACGTGGTGCGCTGGGACTGGGCCGATCTCAGGGTACCCGGGGCGCTGGAACGGAGGCTGGCGGCGGCAGGCGTGGACCGCCGTCGTGCGCGTTCTGCCGCTATCGACGCGCAAAACCGTCTGTGACGCGCACATTCCCCGGCGCTGCGCGGATGTGGGTCGCGAAAGGGAACCTGCGCAGCGCGGATGAGTACGAGCGTCTTCAGCGGCCGGCGAAGAAGTCGGCAACCAGCTTTTTCGGAGCCCGGGTTGCCCATGCCTCAACAATGATCTCCGCCAGCTCCTCCCGGCTGACCTCGCCCAGCCGGGACTCCTGTACCAGGACGGCGTTGTAGCCATCGAAGTGCGGAATGGTGAAGAACGGCAGGGACGGGTCCTCCACCAGGGCGGCCTTCGCGGCGTCGTCCGGGACCACGATGACCAGCAGGTCCCGGAAGGGCTCCCCCGTCTCCGGATCGATGGCCGTTTTATGCGGTGCACGGTACAGGACAAAGCCCCTGCCTTTCGGCCCGCGGGGCACTTTGTATGTCGGGCGGTCCCCCCACGACGTTCCGAGCTCCACCTCCGGCAACCCAAGGCAGATCGCGCCGACGTCGCCGGGGACGGCCATGCGTTCCATGGCCACACGGTAGCCCTGCCGCCTGGGCGATTCAACAGGCGCTGGCCCACCGTCTTCACGAGCCGCCCGGCCGTTAGCCCCTGTGCGGGGAAGCAACACCCAAACCTGTTGCCCGTAGAGGCTTCCCGCGCGGGCCGGCAGGCATTAGCGTCACCACCAGGTGTTGGTCATTCACAACTGAAGGAGCCCTATGCTGCGGCAGATCGCGGAGCGCGTCCACGTGCATCAAAGTTCGTTCATGCAAAGCAACGCCCTGATAGTCCAGGGCAGCGGCGGCGCGCTGGAGATCGATGCCGGCATCACCACGGACGAATTGACCTGCCTCGCCGGGGACCTGCGGGAACTGGGCCAGCCTGTGGTTGCCGGGTTTTCCACCCATCCGCATTGGGACCACATGCTGTGGCATCCGGAGCTAAGAGATGCACCTCGCTATGCCGGAAACCGGTGTGCAACCACGGCGAGGGAACGGCTTTCCGCTCCGGGCGCCAAAGAGCGGCTTGCCTCCGTGATCCCGCCTGATCTCAGCGGCCAGGTACCCCTTGATCTCCTGGGGCAGCTCACCGCGCTTCCCCCGGACACCACCCACGTTCCATGGGAGGGTCCGGCCATCCGCATCCTTGAGCACAACGCGCACGCGCCAGGCCATACAGCGCTGGTCATCGAGGACGCCCGAGTCCTCGTGGCCGGGGACATGCTCTCCGACATCCTGATCCCGATCCTGGACTTCGGCAGCAGCAGTGATCCCATCCAGGACTACCTCGACGCCCTGGAACTCCTCGAGCGGGAAGCGGGGAACATCGACGTCGTCGTCCCGGGGCACGGCTCCCCCGCCGGCGCCGACCAGGTGGCCGCACGCATCGGGCTCGACCGCGCCTACCTCCGGACGCTTCGCGACGGCGGCGCGTTCGATGACCCACGTGGCGGTCCAAGCCCCGACATCCACGACCGGCAACTCGCGCAGCTCGCGGGCAGGAAATAAGAACCGCCGGGCGGCGGTGGAGGGGCAGCGGCTCAGCCCAGATTGCTCGGTGCTGCGTTCTGCTGGAATCGACGCGCATCTTCGTCCCGGCCGCGCACATTCCCTCACGCGCCTGATATCCGGGCAGCGCAACGGAATATGCGCAACGCGGAGGCTTGTGCGCGTCGAAACCCGGCACTCGCGGCGGCACTCCGGAAGCATTTAACGCGGCCTTGTTACCGGCCAGCGGCGGGTCTATGTTGGTGCTAACCCCGGGCCCTGCTGGGACGGCCACCGGCTACCGGTCTCGCTGAGGCAGACATGAGTTACATACCCGTCAGCAGGCGCACTCTCCGGCTGCACCGTGAATCAGAGCGGTCCACCCGGCGCCTGGTTGCCGGCCTTTCCGCCGCGGCTTTCGTGGCATGGCTGTTGTCCGTGCTGCTGTCCTCCACAATGTTCGTTGACGGCTACGTCCACGACATCGATCTGGTGGTGCATGACCTCTTCCTTGTGGTGGCCTTCGGTGCCATCATTCTGGTCGACTGGCACGGGTTCCTGTGGCTGATCGGCCGGCGCACTCTCGGTGAGATCATCCGGCTGGACGGGGCCGCAACACCGTTGATCTGGGGCGGCCTCGCCGGGATGCTCGCCACGGGCGTGTTCCTGAGCCCGCACCTGGACAGCCCCATGACCGAGGTGAAGCTCGCGGCGGTCCTGGTGCTCAGCCTGAACGGAATCATGCTGATCCCGCTGATGCGGCGGCTCGCCCGGCTTCCCGCCAGGACCGCATTCGGGGATTTGTCCACAGGGCAGCGGGTTCACCTCATGACGTGCCTTGTGATCTCGCAGCTGTGCTGGTGGATCGCAATCATCATTGGATTCATCAACGCGCAGTCCTGACAAAGGCCACCTGACCGCTTTGCCCTGTTGCCGCCGTCGTACTTGCCATGCCGTTGCCGACGCGCGAACTCCCCTGAGGGCCGCATCCTACTTTTCGCGCCGCTGATGCGGGCCGCGCTAGGGAATATGCGGGTCGAAAAGGAACCAGCGCGTCCCAGCCGAAGACGCGCGTCAAAAAAGGATCCGGGCAGCGAAGGCGCGGTTCAGAGGCCCTCCGGGACCGCAACCCCGGGGGCAGAGGTTTGCGTGGCGGCCCAGCTGGCCAGCATCTTCAGCGCGTCTTCGGAGGGCGTCCCGGGTTCGGCCGTGTAGATGTTGATCCGCAGCCCCGGATCCGCGGGGAGCTCCATCGCCTCATAGGTCAGGTCCAGATCCCCGACGATCGAGTGGTGCAGCCGTTTGCGGCCGGTGCGGTGGTACTTCACGTCGTGCCGGGCCCAGCGGACGCGGAACTCTTCGCTGCGCGTTGAAAGCTCGCCGATCAGGTCGGACAGGTCCTTGTCGAAGGGATTCCTGCCGGCCGTGGAGCGGAGGACGGCAACGATGTCGTCAGCGGCGCGCTCCCAGTCGCGGAAGAACTCCCGTGCCTTCGGATTCAGGAAGGTGAACCGTGCGCTGTTGGGCGGGGTGCCGGCGTCGGCCATCATCTCCAGGTACAGGGCACGGCCCAGCTCATTGGAGGCCAGCACGTCGCCGCGGTCGTTCCGGACCCAGGCCGGCGCCGTCGTAATCGCATCGATGACCCGCTGCACGCTGGGGCGCACCGTCTGCGGACTCCGCTTCCGCCGCACCCGCGGGGCCGCCGTGGACGCCCGGGCCAGGTCGAACAGGTGCGCGGTCTCGGCGTCGTCCAACTGCAAAGCCCGGGCCAGCGCCTCCAGAACACTGTCCGAGGCGCCCGAAAGGTTTCCCCGCTCCAGCCGGATGTAGTAGTCGATGCTCAGGCCCGCGAGCATGGCCACTTCCTCGCGCCGGAGCCCCGCAACGCGCCGGTTGCCGCCGTACGCGGGCAGGCCGGCGTCCTCGGGCGTGAGCCGGGCGCGGCGGGAGGTCAGGAACTTCCGCACGTCGTCGCTGTTGGTCATGCCTCCACGCTACGCCGCCGCCGGGCAGCGAAGGAGGGACTGACAAGCCCTCCCACAAACCTCCACACCCGCATAGCGTGAAGGGCATGGTTATGGAACTCACGCTCAACAACGGAATCACACTGCCCGCGCTCGGCCTGGGCGTCTTCCAAAGTCCCCCGGAAGAGACGACGGCGGCCGTCCAGACAGCGCTCGAGGTGGGCTACCGGCACATCGACACCGCCGCGGCGTACGGCAACGAGCGCGAGGTGGGCGAAGGCATCCGCCGCTCCGGCCTGGACCGCTCCGACGTGTTCATCGAGACGAAGGTCTGGGTCAGCGACTACGGCTACGACGAGACACTGCACGCCTGGGACAAGGCGGCCGGCAAGCTCGGGGTGGAGCAGCTGGACCTGTTCATCCTGCACCAGCCCGCCCCGGACCGGTTCGAGAAGACCATCACCGCGTACAAGGCCCTGGAAACCCTGCTGAAGGACGGGCGGGTGCGGGCCATCGGCGTCAGCAACTTTCTGCCGCACCACCTGGAACGGCTGCTGGCCGAAACGGACGTGGTGCCGGCCGTGAACCAGATCGAACTGCACCCGTACTTCACGCAGCGTGACGTACAGGCCGCGGATGCCGCAAACGGCATCCTCACCCAGGCGTGGTCGCCGATCGGCGGCATCACGTTCTACCCGGGCTGGGGCGAGAACCGAAGGAACGTCATGCGCGACCCGGCGATTGCCGCCGTCGCGCAGGCCCATGGCAAGACCCCGGCCCAGGTGATGCTGCGCTGGCACCTGCAGCAGGGCCGCTCCGCCATCCCCAAATCCACCAACCCGGCCCGCATCGCCGAAAACTTCGACGTCTTCGACTTCGAGCTGGCGCCGGAACAGATGGCCGCCATCGACGCTCTGGACACCGGCACCCGCAGCGGACCCGACCCGGACGTCGCCCGCCCGGAGCGGTTCGCCATGGTCATCCCCGAAGCCTAAAGGAGAGAAGAATGGAATACCGCCCGCTCGGCCGCACCGGTGTGCAGGTCAGCCCCCTCTGCCTCGGCGCGATGATGTTCGGCCCCTGGGGCAACAACGACCGCGCCGACGCCACCCGCATCATCCACCGCGCCCTGGACGCCGGCATCAACTTCGTCGACACGGCAGACGTCTACTCCGCCGGCGTCTCGGAAGAGATCGTCGGCGAAGCCCTGGCAGGCAGACGCCATGACGTCTTCCTCGCCACCAAGTTCTTCATGCCCATGAACGAAAAGGACCCCAACCAGCGCGGCGGCTCCCGCCGCTGGATCATGCGCGCGGTGGAGGACTCGCTCCGCCGGCTGAACACCGACTACATCGACCTTTACCAGGTGCACCGCCCCAGCCCGGACACCGATGTGGAGGAAACCCTCGGCGCCCTCACCGACCTGGTCCAACAGGGCAAGGTGCGGTACATCGGCTCGTCGTCCTACTCCGGGTCGCAGATCGTGGAGGCGCAGTGGGCGTCCCGCGAGCGCAACCTCGAACGGTTCGTCACCGAACAGCCGCCGTACTCCATCCTGACCCGCGGCATTGAGGAGGATGTCCTGCCCACGGTCCAGCGGCACGGGATGGGCACCCTGACCTACAGCCCGCTGGCCGGCGGCTGGCTCTCCGGACGGTGGCGGAAGGACTCCGCGTCACGTCCCACCTCGAGTGCCCGGCCCAGCGCCCGGTTCGACATGACCCAGCCCGCCAACCAGCGCAAGCTGGACATTGTGGAGGAGCTGGCCCAGGTGGCCGAATGGGCAGGCGTGACGATGATCGAGCTGGCCATCGCGTTCGTGATCAACCACCCCGGCGTCACGGCGGCGATCGTGGGGCCACGGACCATGGAGCAGCTGGAGTCCTACCTCCCCGCCGCGGACACCAGGCTTGCCCCCGAGGTCCTGGACCGCGTCGACCAGCTGGTGGCCCCCGGCGTCACCGTCAACCCCGAGGACAACAGCTACGGCGCCCACGAACTGACAGCACAGGCACGACGGCGGCACGGCGCCTGACTGCCGGGCCGCACCTCACCCAACCCTACGAAAGGACATCCCATGGCAACGTGGCTCATCACAGGCTGTTCGACCGGACTTGGCCGGGCACTGGCGGAAGCCGTGCTCGCGTCCGGGCACAACGCCGTCGTCACCGCCCGCAACGTTGACGCGGTGGAGGACATCGTCGCCGGCTTCCCGGACACCTCCCTGGCACTCCCCCTCGACGTCACGGACAAGGCCCAGATCAGCGCGGCGGTGAAGGCAGCGGAGGACCAGTTTGGGGCGATCGACGTGCTGGTGAACAACGCCGGTTACGGGTACCGCGCCGCGGTGGAGGAAGCGGACGACGCCGATATCCGCCGGCTGTTCGACACCAACTTCTTCGGCGCGGTGGACATGATCAAGGCGGTGGTGCCGGGCATGCGCGCGAACAAGTCAGGCTCCATCCTGAACATTTCGTCCATCGGCGCCCGGATCACCCCGCCCGGCTCCGGCTATTACGCGGCCACCAAGGCGGCACTGGAGGGCATGTCCGGGTCGCTGCGCAACGAGCTGAAGCCGCTGGGCATCAACGTCACCGCCATTGAGCCGGGCGGCTTCCGGACCGACTTCGCCGGCCGTTCGCTTACTCAGTCCACGACGGCGATCGGTGACTACGCGGACACTGCCGGCAAGCGCCGCAAGGAAGTCGACACCGCGCACGGCACCCAGCCCGGGGACCCGGACAAGGCTGCCAGGGCGATCATGGCCGTCGTCGAATCCGCCAACCCGCCGGGCCTGCTGGTCCTGGGCACCGATGCATTCGGCGCCTTCGGCAAGGTGGCCGAGGCGCAGCGGGCCGAGCTGGACCAGTGGCGGGAGCTGAGCACCAGCACGGACATCACCGACTGACCTGCCGGCCGGCGGCCCGCGACGCGCAAAAACATCATCGCGGCGCAAATTCCCCCACGCAGCCCACATTTGGGCAGCGATCTGGAAGGTGCGCGGCACAAATGAGCATGCGCGTCGCGGCCGCCTAGGCCAGCAAAATCGAGTACCCGGTACTCATGACATGACGCTTTCCCGGTGCGAAAGTGGAGATGTTCCGTCAACCTGCGACTCAAAGTTGGAAACCGCACCATGGCAGCAAAGCGGCGGCGATCAGGCAGCAAGGGCGCCGGCGGCATCGGATGTGCCCCGTTCCTCATCCTGATCGGCATAGCCCTGATCATTCAATACTGGTGGGTCCTGCTGATAGCTGCGGGCATGGTTGCGCTGACTGTGGCCCTGATGCACGCGGCAAAGGCCCCGCCCCGCCCGGTCCGCGTACCCCCGCCCAAGCCGCAGCCCGCCGTCGTCCCACCCCGGCCGGTCCTTGCCGGCGATGACCTCACAGCCCAGATGCGGGCCCAAAAGCAGGTGGGCCGTATACGGGAAATGCAGGAGTGGGACTACGAGTGGATCCGGCTTGCCCATCCGGGGAAGAGCCTGCGCGAAGTCAACGACATCGCGAACGCCCATTTCGCCCGGGGCCGCTCCATCGGCATCAACTGGGGAGACCCCTCCGCCCCCTGAGCTTTGTTGGCGACGCGCGGCTGGGTCTCCCCGACCGTACCCTCGCGACGCGCATCTGCATTTTCGCGGCGCACATTCCATCACGCGGCCCACATGTGGGTAGCGGTTCTGCGGGTGCGCGTCGAAAATGAGCAGCCGCGTCGCCACCGGGCAGGCCGCCGGCGCCTATCCCTACACAGGAGCCGTTTCGCCGGTGCGGCCGTGCTGCAGGCCCGTGGCGAAGCCGATGGTCACGGGCACCGGGGCGGAGCAGCAGGAACCGTCAGCAGCGTCCGCCGCGTCGTCCGGAATGCTCGTGGAGCAGACGCCGGTTTCCGGGAGCTCGAGTTCCACGGCGTCCGCGGCCTCGGTGTCCCCGGCTAGGGCGGCGGCGATGGAGCGGACCTGCTCGTACCCGGTGGCCATGAGGAACGTGGGCGCGCGGCCGTAGGACTTCATGCCGGCCAGGTAGAAGTCCTTTTCCGGCTGGGCCAGGATGCCGGCGCCGTGGGCCGGGACCGTTCCGCAGCTGTGGAAGTCCGGGTCGATCAGCGGGCCCAGGGCCCTGGGTGCCTCGACGGCCGGGTCCAGGTCCAGCCGCAACTCGGACAGCATGGCCAGATCCGGGCGGAACCCGGTTGCCGGGATGACCCGGTCCACCGATACGGCGCGGCCGTCCGCAGCGTGCACGGTCACGGCGTCGTCGTGCACGTCGATGGAGGCCGTGTGGAAGTTGGTGAGGAGCTGGACGGCCCCGGTGTCGACGGCGGTGCGGAGCCTGGCCCCGAGCTGGCCGCGGGCGGGGAGCTGGTCGGCGTCTCCGCCGCCATAGGCGCGGGCCGGGCTGGCGGCGCGGATAGCCCAGAGGACTTCGGTGCCGGGGTTGGCGCGGGCCAGCCGGGCCAGGTCAAGGACCATGTTGGCGGCCGAGTGGCCGGAGCCGATGACCAGGGTCCGGCGGCCGGCAAACCCGCCGGCGGACACGTCCGGGAGCGGTCCGGTGACGAGTCCCGCGGCACGCGCTTCGGCCTCGCCCGGTACCGGCAGCCCGGACGAACCCAGCGGCGCCGGGGTGGTCCAGGTTCCGGACGTATCGATCACGGCGCGGGCCGGCACCTCGGTGACCTGGCCGCCGTCGTGCTCTATGCGCAGGAGGAACGGGGCACTTTCCCGGCCCTGGCTGCGGCCCTTGTCCATGCCCTGCCGGGTGACGGCCACAACGCGCGCCCCGGTAAGAATCCTGTCCCGGAGCTCCGGCGTGGCCGCCAGCGGCTCGAGGTAGTCGGAGACGATCTGGGCGCCGTACGGCAGGGCCGTGGGCCGGGGCGCTTCCCAGCCGTTGCGTTCCAGGAGCCGTACGGAGGCGGGGTCGAGGTTGTACTTCCAGGTGGAGAACACCCGGACGTGGCCCCATGAACGGATGGCGGAGCCCACCGTGGGGCCGACCTCGAGGACGAGCGGTTCCAGGCCGCGTTCCAGCAGGTGCGCGGCGGCGGCCAGGCCCACGGGACCGGCTCCGATCACGGCAACAGGCAGGGACTCCTTGGATGTCATGGCGTCAACAACCTTTCAGGCCGAAGCAGGGATAAGGGAGGCAATGAGGGATTCGACGCGGGTCTTGATCTCGTCGCGGATGGGCCGGACGGAGTCCACGCCCTTGCCGGCGGGGTCCTCCAGGACCCAGTCCTCGTAGCGCTTACCCGGGAAGTAGGGGCATTCGTCGCCGCAGCCCATGGTGATCACCACGTCGGAGTCCTTGACGGCCTCGGTGGTGAGGACCTTGGGGATTTCGGCCGACATGTCGATGCCCACCTCCGCCATGGCCTCGACGGCGGCCGGGTTCACCTTCTCCGCGGGCTGTGACCCGGCGGAGCGGACCTCGATGGCGCCCTGGGAGAGGGTGGTGAGGAAGGCTGCGGCCATCTGGGACCGGCCGGCGTTGTGGACACAGACAAACAAAACTGAGGGCTTGTGGCTCATGAGAGCACCTTTCGGTCGGCCGCCGGGGCAGCAGGAGCGTCGGTAAAGGAGGGGTAGAGGAACCGGACCAGGACGTAGCCGGCGGCGGCGCCGAGCAGCTGCGCGAGGATAAAGGCAGGGGCCGACGGCGGTGCGATGCCGGCGAAGGTGTCCGTGACGGTCCGGGCGATGGTCACGGCGGGATTGGCGAAGCTGGTGGAGCTGGTGAACCAGTAGGCGGCGGTGATGTAGCCGCCGACGGCGAAGGCCACCCGGTCCGCGCGGCCGGACCGGACGGTGCCGAAGATGACCAGCAGCAGCCCCACGGTGGCGATGACCTCGCCCAGCCAGAGCCCGGCGCCCGTGCGTTCATGGGTGGAAAGGGTCACGGCGTCCAGCCCGAACATCAGGTTTGCCGCGACGGTGCCAACCAGGCCGCCCAGGACCTGCCCGCCGATCAGGGCGCCGGTTGTCCGGGTGTCGATGAGCCCCAGCGCCCGTTCCACCAGGGTCACCACGGGATTGAACGACGCCGAGACCGGCTGGAGTGCCACAATCAGCGCTACCAGCGCGGCACCCGTGGCGAGGCTGTTCTGCAGGAGCTGCAGCCCGGCGTCGTGCGGGGACAGCCTGGACGCCATCACGCCCGAGCCGACCACCGCCATGACCAGGAACGCGGTACCCACAAACTCCGCCGCGGCGCGGCGTGCCAGGACATTCACGACGCCTGGCCCCCGATCAGTGCCGCGAGGTTCTGCAGCGCCCCGGTGCGGGCCCGGTAGTAGACCCAGACGCCGCGCTTCTCCCGGTCCAGCAGCCCCGCCTCGTACAGGATCTTCAGGTGGTGGCTGATGGTGGGCTGGGAGAGGTCAAAGGCATCGTTGAGGTCGCAGACGCAGGCTTCGCCGCCTTCATGCGAGGCGACCATGGACATCAGCCGCAGCCGGACGGGATCGGCCAGCGCCTTCAGCAGCGGGGCAATCCCCTCCGCTTCCTGTTCGGACAACGGCTCGCGCGCCAGTGGGGCGCAGCAGGCTGCGGCCTCCACCGGGCTCAACTCCATAGACATAGACACATGTAAATATATACATCCATCTATGTCTTTCGTACAACCCCTCTCCGCCTCCCCTAAAAGCCCGCGCCCCTTGCTGCCCCACCATGCGCGGACCATAGGATGGCCCCTGTAGTTTGTTTGCCACAGATGAAGGGCCCACCCATGATCGAGATCCTGAACCCTGCTGAAGTGGCCCGGGCACGGGAGACCGGGGCCCTGGTGGCGGACATCCTGCAGTCGATGAAAAGCCGCGCGACGGTGGGCACCAACCTGCTGGACATCGACCAGTGGACCAAGGAGATGATCACCGATGCCGGGGCCGAGTCCTGCTACGTGGACTACGCGCCGTCGTTCGGCCGCGGCCCGTTCGGGCACTACATCTGCACCGGTGTCAACGATGCCGTGCTGCACGGACTCCCACACGATTACGCGCTGGCCGACGGCGACCTCCTGACCCTGGACCTCGCCGTCGTCTTGAACGGGGTGGCCTCGGACGCCGCCATCAGCTTCATCGTGGGGGAATCCCGGCCCGCGGAGAGCGTGGCGATGATCGAGGCCACCGAGCGGGCGCTTGCGGCCGGGATCGCCGCGGCCGGGCCGACCGCCAAGATCGGCGACATCTCCTACGCCATCGGCCGCGTCCTCACCGATGCCGGGTACCCGGTGAACACCCAGTTCGGCGGCCACGGCATCGGCTCCACCATGCACCAGGACCCGCACGTGCCCAACAGCGGACGGCCCGGGCGCGGCTTCAAGCTGCGGCCCGGCCTGCTGCTGGCGCTGGAGCCGTGGATCATGGCGGACACGGCGGAATTGGTGACGGACGACGACGGCTGGACCCTTCGGAGCGCCACCGGCTGCAGGACGGCCCACACGGAGCACACCATCGCCATCACCGAAGACGGCGCCGAGATCCTGACCCTGCCTTCCCGGTAGTGCCTAGTCGGTCCCGGCCACCTGGCTGCGGCGTTCCAGCAGCAGGGTGTCCTGCCAGTGCCCGGCCTTGGGTCCGTGGCTGATCCGCGCGATCCGCTCCCGCGTCCCCACCACCCGGAAGCCCAGCTTGCGGTGCAGCGCAAGGCTGGCCAGGTTTTCGGGGAAGATGCTGGACTGGATGGTCCAGATCCCCGCAGCCTCCGTGGAATCGATCAGGGCGCTGAGGAGCAGCCGGCCCACGCCCCGGCCGTGTGTCTGCGGCGCCACATAGATGGAATGCTCCACGACGCCCCGGTACACCTCCCGCGAGGAAACCCGCGACACCGCGGCCCAGCCCAGGACCCGGCCGGCGTCCGCGGCGATGAGCCGGTGCTCGGCCAGCCGGCCGCCGTCGAACGCCTCCCAGGTGGGTGGCTCGCTCTCGAACGTCGCCTCACCGGTGGCGATGCCCGCGGCGTAGATGGCGTGCACGGACTCCCAGTCGTCCGGGCACATGGGGCGGATCGTGACGGGGCTCTGCATGGGTTCCATTATGGTGGCCGGGCCAGCCCCGACTCGCGGTTCCCGGCCATGGCCACCGGGCCCGGGTGTAAATAATCCGTCAATTAAACGTTCCGGCCGTCCGCGCCGCGCCTGCACCGGCCTTTGATGGATGCAGAAACAGCACGTGTGGAGGCAGGAGCACAGATGCGGTGGGATGAGGTACCGGAGGACCGCGGCAGGATCAGGTTTGCCGCGGCTGCCGAGGCGGTGGAGGGCTACGGCGGCCGTGGAGTGAACGGCCGTGCCCTTCAGCCGGCCACCGGCTACGTGTTTCCTGACCAGGACGGCGAGGAGTGGTGGGTCATCTTCCAGCCTTGGCCGTCCCCCGGCCCTGCCGGCCACAACGTTCCCGGTGACATCCTGGCGTGCAACGACTCGTACGGCGACATGGTGCACGTCGTGGTGCTGGCAGCGGGCGTTCGCGAGGACGACGCCGAGGCCGCCTTCCGCGCGGACCGCCCGGTCAGCCTGGCGGACGCCGTCCGGGTTGCGGGTGCTGTTCCGCACCTGGCGGCAGTGGTCCACAAGTCCGGGACGACGGCGGAGCCTCCGCTCAGCCGACGCGGACCCACGGACGCTGGGTGACGTCAGGGACAGCCTCGCGGAGCACCTCCCGGGTTACCGGCGCAATCTCGCCCTCGCCCAGGAACAGGAACCGGACGAGGTTGGTAATGGGGTTGCCCTCCGTCCAGCGGAAGTAGATATGGGGCATCAGCCCTGTCACGTCCCTGATATGCAGCAGCACCGAAGCGATGGTGTTGGGAACCACCGGACCGTGGACCTCGAGGATGTGAAAGCCGTGGCGGTTCACCCCGCGGACGAACAGTTCGGTCTCAAAGTCCGACGAGTCATCCACGACGACTTCAAGGAACAACGCCTCGCCGGCAAGCGGAAGATGGCTGACCTCGACCGCTGACTCAAGCTTGTCCCGGTATGCCTCCGCGGACATCCGCAACGGTTCGTGCGCGATGATGGCGATGGGCCCGTCCAGGGTGCTGGACATGAATTCCAGGGCCTGCTGGTCCAAGTGCACCCGGGTTGCATGAAGTTCGAAAGACCGGCGGACCCTGGACAGCAGTGAAATCACGATGATGCCCAGGATGAAGATCGCGGCGATCCGGATGCCCTCGGGCCGTTCGAAGATGTTGGCCACCGTGGTGTACGCGAACACCACGGAAATCGCACCAAAGCCCCTGGTGAGGTTCCGCTGCCCGCGCCGGCGCGCCGACAACGTCACGGCGACGGCGGCGGAGGTCATCAGCACCAGCACACCGGTGGCGTACGCGCCACCCTGGGCGTCGACGTCGGCGTTGAAGATGAAGGTGATCAGGAAGCCAACCAGCGTGAAGACGAGCACCAGGGGCCGGACCGCCTTGGCCCACTCTGGGGCCATGCCGTAGCGCGGCAGGTACCGGGGAACCAGGTTCAGCAGGCCCGCCATGGCGGACGCGCCGGCGAACCAGAGGATGGCGATGGTGCTGATGTCATAAAGGCTGCCGAACCCTACGCCGAGGTATTCGTGGGCCAGGAAGGCCAGCGCCCGGCCGTTCGCCTGGCCGCCGGGCTGGAATTCCTGTTCCGGAATCAGGACGACGGTGATGAAGCTGGTGGTCAGCAGGAAGCCGCTCATGATCACCGCGGCGGTGGTCAGCATGCGCCGGGCACCCCGGATACGGCCGGCCGGGTTCTCTTCGGTGTCCTCCTCGGCTCCCCGCACCTGAGGCATCACGGCAACGCCGGTCTCGAAGCCGGACAGGCCCAGGGCCAGTTTGGGGAACACGAGCAACGCAATGGCCACGGCCATGAACGGGTTTCCGTGCGAGACCCACATATTGGTCCACCAGTCCCCCATGGCCACTGGGTGGGTGACGACCTGCGCCAGGGTGGCAACCACCACGATCGCGTTCAGGCCCAGGTAGAGGACCACAAGCACGACCGCGACACCGATGGCTTCCCGGAATCCCCGCAGGAAGACGGCGGCCAGCAAGGCCAGCAGGACGAGGGTGACGGGGACGTTCTGGTCCTGGAGCCAGCCGGGGGCGACGGGGTTGTGGATGAGGTGGGCGGTGGCGTCGGCGGCCGAGAGGGTCATGGTGATCATGAAGTCGGTGGCGGCGAACCCGAGGAGGACCAGCACCAGGAGCTTGCCGCCCCATTTGGGCAGCAGCCGCTCCAGCATCGCAATGGAACCTTCGCCGCGGGGGCTCTCGCCGGCCACCCGGCGGTAGACCGGAAGAGCTCCCAGCAGCGTCACAGCCACCAGCACCAAGGTGGCAAGCGGGGAGATGACGCCTGCTGCCAGCGCTGCGATGGCCGGTTGGTAGCCCAGGGTGGAGAAGTAGTCCACGCCGGTGAGGCACATGACCTGCCACCACGAATGCTTCTTTTCGTGCTGGGTGGGCACCCCGCCGGGGCCGGGGTGGGCGCCTTTGCTGTCCTGCAGCCCGAACAGCAGCCAGTCCTTCAGCGCCTCTTTTCCATGCGGATGGGGCGCGGAGGGATCCGCCGGGGGCCTGCTCAACGTGGTCATGTCTGCCTTTCCGCGCTGCCCTGTGCACCGCGACCACTGCGAAGCTAGCACCGGCGAAAACTGCTGACCTGCGGAAAAGACATTTATTGACGAATCCTTTACGCCTGGAATTGCCCGCCGGGAGGACTTTCGCCCCAAGTGCGTGAACACCGCGCGCGCCTAGCATCAAGGCATGTCGGCGCAACTGCCCAATGCCCAGGCCTGGTGGCCGCTGTACAGGATCGGCGGTACTGCCGGGCTGCTGTTGGTCGTTTCCGGCGTGGCCGCCCTCGCGCTCTACGTGGTGGATCCGCCGCCCGTTTCCGGTGGGGAGGCTACGCTGCAGTTCATCGCGGACCACAAGGCCTCGTACATCGCCCAGCAACTTCTCTGGCTTGTCCCGTCGCTGTTCGGGCTGGTCGTCTTCGTTGCCCTCCTGGTGGCCCTGTTCCCGGCTAGTCCCAGCCTGGCGGTCCTGGGCTTCGCGGTCGGCGCAGCCTCGTGGACCGCGCTCCTGGCGGTGCCGGTGACCAGCGAAGGAACCCTTTCGCTGGTCTACTTAAGCGACCAGTACGCTGCCGCGGCCCCCTCCGCGAGGCCTGCCTTCGTGGCGGCTGCGGAGGCCTTCGTGGCCGAGAACAACACGGTCTCGCTCGCCGGGGCGCTCACACCGCTGGGGATCCTCCTGATCTCGCTGCCCATGGTCCGGGGTGTCCTTCCGCACTGGGCTGGCTGGCTTGGCATTGCCACGGGCGCCCTCGGCCTCGCCAGCGAGGCCCTGCGCTTCATCATGCCGTCCCTCTACGCCGTCTACGGGCCGCTCCTTTGGGCCTGGTTCGCCGTCGTCGGCATCTCGCTCCTGCGGCTGTCCCGCCGCGGCGGATCCCCCGCCCCTCCTGCCCGGCGGCCATCACTGCGGGCCTACAAAAGAGAGCGCGCTGCCTGACACTGATTGCCGGTCCGTCTGAAGCTCGCGGGCGAATCGTGGTCACGGTTCGAAGCGGTAGCCCATGCCGGCCTCGGTTAGCAGGTGGCGGGGACGGGCGGGGTCCGCCTCCAGCTTCCGACGCAATTGGCCCATGTAGACGCGCAGGTAATGGGTCTCATTCCCGTACCCCGGGCCCCAGATCCTCGCAAGCATCTGCTGCTGCGTGATCAGCCGGCCGGGATTCCGCACCAGCAGCTCCAGGATGGCCCATTCCCTGGGGGTAAGCCGGACCGACGTGCCGCCCCGGGCCACCTTCCGGTTGGCCAGGTCCACCTCGAAGTCACCCACATCGACAGGGGCCTCGTCCGCCGCTGTCTCCGGGGTGCCGCCCCGGCGCCCCGCGGCGCGCAGCCGGGCCAGGAGTTCGTCCAGTCCGAACGGCTTGGTGACGTAGTCGTCCGCGCCGGCGTCCAGGGCCCTGACCTTATCCACGGAGCCGTGACGGGCGGAGAGCACGATGATCGGCGTACTGCTGGTGCGGCGGATCCTGGTGATCACGTCCACGCCGTTCATGTCCGGCAAGCCAAGGTCCAGGACGATGATGTCGGGATGGCTGCCTTCCGCATGCCCGAGCGCGGCCATGCCGTCCAGGGCAGTGAGCACCCGGTATCCCTCCGCCTCCATATTGACCTGAAGGGCGCGCAGGAGCTGCGGCTCGTCATCGACGATCAGTACGGTCCTCATGAAGTGCTGGTGCCTGCTTTCCTTGGAATGCCTGGTATCAGGGGTCCGGTGGACAAGGGAAGGCGGATCACCATGGTCAGTCCGCCCCCGGGGGTTGGTTCCGCCTCAAGCTGGCCACCCATTGCATCGGTAAAGCCTTTGGCGACAGCGAGGCCAAGGCCGATGCCCAGGCCCTCGGGAGCGTCATGGAGCCGCTGGAACGGCTGGAACATCGCCGCGGCGGCGGCAGCGGGCACGCCCTGCCCGTGATCGACAATGCGCAACTCGCCAAGCGGCATACCGCCGTCGTCCGTTTCGTTCGCGGCTCCCGAAACGCCGATGATGACGACATCCGATGCAGGCGCATATTTCAGCGCATTTTCCACGATGTTGGCGATGACCCGCTCCAGCATTCCCTGGTCGGCATCAACAGCCGGCATGTTGGCGGCGAGGTCCACCCTGATTCTGTCTGTGGGGATGCCGCGGAGGGCGTCTTCCACCGCATCCCGCCAGGTGACCGGGGCCGTATGGGGCGCAGCGGAACCACTTGATATCCGCGACATGTCCAGGAGGTTGGAGATGAGGGCGTCAAGGCGCTCGGTGTACGACTCAATCGTGGCAAGCATTTCGCCCCGCACCTCCTCCGGCAACCTGCGGTTTTGGCGCTGCAGGGCTGTCACGGCCAGCTTTATTCCTGCGAGGGGGGTCCGCAGGTCATGGCTGACAGCCCGCAGGATGGCCGTGCGGACATTGTTGCCCTCAGCCAGTTTGGTGGTGCTTTGCAGCTTCCGCTGCAGGGCGTGGTGCTCGCGCAACAGCAGGAGATGGGCTCCGTGTGCCGCCAGCAGGAGCCGGTCACCCGCGGTGAGCGTGCGGCCGGAAAGAACCAGTGCCGTACGGGAATCGGCACGTTCCACACTGTCCGTGGCAGCTGTGGCCGCGTCCGGGGAGGGTGGCGGGGTGTCCCCGGAAAAGGCCTGCAGTGCCCAGTCCGCTTCCCCGTCTCCGGGACGGATATAGAGGCCGGCAGCCGGGACCTGGAAGGTTTCGCGGACCCTGTCGAGGAACGCAGCGATCGTATCGTCCGCCAGGAGTGCCCCGCGGGCAAGGTCTGCCAGGGTGGCCGCTTCGGCGCGGGCCCGGGTCGCTTCCCGCCTGCGCCGGTCAGACAGGCCGACCACCAGCGACACAGCCACCGCTGCGGCGAGGAACACCAGCAACGCGAAGATGTTCTGCGCGTCGCTGATGTTGAAGGTACCAATCGGTTCTGTCTCAAAGTAGTTGAGCAGCAGCGAACCCAGGACTGCTGCCAGCACAGCCGGCCATAGGCCACCGATGACCGCTACCGCCATCACCCCGGTCAGGTGCACGAGCGCATGGGTGGCGAGGTTCAGCCGGGGGTTGAGGGAAAGCACCGCCGTCACCAGGACTGGAAGGAGCACGGCGAGCACGAATCCGGCCATGGTGCGCCTTCGGCTGAGGGTGGCTGGACCTGGACCGGGCAATCCGCGGCGAACCTGCGGATGGGACACAATATGCACGTCGATGTCGCCCGAGTCCCGGACCACTTTGGCTCCGGCGCTGTTGCCAAGGATCCTGTTTCGGAGCCTCCCCGGCGAGGCCCCGATGACGATTTGCGTGGCATTGACGCCGCGGGCAAACTCCAAAAGGGACGTCGCGGGGTCCTCACCCGACACCGTATGGCAGCTGCCGCCGAGTCCGCTGATGAGCCGCCGCTGTGCTTCCAGTGCCGGCTCTGAAACACTTCCCTCGGCCCGGCGGACGTGTACGGCCAGCAGATCGCCGCCGTTGACCCTCGACAGAATGCGGGCTGCCCTCCTGATGAGCAGTTCCCCCTCCGGGCCTCCGCTGAGTCCGACGACCACCCGCTCGCGGGCCGGCCACGTTGCGGTGATCCCCTGGTCTTTGCGGTAACCGGCCAAGCCCTCGTCCACCCGGTCCGCCAACCAGATCAAGGCAATTTCGCGCAGGGCGATGAGGTTCCCCAGGCGGAATTCGTTGGCCAGG
The DNA here is from genome assembly GCF_000813845.1 of Pseudarthrobacter phenanthrenivorans. GTDB lineage: Bacteria > Actinomycetota > Actinomycetes > Actinomycetales > Micrococcaceae > Arthrobacter > Arthrobacter phenanthrenivorans_B. The sequence continues at coordinate 21,522 of NZ_JWTB01000019.1, forward strand.
GCAGCGTCGATCCTGTCCCGCGGTACCACCTGTCCGTCAGCCACTCTCTGGCGCAGAAGCTCAGGCGATATGTCCACCAGTTCGATGTGGTCCGCGCGCCGCACCACCGCGTCCGGGACGGATTCACCGCCCGGGTGGTCGGTGATCGCAGTGACGACATCCCGCAGGGAGGCAACGTCCTGGATGGCGAGCGTGGTCAGCACATCCATACCGGCGGACAAGAGCTCTTCGATGTCCTGCCAGCGGTGTCCATGCCGGCTGCCCGGGAGGTTGGCGGCCGCGTAGTCATCGACGAGGACCACTTCCGGCTTGCGGGCCAGCACGGCATCGACGTCCAACCCGCTTACCTGCGTGCCGGCACCGTCCCCGCGGACGCAGGGCTGCAGAGCATGGAGACCGTGAAGTAGTTGCACGGTTTCGCGCCTGCCGTGATGGGTGGCGATGCCGACGGCAACGTCCCTGCCGGCGGCGGCGAGGCGATGCCCTTCACGCAGCATGGAATACGTGGTGCCGGCTCCTGCCGCCGCACCCAGGAAGATCCGAAGGGTTCCCCGTGCCATATCCACAGTCTTATCCCGTGTGGCCGCCGTGACCAACTCGCCGCAGCTAAGCTGGCGGCATGCCCGCCCCCGCCGTCCTGCTGCCCACCTTGGTGGCCGTCGCCATCCTGGCGGCGCTCACGGTGGGCCTGCTCTGGGGCTCGCGCACGCCGTCGTACCTGTCCCCTGCCCTGGTGATCCTCCGAGGCGCCGCCCAGCTGGCCGCCATCAGCCTGGTGCTGGGCGGCGTCATCACCAGCCCGCTCTGGGTGGGCGCGGCCCTGCTGGTCATGTTCAGCGTGGCATCCGTGACGGCCACCCGGCGCCTCACCTGGTCCTGGCGCCGCTTGGCCCTGGTCGCAGCAACCATGGCCGCCGGGATCCTGGTGACCCTCGCCGTCGTCTTCGGAACGGGTGCCATCGAGTTCACGCCGCGCTACGTGCTGGCGGTGGGCGGGATCGTGATCGGCAACTCCATGACCATCGCCACCCTTGCCGGCCGCCGCTTCTTCGAGGCGGTGGTGGAGCAGTGGGACCAAGTGGAGGGCTGGCTGGCGCTGGGTGCCACGCCCCGCCAGGCCACGGTGATCCAGGCACGGCAGGCCGTGCATGCGGCGTTGATTCCGTCCACGGACCAGACCAAGACCACGGGCCTGGTCACCCTGCCCGGCGCGTTCGTGGGCGCGATCTTCGGCGGCGCCTCACCCCTGGAAGCAGGGCGGTTCCAGGTGGTGGTGCTGGCCTCCATCATGGCCGCCGGGTCCATCACCGCCGTAGCCCTGATCCGGGCGCTCGGGAACGTGCCGGTCCGGCCTCAGCCGCTGTAGGTCCGGGGCCGCTGCACTACGCTGAGGCCTGTGGGACAACCGACGGTGCTCGTTTGCGGAGCCGGAATTGCGGGCCCGACGCTGGCATTCTGGCTGGCACGGTCCGGGTTCCGGCCCACGGTGGTGGAACGCGCCTCCGGCCTTCGCTCCAGCGGCAACCCTGTTGACGTGCATGGAGCCGCCACCGGGATAGCGCGGAGCATGGGGATACTGCCCCGGCTTCAGGCGGCGGCCACCCGGGCGCCGGGGCTGACGTTCGTGGCTCCGTCGGGCCGGCGGATCGGCCCCATGCGGCTGGGCCGGCCCCGCGGGGAGGACGTGGAAGTTCCCCGCAGCGACCTCGCGACCATACTCTGCGATGCTGTCCGGGACGACGCCGAACTCCTCTTCGGTGATTCCGTTGCCGCCCTGGACGGGGATGAAGCCGGGATTAACGTGTCGTTCGAACACGCGCCGCCGCGCCGCTTTGACCTGGTGGTGGGTGCCGACGGGCTGCATTCCACCGTCCGGAGCATCGCCTTCGGGCCGGAGGACGCGTTTGTCCGCCCGCTGGGCCTTTACATCGCAACCCTGTCCCTCGGAAGACCTGCCGCCGACCCCGATTCCGTGGTCATGTACAACCAGCCGGGCCTTTCGCTGACGGTCCACCCCGTCAGCGGAACCGCGGGCGCCGGGTTCATCTTCCGTGGTCCCAGGCACCCCGGCCCGGCGTTCAGCGACAGCGGGGCGCAGCGGCGGATCGTGCTGGGTGCCTTTGCAGGGTACGACTGGCCGGTACCCGAGCTGCCCGACCTGCGGCAGCAGCTGGAGAGCGCCGGGGACCTGTATTTCGACGCTGTCAGCCAGGTCCGGCTGGCCTCCTGGTCCCGGGGAAGGGTGGCCCTGCTGGGCGACGCTGCTTCCTGCGTCTCCCAGTTCGGCGACGGCTCCAGCCTGGCCATGATCGGCGCTGCAACACTCGCCCAAGAACTGGCCGCCGCTCCCGGCGACCCCGGCACAGCATTCCGCCGGTACGAGGCGCGGCACCGTAAGCTGGCAGCATCCCGCCAGCGCGGCTACAGGCTCGGCGCCCGGCTGCTGGTTCCGGCATCCCGACGCGGCCTGGCAGTCCGCAACGTCATCGCCCGGCTGCTTCCGGGCTGACGGGCGCCCGGAGATGGGACCAGCAAGGGCAGCACCGGCACAGTGGAGGAAGAAGCAGATGAGCACTGACCGGACCGCCCGGCAACAATTGGGCGGAAGCCCGCGTGCTGCGGCCGGCGGGATCCGTCCTCCAGGCCCCAGCGGGAGCCGCGGGAGCCGCGCGGGCCGCCAACGGAACAGCGGCGGGGGCGCCGGGTCTGGCCTGGGCCGCGTCCTGCTGCATCCAGTCCGGCTGGTGCCGCTGGCCTTCCTGGTCGTTATCCTTCTGGGCGCCGGACTGCTGATGCTCCCCGCCGCGCACACCAACGTCCAGCCGGAACCGCTGCTGACGGCCCTGTTCACTTCGGTGTCGGCGGTCTGCGTGACGGGGTTGGCCACGGTGGACACGGCAACGTTCTGGACTCCCTTCGGGCAGGCCGTCATCCTGGGGCTCATCCAGGTGGGCGGGTTCGGCATCATGACGCTGGCAACCCTGCTCGCGCTCCTGGTGCGCAAGACCATCGGCGTGCGCGGGCAGTTGATTGCCCAGTCAGAGACCCACACGCTGAACTTCGGCGATGTTCGGGCCGTGCTTTTCGCGGTGGCCAGGACTATGGTCCTGTTTGAGGCGGCCACCGCCGTCATCCTCACGGGCCGCTTTTGGCTCGGCTACAACCAGGATCCCCTGAGCGCGCTTTGGCACGGCGCCTTCCATGCCGTTTCCGCGTTCAACAACGCCGGGTTCGCGCTCTACAGCGACAATCTCATCGGCGTTGCCTCGGACCCCTGGATCATCGTCCCCATCTGCGCCGCGATCGTTGCCGGCGGGCTGGGGTTCCCGGTTCTCATTTCCCTGCTGCGGGGCGGCGTCAGGATAAAGGACTGGACCGTGCACATGCGGCTGACCATTTACGGCAGCCTGTTCCTCCTCGCTGCCGGCGCGCTGCTCTTTGCCGGCTTCGAGTGGAACAGGGAACAGACCCTGGGCCCGTTGTCGTTGACGGGCAAAATACTCACCAGCCTCGCCGGAACGGTCTTCCCCCGCACGGCAGGTTTCAACAGCATCGATTACGGCGCCGCAGCACCGGAGACCCTCCTGGTCACGGACATCCTCATGTTCATTGGCGGCGGCAGCGCCGGGACCGCCGGCGGCATCAAGATCACCACCTTCCTGGTCCTGTTCTTCGCGATCTGGAATGAGGTCCGTGGCCGGGAACACGTCACGGTTGCCCACCGCTCCATCAGTTCGTCATCGCAGCGGCAGGCCCTGTCCGTGGCGCTCCTGGGCGTCGCGGCGGTCATCGCCGGCACCCTCCTCCTGCTGATCTTCACCGACCAGTCCCTGGACAGGGTCCTTTTCGAGTCCATCTCGGCGTTCGCCACCGTCGGCCTCAGCACCGGCATCACCCCGGGCCTCCCCCCGGACGCCCAGTGGGTGCTGATGGCGCTGATGTTCACGGGGCGCATCGGAACCATCACGGTGGCCTCCGCGCTCGCGCTCTCCTCGCGGCCGCGCCTGTACCAGCTCCCGGAAGAGCGTCCGGTCATCGGCTAGCCAGGCTTAGCCCTGCTTTACCAGCGCTGCCTCCAGGTTGATCTTCACCTTGTCGCTCACCAGCACGCCGCCGGCCTCCAGCGCGGCGTTCCATGTCAGGCCGAAGTCCTTGCGGCTGATCTCGGCCTCGGCGGAGAACCCTGCGCGGGTGGCGCCGAAGGGGTCAACGGCCACGCCGGTGAATTCGACCTCGAGCTCCACGGGCCGGGTGACGTCCTTGATGGTCAGGTCACCGGTGAGCGTGTAATCCTCGCCGTCGCCCTCGATGTGGGTGCCGCGGAAGGTCATTTCGGGGTACTTTTCCACGTCAAAGAAGTCGGCGCCCTTCACGTGCGCGTCGCGGTTGGCGTCGCCGGAGTTGAAGCTGGCGGTGGAGACCGTGGCGCGCACCGAGGAGTCCGACAGCGACTGCCCCACGTGCGCCTCCGCCTGGGCCTCGGTGAAGCGGCCGCGGACCTTGCTGATCCCGGCATGCCGGACCGTGAAGCCAATCTCGCTGTGCGCCATGTCCAGGACCCATTTGCCGGGGGTCAGTTCCTTGGGAAGGGTCATCGCAGTTCTCCTTGCTCGTCGGGCCGCAGGCTTCGCTGCCTGCTACAGGCGCAAGGCTGCGGATCCCCCTAAATATTCCCCAGATAACCCGCCGATATAAGGGGTCCGGGTGAACCGGGAGGAAACTTCGGGCGTATACATAAGCGTGGCTCTACGATTACTGACCGCCCTGGCGCTGTTCATCGATGCCGGCGTCCACCTGTTCCTGGCCCCGGGCTACCAGGCGGCGCAGCCGGGCACCATCAGCCAGGGCACGCTGTTCCTGCTGGAAGCGGCTGCCGCCTTCGTGGCGGGTGTGTACGTCCTCATCCGCGGCAGCAGCGCTGCCTATGCCGTGGCCCTGGTGGTCGCCTTCAGCGCGTTCGCCGCCGTCGTACTGTACAGGTATGTGGATATTCCGGCGATCGGACCGATCCCTGCCATGTACGACCCCGTCTGGTTCTTCTCCAAAACCCTCAGCGCCGTTGCTGAAGGGGTTGGCGCCCTCCTGGCGCTCGCCGGCCTGGTCCGCGGGCGGCGCACGGAAACGTCCGACGGCGGCGCAGCCTTCGCGGCCGGACGGCGCCGCCGGTGAGGGTCACCCAGGCCGTGGCCGGCGGCCGGGCGGAGGTGCCGCATGAAGGCAGCTGACCGGGCGATGCCCGACGCCGTGGCCGCCCTTGCCGGCTACGCGGTTCCGGCCCTGTGGCTGTCTTCCCTGCTCCCGTGGGGCGTGCTCCCCCAAGTGGCAGGCGTCGGTGCCGGCGCGGCGGTGACCGGGGCCGCCGTCGTATCCGTCCTGCGCCGCATCCCCCGCTTTTCAACTCCCGCGGACCGGGTCACGCTGCTCCGGGCAGTCCTGGTGGGACTGTGCGCGGCCGTGGCGGTCCCGGCGGTCTTTGCCGGGGACCAGCCAGGGGTCCTGGTTCCGGTCCTGGGCGGCGCAGCCTTCCTGCTGGACGGCGTGGACGGTGCCGTGGCGCGGCGCACGGGGACAGCGTCAGAGGCCGGAGCCCGCTTTGATGCCGCCACGGACGCCGCCCTCGTGCTGGTGCTCTCCGTCGCGGCGGTTCCCGTGGCGGGGCCGTGGGCGCTGGGCATCGGGGCCATGTACTACGTGTTCGTGGCCGCCGGGCTCCTCCGGCCCCACCTCCGCGCGCAGCTTCCACCCAGCACGTCACGCAAGGCGATCGGGGCCTTCCAGCCGTTCGCGCTGCTGGCCGCCCTGGTTCCGGGCGCCCCGCCCACCGTTGTTGCCGCTGCTCCGGCGGTGGCACTCATACTGCTGGCGTTCTCTTTCGGCCGGGACGTCGTCGACCTTGAACGGCGCCACCGCGCCGGGCTTCCGGCGGCGGCACGGGTGGGATCAGGGTCTGTCACCCCCTGAGCTGCGCGGCTCGTCCTGCAGCTGACGTGAATTTCGACAGGGTCAGTACATATCGACCCGCATATTCCCAAGCGCTACCCACATAGTCGGTGCGCCATCGAGTATGCGCGTCGCAGATATCCATGCGCGTCGCCAGAGTGGTCCGTTTGCGGGGCGGCCGCGCCTCTTATGCTTCTGCGCCGCCCAGGCTGGCGAGGGCCGCGCGCAGGCGCGTGCCGGCGTCGTCCGCCACGTCCTTGACGGACGGGGATTCGCTGAGCTGCACCATGGTTTGGGGGTCGATGGCCTCAACCGTGGTGTCGGCGGCGCCGGTGTTCCGGCGCACCACCACGTTGCACGGCAGCAGGGCGCCCATCTGGGGCTCCGCGGCGAGGGCACGGCTGGCAAGGGCCGGGTTGCAGGCGCCCAGGATGACGTAATCCCCGACGGCGTCCGCGGCTTCGGCGCCGAGCTTGGCTTCGAAGGTGGCCCGGACATTGATTTCCGTCAGGATCCCGAAGCCCTGCGCGGCGAGGGCCTCGCGGGTTCGCTCCACCGTTTCAGCCCAGGGCAGGGGAACGGTGGTGGCCAGGGTGTAGGTCATGATGCTCCTTGAAGGTTGCGTCAGGTCCGGCGCTACGGCTGCGCCGGTCAGGCGAGGGAGAGGAACAGCTTCTCCAGGTCTTTCCGGTCCATGGTTTCGTCCTTCTGGACAATGCACTGTTCCAACCCGGTGGCGATGATGGCGAAGCCGGCGCGGTCCAGGGCCTTGGAGACGGCCGCCAGCTGGGTGACGACGTCCTTGCAGTCCCGGCCTTCCTCCAGCATGCGGGTGACGGCGGCGAGCTGGCCCTGGGCGCGCTTGAGGCGGTTGATCACGGGCGTGAGTTCGGTTGGGTTCAATTCCATAGGGATTCTCCATCGATGGGTGCTGCGCTCAACTATATACCCCCACGGGTGTTTTGCGTACCCCGGGGGGTATCTGCAATACTCGGTGGGGTATCCACTCTGACCCCTTCCGAGAGGCCATCAATGACTTCCCCTTCCACAGCAAGAGCCGTCACCGCACTCGCTCCCGAAACCCTTCAGTCCTGGATCACGGAGCACCAGGACCTGACGGTGATCGACGTGCGCTCGGCCGCCGAGTTTGAGTCCATGCACATCCGCGGCTCCTACAACGTGCCGCTTCCGCTGCTCTCCGAGCACACCGACGAGCTCGCCGCCCGGCTGGGTTCACGCGTGGTCTTGGTCTGCCAGTCCGGCGTCCGCGCCGAGCAGGCCCGCCAGCGGATGGCCACTGTTGGCCTGGACACCGCCTACGTCCTCACCGGCGGCGTTCCCGGCTTCGCCGCTGCCGGCGGCGACGTGGTCACAGGCAAGGACCGCTGGGACCTGGAACGCCAGGTCCGCATGGCCGCAGGATCACTGGTCATGCTGGGCCTGATGGGCGGCAAGTTCGTCTCCCCCAGGATCCGCATGCTCGCCGGCGCCATCGGAACCGGGCTGACCTTCTCGGCCGCCACCAACACCTGCGCCATGGGCAAGGCCCTCTCGGCCATGCCATGGAACAAGGCGGCCAAAGAACCCACCCGCGAAAGCGCCATCCTGCAGCTCCCCGTGCAGGCAGCTGACGAGGACTCCGCGGCATGATTCCCGCCCTGGGCCTGGGGCTCGCCGTCGGCATCGTCCTGGGCGTGGTGGGCGGCGGCGGCTCCATCATCGCCGTTCCGGCGCTCGTGTACGGCGTCGGCATGAGCCCCGCCCAGGCCATTCCCACCTCGTTGCTGGTGGTGGGCATCACCTCGCTGGCGGCCCTGCTCCCACGGATCCGGGAAGGGCTGAACTGGCCCGTGATCGCCCTGGTAGGGGGCGCCGGCATCCCGGCAGCCTGGGCCGGCTCGGCCCTCGGCAAGCTGCTGGACCCGAACATCCTGATGCTGGCCTTCGCCGTGATCATGGTGGCCGCGGGCATCCGGATGCTCATGAAACCCCGCGAAAGCGAGGGGTCCTGCAGCACCGGGCCGGACCGGGCCTTCAGGTCCTGCGCCCCGAAAGCCGTGGGAGTCGGCCTGCTGGTCGGATTCCTCACCGGACTGCTGGGCGTGGGCGGCGGCTTCCTCATCACCCCGGCCCTGACCATCCTCCTGGGCCTGCGGATGAAGCAGGCGGTGGGAACATCGCTGGCGATCATCGTAGTCAACTCCGCGGCCGGATTCAGCGCCCACGCCGCCGGCTACACCATCGACTGGGCTACCACCCTGGCCTTCGCCATCCCGGCGATCGTGGGATCGGGAGTTGCCGCCCGGTTTGCCCGCCGGCTGCATGACAAGCACATCAGGATCTCGTTCGCGGTCCTCATCTTCGCCGTTGCGGCATGGGTCACCGCCGGCACGGTCACCGCCTGACCCATCCAACCCGTTACGTCAAAGGAGAACATCATGGGACTGATCGATTCCCTCAGGAAAGCCTTCAGCAAGCCCTACAAGACCATTTCCGTGGCTCAGGCCAAGGAGCTCCTGTCCTCAGGCGCCATGCTCATCGACGTCAGGTCGGCCCAGGAGTGGAGGACCGGCCGGGCGCCGCAGGCCAAACATGTCCCCCTGGACCGGCTGCAGGCAAGCACGGCAGGCATCCAGAAGACCCGTCCCGTGATCGCCGTCTGCGCCTCCGGCGTCCGCTCCGCCTCGGCAGCCCGGCTCCTGGCCGGCAAGGGGTATGACGCCTACTCGGTGCGCGGCGGCATGGCCGCCTGGCGCCAGGCCGGCGAACCCGTCCGCTAGCCGATTTCAGCACCACCAGCCGAACACCACTTCGAAGGAGAAACCACCATGGCTGAAATCACCATCACCGAAACCAACCAGCGCCGCTCCACCGCCCGCATCCTTGACGTCCGCGAGGACTTCGAGGTCGCCGAAGGCATGATCCCGGGCGCCCTCCATATCCCCATGGGCCAGCTGCAGGCCCGCCTGGGCGAGCTGGACCCGGCTGTCCCCGTCATCGCCGTCTGCCGCAGCGGCAACCGCAGCGCCGCCGTCGCGGACGCCCTGAACGGCGCTGGCTACAAGGCGGACACCATGGCCGGCGGCATGGCGGCCTGGACCCGCGCCGGACTCCCCACCACCTAGGCCCTGCCGCAGGGCACTCAAGAACTCCCGCCCGAAAGGACACGACAGACCATGGCACCCATCGACATCACCCAGCAAACCTTCGCCCGGACCGTGGAAGACAACGACATCGTCTTCGTTGACTTCTGGGCAGCCTGGTGCGGCCCGTGCCGCATGTTCGCACCCACCTACGGCGCCGCAGCGGAACGCCACCCGGACATCACCTTCGCCAAAGTGGACACCGAAGCCGAACAGGGCCTCGCCGCCGCAGCGAACATCACCTCCATCCCCACCCTGATGGCCTTCAAGGACAAGACCCTCGTCTTTTCCCAGCCCGGAGCACTCAACGCCACCGGCCTGGAGGAAGTGATCCAGGCCGTAAAGAACCTGGACATGGACAAGCTCCGCGCCGAGGCCGGCCGGCGGCACGCCTGACCAACTGGTCCGCACCAGTGGCATACCCCTCGTTGCGGGATACCCCCGGGGGTATCTATACTCAACGTAGAACAACGTCCCAACCCCCTTTTCCGAAGGAGAGCAGCACATGCTTATCGAGCGCATTTACGACGAAGACCTCGCCCAGGCCAGCTACCTGATCGGCTGCCAGGCCAAGGGCGAAGCAATCGTGGTGGACGGCCGGCGCGACATCGCCGTCTACCAGGACCTGGCCGCCAGGAACGGCATGAAGATCGTGGCCGTCACCGAAACCCACATCCATGCCGACTACCTCTCCGGCACCCGGGAACTGGCCGCGGCCACCGGAGCGAAGATCTACGTGTCCGGTGAAGGCGGGCCGGACTGGCAGTACGAATTCGACGGCGAGCGGCTCTACGACGGCGACACCATCGCCCTGGGCAACATCACCATCAAGGCGGTCCACACCCCGGGCCACACCCCGGAGCACCTGTCCTTCCTGGTTACCGACGGTGCGTTCAGCGACCAGCCCGGCTACCTGCTCTCCGGAGACTTCGTGTTCTCCGGCGACCTGGGCAGGCCCGACCTGCTGGACGAAGCCGCCGGCGGCGTGGACACCCGTTTCGAGGGTGCCAAGCAGCTCTTCGCCAGCCTCCGCGACAAGTTCCTCACCCTGCCGGACTACGTCCAGGTCCACCCCGCCCACGGCGCCGGCAGCGCCTGCGGCAAGGCCCTGGGTGCCATCCCGTCCTCCACAGTGGGCTACGAACGCCTCTACGCCTGGTGGGGCCCTTACCTGGCCGCCAACGACGAACGGGGCTTCATCGACGAACTCCTCGATGGCCAGCCCGACGCGCACGCCTACTTCGGCCGCATGAAGCGGGAAAACCGTGTAGGTCCGGCGGTCATGGGCGGGCCTGCCCCGCTGCAGGAACTGGACACCGCCGCCGTGGCCCAGGGCCTGGCAGAGGACACCCTGACCTTCATCGACACCCGCTCCAACGATGACGTCCACCATGGCACCGTGGCCCGGTCCCTGAACGTCCCGGCCGGCAAGTCCGTGGCCAGCTACGGCGCCTGGGTGGTCAACCCGGAAACCGACAAGAACCCGCTGGTGCTCCTGGCCAAGGACCAGGACCAGGCCCAGGACATGTGGGACCACCTGGTCCGCGTGGGCATCGACAACGTGGCCGGCTACCTGACCGGCATCGAGGGGCTGCCCACCTTCACGCCGAAGCTGGTCAAGCCGGAGGACCTCGACGGTTTCGATGCCGCCATGGTCCTGGACGTCCGCAACAAGACCGAGCACAAGGCCGGCCACATTCCCGGCTCGTACCAGCTCAGCGGTGGCCGGGTCATGTGGCACCTGGACGAACTCCCTGCCGGCGGCACGATCGTGACCTACTGCCAGTCAGGCGTCCGGAACTCCGTCGCCGCCAGCGCCCTGCGCAGGGCCGGGTACGACGTCGTCGAACTGGACGGCAGCTACGCCGCCTGGAACGCCTGGCGGAACAGCGTCCCCGCAGCCTAGCAAGGCCCACCCCAGACCGCCCGGGCAGGTCCCCCCTCCAGCCCGGGATTCCGGCCCGGGCGTGCCCCCGCACGCCCGGGCCACCTTCCGCCTACCGAAAGAAGCACACATGCCCGCCACGCCCCGGACGCCGGTCCCAGCCGGTGCGGTGCTGGGCCTGCGCCGGAACCTGGCGCAGTTCATGCTCCTGGTCGCCGTCAACGCCCTGGTGGGCGGCACGCTTGGCCAGGAGCGCACCGTCCTGCCCCTGCTCGCATCCCAGGAATTCCACCTGGACCTGTACTCCAGCGCGCTGACCTACATCCTCGCCTTCGGCCTGTCCAAGGCCGCAATGAACTACTTCGCCGGCACGCTCTCGGACCGGTACGGCCGGAAACCGGTACTCATCGCCGGCTGGCTGGCCGCGGTACCGGTCCCGGTGCTGCTCATTGCCGCCCCGTCCTGGGGCTGGGTGGTTGCCGCCAACGTGCTCCTGGGCATCAGCCAGGGCCTCACCTGGTCCACGGCCGTGATCATGAAAATGGACCTGGTGGGCCCCCGGCAGCGGGGCCTGGCCATGGGCTTCAACGAAGCAGCGGGCTACCTCGGCGTGGCAGTGACGGCGCTGGCCACCGGCTACCTGGCCACCGCCTACGGCCTCCGCCCCGCACCGTTCCTCCTGGGCGCCGCCTACATCGCACTCGGCCTGGGACTGACAGTGCTGACCGTCCGGGAAACACACCACCACGCCAGGACCGAGGCGTCCGGGCACGGCAACGGGCACGGCAACGCCCATGCCGGGCTCACCACAGGCCAGGTGTTCACCCTGACCAGCTTCAGGGACCGCTCGCTCTCCGCCGCCAGCCAGGCCGGCCTGGTCAACAACCTCAACGACGGCCTGGCCTGGGGCCTCTTCCCCGTCCTGTTCGCCGGCGCCGGGCTGGACCTTGGCCAGATCGGCATCCTTGCCGCCGCCTACCCGGCCGCGTGGGGCGCCGCCCAGCTGGCCACCGGCGCCGCGTCCGACCGGTGGGGCCGCAAATGGTTGATCGCGGCCGGCATGCTGGTCCAGGCCGCAGCCCTGGTGATGACCGCCTCGTCGCACAGCTTCGGACCATGGCTCGCCGCCGCCGTCGTCCTGGGCCTTGGCACGGCCATGGTGTACCCCACCTTGCTGGCCGCGGTCGGCGACGTGGCCCACCCTGCCTGGCGGGCCCGCTCCGTAGGGGTCTACCGGCTGTGGCGCGACGGCGGATTCGCCGTCGGCGCCCTCCTGTCCGGCGTCCTCGCCGACCTGTACGGGATCCCCGCCGCCATTGCCGCCGTCGCGGTCCTCACCGCGGCTTCCGGCGTTGTGGTTGCTGTCAGGATGCGCGGCGACGACCACGCGGCTGCATAGGACTGGACGTCATCCGTGCCCGGCGAGGTACGTGACCAGGCCGTCCACGGTGGCCACCGCGGGATAGTCGGCCTCCGGAATGTCCACCCCCGTCGCCTCCGCAATGACCTCCACGAGGCGGAGGAAATCCAGCGAGTCCAGTTCCAGGTCCTGTCGGAGCCTGGCGCTGCCTTCCAGGTCCTCGGGCTCGACGTCGGGGGCTACTTTCCCGATCGCGGTCTCCACCGCCTGGCGTGCGTCCTGTTGGTTCACGGGTCCTCCTCGCTTCCACGTTTCACAGCTTGTCCGGTGCCTGCAGCAGTTCGTCGATGCGGGCCAGGAACCGGCCCCCGCGCAGCCCGTCGCTCACCCGGTGGTCCGCGGAAAGCGTGGCGATGGCCGCATGCCGGATGCCGAGCATCCCGTTGTGCGCCCACGGCTGCTCCAGGACCTTGCCGAAGCCCACCATGGCCACCTGCGGCGGGTAGATCACCCCGTAGACGCTTTCGACGCCGAGGTCGCCCAGGTTGGTCACGGTGAGGGTGGGGTCCGCCATCTCCGCGCGCTGCAGCCGGCCGGCCCGGGCGCGGCCGACCAGGTCGCGCAGCTGGTCCATGAGTTGGTCCAGGCTGAGGGTGTCGGCGTCATGCAGGGCCGGGGCCACCAGGCCGCCGTGCCGCAGTGCCACCGCCACGCCCAGGTGCACGGCGCTGCTGGGCTGGAAGGAGCCCTTGGTGAAGAAGCCGTTCATGTCCGGCACGTCCCGGGCCGCGAGCGCGGTCGCCTTCAGCAACAGGGCCGACGGCACCAAGCGGGACGAGACCGGCCGCTGCCGGTTCGCGGCCTGCATCCAGGCCATCGCCGCCGCCAGGTCCAGGGTGGTGGACAGGTAGTAGTGCGGAATGTCCTTCTTGGACCGGGACATCAGCGCGCCGATCGCCTGCCGCAGGCTCTCCGCTTTGCTGCCGGCCGCCGTCGTGCGTTTCCGCGCCGGCGCCTCTTCCGGGGTTTCGCGCGGCGGTTCGGCGACGGGGATTTCCGACGGCGGTGCTTCCGCCGGTGCCTCCGCGCCCGTTGTGGCGGCTGCCCGTTCCCTGGGCGGGACGGCGGAGAGCACGTCATCCTCCGTCACCGCGCCGCCCGGGCCGGTGCCGGCGATCCCGGCCAGGTCCACGCCGAGCTCGGCGGCCAGCCGCCGGGCCAGCGGCGAGGACCGAACGCGGCGCGTTTCGGCCGGCCCAGCTGCGGCAGGCTCTTCCGGCTGCACCGCTTTGTCCTCCTCCGCGTGGGCGGCGGACCGAGCTGCGGCGCGTTCGACGTCGGCCCTGGTCACCTCGCCGTCCATGCCGCTCCCGCTGATGCGCCCTACGTCGACCCCCAGGGTGTGCGCCAGGTGCCGGACCGGCGGCGGGACCTTTGCGCCCGGCTCCTTGTGCCCGCGCCCGGCGGGCTGGGATCCGACGGGCTGGGATCCTGAGGGCGGGGGTTGGGCTGGCGGGAGTTCGGCGGGGGTGGCGGTGATCCGTGCGATGGGCGTGCCCACCTCCACGGTGTCGCCGATGTCCACCAGGAACTCGGCCACCACGCCTTCCTGGAACGACTCGATGTCCATCACGGTCTTGTCCGTGTCCACGGCCGCCACCAGGTCGCCCTTATGAATGTAGTCCCCGGGCTTGACCAGCCACTCCACCACTTTGCCGTGCTCCATGTCCGCGCCCAGGGACGGCATCCGGAACTCAGCCACGGGCACCCACGGCCCTTCGCGCGGCGGCCATGATCCTGTCCACCGATGGCAGCGCGGCCTGTTCCAGGTGCTTGGCGTACGGGACGGGCACCTCCAGGCTGCACACGCGCTCCACCGGGGCGTCCAGGTCGTAGAAGGCCTGCTCCGCAATCCGGGCGGCGATCTCGGCCGAGATGCTGCCGCTGCGCCAGCCCTCGTCCACCACCACGGCCCGGTGCGTCCTGGCAACGCTGTCCAGGATGGTGTGGGCGTCCAGGGGGCGGAGGCTCCGCAGGTCGATGACATCGGCCCCGATGCCCTCCCCTGCCAGCCGGCCCGCGGCGTCCAGCACCATGGGCAGGGTTCCGCCGTAGGTGATGAGCGTCAGGTCGTCCCCTTCCCGTACCAGTGCTGCCTTGTCGATGTCCACGGCGCCGGCGTCGTCGTCGAGCTCCCCGGCCACGTTGTACAGCGAGCCGTGCTCGAAAATCAGCACCGGGTCCGGGTTCTGCAGCGCGGTCCAGAGCATGCCGCGGGCGTCGGCAAGGGTGGCGGGGGCCAGGATGCGCAGGCCCGGGATGTGGGCGTACCAGCCCTCCAGGCTGTGCGAGTGCTGGGCCCCCAACTGCCGGCCGGCACCGGTGGTCATCCGGATGACGATGGGGACGTTGAACTGCCCGCCGGACATGTGCAGCAGGGTGGCGGCGTTGTTGATGATCTGGTCCAGCGCCAGCAGGCTGAAGTTGACGGTCATGATTTCGACGACGGGACGCATCCCGCCCAGCGCCGCGCCGATGCCTGCGCCCACGAATCCGGATTCGGACAGCGGGGTATCGCGGATCCGTTCCGGCCCGAACTCCTCCAGCAGGCCCAGGCTCACGGCGAAGCTGCCGCCGTACCGGCCCACGTCCTCGCCCATGAGGAACACGCGTTCGTCGCGCTGCATCGCGTCGCGGAGGGCCGCGCGCATGGCTTCGCGGTAGGTGGTTTTCATCGTGCAGCCCCGTCTTCCGCTGGTTTTCCGTCGCTGGCCCCGGCGGCTGCCGGGTCGCTGTAGACGAACCGGGTCAGCTCGGACACCGGCTCGGGTGTGCCGTTTTCCGCGAACCCCACCGCGGTGCTGATCTCGGCGTCCACGTCGGCCTGGAGATCGGTCCAGTCCTTCTCCGGCAGCTGCCCCGCCGCCTCCAAGGCACCCTGCAGCAGGCTGATGGGGTCCCGTTCCATCCACTGGGCCACCTCGGTCTTTTCCCGGTACAGCTCCGGGTCGAACATGGAGTGGGCGCGGAAGCGGTAGGTGCGCAGTTCCAGGAAGTGCGGACCGCCGCCGGAGCGGACAGCGTCCACCGCGCGCCGGGCGGCCTCCTCCACGGCGAACACGTCCATGCCGTCCACGGCCCAGGCGGGAATCTCGTAGCCGGCAGCCTTCAGTGCGATGTCCGTCTGTGATTCGGAGCGGCCCAGCGCAGTGCCCATGGCGTAGAGGTTGTTCTCGCAGCAGAACAGCACCGGCAGCTGCCACAGCGCGGCCAGGTTCATGCTCTCGTGGAACTCGCCTTCGGCCACGGCCCCTTCGCCGAAGAAGCAGACCGTCACCCGCTGCCGCCCGGCCATCCGGTCCGCGAGCGCCAGGCCGACGGCGAGCGGCAGCCCGCCGGCCACGATCGCGTTGCCGCCGTAGAAGCGGGTGGCGGCGTCGAAGAGGTGCATGGAACCGCCGCGGCCCCGGCAGCAGCCCTCGGCATGGCCGTACATTTCAGCGAGGATGGCCCCGGCCGAGACGCCCCGCAGGAGCGCGTGCCCGTGTTCGCGGTAGGTGGCAACCACGGCGTCCTCCGGTTCCAGGGTTTCCATGATCCCAGCCGCCACGGCCTCCTCGCCGATGTAGACGTGCAGGAAGCCGCGGATCTTGGCGGCGCTGTACAGCTCGATGCACTTCTCCTCCAGCCGGCGTACGCGCAGCATCTGCCGCAGCAGGTGCAGTCCGTGCTCCGGATCGGGGACGCGCTGGTTCTTCAGGGTGCTCATGGCCGGTTCCTGCTTGTGCTCATGGCCGGTTCCTCAGTTCCGCTGCCGGGGCCGCCGGTGTTTCCAGCGTGGACGTGTCGCCCTCCGGCAGCCCGAGCTCGCGGGATTTCAGGAGCCGCCGGAGGATCTTGCCGCTGCGGGTCTTGGGCAGGGCGGTGGTGAATTCGAGGAGCCGGGGAGCGACGGCGGCGCCCAGGCGTTTCCGTGCGAAGCCGATGATTTCCAGCTGGAGGTCCGGGCTGGGTTCATGGCCGGGCTTCAGCTCCACGAACGCCTTGACCACTTCCCCGGCCACCGGATCGGGGACCCCGATCACGCCGGCCTCTGCCACGGCCGGGTGCTCCATGAGGCAGCTTTCCACTTCGAAGGGACCGATCAGGTGGCCGGATGACTTGATCACGTCGTCGCCGCGGCCAACGAACCAGAAGTAGCCGTCGCCGTCGCGCTTTGCCAGGTCGCCGGTCAGGTACCAGTCGCCGGCGAAGCAGCGCCGGTACCGCTCGTCCTCATTGAGGTAGCCGCGGAACATGGACGGCCAGCCGGGGCGCAGGGCCAGTTCGCCCATGGTGTCCGGTTCGGTGACCAAAACGGCCTGGCCGTCCGTGACGATGGCTTTGCCGTCCGCGTCGCGGGCCACCAGGGCCGCCTCGATGCCGGGCAGCGGGCGGCCCATGGAGCCGGGGCGGATGTCCATGGCCGGATAGTTGGCGATCATGATGCCGCCGGTCTCGGTCTGCCACCAGTTGTCATGCACCGGCAGGCCCAGGACGTCCCGGCCCCACACCACTGCCTCGGGATTCAGCGGCTCCCCCACGCTGGCGATGAAGCGCAGCGCGGACAGGTCATGGCCGGCGGCGCGCTCCGCACCTGCCTTCATCAGCATCCGCAGGGCCGTGGGGGCGGTGTACCAGACGGTGACGTGCTGCTCGGCGAGGATGCGGTACCAGCGGTCAGCATCCAGTTCCTCTTCGTCCACGATCGCGGTGACCCCGTGGACCAGCGGGGCGATGATGCCATAGGACATGCCCGTCACCCAGCCGGGGTCGGCGGTGCACCAGTAGATGTCGCCGGGGTGCAGGTCAAGGGCGAAGCGGCCGGTGGCGTAGTGGGCGGCCACGGCGTCGTGCACATGGATGGCGCCTTTCGGCGTGCCGGTGGTGCCGCTGGTGAAGTGCAGCAGGGCCATGTCCTCCGGTTGCGTGTCCGCGATGTCCGCCCCTGGCTCCCTCCCGTCCGGCCGGGGTGACTGCGCCAGGAGTTGGGCCAGGTCCAGGGTTCCCGGTTCGGGGCTGCCGTCCGCGTCCACCAGCAGGACATGGCGGAGTTCTGGCAGTGCGTCCCGCACGGGTGCCACCTTTTTGCGGTAGAGCGCCTTGCTGGTCACCAGCACCCGGCCGGTCCCGAGGTGCAGGCGCTGCCGCACCGGTTCGGGGCCGAAGGCGGAAAAGAGCGGGCAGAAGACGCTGCCGTTCCGGAACGTACCCAGGACCGCAACGTAGAGCTCCGGGCTGCGGCCAAGGAGGGAGAACACCCGTTCGCCGCGACCCACCCCCAGTGCCCGCAGCGCTGCCGCGAACCTGCCGGACTGCTCCGCAAGGTCCCCGTAGCTCAGGGAGCGGGTGCCGCCGTCGGCCCCCACAAAACGCAGCGCCTCCGCGCCTCCCCGGCCTTCGGCCACATGGCGGTCCACGGCCTCATAGGCGATGTTCAGCCCCCGGCCGCCAGGCAGCCCCGCGAGGGCCCGCCGCGCCTGGTCCCAGGTGAAGTCCCGGCACGCCGCACCGTAATCCAGCAGGTGCGGCTGGACCGGGAGCGCCGCCACGTCCTTGGTGATGGCAGGCCAGCGCGTGGGCGCGGCCCCGGCGGTCACGGTGAGTCTCTGGTCCATGGCGTGGCCTCCGGAACGGACCGTCCCACCGGGGACGGGAGGAGGTAGTGCCGGAACCAGTCGGTGGCAAGGCTGGCCGCCATGGCCAGGGTCCCCGGCTCCTCGAAAAGATGCGTTGCTCCGGGGACGATTTCCAGCCGGGTGGGGGCCTGCATGCTTGCCATGGCCTGCCGGTTGAGGGCAAGCACCTGGGTGTCCGCGCCGCCCACGATCAGGAGGGTGGGGGCCCTCACGGCGGCGAGCCGTGGTCCGGCCAGGTCCGGCCGGCCGCCGCGGGAGACGACGGCGGCAACCTGCGCCCCGGTTTCGGCTGCGGCCCACAGGGCGGCACCCGCTCCGGTGCTGGCACCGAAGTAGCCCACCCGTCCCAGGGACCCGTCGTGCCGTGCTTCCAGCCAGTGGGTAGCCGAGGAAAGCCGCTGGGCCAGCAGGCCGATGTCGAATACGTTGGCCCGGTTGACTTCCTCTTCCGGCGTGAGCAGGTCAAGGAGCAGTGTCCCCAGGCCGGCTCCGTGCAGGACCGAAGCGACGAACCGGTTGCGCGGGCTGTGCCGGCTGCTGCCGCTGCCATGGGCAAAGAGGACGGTGCCGTCACATCTGGGCGGCAGGTGCAGGTTGGCACGCAGAGCCACCCCTGCCACAGGTATTTCCAGGTCCTCCTGCAGGCTCCCGTCCGCACCTCCCCCGCCGGTGTGGTGCGCTGCGGAGGCAGCGGCATCAAGCAGCTGCACCACCTCGCGGTCATCCGTGGGCGAGAAGTCGTGGTAGTAATAGCCCACCGCTTTGAAGTCCTGCGGTGAGAGCAGGCAGACGACGTCGTCCGGTTCCTTCAGTTCCACCACGGCGCGGGCGGGCGCAACCGGAACGGCAAGAATCACTTTTGCGGCCCCCAGTTGCCGGGCCACCTGGCATGCCACCCTGGCCGTGGAACCGGTGGCGATGCCGTCATCGACGATGACCACGGTCCGGCCGGTGAGGTCCACCGGGTGCCGGCCCTTGCGGAGCCGGGCCTCCCTGCTTTCCAGGACGGCCCGTTCCTGCTGTTCGACCTGGCGCAGGTCCTCCTGCGACACGCGGGCCACACTGATGGTGCGTGGATCCAGGACACGGACGTTGCCCTCGCCGATGGCCCCCATGGCCACTTCGGGCTGGAACGGGACGCCGAGTTTCCGCACCACAATTACATCAAGCGGCGCATCGAGGGCCCTGGCCACCTCGAATGCCACCGGGACGCCGCCCCGGGGCAGGCCCAGCACCACAACATGCTGTCCGCGCAGGCCGGCGAGCCGTTTGCCCAGCCGCCGGCCGGCGTCGAACCTGTCATGAAACGCAGCCACGCCCCTCACCCACTGTGTGCGGTTTCGTCCCCGGGAAGCTCTGCCGCCGCCGGGGTCCAGGACATGCGGAGGACGAAATGGGCGTCGGAACTGCTTTTGGCGATCACTGCCCCTGCGTCCCCCGCGAGTTTCACGCCGAATTCGATTTCGATCTTTTCGGGGGTCAGCTCCGCCATGGCCTCCACTGCGGCCCGCGCGGCCGGGCGGACGCTGGCGAGTGCATCTTCCAGCCGCCTGCCCGTATCCAGGATCCCCTGTTCGTTGCGGGCGGGATGATCCACCCCGTAGCTGCCGTCGGCAGCTTCAACGAGCACGGTCCCGGAACCGACTTCATACCGCAGTACTTCGGTCATGGCGGATGCCTCCGCTAGTGCGAAATCCGGAGATTGCGGTGGGCGTCAGTGCTCGGCTTGATGGCCACGGCGGTGACCACCAGCGCAACTGCCCCCGCGATCCAGGATGTCCACGCGGCGCCGGTTGCGCCGGTGTAGGAGCCCAGCCACGGCGAGAGGACCAGCAGGGCGGCAAGGACGGCCTGGGCGTATTCCATGACCGGTGTGCCGGGCATGGCCAGGTTGATGATGCCGCTGATGATCAGGAGTCCGCCGAAGAGGAGCATGAACGTGGTGGACATGTTCTGCTGCCGCGTCCACAGGACCGCAATCGCGGTGAAGAGACCGGCGGCGACCGTTACGTAGTCCTGCCACCGATACCACTTTTTCACTGTTTCTTCCTTTCACTTCCGGGCGGCAAGCCTTGCGCTTTCCGTTCCCGGAGGGCGTTTTCCGCCCGCAGTCCAAGTCAACGCCTGCCGCCCGGCGCCTTCTAGGGCAGAAAGACCTAGGCGGGATCCCTGCGTGGCCGCGCTCCGATTCACGGCCAATTCACAGCTATTGCCCCTGCAAAAAGTGGCGTCTGTATGCGAGAGTGGCGGCATCGCTGGGGTGCGACCACCTGCCGGCCGGGACTCATCCAGAGGCCGGCCGGCAGGATCATCAGCGACGAACAAAAGAGGCCGGGCATGAAGGCAGGTTCAGCTCCCCGATCCAGAGGCCGCCGGTGGCACGGGCCCTGTTTACTCCTGCTGCCCCTGCTGCTGATCCCCTCGCTGGCAGCCTGCCAGTCCAGTCCGGCCGCACCTGCCCAGGCGCGGCCCACGGCCCCCGCCCAAAGCCCCGCCGCCCCGCCCCCTGGCAACGCGTCCGGCGCAGCACCCGGCGGTGCTTCCGGTGCCGCCCCAAGCCCGGGTGGCGGCGTGACGCCCAACCTGGCCCCGGCGGATGCCGCCGGGCGCCCCGGCCACATCTTCGTCATCAACCTGGAGAACAAGAGCTACGACTCCGTGTGGGGTGACAACTCCTCAGCCCCTTACCTGTCCGGAACACTCCGGAAGCAGGGGGTGCTGCTGGAGAACTACTACGGCATCGCCCACAATTCCCTGCCCAACTACCTGGCGCAGATTTCCGGGCAGCGGCCCAACGACAACACGGAGCAGGACTGCCGCACCTATACCCGGTTCAACGCCACGGGCACCGACGGGACGGGCACCCTGCAGGGAACGGGCTGCGTCTACCCTGACCAGGCCCAGACCCTGGCGGGGCAGCTGACCGCCCAGGGCAGGACGTGGAAGGGCTACATGGAGGACATGCAGCAGCCGTGCGAACACCCGGCCCTCGGTGAGCCCGACAACCATATCCGGGCCACGGCGGATGACATGTACTCCACCCACCACGACCCCTTCGTCTACTTCCAGTCCATCACCGATTCCCCGGACTGCGACAAAGACGTGGTGAACCTTTCGGAACTCGCGGATGACCTGCAGTCCGTCGGCACCACCCCGAACCTTTCCTACATCACACCCAACCTCTGCCACGACGGACACGACGCCACCTGCGCCGACGGTACCCGCGGGGGCCTGGAAGCTGCGGACGCGTGGCTCCAGGACCACATCCCCGCCATCCTGTCGTCCCCCGCGTACCAGCAGGACGGCATGCTGGTCATCACCTTCGACGAGACCGAGGGCGGCACCGCAGGGCCGGCCCAGGGAGACTCCGGGAGCCCCGCAGGCGGTGCCGCCGGGGGCAAGGTGGGCGCGCTGGTCCTGTCCCCGTTCAGCAACGCCGGGGCCACGTCGGAACGGCCCTACAACCACTACAGCCTGCTGGCCACCATCGAGGATCTCTTCCAGCTCCCGCGGCTTGGGCTGGCCGGCGAGCCGGGTGTGAAAACCTTCGGCGATGACGTCTTCCGGTCGGGGTCCTGAGGTGCGGCTGCCCGGAATGCTGCGGCGTCGGACCGTCCTCGCGGCCTCGGTGACGGTGGTGGCCCTGGTGGTTCTCGCCGTCGCTATTCCGCGGATCTGGCCCGGGGACGCCGGGATTGCCAAGATCAAGCACGTGGTGATCATCACCCAGGAGAACCGGTCCTTCGACAGCTACTTCGGCACCTACCCGGGCGCCGAAGGCATTCCCATGAAGGACGGCAAGCCGGTGGCCTGCCTTCCTGCGCCGGGGAGGGGAGGCTGTGTTTCACCCTTCCTGGACCCGTCGGACAGCAACGCCGGCGGCCCGCACAGCCCGGCAGACGCCACCGCAGACATCAACAACGGGGCGATGGACGGATTTGTTGCCCAGGCGGAGAAGGGCATCGCGCACTGCCAGCCGGATGCCACCGACTGCAAGTACAAGACTCGACGCACCGACGTCATGGGGTACCACGACCGGAACCAGCTGCCCACCTATTGGACCTACGCCGACAACTTTGTCCTGCAGGACCACATGTTCACCTCCGCCGCCGCCGGAAGCCTCCAGGCGCACCTGTACATGGTCTCGGAATGGTCCGCAAAGTGCTCCAGGACGGGAGACCCGTCGTCGTGCATCAACGCGCTGGACGGCGTTGAAAATGAACCCGAGAAGGCAGAATTCGAGGAAAGCCTGATCGGCAGATGCCAGCCCAACCCGGACCCGCAGCCATGCCGGGACGCCCTCCAGGCCGCGGGCCTTGGCCCGGACCTGGCCGCCCAGACAAGCCAGGTGGTCTCGGCCGGCTGCAAGCGCACCGATTCCTACGCCGCCTGCAAGGGCGCGGTCCAGGCCGCAGACCTTCCGGCCACCCTGAAGGACAAGCTGGCCGAAGCGGCGAAAACCCTGAAAGGGCCCAACTACTCCTGGACCGACCTGACCTACCTGCTCCACAAGCACTCCGTGTCCTGGGCCTACTACGTGTTCGGCGGCACTGAACCGGACTGCCGGAACGACGCCGCCACCTGCGCCCCCGTGAAACAGGACGCCGAAACGCCGGGCCGGTGGAACCCGCTGCCGTACTTCGACACCGTCACCGAGGACGGCGAGCAGGGCAACATCAAACCCCTGAGCGGCCTGTACGACGACGCCCGGCAGGGCAGGCTGCCCGCCGTCACCTGGGTGGCACCCACCGATGAGGTCAGCGAACATCCGCCGGCCAAGATCAGCACCGGCCAACAGTACGTTGCCGGGCTGGTCAACGCCATCATGAGCGGCCCGGACTGGAACAGCACGGCCATCTTCCTGAACTGGGACGACTGGGGCGGGTTTTATGACCATGTCCAGCCGCCCGAGGTGGACAACAACGGCTACGGCCTGCGGGTTCCTGCCCTCGTCATCAGCCCCTACGCGAAGAAGGGGTATATCGACCACCAGGTCCTGAGCCAGGACGCCTACTTCAAGTTCATCGAGGACGATTTCCTCGGCGGTGAACGGATCGATCCCGCCACCGACGGCCGGCCTGACAACCGCCCGGATGTCCGCGAAAACAACCCGCTCCTGGGCGACCTCACCAACGCCTTCGACTTCAATCAGGCGCCGCGGCCGCCGCTGATCATTCCCAACGCCACCACCTACTAGGCCTGGGACTACCAGGCCTGGGACGCGGAAACCGTGCAGTCCGCCGCGTCCGCCACCACCCGTTCCAGGTCCCCCGTGCGGTGAAGCACCTCCATTTGCCGGACCGCGCCGGTGCCTTCGGCGAGCAGCCTGTCCACCTGTTCCTCCACGCGCTGCAGGTCCCCCATGTCCGCCAGCGCCTGGCGCACGTGGTTGAGCAAGGCATTGACGACGGCGAGCGCGGGCGCCGGGCGGTGCGTGTGCGGATCCAGCAACTCGCCGCGCAGGCCCCAGCGGCTGGCTTTCCAGCCGGCCAGCCGGAGCAGGGCGGACGGGACGGAAACGGGTTCGGTGCCCTCCCGCCACTCCCTTGCGGCGGTTTCCACCAAGCCACGGGCGATGCCCGCCAGCAGCACGGTGTTCTCTGGCCGCAGGCACACGTCAGCCACCCGGATCTCCACGGTTGGATAGTGCCGGGAGAGGCGTGCGTCGAAGTAGACCATGCCTTCATCCAGGGCGACGCCGGTGCTCACCATGTCATGCACCAGCTGGTGGTAGGCGTCCGGTCCACCCAGGATGTCCAGCGGCCCGGCGGAGGGCCAGCGGTTCCACACCTGGGCCCGGTAGCTGGCATAGCCGGTGTCCTGGCCATGCCAGAAGGGTGAGTTGGCGCTGAGCGCGATGAGCACGGGCAGCCAGATCCGCATCCGGTCCAGCACGGCCACGGCTTCCTCCGGAGATTCCACCGAAACGTGGATATGGCAGCCGCACGTGAGCTGTTCGCGCGCCGTAAGGCCGTATTCCTCGGCCATGGCCTTGAAGCGCCGGAGTTGTACCGGGTGGGGGTTGGCCGGAAGCGGGGAGGTGCCCAGCGCGGCCACCCGGACCCCCACATCCCCGGCGGCCTGGTGGGCAATGGCCCGCCCGGCCACGATGTCCTGCTGCAGTCCTGCGAGGGTGGCGTGCGGCGGGGTCACCACCTCGATCATTTCCTGCTGGAACTCGGCCGTCAGGATGGGCCCGGAAGCCGCCTCCAGCGGTCGGACATAAAGGTTCAGCAGTTCTCCAGCCTTGGGCACGGCCTCCCCGTTGGCCGGATCCACCAGGAGCAGCTCCTCCTCGATCCCCAACGTGCGCCTGCCTGCCCCGGCGCCGCCGGTGCCGTCATTGCCGTAGGTGTCCATCGCCGTCGTCCCCTATCCCTTGCTCCCTTGCAGACACCGTTGGAGAAGATGCCAGCGCCGCGTTCCACAAGGGAATACATGATAAGCACCCTTAGCATTGCGCGGGAAGCAGTTCGGGCTTCCGGGGGCACTACCTGTACTTCCGGGCTACCCGCGGGTAAATTTGAGTCTGTGACGGGCACTGCGACCCGTCCTCCCGGCCCTTCTGCAAAGGCCTCAGGGAGACGCTGCTGTAGCCGAACGGCAGCCCATAATGCAAGAGCGAAAGAGCCTTGGCCATGTCTGCCTCGCATTTCCAGCAATTCCTGACTGAAGCAACAGCCTCCGATCCGTCCGGAGATTCCCCTCTCGGCCCCGACTGCCTCTACGGCCTTTACGTCAGCTGGGCGGAACTCCACGGACTGACCCCCAAGCCGGACCAGGCCTTCCGGGCCGGGATGCTCCGCTGCGGCGTGGATATCCGGAATTCCCGCCTTCGGATGAAAGGACCCGCTGCGGCCGACTACATCCTCAGCAGCTACCCCGCCGTCGCCTGACGGTCGGGTGGGAGGGCACCTGCCCTCCCACCCCTCATCGCTGATTCCGCAGCGCCCGCACAAACGGTGCCTTGCCCAAGGCCGTGCGCTGGAGGCGGTCCACCGGCTCCACGACAATCAAGAGCGGGGATGCGCCCGCCGCTGCCAGGGCAGTCTCCACCGCTGCCCGGATATTGTCGGGGGAATGTCCGGGCGTGCGGCCTGCGATAAGGATGCGCAGCCCCCAGGATTCCTGGATGACCTGCCACCCGCCGGTGGACACATCGTCCAGCACATCGTGGAACACCAGGGGGTGAAGCCTCACGGGACCTTCCCGGCCGGGCAGCGTCAGCACGTCCTCCACCCGGCCCTCGACCTCCTCCAGGATCCTGAGGGACCGCCCGCAGGGACAGCCGCGCCCTCCCAGCCTGACCGCGTCCGACATCTCGTAGCGGATCAACGGCAGGGTTCGGGAAAACAGCACCGTAACCAGCAGTTTCGCGCCGGTTGATCCGGCAGGGACCACCTGTCCGGCGCTGTCCACCGGCTCAACAATCACCAGGTCCTCGTAGACATGCCGGTTCCGGTAGGGGCAAGGCGACGCAATCCCCGCCGTTTCGGTGGCGGCATAGACGTCGAAGGGGGCGCTTCCCCATGCGTCCCGCATCCCGGCCGCCGCCTGCGGAGTAAGCACTTCGGAGGTCGACATGACACCCTCGGGCGCAATGCGCAGCCGCCCGTCCCGCTGTTCGGCTACCAACGGCGCCAGGGCCGAGGCGTACCCCACCAGCACCCTGGGCTGGAACCGGTTGAGCGCTGCCACCGTCCTGTCCATGGGTGCGGTGACGTCCAGGCGAAGCGTTGGGACGAACCGCGAGTTGGCAGAAGCACCAACGACGGCGGACTGGTGGGTGGGGACACGGGAGCTGACCAGCGCTACCCTCATGGGCCTTCCCGGCCTGGGAGAGATCCCGGCCCAGTCACCGGCCCGCGCGTAGGACGCCAGGACCGAGGCAAACTCCGAGCGGTTCCAGGCAAAGACACCGCTGCGGCCCGTGGTCCCTGCCGTGGCCGCCACCCACCACCGCCCCCTGAACGGCCGGCCGGGATCACCCGAACTTTCGGTCAGGGCCCGCAGGTGCTGTTCCAGGTCAGCGAGGCTCAAATCCGGGGTGGTCACGGCTTCGCCGAAATTGTCCATGAGCTCGGCCTTGCTGACCGGGGGCAGGTCACCCAGGGGCGCCATGCGCAGCCCGGCGTGGTGCCGGCGGTAGAACGCGGAACCGGCGTATGCTGCCTCGCGCAGCCGTTTCAGCGCCTGCTCCTGATAGGCGGCGATGCGAACGGGATCCCACTGTTCCCGCCGGCGTCCTGCCGCCCGCAGGGACAGCACCTGCAGGAGGAGACGGATGTCCATGACAACTCCTTGGCCTGGATTGCCCCCAGAGTCGCCGCTGCCGGCAGGAACCGCAAGGGCCGAAAGTCTGCTGCTCCAGGATCACGTCCGAAAAGCGGCTCGACGGGCCCGGTTAGGGGATGCAAACCTTCGTGGCACCGGGCCGGTTACGGTGCTTTACTGCCAGCATGTCTGAAACCCTCAAACTCAGCCACAACGAACCCCACGACAGCAGCGTGGCAGCGCGCCTGAACTGGCTGCGCGCCGGAGTCCTCGGTGCCAATGACGGCATCGTCTCCGTAGCGGCAACCGTGGTGGGTGTGGCGGGCGTGACCAACGAGCTGGCGCCCATCCTGGTTGCCGGTACCGCCGCCGTCGTGGGCGGAGCCGTGTCCATGGCCCTGGGTGAATACGTTTCCGTGAGCAGCCAGAGCGACAGCCAGCGGGCATTGATCGAAAAGGAACGGCAGGAACTCCAGGACGATCCCGAGGGCGAGCTGGCCGAACTTGCCCACATCTACCAGGCCAAGGGGCTCAGTGAAGCCACGGCGCGGACAGTGGCCGAGGAACTGACGGCAAAAGATGCATTGAAGGCGCACCTGTCCGCGGAGCTGAACATCGACGAGGAGGAAGTGGCCAGCCCGTGGCATGCCGCGTTCGCCTCCGCGATCGCCTTCACCGTCGGCGCCGTCCTGCCCATGCTGGCCATCATCTTCCCGCCGTCAGAAGCCCGGATCCCGGTGACGTTCGTTGCCGTCATCCTGGCGCTCGCACTGACCGGAACCGTCAGCGCCAGGATCGGCGGCAGCTCCAAGCGCAAGGCAACCATCCGGCTGGTGGTGGGCGGCGCGCTGGCCATGGCCTTCACGTTCGGGGTGGGAAGCCTGCTGGGTACCACCGGGGTGGCGTAATTCGCCCTGCGGCCGTGCGACACTGACCGTACGCAGCAGAGCGCCCACCACTGATCGGAGTATCCCTTGCTGGAGATCGCAGGCCTTCCGGCCCACATCCTGTTGATCCACGGCGTGGTGGTGCTGGGCCCGCTGGCCGGGGTTGCAGCGGTGGCCTTCGCCCTGATCCGCCGGTCCAGGCGCTTCCTGGCATGGCCGCTGGGTGTCCTGGCCCTGCTGCTTGTTCCGTTGTCCGTCCTCACGGCGGAAGCCGGCGAACAGCTGGAGAAGGCAACGGGAAGATCACAGCTCATCGAGGAGCACGGCCACCAGGGAAGCTTCCTGCGCTACGTCACCGTGCTCTTCCTGGTGGCTGTCGCGGTGCAGATCGCCGCCGCCTTCCCGTCGCTCCTCACCCGCCGGCCCGCCTTCCGCGGCCTGCGCGGCCTCCTCGAGTCCCGCTGGCTGGTCCCTGCCACCTCGGTGGTCGGCGTCCTGGCCGGAATCTTCCTGGTGTACCAAACCATCGTGACCGGCCACTCCGGGGCAGTGTCCGTCTGGGCCGGCCGGTAACACCACGGCCACCCCCGCCACTCCGCCGGCGGAGCCCGCTTGTCCGGCCGCCCAAAACCCCTTCCCATAGCATCCTCGCCGCGTTACTGTGGGCACACAACCCGTCGGCTCTGAGGCCGGTGGTGGGCTCAGGCAGTTGGGTCTCTGGAGCAGCCGGAGGGACCAGGAATGGGTACAAAACCGTTCAAGAACCGGAGACTGCAGCGCGTCGCCGCAGCAGCCGTGGTGCTCGCCGCCCTGCCGGCCCTGACCTCCTGCTCCGACCTCGTGTCCCGCGGATTCCTGCCCGGGGCCCGCGACACCACCAACAACACCGAGCTGATTACGGACCTATGGGTCAACTCCTGGATTGCGGCACTGGTTGTGGGCGTCATCACCTGGGGCCTGATGATCTGGGTCGTGGTGGCCTACCGGCGCCGGAAGAACACCGTGGGATTCCCGGCCCAGCTGAGCTACAACCTTCCACTGGAAGTGTTCTACCTGGCCATCCCCCTGATCGTTATCGGCGTCCTGTTCGTCTTCACCGACCGTGAGCAGCGGGCCATCGACGAACGCTACCCCAACCCCGATGTCGTGATTGACGTGTTCGGCAAGCAGTGGTCCTGGGATTTCAATTACGTCAAGGAACAGGTCCACGAGGATGCCGGCCAGCAGGCCCACCTGACCGGGGCCTACGGCGCGCCGGACCGGCTGCCCACGCTGTACCTTCCCGTCGGGAAGAAAGTGGAGCTGCACCTCCAGTCCCGCGATGTTCAGCACTCCTTCTGGGTGGTCGATTTCCTGCAGAAACGCGACCTGTACCCGGGGCACGAACAGTACAACCCCTACATCAACATCACCCCAAACCGTATCGGCGAATACATGGGCAAGTGCGCCGAGCTCTGCGGCGAATACCACTCGGAGATGCTTTTCAAGGTCCGGGTGGTCAGCCAGCAGGACTATGACAGCCACATCGCCGACCTGAAGGCGAAGGGAAACACCGGCAACCTGGGCGCCGACTTCGACCGGCAGCCGTTGTCGGCCCCTGCACCACAGGTCACGGAACCAGCAGAGTAAAGGACGGCAGGCCATGACCACCACAGGGCAGAGAATGGGCGGAACCGCGGCCACGGCTGCGCCGGCAGTGGTCCGGCGGCCCAAGGGCACCATCGTGGTCAACTGGATCACCTCCACCGACCACAAGACCATCGGGTACATGTACCTGATCGCGTCCTTCATTTTCTTCTGCGCGGGCGGCGTGATGGCGCTGCTGATCCGCGCCGAACTGTTCGAGCCCGGCATGCAGATCCTGCAGACCAAAGAGCAGTACAACCAGCTGTTCACGATGCACGGCACCATCATGCTGCTCATGTTCGCCACCCCGCTGTTCGCCGGGTTCGCCAACGTGATCATGCCGCTGCAGATCGGCGCCCCGGACGTTGCGTTCCCGCGGCTGAACGCGCTGGCCTTCTGGTTCTTCCTGTTCGGCTCCACCATCGCTGTGTCCGGCTTCATCACCCCACAGGGCGCCGCAGCATTCGGCTGGTTCGCCTACGCACCGCTGTCCAACACCACGTTCACCCCCGGCATCGGCGGTGACCTGTGGGTCTTCGGCCTGGCGCTGTCCGGCTTCGGCACCATCCTGGGCTCAGTCAACTTCATCACCACCATCATCTGCATGCGCGCGCCGGGGCTCACGATGTGGCGGATGCCCATCTTCACCTGGAATACCCTGGTCACCGCCATCCTGGTGCTCATGGCCTTCCCGCCGCTGGCCGCGGCCCTGTTCGCGCTGGGCGCCGACCGGAAGTTCGGGGCGCACATCTTCGATCCTGCCAACGGGGGCGCCATCCTGTGGCAGCACCTGTTCTGGTTCTTCGGCCACCCCGAGGTGTACATCATCGCGCTGCCGTTCTTCGGCATCGTCTCGGAGATCTTCCCGGTCTTCAGCCGCAAGCCCCTGTTCGGCTACAAGGGCATCGTGTACGCCACGATCGCCATTGCGGCCCTGTCCGTCACGGTGTGGGCGCACCACATGTACGTCACGGGCGCGGTGTTCCTGCCGTTCTTCGCGTTCATGACCATGCTCATCGCAGTTCCCACCGGCGTGAAGTTCTTCAACTGGATCGGCACGATGTGGGGCGGCTCGCTCACGTTCGAGACCCCCATGCTGTGGAGCATGGGGTTCCTGGCCACCTTCCTCTTTGGTGGCCTGACGGGCATCATCCTGGCCTCGCCGCCCATGGACTTCCACGTATCGGACTCCTACTTTGTGGTGGCGCATTTCCACTACGTGGTTTTCGGCACCGTGGTGTTCGCCATGTTCGCCGGCTTCTACTTCTGGTGGCCCAAGTTCACGGGGACCATGCTCAACGAGCGCCTGGGCAAGATCCACTTCTGGATGCTCTTCCTGGGCTTCCACGCCACGTTCCTGATCCAGCACTGGCTGGGCGTCCTGGGCATGCCCCGCCGGTATGCGGACTACATGCCGGAGGACAACTTCACCTGGATGAACCAGTTCTCCACCGTGGGGTCCTACCTCCTGGGCGCCTCGCTGATCCCGTTCTTCTGGAACGTCTACATCACCTGGCGGGCCGGGAAGAAGGTCACGGTGGACGACCCCTGGGGCTTCGGCGCCTCGCTCGAGTGGGCCACGTCCTGCCCGCCGCCGCGCCACAACTTCACGTCCCTGCCCCGGATCCGTTCGGAGCGCCCGGCCCTGGACCTGCACCATCCCGAGCTGAGCGTCAGGGTCCATCCGTCCGAAGACGCACCGGCGGAAGGGCTCCTGGGCGCGGCGGACATCGGCGAGCACGACGTCCATGACCCCAACCCGAACACGTAGCGGCAAGCCCGCGCCTTCCCCACCGCGGACACGGCCCTGCAATTACGTCATGCCAAAGTGTCGTAATTGATGTGAACCTCGTCACTTAAAGCGCTTTCCTGCTTGGTGCTTAGGTTTGCCTACCCTACAGTTTCTGAACATAGGCACTG
This sequence comes from Pseudarthrobacter phenanthrenivorans, assembly GCF_000813845.1. GTDB lineage: Bacteria > Actinomycetota > Actinomycetes > Actinomycetales > Micrococcaceae > Arthrobacter > Arthrobacter phenanthrenivorans_B. The sequence continues at coordinate 52,235 of NZ_JWTB01000019.1, forward strand.
TCTTCCGGTGCCCATCAGGACTTAGGTTCACGCAGACTTTTCCCCACGAAAGCAGCCTCAATGAAGATCCGCAACAGCGCGCTGGCAGGCATCGCACTCGCCGCCACCGCAGCTCTCGGCCTGACCGCCTGCGGCGGCGGCACTCCCGCCGGCGACAGCTCCTCCGCCGCTTCCAACGGTGCCGCCTCGGGCGAGATCACCGTCTATAACGCCCAGCACGAAAGCCTCACCAAGGAATGGGTGGACGCCTTCACGGCCGAAACCGGCATCAAGGTGACCCTGCGCCAGGGTGACGACACGGAAATGTCCAACCAGATCATCCAGGAAGGCCAGGCGTCCCCCGCCGACGTGTTCCTCACCGAGAACTCCCCCGCCATGACGCAGGTGGAGAACGCCGGGCTGTTCGCCGACGTCAACAAGGACACCCTGGCCCAGGTCCCCGCCGAATTCTCGCCGTCCACCGGCAAGTGGACGGGCATCGCCGCCCGCTCCACCGTCCTGGTGTACAACAAGACCAAGCTCACCGAGGACCAGCTGCCCAAGTCCATGCTTGACCTGGCCAACCCGGAGTGGAAGGGCCGCTGGGCCGCCTCGCCCACCGGCGCCGACTTCCAGGCCATTGTCTCCGCGCTGCTGGAACTGAAGGGCGAGTCCGCGACCGAGGACTGGCTCAAGGCCATGAAGGACAACTCCAAGGCCTACAAGGGCAACAGCACCGCCATGAAGGCAGTCAACGCCGGCGAAGTCGACGCCGCGCTGATCTACCACTACTACTACTACGGTGACCAGGCCAAGACGGGCGAGAACTCCAAGAACGTCGCCCCGTACTACTTCAAGAACCAGGACCCGGGCGCGTTCCTGTCGGTCTCCGGCGGCGGTGTGCTCAAGTCCTCCAAGAACGCGGACGCTGCGCAGGCATTCCTGAAGTTCATTACCGGCAAGAAGGGGCAGGAAGTCCTGAAGAACGGAACCTCCTTCGAATACGCCATCGGCTCCGACGTGCCGGCCAATGACAAGCTGGTCCCCATCAAGGACCTGCAGGCACCCAAGGTGGACGCCGCGAAGCTCAACTCCCAGAAGGTCTCCGACCTGATGACCCAGGCCGGACTCCTCTAATTCCGTGACCACCGATCTATCGGCTCCCGCCAAGCGGAGCACGACGACGGCGGGCAGGGGCAACAGCCCCCGCCCGCCTTTCGGCGTTTCCGCGGTGTCCGCGCTGGCGGTGCTGATTGCCCTCTTCTCCCTCGTCCCGCTGGGGTACGTGGCCTACATGACGGTGGCGACCGGGTGGGATACCGCCGTCGCCCTCATCATGCGGCCCCGCGTGGGCGAACTGCTGGTGAACACCCTGCTCCTGATGGCTGCCACCATCCCGCTGTGCCTGCTGCTGGGCGTGGCAGGGGCCTGGCTGGTGGAGCGGACGAAGCTTCGCGGCCACCGGGTCTGGGCCGTGCTGCTGGCCGCACCGCTGGCCGTCCCCGCATTCGTCAACAGCTACGCCTGGGTTTCGGCCGTGCCGTCGCTGGGCGGCCTGGGTTCGGGGATCCTGATTTCCACCCTGTCCTACTTCCCGCTGGTATACATTCCGGCGGCCGCCACCCTGAGCCGGCTGGACCCGGCCATTGAGCAGTCTGCCGCCGCGCTGGGGCTGGGCGCCTGGCGGGCCTTCTTCCGGGTGGTGCTCCCCCAGCTCCGGATTGCCCTGACGGGCGGCGCCCTGCTGGTGGGGCTGCACCTGCTGGCCGAATACGGTGCCTTCGCCATGATCCGGTTCGATACCTTCACCACCGCGATCATGACCCAGTACCGGTCCACCTTTAACGGGGCGGCCGGGAACATGCTGGCCAGCGTGCTGGTGTTCTTCTGCCTGCTCCTGCTGGTGGCGGAGGTCCGCAGCCGTGGTACCGCCCGCTACGCCCGGATCGGTTCCGGGGTGCAGGCCAGGGCGCTGCGGCTGCCGCTGCACGCCTACCAGGTTCCCGCCCAGCTCTTCCTGCTGGCGCTCACCGCGCTGGCGTTCGGCCTCCCGCTGTACTACGTGCTGAAGTGGATCGTGGCCGGCGGGGCAGACATCTGGACGGCGTCCGAGTTCCTTCCGGCCCTGCTGGCCACGTTCTGGTACGGGCTCGTCGGAGCCGCGGCCACAGTGGTGGTCGCCTTCCCCATGGCGTACCTTGCGGTCCGGAAGCCCGGCTGGTTCAGCAAGTCCCTGGAACTGTCCAACTACGTCACCAGTTCCATGCCGGGGATCGTGGTGGCGCTGGCGTTCGTCACGGTCAGCATCCGCGTGATGCCCGGGATCTACCAGACGGCAGGGGTGCTGGTGGCCGCGTACGTGCTGCTGTTCCTCCCCCGGGCACTGGTGAACCTCCGGGCCGGCCTGGCGCAGGCCCCCAAGGAACTGGATGAGGCAGCGCAGGCCCTGGGCAAGCCCCCGCTGGTGGCCTTCATCCGCGTCACCCTGCGGCTCACCGCACCCGCAGCGGCCGGCGGGGCGGCCCTGGTGTTCCTGGCCATCGCCAACGAACTGACCGCCACCTTGCTCCTGTCCCCCAACGGCACCAAAACCCTGGCCACCGAGTTTTGGAGCAAGAGCAGCGAGATCGATTACGCGGGCGCCGCACCCTACGCCCTGCTGATGATCCTGCTCTCCGCGCCCATGACCTATCTCCTCTTCCAACAGTCCAAGAAAGTAGCCGGACAGTGACAGCACCATCGACCCGCCGGCTGCCCGAGCCCCGGGTGGCCCCTTCCGTGGCGGCAACCACCAACAGCCACCTGCAGATCACGGACGTCACCAAGAACTTCGGATCACAGGCGGTCCTGAAGGGCGTCAACCTGTCCGTGGCCAAGGGCGGTACCACCGCCATTGTGGGCCCGTCCGGCTCCGGCAAGACCACCCTGCTGCGCCTGATCGCCGGATTTGAACACCCGGACACCGGGAGCATTTCCCTGAACGGAACCCTGGTGGCCGGTGAGGGCGCCTGGCTGCCGGCCCACAAACGGCAGATCGGGTATGTGGCCCAGGATGGCGCCCTGTTCCCGCACCTGACCGTGGGCCAGAATGTCGCCTTCGGCCTCAATCCGGCCAAACGTGAGGGTGGCCGCCGTGCCGTCGCGGCCCGCGTGGCGGAACTCCTGGAAATGGTGTCCCTGGACGCATCCATGGCCAAGCGCCGGCCGCACCAGCTTTCCGGGGGCCAGCAGCAGCGTGTTGCCCTGGCCCGTGCGTTGGCGCGCGAACCGGAGCTGATGCTCCTGGACGAACCCTTCTCCGCGCTGGATGCCGGCCTTCGCGTGGCCACCCGGCGCGCCGTGGCCAAGGTCCTGGCCGAAGCCGGGGTCACCACCATCCTGGTCACGCACGACCAGGCCGAGGCCCTGTCCTTCGCTGACCAGGTGGCAGTGATGCGCGGCGGCAAGCTCGCCCAGATCGGCAACCCGTTCGTGGTGTACACCCGCCCCGCAGACCGGGCCACCGCCGAATTCCTTGGCGATGCCGTCATCCTGGACGCGTGGCTGGAAGGGTCGCTGGCCACCTGTTCGCTGGGCGGCATCCCGGTCCGCCGGCCACCGGCCCAGGGACGGGTGCAGCTCATGCTCCGGCCGGAACAGATCCGCATCGCCGAGGACGGTCCCATCCGGGGCGTTGTGGTGGACACGGACTACTTCGGCCCGGAAACCACTGTCCGGCTGAAACTGAACGTGCCCAAGGAAGTGGCCGGGCACGCCGACCACCGCTACCCCGGCGGCGGCGAAGTGATCACCATCCGGCACTGGAACGCCTCGATCGCCCGGCCCGGCATGGAGCTGTGCCTGCGGGTTGTGGGCGAAGCGGTCGCGTTCCCCGTGGAGGACTGACAGCCCCGCGCTGTCCTGCGACGGATCAGAAGCTTGTCCGCACGTCCGAACCTTCAGGACACGGATACGCGAACAAGCTTCTGACGGACAGCCCGCCACCGGGTGACACAGAAAAAACACCGCGCGGAAACACTCCGGCAACCTGTCCACGGCAAGCTGTGCTTACGGGGATACAACAGCAGGAGGCAGCCCATTATGGAGGCACAAGGAATACGTACGGCCCAGCTCCGCATCGGGGACGAAATCGAGGCGTGGCACCGGGGCAGGCTCTTCCACAAAGGCCGGGTGACCGACGTCGTCCCGGCCCTTGAACTCTTCTGGATCCTGGACGCCCGGACCGGCACCCGCAAGCTGCTGGACCCGGAGGCCCTGGAGATCCGCCACGTCGAAACCCCGGTTCAAGCGCCGGTAAAACTGGACGTACCGGTGAAACCGGGGCCCGCGGGCAAACCGCTCGCCACAGCCTAAAGCCCGCCAGGCAACGCTTTCACGCGCCTTAGCTGCGCTCCTGGTAGACGTCCGGGACGCCGTCGTGGTCCGAATCCACTTTTTCGAGCTCTTCGGCGAGCCGGTACTGACGGTTCCGGGTGCGCAGCACGGCCGTTGCCAGTAGGGCAGCGAGCAGTGACGCGGCCAGGATGCCCACCTTGGCGTGGTCGTCGTGCAGGCTGCCGTTGCCGAAACTGAGCTCGGCCACCAGCAGGGAGACGGTGAACCCGATCCCGGCCAGCAGGGCAACACCTGTGATGTCGATCCATTTGTAGGAGCTGTCCAGGGTTGCCCGGGTGGCCTTGGTCAGGACCCAGGTGGTCCCCATAATGCCGATCGGCTTGCCCAGGACCAGGCCCAGGATGATGCCGAGCGCCACGGGGTCAGTCAGCGCCTTGCCCAGGCCTTCCCAGCCGCCCACGGCAACACCGGCGGAGAAGAACGCGAAGATGGGAACGGCCACGCCGGCCGAGATGGGCCGGAACCGGTGCTCGAAGATTTCGGCGAGCCCCGGACCGGCCTCCGGGCCGCCGGACGCCTGCGAGCGGACCACGGGAATGGCAAAGCCCAGCAGGACGCCGGCGACGGTGGCGTGGATGCCTGATGCGTGCACCAGCGCCCAGGTGACGGCCCCCAGCGGCAGCAGGATCAGCCACGCGGCGGCGGCATGCCGGCCGAAGAACCGGCGGTACTTGTGGGCCAGGACGGCGTAGACGGCGAGCGGGATGAGCGCCAGGAGCAGGGGCACCGGCTGGATGTTGCTGGAATAGAAGAACGCGATGATGGTGATGGCGATCAGGTCATCCACCACCGCCAGGGTCAGCAGGAAGATCCGCAGGGCGCTGGGCAGGTGGGATCCGATGATCGCCAGGACCGCCACGGCAAACGCAATGTCGGTTGCCGTCGGAATGGCCCAGCCGCGCAGCGTCTCGGGCGAGGCGAGATTGACGACGGCGTACATCACCGCCGGGACGGCGACGCCACCTACGGCGGCGGCTACGGGAACAATTGATTTACTGATCTGGCGGAGGTCGCCGGCCACGAACTCACGTTTAAGTTCCAGGCCCACCAGGAAGAAGAAAATGGCCAGCAGTCCATCTGCCGCCCAGGCACCCAGGCTCAGGTCAAGGTGCCACGGTTCGTAGCCAACCTTGAAGTCGCGGAGGGCAAAGTAGCTCTCCGATGCAGGGGAGTTGGCCCAGATAAGGGCGATGACGGCGGCGATGACCAGGAGCGCGCCGCCAACGGTTTCCTTGCGGAGGATTTCCCCGATTCGCAGGGCCTCGGCATAGCTGCCCCGGGAGAAAACGGTGGAACCAAAAAACGTGTTCCTGCGGGGGGTGGGCGGGGTGGAGTTCATCCAGGCGTCCTTAAATCCGGGTTCGACGAAGCCATGCCGACCAGACTTCCCGGCGCACCTCCCTCCATCCTACGGGAAGGGCTTAACCCACACGCCTGCCTCCGGCCCGGTCCGGCCGGCTGTTCAGCTGAATAGCGCGGACGGCCCGGTCCAGGTAGGTCCGCGCCTCCGGCGAGTTGGCCAGCTGCACCAGTTCCGCGGCGACCACCACCAGCTTGACGTTCCGGTGGCTGCTGGTGCTGACCAGCATCCGGAAGGCCTCGTCGGAGCCGAGTTTCAGCTGGCCCATGAGGATGCCGCGGGCCTGGTCGATCACGGTCCGGGTGGCCGTAGCCCCTGCCACGGCATCCCGCGCGGCCTGTTCGGTTTCACGCTGCAGGGTCCGGCTCAGGTCCACTGTCACGCCCTCCAGCGCAATGACCGCCCCGTTGCCGTCCAGGAATGCCTCCCCCGCGGTGAGCACCCGCCGGGTCTTGCCCCGGGCGTCGACGATCCGGTGGTACATGCAGAAGAATCCGCCGTTGCGGGACACCTGCGCCACGATTTCCTCACACCGTTCCCGGTCCTCCGGGTGCTTGTGGGCAAAGATCAGATCCAGGCTGGGGACCACCTCGCCGCGCTGGTAGCCGTGGAGCCGGAACATGCCATCGGACCACTGCAGGGCCGGGCCTTCGGGGCCAAGATCCACCCTGAACGTCCCGGCGTCGGTTTCGCTGTCCCCGAGCACACTGGAATACGTGTACAAGTCGTTGAGCTCCGTCACCGGACTACCTCCCCTGGACCGCCCGGCCCCCCGCGGGCCGGCGTTGTCCTCGCTCATTTAAGTATGGCCGTCTGCGGAATCAGAAGGTAGTGCGGGACGCCCTATGGACCTCTGGCCCGGCATGGCATAGGGCCCTTGACCTTAATACCCCCTAGGGGTATATTGGCGGTGTTGTCAGTGAAGTGGTATGTCCCGGCCGGTGCTCCCACCGCCTTCACAGCCGTTCAACCCCAGCGCCGAATAATCCCAACGGATTGGAACTGACATGAACACCGGGAACCACCAGCACCACCATCATCAGGACCCCGACCAGAGCCGGCCCGGCGGCGGGACGCTCACCCAGCCGCCGGCACACGCCGCCGGACACGGCCCCCACGGCGGCCATGCCGAAGACGACCGTATGGTCCACACCCACGGCCAGCACGCCGGGCACAGTACCGCCATGTTCAAGAACAGGTTCTGGCTCACCCTTGCCCTGTCCCTCCCCGTGGTCTACTTCAGCCCCATGATGGCCCACCTGCTGGGCTACATGCCGCCGGAGTTCCCGGGTTCCGCATGGATACCGCCGGTCCTGGGCACCGTCATCTTACTGTACGGCGGCCAGCCCTTCCTCAAGGGCGGACTGCAGGAGCTCAAGGACCGCGCCCCGGGAATGATGCTGCTGATCGGGATGGCCATCACGGTGGCCTTTGCCGCCTCCTGGGTCACCAGCCTGGGGATCGGCGGTTTCGACCTGGACTTCTGGTGGGAGCTGGCGCTGCTGGTGGCCATCATGCTGCTGGGCCACTGGATCGAGATGCGCGCCCTCGGGTCCGCACAGGGCGCCCTTGACGCCCTCGCCGCGCTGCTCCCGGACGAGGCTGAGCGCATCACCGAAAGCGGCACCGAAACCGTCCCGGTGTCTGCACTCAGTCCCGGGGACATGGTCCTGGTCCGGCCCGGCGCCCGCATGCCCGCCGACGGGAACGTGGTGGACGGGCAGGCCGAGTTCGACGAGTCCATGATCACGGGCGAATCCAAGACCGTGGCGCGGGGTGCCGGTGATCCGGTGGTGGCCGGGACCGTGGCCACGGACAGCAGCGTGCGCGTGCGGGTCACGGCCGTGGGCGACCAGACCGCCCTGGCCGGGATCCAGCGGCTGGTGGAGGAAGCACAGGCTTCATCGTCCCGCGCCCAGGCACTGGCGGACCGGGCCGCGGCTTTCCTGTTCTACTTTGCTGCCGGCGCCGGCGTCCTGACCTTTATCGCCTGGACGCTGCTGGGAAGCGTTCCCGACGCCGTAACCCGGACTGTCACCGTGCTGGTGATCGCCTGCCCGCACGCCCTCGGGCTGGCCATCCCGCTGGTGATCGCCATCTCCACCGAACAGGCAGCCAGGGCCGGGGTGCTGATCAAGAACCGGATGGCGCTGGAACGCATGCGCACCATCGACGTGGTCCTGTTCGACAAGACCGGCACCCTGACCACCGGGGAGCCGGAGCTGAAAGACATCGCCGTTGCTGACGGTGCGGACGCCGATGCCGTACTGGCCCTGGCCGCCGCCGTGGAATCAGACAGCGAACATCCGGTGGCGCGGGCCATCGTCCGCGCCGCCACGGCACGGAACCTGGCGCTGCCGCGTGCCACCGGCTTCACCTCCCTGACGGGCCGCGGCGTCCAGGCGACGGTGGATGGACGGACGGTGCACGTGGGCGGGCCGGCGCTCCTGCGTGAGCTGGGCGCCGTCGAACCCGCCGCCTTGGCCGCCAGCACCCGGGCGTGGATGGACCGCGGGGCAGCCGTGCTGCACGTGGTCGACGGCGGCAGGATCCTTGGTGCCGTGAGCATGGAGGACGCCGTGCGGCCTGAGTCCCGGCAGGCGGTTGCAGCCCTGCAGCGGCGCGGCATCAAGGTGGCGATGGTCACCGGCGACGCGCACCAGGTGGCGCAGGCAGTGGCCGCGGACCTGGACATCGACGAGGTGTTCGCCGAGGTCCTGCCCGCGGACAAGGACAAGAAAGTGGCCGAGCTGCAGGGCCGCGGGCTGAAGGTGGCCATGGTGGGCGACGGCGTCAACGACTCCCCCGCGCTGGCCCGCGCCGAGGTGGGCATTGCCATCGGCGCCGGAACGGACGTAGCGGTGGAATCCGCCGGCGTGGTGCTGGCCGGGAATGATCCCCGCGCCGTGCTGTCCATGGTGGACCTGTCCCGGGCGAGCTACCGGAAGATGTGGCAGAACCTGGTCTGGGCCACCGGCTACAACATCCTGTCCGTACCCTTGGCCGCCGGCGTCCTGGCCTTCGCCGGGGTGGTCCTCTCGCCCGCGGCCGGGGCTGTGCTGATGTCCGCGTCCACGGTGGTGGTGGCCCTGAACGCCCAGCTCCTCCGGCGCCTGAAACTCAACCCGTCCGCGGTACGTTGATCCTCCGGACCGATCGGCACACCCGAATCAGCCCAAGGAGGGACCTGCCATGACCAGCCGCGCCGCGGCATCCATCCTCCACCGGGCCTGGCTGCTTACCGGCATCCTGGCCGTTATCGCGGGGCTGCTCGGAATGCATGTGCTGACAGCAGGACACGCATCCCACGGCTCGGGTTCGCAGGGGCTGGATTCGCGGGGGCTGGATTCACGCGGGCTGGATTCACACAGTCCCGTTACCCACAGCCCCCTCTCTCCCAGCGGCGGTGCCCCCAGCGGTCCGGGAGCCGTGGCACCCGCCGGCCATGACGCCGTCGGGCATTCCGCCCGTGGGGACCATGCGGACGGGGTGGCCATGGCTGCTGCCGCCACCTGCGGCAGTCCGTGCCCTTTGGCCCGGGAGCCGGGGGCGCAGTGTATCCCGTCCGCACCCAGCGCCCCGCAGACGGGACATCCGCCCCAGGCAACCGTGGCCGGCCTGCCGGCGCTGCATACGGTCACCGGGCCCGGCTCCGCCTACGGCTACCGGCCGCCCAGCCCCACGCCATGCGAGTTGTCCATCAGCCGGACGTAGACCGAACTGCTCCCGACCAACCGGACCAGTTCCACTACCTTCCTGAAGGACAACCATGAACACCACCCTGAAAACCCTGTCCATTACTGCTGCCCTGGCCGCCTCGCTGGGCCTTGCGGGATGCGCCGCCAGCCCGGGTTCCGGCAGCATGCCCATGGACCACGGCACGTCCGGCTCCATGGCCAGCTCGATGCCCGGCGCCACCGCGCTGGCGAGCACGGGCGCCGACCACAACCAGGCCGACGTCATGTTCGCGCAGATGATGATCCCCCACCACGCCCAGGCGGTGGAGATGAGCGGCATCATCCTGGCGAAGCCGGACATGCCCGCAGAGCTGACCGCCCTGGCCACCAGGATCAAGGCCGCCCAGGCTCCGGAGATTGAGCAGATGACCGGCTGGCTCACGGGCTGGAACGCGCCCACCATGATGGCTGACCACTCCGGGCACGGCATGTCCGGCATGGTGGACGACGCAGGCATCGACAAGCTCCGCTCCGCCACTGGGACCGAGGCAGCGCGCCTGTTCCTCGAGCAGATGATCGGCCACCACGAGGGCGCCATCGACATGGCCCAGCAGGAACTCAGTGCAGGCAAGTCAGAGGACGCTGTGAAGCTGGCCCGCGGCATCGTGGACGCCCAGCAGTCGGAGATCACGCACATGAAGCAGCTCCTGGCCACGCTCTAACCATCACGCCGGCCAATGCCGTGCGGCGCGGCGACGGCACCCACCCTGTGGAGGCCGCCGCCGCGCCAATGCGTGTTAAGTTGAAAAGCACGGGTCCGAACGGATCAGCCGCCAGCTGGGAAAAGAGAAACCTCCTTGGACACTTCCGCGCCAGTACGAATCCTTACCGTCTGCACCGGAAACATCTGCCGGTCACCGGTGGCCGAACGGCTGCTGCAGGCTGGACTGGACCAGGCGGTCCCGGGCGGTTTCCAGGTGGCGAGCGCCGGCACCCGCGCCCTCGTAGGCGAACCCATGCAGCCCATCTCGGCGGACATCGTGCGGACTTTCGGCGGCAACCCCGACGGCTTCGCGGCGCGCCAGCTGACGCCCAGGATCCTGCGCGGCGTGGACCTGGTCCTCACCATGACCTCAGGGCACCGCGGCGAAGTGCTCCAGCTGGATGCCTCCCTGCTCAAGCGCACCTTCACCATCCGCGAGTTCGCGCGGATGCTCGATGTCCTGCACCAGCGGGAAGCTGATGCGGGCAGCCAGCCCGCCGCCGTCGTACCTTCCCAGGCAGCGTCCGACGGCGACGCCGGGCTCGCTGCCAATGCCGCCCTGTGGCGGAGCTTGCCGGCGCGGGCGGCCGGCGTGCGGCATCTCTCCCTGCCCGCCGATCCCGCGGACAACGACATCGTGGACCCGTACCGCCGGACGCCCGAGGTGTACCGGGAGATGGAGGACCAGCTCGCCCCGGCGATCGTGTCCATCCTGCGCCACGCCCGGCTCAACGCGCCGGCCGGCGGCCACGCGTCACAGCCGCTGTAGGGCCGCACCCGCTTCGTGCACACGCCGGACCATGGCGCCGGCCTTTCAGGTGACAGTTTGGATACGCCCGTAGCCAAGCGGGGCCTGCGGGACGGACACTGATCCCACCAGTCACATTGAGGTGGAGGCGTCATGAGCATCCCAGGCGGTTCTGATCCATCCGGTCCCACCGGCGGTCCGCGGCCAGGCGGCCCCTCCAGCTCCGGCCGGCCTGCCTGGATGGCGGCCCTGGGCCGGCGCCGCTGGATCGCCGCCCTTGTTGCGCTGGTGCTGGTGGCGGCGGCCGGAGTCGCGGTCTACAGCCTGAACCGTGCCGGCAAGCAGGCGCAGCCGGCGGCGACCCAGACCCAAACCCCGACGCCCAGCGCCACCCCCACACCTACTCCGTCCGAAACGCCTCCGCCGGCTCCTGCTCCCCCACCTCCACCGGCCCCGATTCCGGATCTGCCGGCGGCCCCGATGAACATCCTGGTCATCGGCAGCGACATCCGCGACACCCCGGCCCGTGATGCGGCGGCCCGTACGGCGGCCACCGGCGAACCCCAGGACCAGCGGGCGGACACCCTGATGGTGGTCCACGTCCCCGCCGACCGCAAGAATCTCTACTTCATCTCCATCAACCGCGACAACTGGGTGGACCTGCCCGGAATTGGCGGCGCCAAGATCAACGCCGGGCTTCAGTACGGCGGCATCGACCTGCAGACCGCCGTGGTGCAGCAGCTCCTGGGAATCACCATCGACCACACCCTGATGCTCGATTTCGGCGGGTTCAAGATCCTGGTGGACGGCCTGGGCGGCATCGACGTGAACGTGCCGATCGCCTTCCAGTCCACGATTGAGACCGAACACGTCTTCAGCGCCGGCATCAACCACCTGGATGGACAGGCCGCCCTGGAGTTCTCCCGCGAGCGCCATGCCTTCGCCGACGGCGACTTCCAGCGTGTCCGCGACCAGCAGATCATGCTCCGCGCCATCCTGGCACGGCTTACCGGCGGCGGCGCCCTGAACGATGTCAACGCCGTCCGTTCGCTGGTGGACTTCGCGTCGTGCTGCCTCACTGTGGACAAAGGCTTCGACCCTGTCCAGGCCGCAATCCTTGCCTACAGCCTGCGGAACGTGGACGTGAACGCCATCGGCACCATGACCCTTCCCACGTTGGGCTCCGGCTTCGTGGCCGGGCAGTCCGTCCTGTTCCCCGATTACGACGGCATCGCGGCCGTGGGCGCCGCGTTGCGGGAGGGCCGGATCGGCGACTTCGCGAAGCCGTAGCGCAGCTTAGTTCACGATCCGCAAAACCGCCCGCGACGCGCGAATTCCCTGACGCGCCGCTATGTGGGGTGCGCCATCCAACACCCGCGTCGCGGAGTGTTTTGCGCGTCGCGGAGTGCTTTGCGCGTCGAACGGCGGCGGCCCGGGAGCCCTCTGCCGCCGCTTCCTGTTCAACCGCGGCTCACTGCCGGTTCACCCGGGGGACAACGTCCGTGTGCCCGGCGGAGGAAGCCTGAGGGCATGACTGAGTCTTCCCAGGCAGGGGTTTCCCGCCGCACCATCGTCAAGAGTTCCGTCCTCGCCGCCGCGCTGGCCTCCGTGCCGGCCGCCAACGCCTCGGCCGCCACTGCACCGTCCGGCGTGGCCCTGGTGCGCAACCGGCTCACCCTGCCCAGCGGCATCGCCACCGGCGACGTCACCTCCGACTCGGCCGTGCTGTGGTCCCGCGCCTCGGGCGCCGGCCGGATGACGGCAGTGCTGCGGGCAGTGGACGACGGCGGCCAGGTCCTGCGCGGGCGGGGCGCCTTTGAGCGGGTACTCCGCGGGCCCCGGGCCACCCAGGCGTCCGACTTCACCGCCAAGATCCACGCCGGAAACCTGCCCTCCAACACCCGCTTTGCGCTGGAGATCAGCTTCGAGGACGACGGCGGCGCGGCCGGTGAGACGGTCCGCGGCAGCTTCCGCACGGCGCCGGACGCCGGGACGTTCAACGGCGCGGGCCGCACCGGCGACCTGACAGGCGGCGGTGACGTCCCGGCGTCGTCCTCGCAGAGCTTTGTGTGGACCGGCGACACCGCCGGCCAGGGCTGGGGCATCAATGAGGAGATCGGCGGGATGCGCGGCTACCGGGCCATGCACCAGACCCGGCCGGACTTCTTCATCCACTCCGGCGACACCATCTACGCCGACGGGCCCATCTCCGGATCGGTGACTGAAAAGGACGGCCAGGTATGGCGGAACCTGGTGACGGAGGAGGTCTCCAAGGTGGCCGAAACCCTGACCGAATTCCGCGGCAGGCACCGCTACAACTCCATGGACGCCAACATGCGCGCCATGTTCGCGGACGTGCCGGTGATCGCCCAGTGGGACGACCATGAGACCCACAACAACTGGTACCCCGGACAGATCATCGATGACTCCCGCTACACGGTCCGGGACGTCAACACACTGGCGGCGCGCGGCCGGCAGGCCTGGCAGGAGAACATGCCCATCGCTGACAGCTCGGCCATCTGGCGGCCGGGGACGTTCGACGACGCCGGCCAGTACCAGCCGGCCCGGATCTACCGGAAAATCTCCCGTGGACCGCAGCTGGACATCTTTTGCCTGGACATGCGCACCTACAAATCGCCCAACACGGACGACAGGGAACCCTACGCCACGAACATCCTGGGCCAGGAGCAGGTGGACTGGCTGATCCGCGAGGTCAGCAAGTCCAAGGCGACGTGGAAGGTGATCGCCGCCGACCTGCCGCTGGGCATCATCGTCCCGGACGGCCCCGTGAACCAGGAAAGCCTGTCCAACCGCGATCCCGGCGCCCCGTTGGGCCGCGAACTGGAGATCGCCGGGGTGCTGAGCGCGTTCAAGCGCAACGGCGTGAAGAACACGGTCTGGCTCACGGCCGACGTGCACTACTGCGCAGCCCACCATTACTCCCCCGAACGGGCTGCCTTCACGGACTTCGACCCGTTCTGGGAATTCGTGGCCGGGCCCATCGCCGCCGGCTCCTTCGGCCCCAACGCCATGGACGGCACGTTCGGTCCCGAAGTGGTGTTCTCCAAGGCCGGGCGCTTTGCCGGCGAGTCCCCGCGCGACGGCGAAAACCAGTTCTTCGGGCACGTCCAGCTGGGCGCGGACAACAGCTTCACCGCGAGCCTCCGCAACGCCAACGGCGCCACGGTGTTCTCCAAGGTGCTGACGCCGGAACGGTAGCTCCCGCTCCACACATCACGTGGCGACGCGCCAAGCTTCCGGCGACGCGCAAATTCCCTGACGACTGGGATATGTGGGGCGCGGCAATGAATCTGCGCATCGCGAAGGGGAATGCGCGTCGAACGGCGGCCGTTATTTCGCGCCGGCCCCTGGGTACGCCCTTGGTAGTTGTCCTGCATTTCGGCACGGCATTCGGCACGGCGAAGGACGGGGTGTTTCTTGAAGGGTAATTCAGCGAACGACGACGGCCTGACGGAGGCGGTGGAGCAGGCCGGGGCGGTGGAGCTGCTGCTGATCCGGCACGGTGAGAGCGAAGGCAACGTGGCAGCCACGGAAGCCCGGGAGGCCGGCGTTGAGGTCATCCCCGTCCCGGCCCGCGACGCGGACGTAAACCTCTCCACGACCGGCAGGGAACAAGCCACGGCGCTGGGCGTGGCCCTGGCCCGGACCGCCCCGGAATTCCGTCCGGACGCGGTGGTCTCGTCTCCCTATGCGCGCGCCCGGCAGACCGCGGAAATTGCGGTGGAAACGGCCGGCTGGCCGCTGCAGGTCCGCACCGATGAACGGCTGCGGGACCGTGAGCTGGGCATCCTGGACCGGCTGACCCGGCTGGGCGTGGAGAACCGCTACCCCGAGGAATCCGAGCGCCGGGACTGGCTGGGCAAGCTGTACTACCGGCCGCCGGGAGGCGAATCGTGGGCCGACGTGGCGCTGCGGCTGCGCTCAGTCCTGGCCGAGCTGAACAGCCTCGGCATGGGCCAGCGGGTGATGCTGGTATGCCATGACGCCGTAATCATGCTGTTCCGGTATGTCCTGGAAGGGCTCAGCGAGGAGGAACTGCTGGACCTTGCAGCCAGGGAGGCCATCCTCAACGCCTCGGTGACCCGGTTCGTCCGCCCCTCCGGCGTGGGGCCGTGGACGCTGGAGAGCTTCAACGTCGCCGACCACCTGGCCGAACAGGGCGTCGCCGTCACCGAGCACGCCGGAGACACCAGTGTCCGGCCGCGGTGAGCCTTCCGGCGCCACCCTGGTCACGCCGTCGCTCCTGCGGCAGTGGCCGCTGCCGGCGCCGGGCGGGGACAAATATTCGCGGGGATCGGTGCTGGTGGTGGGTGGAGCGCGGGCAACTCCCGGCGCCGCCCTCCTGGCCGGAGTTTCGGCGCTGCGGGCGGGGGCCGGGAAGCTCACGCTGGCGGTGGCCGAGTCCGTGGCCGTGCAGCTGGGGGTGGCGCTGCCGGAATGCGGCGCGGTCGGGCTTGCGGAGACGGCCGGGGGCTCGGTCAAGGCGGAACTGGACAGGATGTCCGCCTACCTGGAGCGGGCGGACACCATCCTGGTGGGGCCGGGACTCGACGATCCCGACCTGGCCGGTGAGCTGATGGCGGCGATGCTCGACCACGAGGCCGGCCGGGACCGCGGGCCGGACGGTGATACCGGCGACGGAGGTGGCGATGGCAGCGCGGGAGGTGCCGCCGTCGTCCTGGATGCCTACGCGCTGGGCGCCCTGGTGCCGCTGGAAGACCGGCTGGACCCTTGGCGCGGCCGGCTCATCCTCACCCCAAACCCCACGGAAGCAGGGATCCTCCTGGGACGGGACGTGGATGACCTCGAAAAGGACCTCGCCGACATCTCCGCCCGGTTCGACGCCGTGGTCAGCTGCCAGGGTCTGATCACGCAGCCCCCGGGCCTGGTGCCCGACGAACCGGAGCTATGGAAGATCACCACCGGCTACGGCGGCCTGGGCACCTCCGGCAGCGGCGATGTGCTGGCCGGAGCCATCGCCGGGCTTCGGGCCCGCGGCACCAGCAGCACCCAGGCGGCCTGCTGGGGCACCCACCTGCACGCCGCCGCGGCGGACCGGCTGGCCAGCCGGCTGGGGCCGCTGGGGTTCCTGGCCCGCGAACTCGCGGACGAACTCCCCGCGCTGATGCTGGAGTTCAGCGTCTGACCGGACACATGGATGGCCCCCGGCCGAAGCCGGGGGCCACCGTGGCGGGAGGTTAGGGCCTAAGCTGCCGGTGCGCTGTCTGGCGCTGTGGCGTGCACAGAATGGCGATTCGCCCCAAAATAGGCAGTCAACAGATCTGGCCGCCTCCCGGGCCTGCGTTGAAACTAAGCGGCGATTTCCTGCTTTGCCCCCTTCGTCTCGATCTCAATCTTGCGCGGCTTGGCCTTTTCGGCGACAGGGATCCGCAGCGTCAGGACACCGGCGTCGTAGCTGGCCTTCACATTCTCGGTATCAAGCGTGTCGCCGAGGATCAGCTGGCGGCTGAAGACGCCACGCGGCCGCTCAGCGGCAATCAGTTCGGTGTCCTTGCCCGTGGGATCGGGCCGCTCGGCCCGGACCGTCAGGACATTCCGTTCAACATCCAGGTCAACCGAATCAACCGCTACGCCGGGCAAATCGAAGGCCACGACGAACTCCTGGTCCTCACGCCATGCATCCATTGGCATCGCCGCCGGGCGTGCTGCCGTGCCGAGGACCTGCTGGGCCAGCCTGTCCAGCTCGCGGAACGGATCGGTTCGCATCAACATGGCTTCCCTCCTCGTAAGAGATGGTCCAACACAGTTTCCATATCAGCCGATCTGTAGTGGCTGATACAGATTTTTTAGCACCGCAGGGACAGGTCTTCAAGGGTTCGGGCAAGAATTTCTGGAAGATTTTCCAGCCCTGCCAGGACGCGGAAAAGGGGCCTTCCAACCAGTGCGGGTGCACGGGCGGAAGGCCCCTTGGCGGCCTGATTCGGGTCAGTCCCGGGTGGGGTCGGGGCGAAGCGGCGCGGGCCCGGGGTCCGGGACCGGCAGCGGCCCCGGTGACGGTGGTGCGGGGAACGGATTCGGGGACGGCGGGCCGGGAGGCCTCGGCTGGGTGGGATCCGGCGACGTGGGCTCCGGACCGGGTTCAGGCGGAAACGGCTCTGGTTCGTGCACTGGCGGGATGGTCATGGAACTTCCCCTCTCACGCTGGGCGGATGTGCCTTGAACTGAACAGAATACGCCTGCCGTCCACCCGCAACCAGCCTCCCCCTTCCCCGTTTGCTCCATCAGTTGTGGTTCCTCACCACCGGTTTTGGGAGCCATAAGTGATGGAGCATCACGACGGCGGGAGGTTGGCACCGTGGGCAGCCTTCAGTCCGCGGCACCCACCAGGCGCAGCCATGACGCCAGCTGGCCGGGGTCCGCCACGCCGCAGCGGTAGCCGACGTACCCGTCCGGGCGGACCGCCACCACGCCCCGCCCGGGGTGGCTGGTGAGCCGGTGGACGTGGACCAGCGGCGAAGCCGGCAGCGCGGTGAAGGCGGGGCCGGCACCCGAGGGGCCCGGGCCGGCGTCGCGCTCAAACAACAGGTGGATGCCCGGCACGGCGGTCAGTTCGTGAAGGCGGGCCACCCGTCCGCCCACGGAGACCGGCCCGTCCGGCAGCCGCTCGCCCGGCCGCGGCCACCGGCCGGCGCGGGGCGTGCAGTCATGGGAGATGGCACTGCCGCGGTAGTGCACGAACGGCTGGGCCAGCAGCCTGATGCCCTTGGCGGTGACCCACCGCTGCCGCAGCAGCAGCGGCAGTGCCGGCGCGAAGACGGGCAGGACGCTCCGGGCCAGCCGGGCCACCGGATGCGGTGAGGCTTCGCCGAAGAAGATCACGTGCGTCAGCGCCAGCACCCGCCGGGCCGCCAGCCGCCGCTCCTGCCCATAGCTGTCCAGCAGTTCGGGGAGCGGCGTGCCTGCGGCCGAGGCGAAGCCCAGTTTCCAGCCGAGGTTGAGGGCGTCGAGGATGCCGTTGTTCATGCCCTGGCCGCCGGCGGGTGAGTGGGCGTGCGCGGAATCTCCGGCCAGGAAGACGGGACTGGCACCGAAGGTCCTGGCAATCCTGTGCTGCAGCGGAATCTGCGCCGACCAGCGCACCTCGCTGACCGCAGCACCCAGGCCGGATCCGCCCGGGCCGGATCTACCCAGTCCCGATTCCCCCACCAGCCGGGCCACCTCCTCCGCCGGAACGGGCGGACCGAGCTGGCCGAACCGGGCTCCCGGCGCCGGGGCTGCCGGGCGGGTGGCCAGCATCCGCCAGGTGGCGCCCTCGCCCAGCGCGAACAGGAAGACCAGCCCTGCCGGACCGACGGCCACGTGCAGCATCCCCTCGTCCAGGGCGCCGTCCAGTTCGAGGTCGGCCATGACCGCTTCCACCCCGTACGGGCCGCCGCGCCACTGTGCACCGGTCAGGCCGCGGACGGTGCTGGACTGCCCGTCGCAGCCGGCCAGGAACCGGGACACGTGGTGCTCCGCCAGGTTGCGCCGCGGGCCGCCGGCGGGATGCAGCTGCGCGCGCACCAGTCCCTGCCCCGACACGAGGTCTGGTTCATGCTGGAGCCCGCGGAACTCGACGCCCCAGTCCACGTGGATCCCGCGGGCCTGCAGGGCTTGGCAGAGGACGTCCTCGACGTCGGCTTGCCGGACCAGGGTGAGGTGCGGGAAGGCCGTGTCCGGGAGGTCAGCGTGGCCCAGCCGGGCCTCGACGACGTGCCGGCCCAGGTGGATGCGCGCCTCGGGAGTGGTGTCGGCGCGGCTGAGCAGCTCATCGGTCACCCCCAGCGGGCGCAGGCCCTCCAGCGCCCTGGCGTGCAGCATCATGGCGCGGGACGGACGGGCCCGGTGCGGGCGCCGGTCCACCACACGCACTGTGGCGCCGTGGGCGTGCGCCTGGAGGGCAGTGGTGAGTCCGGCGGGACCCGCGCCCACCACCAGGACGTCGCTGTCCGACGTCGTGCCTTGCCCGGGTGCCATGGATGGCGGATGTCAGTTGGGGTTGAGGAGCCGCCACCAGGCGTGGTCCGGCTGGGTTGCAGCAGGCATCCTCGCCGGGTTGGCGAGCACCTCGTCGCGGCGCAGCCCGGGAAGCACCTTGTAGCTGATGGATCCGGGGACGCTGACCAGTTCAAGGACCCGCCACAGGGCGGCGGCGTACTTGCGGGCGCGTTCAGGACCGTCCCATTCATACAGCCCGCGGTAGGCGCCGAAGGTGTCGTGGGCGCACCAAAGCTTGGAGACAAACCCGGGGAACCCCACGAAGAGCGGGGTGTTCAGCAGGCTCTCCGCCTCGAACAGGCGGTGCGCCCTGCCGCGGACCAGCCGGAGCGTGAAGGCGACCACCAGGACGCAGGGCTCGGCGGGCCCGCGGTCGACGGCGGTCTCCCGGTAGACCCGCGCGGTGCTTCCGTCGGCGAACCGCAGCACCCTGCCAACATTCTGTTTCGGAAGATGGACCTGCCGGCGCACCAGCATGACGCAGGACACTGCCACGCAGCGGGCCACCGCCAGCCAGGCCTGGGCCCGGGGAGCCGGGCCGGATTCGGGGGTCATGGCGTCTCCTTTCCTCTCAATGCCCTTCCAGCCTGACCGGCGGCGGGGCGGGGACCCAGAGTCTTTCGCCCTTTTCGGCTCCCCCGGTAGCGAACGGCCTGCGGGGTTGCCGGAGGGGGTCTATATATTGAATCCATGACCTCCACTTCCCTGCAGGATTCCACCGGTACCGCCGTCCCGGTCCCCCCGGTTGCCAAGAAGATCCCCACCGAACGCACGCACCACGGGGAGACGTTCGTGGACAACTACGAATGGCTGCGGGACAAGGAATCCGCGGAGGTGGTGGAGCACCTGCGGGCCGAAAACGCGTACCAGGAAGCGGTCACCGCGCACCAGGAGCCGCTGCGCGAGGCCATCTTCCAGGAGATCAAGGGCCGCACCCAGGAAACGGACCTTTCCGTCCCGCACCGCAAGGACGGCTGGTGGTACTTCAGCCGCTCTGCCGAGGGCAAGGAATACGGGATCCACTGCCGGGTCAAGGCGCAGGACACCGGGGACACGGTGGCCGACTGGACTCCGCCGGCCGTGGAGCCCGGGGTGGAGATCCCCGGCGAGGAGATCCTGCTGGACGGCAACGTGGAGGCCGAGGGAAAGCCCTTCTTTTCGGTGGGCGGCACCGCCGTCACCGTTGACGGCACGCTCTACGCCTATGCGGTGGACAACTCAGGCGATGAACGGTTCACGCTGCGGATCAAAGACCTTCGCACGGGCGAACTGCTGCCGGACGTCATCGAGAACATCTTCTACGGCGTCTCCTTCTCGCCCGACGGACAGCGCCTCTTCTACACCGTGGTGGATGACTCCTGGCGGCCCTACCAGGTGAAGGCCCACGTCCTGGGCACGCCGGTGGCCGAGGACACTGTGGTCTACCAGGAGGACGACGCCGCCATGTGGCTGGGTTTTGAGCTCTCCGCGGACCGGCGCCACCTGGTGCTGGGCATCGGGTGCTCGGAGTACAGCGAGACCCGCCTGCTCCGCTTCGACGACCCCGAACAGGCAGTCACCACGGTGATCTCCCGGAACGAACGGGTCCTCTACGAAGCCGAGCCCTTCCTGCTGGACAGTGTGGAAAAGATCCTGCTCACGCACAACCGCGGGGCCATTAACTCCATGGTGTCCCTGGCGGACCCGGCGGAACTCAAAAAACCGCTGGCGGAACAGACCTGGCAGACCGTCGTCGACCATTCCGACGACGTCCGTGTCAACGGCGCGGGCGTCACGGCCACGCACCTCATCGTGTCCATCCGCAAGGACACCATCGAGCGCGTCCAGGTGATGGGGCTGCCCGGCCTGGGCACCCCGGCCCAGCAGGCACCGGTGGAACCGGCCTTCGACGAGGAGCTCTACACTGCGGGCGTCGGCGGCTCGGACTACGAAGCCCCCGTGATCCGGCTGGGCTACACCTCCTACTTCACGCCGTCGCGCATCTACGACTTCGTGCTTCCCACGCCGGAGCAGCCGGCCGGCGGGCTGCTGCTCCGTAAGGAAAGCCCGGTGCTGGGCGGTTACGACGGCAGCGACTACGTGGCCACCCGGGAGTGGGCCACTGCCGGCGACGGCACGCGGATCCCGCTTTCGGTGCTGCGGCACAAGGCGGTGAAACAGGATTCGACGGCGGCGGGCCTGGTCTACGGGTACGGCTCCTACGAGATGAGCATGGACCCCGGCTTCGGCATCGCCCGGCTGTCGCTGCTGGACCGCGGCGTGGTGTTCGTGATCGCGCACATCCGCGGCGGCGGCGAGCTGGGCCGGCACTGGTACGAGGACGGCAAGAAGCTGACCAAGAAGAACACCTTCACCGACTTCGTGGACGCCACCGACTGGCTGGCAAACTCCGGCTGGGTGGACCCTGCCCGGATCGCGGCGCTGGGCGGCTCGGCCGGCGGCCTGCTGATGGGCGCCGTGGCCAACATGGCGCCGGAGAAGTATGCGGCGATCGTGGCGCAGGTGCCGTTCGTGGATCCGCTCACCAGCATCCTGGACCCGGACCTGCCGTTGTCCGCGCTGGAGTGGGAGGAATGGGGCAACCCCATCACGGACCCCCTGGCCTACGCGTACATGAAGTCCTACTCCCCGTACGAGAATGTGCGGGAGGTGGCCTACCCCAAGATCGCCGCCGTCACGTCCTTCAACGACACCCGGGTTCTGTACGTGGAACCGGCCAAATGGGTGCAGGAACTGCGGAACAAGACCACGGGGTCCGAGCCGATCGTGATGAAGATCGAGATGGAGGGCGGCCACGGCGGCGCGTCCGGCCGGTATGTCCAGTGGCGCGAGCGGGCCTGGGATTACGCGTTCATCGCCGATGCCCTGGAAGCCACCGAGCTGCTGCCCGGCGCAGGGCTGAAACAGGACTGAAGCGTACGACGGCGGGCGCGTCCCGCCGTCGTACGCCTGCGTTTGCCCGCGCCCCCTGCCTTGCCCGCGCCGGGGCCGGCAGGCTTCGGTTCACGTCTGCGGGTGCTCCGCCAGCCACTCAGCGAGCGTCTCAAGGTTGGCCCGGACTGTCCGTCCCTGGGCGCGCTCCACCAGCGGATCAGCCATCTTGCCAAAGATGCCGCCCAAGCCGGAGTCGGCGTCAATTCGCTGGGTGACGCGGGTTCCGCCATCGGCCGGTTCCAGCGTGAAGGTCACCGTGAAGTTCAGCTTTCCCTCAACGGAGCGGGACACCATCCGCCTGGGCGGGTCGAACTCCACCACCTCGACGGTCCAGTCGAACCGGCGCCCCATGATCTTGCTTGTTCCCCGGCCCCGGGTTCCCATCCCCACGGGACCGTCTCCCACCTGCTCAGAGGCGGTAACCGAGGAGTCGTAGGCCGCGGTGTTATCGAACTTCGACAGGAAATCGAAGACTTCCTGCGGCGGCCGGGCGATGACTGCGGATTCTTCTACTACTGGCATCGGGCTCTCCTGGGACAGCGCCTGGTGCCGGCACGGCTCGGCCGGCAGGTAGGCACAGCGCCAGCTTGGACCGCTGCCTCTTCGCTGTCAATGCACCAATAAGCTAATCATGCTTACTATTGTGGGTACTTGTTTTCCGCAGGGATACCGAAGGAGCGGGCATGTCATTGAGCAAGGGAACGCACGTGGAGTGGAACACCTCCCAGGGCAAGACGCACGGCAGGATCGTGGAGAAGAAGACCAGCGACTTCGAGCTCGACGGCAACACGCACCGCGCCAGCGAGGATGAGCCGCAGTACGTGGTGGAGTCGGACAAGACCGGGGCGCGCGCGGCGCACAAGGCATCCGCGCTGACTGAGAAGAAGTAGCCCCGTGGCTGCCCGGCATGAGGTAGTGATCATCGGCGGCGGCAATGCGGGAGTGTCCCTGGCGGCCCGGCTGGAGCGGTACGGCGTGAAGGACGTGGCGCTCATTGAGCCCCGGGACCACCACCTGTACCAGCCGTTGTTCTCGCATATCGCGGGTGGTCGGGCGCAGGCCAAGGAGGCCGTCCGGACCCAGGAGTCGGTGACTCCGCAGGGCGTCACCTGGATCCGGGACGCCGCCGTGGGCGTGGATGCCAATGCCAACACGGTCATGCTGGAATCGGGGACAACGGTCGCATACGGCCAACTGGTGGTCTGCCCGGGGCTGCAATACGACTGGGACGCGGTGCCGGGGATGGCCGAGGCCGTCCACTCGCCCTACGGGGCCTCGCACTATGAGTTCGAACTGGCCCCCAAAGCCTGGACGCTGCTCAGTGCCATGACCTCCGGCACCGCCATCTTCACCATGCCGGCAGGTCCCATCAAGTGCGGCGGGGCCGCCCAGAAACCCATGTACCTCGCCTGCGACTACTGGCGGGAACAGGGGGTCCTGGACAACATCCGCGTGGTGATGGTCCAGCCGTATCCCACCGTATTCGGTGTCCCGGAGGTGGACCGGGAACTGGACCGGAAGATCGCCGAGTACGGGATCGAGCTGCGGACCAACAGCGAGCTGGTGGCGGTCAGCCCCACCGGCCGGCGGGCAACGGTCCGCGACAACGCCGCCAACACCACCGAGGACCTGGAGTATGACGTCCTCAACGCCGTCCCGCCGCAGTCGGCGCCTGACTGGCTCAAGGCCACTGACCTGCCGGCCGCCGGCGACGCCGGCGGTTTCGTGGAGGTGGACCGGCAAACCCTGCGGCACCTGCGGTATGCCAATGTCTGGTCCCTGGGTGACGCTGCGGGCACCACCAACTCCAAGTCCGGCGGGGCGCTCCGCAAGCAGACCAAGGTGCTGGCCCGGAACCTGGTGGCTGCCCGCAAAGGCAAGCCGCTGCGGGCGAAGTATGACGGCTACTCGGTGTGCCCGTTTACGGTCTCGCGGGACACCGTGGTGTTCGCCGAGTTCGACGACCGCTACCGCCCCAAACCCACTATCCCCCGCGTCCCGACCTGGAATGAGAGCCGGCTGTCCTGGGTGGTGGACCGCGATCTGTTCCCGAAGATCTACTGGAACCTGATCCTCAAGGGCCGGGCGTAGAAGCCGCCTGTGAACCGATGCGCCACTCATCGGCAAGGATGGCGTAGATCAGCTCAGTGGCCCACTGGCCCTTGTAATGCCACTTGTCGACGTGCCTCGCCTCCAGCCGCATGCCCAGCCGGCCGCACAGGGATGCTGAGGCCACGTTGAGTTCGTCCAGCCGGGCTTCGATCCGGTGCAGGCCCAGTTCCTCAAAGCCCAGGCGCAGCACGGCGCCGGCGGCCTCCGTCCCGTAGCCCTTGCCGCGGGCTGCGGGTGCCAGCGTCCACCCGACCTCGCCCTGCCCGCGGCCGGGCAGCCATTTGAGCACCACTTCCCCCTGCAGCCCCGGCTCACCGGCGGCCTCGATGGCGAGCGCCACCCAGTCCCCCTCCTTCTCGAAGACAAAGTTGGCATAGTGGCCCACCCGCTCCATTGACTGCGTGTAGGTCTTCGCCGGGCCGGGCAGGAAACGCGCGGTTTCCGGCAGCGAGTGGTAGGCGTGGAAGGCGTCCAGGTCGCCGCCCTCAAACCGGCGCAGGACCAGCCGTTCGGTCCGGATGGGAAGGGATATCCCGGGCATGGAGGCTAACGGCCGGCGGAGACGACGGCGGCCGTCGCCTCCGCGATGGCGCGTTCCTCGTCCGTGGGAACCACCAGCACGGGAATCGCGGAGTCCGGCGTGGATATCACGCGCGGTTCCTTTGACCTCCCGGCGTTCAGGCCGGCGTCGAGCTCGATGCCCAGGGCGCCGAGCCGGTCCGCCACATGGGCCCTGAACTGCTGCGAGTTCTCGCCGATCCCGGCAGTGAAGACCAGGGCCTTCGCCCCGCCGACGGCAACGTGGTAGCCGCCGATGTACTTGGCCAAGCGGTAGGAGGCCACGGCCAGGGCCATGGTGGCTTTGTCGTCGCCGGCCTCGGACGCTTCCACCACCGAGCGCATGTCGTTGTTGCCCGCCAGGCCCTTCAGCCCGGATTCCCGGTTGAGCATGGTGTCGATGTCCTCGGGTGTCCAGCCGGCACGGCCAAGGAACACCAGGATGGAGGGGTCCAGGTCGCCCGAGCGGGTGCCCATCACCAGGCCCTCAAGCGGCGTGAAGCCCATGGAGGTATCCACAGAATGTCCGCCGCGGATGGCCGTGACAGAGGCTCCGTTGCCCAGGTGGGCGATGACGCCGTCGAACTCCTCCATGGGGATGTCCAGCAGGGCTGCTGCGCGGCGGGCCACGTACTCGTGCGAGGTCCCGTGGAAGCCGTAGCGGCGGATTCCGTGGTTGGTGTACAGCTCGTCCGGGACCGCGTAGCGCCAGGCATGCTCGGGCAGGGTGCGGTGGAAGGCGGTGTCGAACACGGCCACCTGCGGCATCTTGGGCCATTTCCTGGTGATGGCGCGGATGCCCAGCACGTTGGCCGGGTTGTGCAGCGGCGCCAACGGGTTGAGCCGTTCGATGGCGCGGGTGATCTCGTTGTCCACCAGGACGGGCTCGGCGAACCGTTCGCCGCCGTGCACCACCCGGTGGCCCACCGCCGCCAGCTCCAGGCCGCCGAGTTCGCGGTGGATGGCGGCGTCCACCTGTTCCAGCGCCTCCGCGTGGTCCCGCGGGCCCTCAATCTCGCCGTCCCCGCCACCGCCGTTGCCCATGCCGATCTTCTCGATCAGCCCCTCGGTGAGGACCGTCCCGGCGGCGACGTCACGCACCTGGTATTTCAGCGACGAGGAGCCGGAATTGATGACGAGCACGAGCATGCGGGGCCTCCTGGGGCTTGCGTCTGCAGTTCAAACCCCACTATAAGTGGCGCGCCTAGCGGTCGGTCAGCAGGAGCGTGTTGCCGTCCGGGTCCTGGGCGGTGAAGAACAGGCAGACGTCCGGCGCGCCGGCAATGGAACCCACCGGCACCCCGCTGTCCTCCAGCCGGGCGTGCATCCCGGCCAGGTCGAGCACCCGGAAATTGCACGTGGCCCACCCCAGCCCGGGGGACGCGTGGATGCCACTGTCCGGACCCATCAGTGTCACGGATGCCGTTCCGCCGCCGGTGAGCACGGCAGAGAAACTGCCCGCTTCCGCAATGGAGAGTCCGAGCACCCGGCTGTACCAGGCGGCCGCGGCCTCCGGGTTCCGGACGGGTATGAAGGCGGTGGTGATGGCGGTCCCGGTCATGCCTGTGATGCTAGCCCATACCGGCTTGCCGCCCGCCGTGATCCTTGCGGATCGGGCGGCGCTGTGCCTATGGTCGGCGGACAAGGCTGGACCACGCCGAGAGGACAATTCCATGACGAACGAGCCCAATTCGATCGACGAGAACGACCCCACCAACACGGGATCCAGCAGCACCGCCCCACTCAACGCCCAACCGGACTCCGGCAGCAAGAAGGACCCCACCGGGGTGGAGGGCGCCAACCCGGCCCTGGACGACACCGGTAACCTCAAGGCGGCGGAAACGGGGGAAGCGCCTGAGGCTCCCGAAGACCGGGAAGGCCTGGACCTCACGCCGCAGGGACTCTCGGACGAGCCTGCCAAGGAAGAGGATCCGGAGAGCCTGGCCAAGCCGGACAACAGCTGACGCCCCCGCGCAAAAGTACGACGCCGGCACTCACCCGAGTGCCGGCGTCGTACTTTTTTGTGTGGCGGCTACGCCCTTGCTTCCTGCCCTTGCCGGGACAGGTAGTCGAAGAGCCGGCGCAGGCCGAAGGTCCATTCCGGCAGTTCCTCGCAGGGACCCACCCGGTTCACCAGGGCGCCCAGGTGGCGGCTGCGGATGGTCACCAGGTCGCCGTGCTTGTGGGTGAAGCCCTGTCCCGGCTGGTCCCGGTCCTGGGTTGGCGCGAACAGGGTACCGGTGAACAGCGCGAACCCGTCGGGATACTGGTGATGCTTACCGTGCGTGGCGGCCACCAGTTCCTCGAAGGGCCTGCTGATCCGGGAAACGCTGTTGCGGCCTTCCAGCAGGTATCCTTCCGGGCCTTCCACGCGGAGCAGGATCTCCTCCGTCCGCAGGGTTTCCAGGGTGAAGCCGGCGTCGAAGAGCCGGATGAGCGGGCCCAGGGCACTGGAGGCGTTGTTGTCCTTGGCCTTGCCCAGCAGCAGGGCACTGCGCCCTTCGACGTCGCGGAGGTTCACGTCATTGCCCAGCGTCGCCCCCACCACGCGGCCCTGGGAAGTGGCGATGAGCACCAGCTCCGGCTCAGGGTTGTTCCAGGAGGAAAACTCGGGGATGCCGATGCCCGCGCCCAGCCCCACGGAGGACAGCACGGGCGCCTTGGTGAAGACCTCGGGGTCCGGGCCGATGCCCACCTCAAGGTACTGCGACCACAGCCCCTCCTGGATCAGGATGCGCTTGGCCTCCGCGGCCTCGGCCGATCCGGGCCGCAGGGCGGCGATGCTGCCGCCCAGGGCCCGGCCAACCAGCTCCCGGATGTCGGCTGCACGGGTGGCGTCGCCTGCGCACCGCTCCTCGATCACCCGTTCCACCATGCTGTCCACGAACGTCACTCCGCAGGCCTTGATGACCTGCAGGTCAACGGGCGCCAGGAGCCGGGGCCGCGCCGCGTCCCCGGCGAGGGAGGCCTGCACAACGTCGGCGGTGGCCCAGCGGCGTTCCGCCACGTCGTGATCGGTGAGGGCGGACCGGACGGCCGCGGCAGGGTCCGGCAGCTCGAGCAGTTCCGCGACTGTTGCCGCCAGCCGGCTGAGGTCGTAAATATCCGGTCCGCTGACCGCCACCACGCGGGGGCCAGCGCTGTCCACGTCCCAGATCCGGCCGATCAGCATCGCCTGGTCCGCATCCTCGGGAAGGACGCTCTGTGCCTCCTTGGAAAGCCGAGTCACCGGAGCTCCTCCTTCGCGGCATCCGCCGGGCGCTGCCAGACGCCGTCGATCCGTTGGGGAACCCGCCACGGATTGCTGTCCTGCAGGGGCTCGGGCAGCCGTGCCGCGGGGAATGACTGGTACGCCACGGGCCGCAGGAAGCGGCGGATGGCCGCCGTGCCCACTGACGTGGTGTTGGACGTGGTGGCCGGGTAGGGGCCGCCGTGATGCTGGGCGTAGCTGACCGTGACGCCGGTGGGCCAGCCGTTCCACAGGACCCTGCCGCTGATGTCGGCCAGGCGGCCCGCGAGCGCGGAGACGTCGTCGTCCTCCTCGGCCTGGAGGGTTGTGGTCAGCTGGCCTTCCAGCAGCCCGGCCAGTCCGGGAAGCTCCGCCTGGTCCTGGTACTCCACCAGCAGGCTGGCGGGACCGAACATCTCCTGCCGGAGCAGGCCGGGATTCGTCCTGACCGCATCCGCGGTGGTGCGCAGGACGGTAGGGGCCGGCTCGTCGGCGAAGTCTCCCTGCACCAGGACGTCCACGCCGTCGCTGCCGCTGAGCCGGCCGACGGCATCGGCGTAGCCCGCATGCAGGCGGTCGCTGAGGAGCCTGGCGGGAGCGAAGCCCGCCAGCGCGTCCTGGAGCTGCGTGCGGACGGCGTCGCCGTGGCCGGCGGGAACAAACAGCAGCCCGGGCTTGGTGCAGAACTGGCCCATGCCGAGGGTGAAGGAGGCTGCGTAGCCTTCGAGGATGCCGGCACCCCGGGCCGTCCAGGCCGCGGGCGTGACAAAGACGGCGTTGATGCCGCCCAGCTCGCCGAAGAACGGGATGGGCTCGGGACGGGCGGCAATCCGGTCCAGCAGGGCCCGGCCGCCGGCCGTGGAGCCGGTGAAGCCGATGGCTTTGACCAGGGGATGGTCCACCAGCGCCTCCCCCGCCTGCCGCCCGGTCACCAGGGAGAACAGGCCCGACGGCGCCCCGGCGGCATCGAGCGCATCGGTCACCACCCGGGCGGTGCGGTACGCCAGGTCCCGGTGCGCGTCATGCGCCTTGTGCACCACCGCGCAGCCTGCGGCCAGGGCCGACGCGCTGTCCCCGCCCATCACGCTGAACGCAAAGGGGAAGTTGGAGGCGCCAAAGACGCCTACGACGCCGAGCGGCACGTTGTACCGCCGGAGGTCCGGCCTCGGGCCCATGCCCCAGGCGGGGTCCTCATGGTCGATCGTGGCGTCGAAGTGCTCACCGCTGCGGATCTCCTGCGCGAAGAGCCGCAGCTGGAACACGGTGCGCTTGAGTTCGCCTTCAAGCCTGGCTGTTCCGAGGTGCGTTTCCCGCACGGCCGTTTCCACGAGTCCGTCCGCGTCCTGGACCAGTCCGGCCGCGATGGCCTCCAGCCAGCGTGCACGGGCAGCAGGAGCCACCTGCCGGGCCGCCTCGAACGCGGAGGCAGCGGCGTCGACGGCGGCGTTCAGTTCCGCCGTCGTAGCGGGAGGGGCGGTGGCTGCAGTTTGCGTTGCGTGGCTCATCGGCTTGCTCCGGCATGGCTCGGTGCTGCGGCGGGGCGTGCGGCTCCGGCAGGATGTGAGCCTCCGGTGACGGCGGCGCGGCCGCCCACTTCCTGCCAGCCCTGCCCGTT
This sequence comes from Pseudarthrobacter phenanthrenivorans, assembly GCF_000813845.1. GTDB lineage: Bacteria > Actinomycetota > Actinomycetes > Actinomycetales > Micrococcaceae > Arthrobacter > Arthrobacter phenanthrenivorans_B. The sequence continues at coordinate 81,624 of NZ_JWTB01000019.1, forward strand.
GGGGAACTCCCAGCGGATCCGGGATGCGCTGAGCATCTCCGCGCCGGTGCCCGGCAGCCGGGGTGCGGCATAGCGGCCACCGGTGATGCGTACCGGCTCGGCGAAGTGTTCGTGGAGGTGGTCCACGAATTCGATCATGCGGTTGTCCTGGCTGCGGCCCACCACGGCGTAGTCGAAGAAGGAGAAGTGCTGGACCAGTTCGCACAGCCCCACTCCCCCCGCGTGCGGGCATACGGGGACCCCGAACTTGGCGGCCAGCAGCAGGATGGCAATGTTCTCATTGACGCCGGCCACGCGGGTGGAGTCCAGCTGCAGCACGTCGATGGCACCGGCCTGCAGGAGCTGCTTGAAGACAATCCGGCTGGCCACGGCCTCGCCGGTGGCGACCCGTACGGGCGCGACCCCTCTGCGGATGTCGGCGTGGCCCAGGATGTCGTCGGTGCTGGTGGGTTCCTCGATCCAGTAGGGATCGAACTCTGCCAGCTGGTTGACCCATTCGATGGCCTCGGAAACCTCCCAGCGCTGGTTGGCATCGATGGCAATGGGGAGGCTGCCCACGGCGTCCCGCGCCAGGGCCATGCGGCGGCGGTCATCGTCGATGGACCCGCCCACCTTAAGCTTGATCATGGAGAAGCCGTCAGCCGCGGCCTCCTTGCTCAGCCGCACGAGTTTTTCGTCGCTGTAGCCGAGCCACCCGGGCGAGGTGGTGTAGGCGGGGAAACCGTCGGCCTTGAGCGCGGCGATGCGTTCGGCCTTGCCCTCCTGGCCGGCCCGGAGGATCTCAAGGGCTTCTTCGGGGCTGAGGGCGTCCCGGATATGGGTGAAATCAACCACGCTGACCAGCTCTTCAGGGCTCATTTCGCTGAGCAGGAGCCAGAGCGGCTTGTTCTCCCGGCGGGCACGGATGTCCCAGAGGGCACTGACCAGGGCACCGCAGGCCATCTGCGTCACGCCCTTTTCGGGTCCGAGCCAGCGCAGCTGGGAGTCGTGGATGAGGAGCCGGGACGCCGCGCCCAGGTCATAGATCAGTTCAACGATGTCACGGCCCACCAGCAGCCGGGCGTAGGCGTCGATGGCCGCGGCAAGGATTTCGTTGCCCCGGCCGCAACTGAAGACGAAGCCGTGGCCCTCGTCCCCCGCATCGGTGCGGATGACGACGTAGGCGGCGGAGTAATCGGGGTCAACGTTGACCGCATCTGACCCGTCAAGTTCCAAGGATGTGGGAAAGCGGACGTCCTGGGTGTTGATGGACGTGATGGTAGGCATGGATCTCAACTTTCGAGGGCAGGACTGGAAGGGGAAAGAACTCGATTCCTATACGAATTTCTAAAATCATATAGGTTATGTGACCCACGTCAAGGCCTTCAGCGTCCGCCGGAAACGCGAAAGCCCCGACCGCAGGGGCCGGGGCTCGATTCCGGGCAAGCTAGGTAACGATCCGCCTGCGGGGTGGTCCATTGTCCTCCAGCGGGGCAAGTTCGCCCTTGAAGGCCTGGGCAAAACGGTCGAACGAGTTGCGGATGTGGGTAGTCATGGCCGCCTCGGCCCCTTCGGGATCGCAGGCCTCAATCGCCACCCGCACGGCGGTGTGCTCGGCCACTGTAATGGCACCGTCCACGTCCGCGGGATACAGCCGGAAGGTGTGGAGGTGGCAGTGGGTCTGGGCAAAGGCATGCCGGACCACGGGATTGCCGGAGGCCGCGAGGATGGTGTCGTGGAAGCGGGCGTCATGGGCCACCAGGTCCTGGCGCAGGTCCTTGCTCCGCTTCATCGTTTCGCGGAAGCCGCCCAGTTCCTTCTCGAGCGCGGCTGCCGGATTGGCGAGGCGGTCCACAGCGGCTGCCCTGGCCGCCCAGGGTTCCACGAGGAGCCGGAACTCAAAGAGCGAGCGCAGCTCCGGCAGGTCAAGCAGGGGCGTGGTGCTGTAGCCCCGCCCGGGGTTGTAGACCACCAGGTTGTCGCCTTCAAGCCGCTGCAGCACCTCCCGGACGGGCGTCTGCGAAACCCCCAGGCTGCGCGCCACGGCGTCGATGTTGATCCTGGTACCGGGCGCAATTTCGCCATCCAGGATCGAGGCGCGTATGGCGGAATAGACGTCCGTGACGGCCGCCTTGCCGCGGGAGATTTCGGATGGCTGGCGTGGGGGCAAAGCGGCTACCTCTTGAACTGGGGTTGGTCTGGCGTGGACCGGCGGACTGGGCACCAGCCCCGCCGGCGCTGATAACGGGGTCCTTGGGGGAATCATAAGCCACCCGGCACCGCGGGCCCTTCGAAGTATTTTTCCAGGGGCACTTGATCCGGATCACAATATCTATATGATTAAGCAGATTCCTATACGATTTTGGCGCTGACATCTTCCGCGCCTCCCCCTCCCACCCGTGCTCCCCGCACCCGAAGCCATGTATACGTCGAAGGAGACCGCATGACTACGCTCGGAAGTAAGACAAGCAATGCCACCCAAGCCCGGCAGCCCCGCATGATGACCCGCAAGCGCTGGGTCATCATCTGGCTCGCCTTCGTTGGCCTGAGCATCAACTACCTGGACCGCTCCAGCCTCAGCGTCGCCCTGCCGTTCATGGGCAAGGACTTCGAACTCAGCGCCACCCAACAGGGGCTGATCTTTGCGGCCTTCTTTTGGGCCTACGACTTCTTCCAGCTGGCTGCCGGCTGGTATGTGGACAAGGTAGGTCCCCGCCGCTCGTTCTCGCTGGCCGCGCTGTGGTGGTCCGTATTCACCATGGTCACGGCCGCCGCCTCGAGCTTTTGGTCGCTTTTTGCGGCCCGTTTCCTCCTGGGCGTGGGCGAAAGCCCTGCCCCGAGCACCGCCGCCAAGGTGGTGGCAACATGGTTCCCGGTCCGGGAACGCGCCTTCGCCACCAGCATCTGGGACTCCGGCTCACGCGTCGGCGCCGTCATCGCGCTGCCGATCGTCACCCTCATCGTCGCCTTCACGTCCTGGCACGCCGTCTTCATCATCATCGGCGTGCTCGGCATCATCTGGGCCGCCGTGTGGTGGAAGTACTACCGCAGCCCGGAGGATCACGCCGGGGCCAACGCCGCAGAGGTCAGCTATATCCAGGAAGGCGGCGCCCGCGGCGCGGCCAGCGATGACGAGGGCGCCGCCAAGCTCCCGTGGCGTTCCCTGTTCAAGTACCGCACCATCCTCAGCATGATGTTCGGCTTCTTCTGCCTGAACAGCGCCATCTACTTCTTCATCACGTTCTTCCCCAGCTACCTGGTGAAGGAACGCGGCTTCGACCTGCTCAAGCTGGGCTTCTTCGGCGCCATACCCGGCATCTGCGCCGTCCTGTTCGGCTGGCTGGGCGGATACCTGGCGGACCGCGCGGTGCGCGCCGGTTCGTCGGTCAGCAAGGTCCGCAAGACGGCCATCGCCGGCGGCCTGGCCGGAGGCTCGGTCATCATGTTCGCGGCATTGGTACCCGAGGCCTGGATGGCCCTGGCCCTGCTGTCCGTCGCCTACTCCAGCCTCACGGTGGCCGCCACCGGCATATGGTCCCTGCCGGCCGACGTTGCACCCAGCTCCCGGCACGTGGGTTCCATCGGCGGGCTGCAGAACTTCGCTTCGAACCTGGCCGGCATCTTCACGCCCATCCTGATCGGCGTGCTGGTGGACCAGACGGGCTCCTTCGTGGCACCCCTGGCCGTGATCGGCGCGATCTCCCTCATCGGCGCCGCCAACTACCTGTTCGTCATCGGCAGGATCGAGCCGCTGAAGGTGAAGGCAGCCGCCTAGTTCCCTTCCCGGCATCCCCGGCAAAAGGACGACGCCGGCACCCGCCCAGGTGCCGGCGTCGTCCTTTTTGGCGTGCAGGGCTTGGCAGGCTCCTAGGAAGCCGGAGCCTGCGCCTGGATGGCCGTGATGGCCACCGTGTTCACGATGTCCTCCACCGTACAGCCGCGGGAGAGGTCGTTGACCGGCTTCCGCAGCCCCTGCAGGACCGGCCCAACGGCGACGGCACCGGAACTCTGCTGCACCGCCTTGTAGGTGTTGTTGCCGGTATTCAGGTCCGGGAAGATGAAGACCGTGGCCTGGCCTGCCACGGAGGAACCGGGCATCTTGGACGCGGCGATGGAGGCGTCCACGGCGGCGTCGTACTGGATGGGACCTTCCACCGCGAGGTCAGGGCGGCGCCGGCGGACCAGTTCGGTGGCCTGCCGCACCTCGTCCACGGCCTCACCGGCTCCGGAGCCGCCGGTGGAGTAGGACAGCATGGCCACCCGCGGTTCCACGCCGAACTGGGCGGCGGTCTCGGCCGAGGCCAGGGCGATGTCCGCCAGCTGCTCCACGTTGGGATCCGGGTTGACGGCGCAGTCGCCGTAGACCAGCACCCGGTCCGGCATGAGCATCAGGAACACCGACGACACGATCTTCACGCCCTCGCGCGTCTTCACGAATTCAAGGGCCGGCCGGATGGTGTGGGCGGTGGTGTGCGCGGCACCGGACACCATCCCGTCCACCACGCCCAGCTGGACCATCATGGTGCCGAAGTAGCTCACGTCCTGCATGATCTCCAGCGCCTTGGGCAGGTCCACGCCCTTGTGCGCCCGGAGTTCGGCGTACTTCCCGGCAAACTTCATCCGCAGGTCGGAGGTGGCGGGATCGATGACGTTGATGCCGGACAGGTCGATGCCGTTGGAGGCTGCGAGTTCGCGGACCTCGGAGTCCGGTCCCAGGAGGGTCAGGTCGCAGACGTCGCGGCGGTGCAGGATTTCGGCCGCACGCAGGATCCGGACGTCGGTTCCCTCCGGCAGGACCACGTGGCGCCGCTGCGCCCGGGCGCGCTCGATCAGGTCATGCAGGAACCGCAGCGGGGTCATCCGCTCGGCGCGGGGCAGGTGCAGCCGCTCCACCAGTTCGGCCTCGTCCACCCGCCGGGACCACAGCCCCAGGGCCGAGGCCACCTTGCGCCGGTGCCCGGACCAGATCTCGCTGCGCACCTCGGAGACCCGCCGGGCTGTCTGGTAGGTGTCCTCGTCGGCGGCAAAGACCGGGAACGGTGCCTGGGCCAGGAGCGGGTAGATGTTGGCGTCCGGGGCCAGGCCGCCGGTGAGGATCAGCGCGGACGCCACGGGAAACTCCGGCGAGAAGGACGAGGCGAGGCAGGCCACCATCACGTCCGCCCGGTCCCCCGGCACGATCACCAGGGCGCCCTCGTCCAGCACGTTCAGGAAGTTGCCCACGTTCATGGCGGCCACCTTGATGTCCTTGACGTCGCGTTCCATGTCCGGCGTCCCGGCGATCTGCCGCACGGCCAGGGCGGCGGCCACCTCGCCGGTGGTGGGCCGGGCAATTTCCTCCAGTTCCGGCAGGATGTACACGGGGCGGCCGGAGGCCCCCGGTTTCAGGGCGGCGGCGATGGCGTCAAGATCACCGGGGTCGGCGCGGTTGACCATGATGGCCAGCAGCGCGCACCGTTCGGCGGCGAGTTCCTTGCGTGCCACTTCGACGGCGGCCGCGGTCTCGCCCACGGTCCGCCCCTTGGCGCCCACCACGGCCACCACGGGCGTGGCAAGGTTGTTGGCCAGGCGGGCGTTGAGGTCGAATTCGACGGCGGAGTCCTGGCCCACCAGGTCTGTTCCCTCCACGATCACCACGTCGCAGTTCCGGGCGATGTCCGCGAAAATCTCCACGCAGCGGGCGTCGATTTCCGCGCGGTTCCCCTCGGCGAGCAGGGTCCGGACCTCGTCGTAGGTCAGGCCGCCGCGGCAGCGTTCGTCCTCCAGCGCGAACCGGGCCTTCGTCAGGGCCACCATCGGATCGTCCGCTGCGGCCGGGCCATGGACCACGGGCTTGAAGAAGCCGATCCTGTCCGCATGCCGGTGCAGGGTGTCCGCCAGGCCCAGGGCCACGAGGGACTTTCCCGAGCCCGGGGTGGTTGCGCTGACGTAGATGCCTTTGGCCATGGTCCGCCCTTTGCTGTTCTTGCTGGTGCCGGTCCCCCCATCCTTGCACTTCGATCCGCGCGCGTGGCACCTCATCCCGCGTCGACTGCTCCGTAAACGTCGTTCTGAGCGCTCAAAACGACGTTTACGGAGCAATGGATGATGCGGCTGGGTCCATCCGCGGAAGCGGCGGGCCGCCGTCGTGGTTCCTCCAGGTAAAGGGGCGGGAAGGTGCGGTGCGCGAGCCGCTTCCCCTTGACACCGGACCCCCTCATGGGATTACCTAATGAACATTCGGTAAATAAAGCTGGAGGCAATGACGCATGGCTGAAGCAACACTTTCCGGGGCCACCCACCCCATCCTGGAAAACGACTACGCCTCCGAATGGATGGGAATCGAGGTCCTCGCCCTCAGCGACGGCCACGCCACCATCCGGATGCCCCTCCGGCAGGAAATGCTCAACGGCTTCGGCATGGCCCACGGCGGAATGATCTTCGCCTTCGGCGACACCGCCTTCGCCCTCGCGTGCAACCCCATCCAGCCTGCACCCGGCGAGGAAGGCACCATCACCGTGGCGTCCGGCGTCGACATCAACTTCCTCAAGCCGGCATTCCGCGGCCAGGTGCTCACCGCCGTCGCGGACCGCCGCTCCAGCGCCGGACGCAGCGGCCTCTACGACATCCAGATCTTTGCCGCCGACGCCGCCGCACCTGCTACCGAAACCCAGCCCAGCTCCCCGGGCGAGCTCATCGCCGAGTTCCGTGGACGCAGCCGCACCATCCCCAAGAAGTAGGAAAATCATGAACCTGCATGCCCCCGAAACCCCCGCCGCTGCCGTTTCCACCCCGGCGGAAAGCATCGACCCTGGCCTGGACCGCGAGGAGACCATCTCCCGCGACGAGCTCGAAGCCCTCCAGCTCAGCCGCCTGCAGCACACCGTGGCCTACGCCTACGAGCGGGTCCCGCTGTACAAGCGCAAGTTCGACGAGGCCGGCATCCACCCCAGCGACCTGCGCGAACTGGAGGACCTGGGCAACTTCCCCTTCACCACCAAGGAAGACCTGCGCCAGGAGTACCCGTTCGGGATGTTCGCGGTGCCGCAGAACCAGGTGGCGCGGATCCACGCGAGCTCGGGCACCACCGGACGCCCCACCGTGGTCGGCTACACCAAGCAGGACCTGGCCGACTGGGCCAAGCTGGTAGCCCGCAGCTTCCGCGCGTCCGGCATCCGCCCGGGCATGAAGGTCCACAACGCCTACGGCTACGGCCTGTTCACCGGCGGCCTGGGCGCCCACGCCGGCGCCGAGGCGCTGGGCTGCACCGTCATCCCCATGTCCGGCGGCCAGACCGAGCGGCAGATCCAGCTGATCCAGGACTTTCAGCCGGATGCCATCCTGGCGACCCCCACCTACCTGCTCACCATCGCCGACGCCATGGCGCACATGGGCATCGACCCGGCCTCCACGTCGCTGAAGTTCGCCGTGCTCGGCGCCGAGCCGTGGACCCAGGAGATGCGGCACGAGCTCGAAGTGATGATGAACATCAAGGCCTGCGACATCTATGGCCTGTCCGAGGTCATGGGCCCGGGCGTCGCCGGCGAGGCTGTGGAAACCCAGGACGGCAGCCACATCTGGGAGGACCACTTCCGCCCCGAAATCATCGACCCCTTCAACCCCGCCCCGGGCAAGGAAAACGTGCTGCGCGACGGCGAACACGGCGAACTCGTGTTCACCTCCCTCACCAAGGAAGCCCTGCCCATCATCCGCTACCGCACCAAGGACCTGACCCGCCTGCTGCCCGGTTCGGCACGCCCCGCACACCGCCGGATGGGCCGGATCACGGGGCGCAGCGACGACATGATCATCCTGCGCGGCGTGAACCTGTTCCCGTCCCAGATCGAGGAAATCGCCCTGCGGATTCCCGAGCTCAGCCCGCACTTCCAGCTCGAGCTCACCCGGCCCGAGGGCCAGCGGATGGACCAGCTGACCGTGCGCATCGAGCGCCGCGACGCCGTCACCACGGAGCAGAGCACGACGGCGGCACGCACCTTGAAGGAGCAGATCAAGATCCACGTGGGTTCTTCGTGCGTGGTGGACGTCGTGGAGCCGGGGTCGCTGGAGCGGTCCAACGGCAAGCTGCGCCGGATCTACGACCTTCGCCCCAAGGCCTGACATGTTTCGGTGGTGCTGCGCCGTCCCCCGGACTTACCGACCGTTCGTGAGAAACTAGCGACTATGCCCAGCGCCAGCCAGACTTCCAGCACCACCGAAACTTCCACCACCGCCAACGGAAGTGCCGTCAATGGCAGTGCCAAGCGGGGGCGGCCCGGCTATGACCAGCAGTCGGTGCTGCGGATCGCCGTCGACGTCTTCAACCGGCACGGCTACGATGCCACCTCCATGGGCATCCTGGCCGAGAACCTTGGCATCTCCAAGTCGGCGATCTACCACCATGTCCCGTCCAAGGGCGACCTGCTGAAGCTTGCCCTCGACCATGCCCTGGGCGGCCTGGAAGCCATCCTGGAACAGCCCGAGGCTACCTCCGGCGCTGCCGACGCCCGCCTGGAGTTCGTGCTGCGGCAGACGGTGGCCGTCCTGGTGGACCGCCTGCCCTTCGTCACCCTGCTGCTGCGCCTACGCGGCAACACGGAGATCGAACGGGATGCCCTGGAACGGCGCCGCGCGTTCGACCACAAGGTGGCCGTCCTGATTTCGGCCGCCCGCGACGAGGGCTCGCTGCGTGCGGACATCGACCCGCGCACGGTTTCGCGCCTGCTGTTCGGCATGATCAACTCCATCGTGGAGTGGTACAAGCCGGGCGGGCCGCTCTCGCCGCAGCGGCTGGCCGACGACGTCATCACCATGGCGTTCGACGGCCTGCACGCGGACGCCTAGCCACTTCCCGGCAACCCGCCGCCTGCCGTTTGGCGGCGCCAGGAGGACAATACTAAGCGTGCTTGGTATTTCTCCTCTACCCCGCTACGGTGGTAAAAAGCCACCGTCCGCAGGGAGGTCCTGATGAGCCACGTCAGCCATCCACAGCGTTCCCGCTGCCTCCCGGCAGTCCTGGGCGCCGGTGCACTCGTGGCCGCCCTCACGCTCAGCGGATGCACCGGCACGCCAAGCCCCCCGGCCACCAGCGGCACCTCCTCAAGCCAGGCGTCGCCGTCGGCCTCCGCCAACCCAACGCCGCAGGCCTCCTCCCCCGCGCCTGCCACTTCGGGGACGGGAGGAGGCGCCGGAACCGCGGCCGGCAACCTGCCGCAACTCGTGGAAAACCTGTCGCCGTCGGTAGTTACCATTTTCACGCAAAGCGGCCTTGGCAGCGGCGTGGTGTACTCCGCGGACGGGCTGATCCTCACCAATGAGCACGTCATCCGCGGCGCCACCACCGTCGAGGTGGGATTCGCCGACGGGCAGCGGGTCGAAGGAACGGTCAAGGCCAGCGACGCGGTCACGGACCTGGCCCTGGTGCAGGCGAAGCGCACAGGCCTGCCCAAGCCCACCTACCAGAGCGACCTGCCCAAGGTGGGCGAAGGCGCCCTGGTCCTTGGCTCCCCGCTGGGCTTTGAGAACACCGCCACCGCCGGGATCATCTCCGGACTCCACCGCTCAATTCCCGGTTCGGCATCGAACAGCCTCTCGCTGGTGGACCTGATCCAGACGGATGCGCCCATCAGCCCCGGGAACTCCGGCGGCGCGGTGATCAACATGCGCGGCGAGGTGATCGGGATCAGCGAGGCCTACATCCCGCCGTCGTCCGGGGCCGTTTCCCTCGGTTTCGCCATCCCCGCCGCGACCGCCGTCGACGTGGCCGAGGAGCTGCTGGCCAACGGCACGGCCAAGCACGCCTACCTGGGCCTGACTCCCGGCGAACTGACCGCGCAGATCGCCGAACAGCTGGGCATCGAGGCCGGTTCCGGGGTAGTGGTGCTCGCCGCCGACCCGGACGGCCCGGCGGGGCGGGCCGGAATCCGGCCCGGGGACGTCCTGCAGTCCATGGAGGGCGTGGAGCTCACCACGCCGGAGAAGCTGTTGGCGGAACTCCGCAAGCGCAACCCCGGCGACACCGTAGGCTTCAAGGTCAAGCGCGGCGACCAGAGCCTGGATATCAAGGTGGACCTCACCGACCGCCCCGCGAGCACAACCACCCGATAGAAAGGAAAAGAATATGAGCCACCCGAAGGAAGAACCCGAGGCAGGATTCATCATCCCGGACCCGTCAAAGATCCGTGAAGACGTTCCCGGCGACGCCGGCGACGAGGCCAACGTGATCCGCTTCAGCGAGGAGCAGGCCCTGATCGAGGAGCAGTCGCACGGCGTGCGGCCGGACACCTACAGCGTCCCCTCCGGCGGCCCCACAATGGACGAGGCCCGTGGCAACATGGACCTCTCGGACCGCAGCGAAGACGGCCGCGGTACGGGGCGCGAGGATGACAGCAGCGACGACGGCCTGCACGGCGGCGCCGAAAGCTGACCTCCGGTCACAGACAAGCAGCAGGGGTGCCCCGATCCGACCGGGGCACCCCTGCTGCCGTGTTTAACGGCGGAGCCGCGTTCGTCCGCGGGCGCGCCTAGACCTGGTACTCCATCTTGCCGCCCAGGTTCTCGTGGACACACAGGATGTTGTGCTCCGTGTCCATGAACCACGCGCACTTCTCCGACTCCGTGGTGCAGATGTGGTTCTCCGTCTTCAGGGTGGGCAGATCGTAATCCTGGAACATCACGCCCCTGGCTTCCATGTCACGGACGGTCGCTTCGATATCGGTGACCTCGAAGCTCAGGGCAGTGTGCTCCGAGTGCTTCCCGTCGGAAACGGGCATCAGTTGCAGCAGCGGGCCACCGTCGGTGCCGACTATTTCGCTGCCATCGTCAGCCTGTCCACGGTGCGGGAGCCCGAGCTTTTCCGTATAGAAGCTGCGGGCACGGGCGGCATCATCGACCGGCAGGATGGTAGTGGCGGTGTTCATCTTCAGGCTCATGGGGGCCACCTCCTACGGGCAGAATCTTACGCCCGGCCAGCCCAAAAAGAACTGGCCAAACGCCCCATCACCTCCCGACCCCAAACGCCCAACGCCCCATCACTTTTTTAGAAGAAGTGATGGGGCGTTCGGGAAGAACCTGCGAAAGGTGATGGCGCGTCGTAAGGGGTTACTTTTCGACGAGGGTGAGGACGTCGTAGGTGGCCACGATGTCGTCGTTCTGGTTGGTGAGGACGGCATCCCAGGCCACCTCGCCGTATTCGTCGGTTTCGCGCGGGGTGATCTTCTTGGCGGTGAGCGTCACCCGGATGGAGTCGCCGGCGGCCACGGGCGTGATGAAGCGCAGGTTCTCCAGGCCGTAGTTGGCCAGGACGGGGCCCGGCGCCGGTTCAACGAACAGTCCGGCGCCCCAGCTCAGCAGCAGGTAGCCGTGCGCCACGATGCCGGGGAAGAACGGGTTGGCTTCCGCGGCTTCCTGGTTGGTGTGGGCGTAGAAGGTGTCGCCGGTGGAGTTGGCGAAGGCGGTGATGTCCTCCAGGGTCACCTGCCGCAGGTCCGAGCGGACGGCGTCGCCGATCCGGAGGGTGGACAGGTGCTTCCGGAACGGGTGCGTCCCTTCGGTTTCGACCGTGAAGTTGCGGTCGGCGCCTGTGTGCCAGACGCCGGTGACGGCGGTGAGCATGTTCGGCGAGCCCTGGATCGCGGTGCGCTGCATGTGGTGCAGCACGGAACGGATGCCGCCCAGTTCCTCGCCGCCGCCGGCCCGTCCGGGTCCGCCGTGGACCAGGTGCGGAACAGGTGAACCGTGTCCGGTGGACGAGCGCGCGTCCTCCCGGTTGAGCATCAGCACGCGGCCGTGGTGCGCGGCGATTCCGGTGACCAGTTCGCGGGCCACGCCAGGATCGTTGGTGCACACCGAGGCCACCAGCGAACCGCCGCCGCGGGCAGCCAGGCGGACGGCGTCAGCCAGGTCCTTGTAGCCGATGACGGAGGAGACCGGCCCGAAGGCCTCGAGCGAGTGGATGGCTTCCGTCTCCGGGTTGGTCCAGTTCAGGACCACGGGAGCCATGAAGGCCCCGCCGTCCACCACCCCGGTGGTTCCGTCGGCGGAGGTGACCGACGGCGAATCCAGCGTTCCGTACGCAAGCTCACCGCCGGCGTCGAGCATGGACTGCACGGCGGCGCGGACGTCCTCCAGCTGTTCCACCGAGGCCAGGGCGCCCATGGTGACGCCCTCGCCCCGCGGATCGCCCAGGACCACGCGCTCCGAAATGCGCTTGCCGATTGCCGCGGACACGGGGGCGACCAGTTCCTGCGGCACGATGGCACGGCGGATCGCCGTGCATTTCTGGCCGGCCTTGACGGTCATTTCGGTGACCACGGACTTGACGAAGGCGTCGAATTCCGGGGTGCCCTCCACGGCATCGGGGCCGAGGATGGCGGCGTTGAGGGAGTCCGTCTCCGACGTAAACCGGACGCCGCCTTCCACCACGTTCGGGTGCGCCTTGAGGGACTTGGCGGTGGAGGCGGAACCGGTGAAGGCCACCAGGTCACGGTAGTCCAGCACGTCCAGCAGGCCGCGGACCGAGCCGGAGACCAGCTGCAGCGACCCGGCCGGCAGGATGTTGGATTCAACGATGGCCTTGACCACAGCGGCGGCGACATAGCCGGTGGGGGTGGCGGGCTTGACGATGGTCGGAACGCCGGCAATAAATGCGGGGGCGAACTTCTCCAGCATGCCCCAGACCGGGAAGTTGAACGCGTTGATCTGCACGGCGACGCCCGGGATCCGCGTGTAGATGTGCTCGCCCGCGAAGGTTCCGTCCTTGGACAGCACCTCCATGGGGCCGTCCACCACCACCTGGGAGTTGGGAAGCTCGCGCCGGCCCTTGGAGCCGAACGTGAAAAGGACGCCGATGCCGCCGTCGATGTCCACCATGGAATCGACCTTGGTGGCGCCGGTCTGGAACGAGAACTCGTAGAAGTGGTCGCGGCGGGCGTGCAGGTACTGCGCAAGCTCCTTGAGCTTGAGCGCGCGCTGGTGGAAGGTGAGCTTGCCCAGTTCCTCCTGGCCGGTGGTGCGGCCGTAGTCCACGACGGCGGCAAGGTCCAGGCCTTCCGTGCTCACCCTGGCCAGGACCTCCCCGGTGCTCGCATCCCGGACGGGAACGGCGGATCCCAACGCGCCGGCGTCGGGCGTCCACCAGGCATCCATGACGAAGCTGGGCACTGTCTCCACGGTGTCGACCGTGGCCTGGGGAGCTGTGGCTGTGGTGGTCATCGTTGACGGTCCTTCCAACAAGGGGGCAGGCAAACAGGACGGGCCATTACTGACCGTCCGTTCGGTAATATATTCACCATACATGAAGTGCCGTGCTGCACACTAGAAGGCCAGGACCGGTTTGGCCAGCAAAAAGGAGACCGCATGAACGCCCCCTCGCCCCAGGACGCCGGCGAAAGCCAGCCCTCCCCGCACGAACTCTGGAAGATCACCCTTGGCGAACTGGACGAGAAGATGGGCGTGAAGATCCTCGAGGAGTCCGTCGATCGGGTGGTGGCCACGATGCCGGTGGAGGGCAACCGGCAGTCGTTCGGGCTGCTGCACGGCGGCGCTTCCCTTGCCGTGGGCGAAGCGGTGGGTTCCTGGGCAGCCGTGATCCACGCCAGCACCATGGGCAAGACGGCGGTGGGAGTGGATGTTTCGGCCACCCATCACCGGTCCGCCCGGGAAGGCCAGATCACCATCACTGCCACCCCTATCCACCTGGGCGGAACGCTGACCACGCACGAGGTACTGATTACCAATGAGGCCGGCCAGCGGCTGTGCACCCTGCGCATCACCAACCTGCTGATGAAAAGAAAAAGCTGACTTAAAAAAGATGCCGGGCCGTGCATCCAGGGGCGGTGCTTCGGCGGTAGTAAGCGCGTAAGCATCCTCAGCCCGGCTACCGGGCTTCCCCCAAGGAGTTCGACATGCGCAAAATGACCTACGCCGCTGGAGCACTTTCCCTTGCCGCTTCACTGGCCTTCGCCGCCCCCGCACAGGCCAGCGGCCGGCACCATCATGACGATCCCGCACTGCTGTCCGTCCTGCACGGGGTCCCGGGCCTGACCGTGGACGTGTGGGTGAACGGGGAGCGCACCCTCGATGATTTCACCCCGGGGACGCTGGCCGGCCCGCTGGAACTGGCCGAGGGCGACTACACGATCGCCATTACCGCGGCGGACGCCACCAGTGCGGAGCACCCGGTGATCGGCCCGGTCGACGTGGAGCTCGACGAGGGCCGCAACTACACGGCCGTGGCGCACCTCGCCGCGGACGGCACCCCCACCGCATCGCTCTTCGAGAACGACACGAAGGCCCCACGGAACGACAAGAAGGGCAAGCTGACCGTCCGGCACGTTGCCGCAGCCCCCGCTGTTGACGTCCTGGCCGGCGGATCCGCGGTGATTGAGGACCTCAGCAACCCTGACGAAGCCACCCTGAAGCTGAAGGCCGGAACCATCTCAGCCTCGGTAGCCGCAGCCGGGACCACCGATCCCGTGATCGGCCCAGCGGACATCACCGTTGAAGCCGGGAAGAACACCATCGTCTACGCCTGGGGAAGCCTGGCCGACAACACCCTGAACGTGGCCGTCCAGGTGGTCGGCGGCAAGGAGAACTGCGACGAGCACGACTAACCGGCGAAGTCACCGGTGGTATCGCTGCGGGCAGGGTCTCCTGGCGGGGGCCCTGCCCGGCGCGGTTACCGTGATGCACGCCTGTTCCGCCGGCGGACAAGGACCATGAGCAGGATTCCGACGGCGAGGGCTCCCGCCGCCCAGGCCGCGGCGGTGATCACCCCCGACGCTCCGGTGGAGGCCAGCGCGCCGGCGCCAGGATCATCGTGCCCACCCGTGTTGGCAAGGTCCGCAGGTGGTGCGCTGGGAGTCGGGCTGGCCGCCGGCGGAGGTACGACGGCGGGAGTTTCAGCCGGCAGGGCAGGCGACGGATCTGCGGGGGTTGGGGCAGGGGTGGTTGGTGCAGTGCTGGTTGGGGAAGGAGCAGGGCTGCTTGGCAATGGAGTGCCCGGCGTGGGCGCTGTGGCAGTCGGGCTTGCCGTCGGCGATGCAGTCGGACTTGGCGTTGGGGTCGCCGTCGGCGATGCAGTCGGACTTGGCGTTGGGGTCGGTGGTTCCGCCGCGGCGGCCGCAAACTCGAAACTGCTGGCCCCAGACATGCTGAACCCGTTCACCGTTTCGGCCGTGAACTTCAGCATTTCGGTGCCCTGCGGGGCCGTGAAGCTCCAGTTGCCGGCGCCGTCCACGGGTACCTCAAAGGGGTCTTTCCCCTCGAGTGTCACCCGGACCGAGGAACCAGCGGCCACGGCCGACGCGGGTGCTGCGGGAACCTGGCCGGTAATGACCTGGCCGGGCTGGTAGGTTTCGCCGGGCGCGGGCGCCGTGACGGCAGGCTTGTTGAGGAAGAGTTCCAGCTGGTAGCCGGGCAGCACGGCCAGGCTGTCCCGCAGGGTGGCGCCGACGGCGAAATTCCGGATCACGTTACCGTTCGCATCGGGAGTGTCCCCCGCCGCGTGCGTGCCCACTGCGTAGTTGCCGGAGACGTAGGGGCCCCCGGAGTCGCCGCCGCTGGACTGCACACCGTAGGACAGGAAGCCGTTGTAAGCCCGCAGGTCCGTGGCGTCGGTGCCATAATCCGGACCGGGAACAATGAAGATGCCGACGGCGTCAACAGATCCACAGGACCAGGCCGAGGTCCGGCCGGACCGGCAAACAGGCATCCCGACCACCGGATCAGCAGAACCAATGATCTTCACATCCGGCCCGGGCTCTGACGGATCGCCCCAGGTACTGGCAGCAGGAAGCGGATCGATGTCCTGCCGCAGCGACTGGACGACGGATATGTCTGTTCCCACGTTTCCCGGGTTGTTGGGGTCCAGTGGATTCTCGACAACCCTGGAGTTACCGGGGCCACCGAACTGGCTGAAGCCGAACTTTCCCAGCAGCCCCGCGCGCACTCCCTGGAATTCCAGCGTGGCAGTTTTCGCGGCGCCGTCCGATGCGCAGTGGCCGGCAGTGAGGACGGCGGGAAGGCCCGCCGGGTCGAATGCCGAGAAACCGGTGGAGCAAATGAACCCCAGGTCCGTCTGATAACCGACGCCGCCCGGGACGTCCGCCTCGGGTTTGAGCGGAGTCCCGCCGTCGAGCTCCACGTTGGCGTAGCGGGATACAAACTGTTCAGGGGAAACCTTGCCGGTGCCCTTGACCCCGGCATCTGCCCCGGCTGCGGGGGCGGTGGCGGAAAGCGCCTCCGGCGTGTTGATTCCGCCGGTCCTGATCACGAATTTCCCCCCGGCTGCCATGACTGCCTGCAAACCCTGCGGTCCGACGTCGCGGATGTAGGCCTGGAACAGCTGCCCGGTGCTCAGTGCCAGTTGCGACCTGGAGCTGTCCGCAGCCGTGGAGGGCGAGGGAGCCGGCGCGGCCGTGGGCGGCTGCGCAGCGGGTGCTTCGAGCGAGAAAGGGAAAGCATTGCCGGCAAGACCGGCAATCGCCTTCTGCAGGTCGCCGCCCGATCCGGTCACGATGATGGTGCGGCCCTCGATGCGGATGCCCACGTAACCCGGAAGCTGGCGCAGCTGGGCAGCCGCGGCCGCTGCACGCGCGCCCAGCTCACCTGCCGCCTGGAATTCCTGCGGCGTCATCTTGAGGTCCCGCTGCACCGCATCATCCAACGCTGCCTGGGACAGACCGGTTGTAGCTGCCGTCGGAGCCGCGGTGGCCTGGGCAACGGGGCCCGAATAGCTGCGCGGCTGCGGGGACTGCCCGCCGTCGGGTTCACCTGCGGAGAAAGCAGGGGCTGCCACGAATACGGATGACGCCAGCACACCGGCTGCTGCGCCCAGCGAGAGCCTCCGCCGCATAGTGTCCGCGTTGGACCCCAGCTTTGGCTGCGGGGCGGTCCTGGCGCCTGATGGTGTTGTCCCGATCATGTCCGTCTCTCTGCCGATCATCGTGACAGAGGAACAGGAGCACCTCACGTCACATGAGTCACACTGGTCCCAGTGTATCGGCGCCGACCCGGCAAATGGCCAGCACGGAATCCAGATCGGCGGGGCTTAGCCCGTTGGACAGCAGGTAGGAGCGGGTATCCAGGTCCCGGACGAACGCCACGACGGCGAGCCCGCGCTGCTCCAGGAGGGGTCCAAGCTCGGCCTCCTCCAGGTAGCGTTCACGGCTGTGCGGTGGCCCGTGGGTGCGGTAGCGCTCATTGATGCCGCGGGCCGCCCGCCGGTAGCCCTCGGCAATTGCGTCGTCGGAGTCGCCCGCCAGGTCCTGGACCATGGCAGCCACCATTCCGCTGCGGTCGCGCCCGGCCGCACAGTGCAGCAGGACGTCCCCCTTGGGCGCGGCCGAGGCGATGGCCCGGAAAACCCCCACCAGCTTCTCCGGAAAAAGACGTGCATTCGCGGCATAGTGGCCAGGATCGTTCAGGTAGGGCCCGGTAAGGGCTGTAAACCGCGGGTCGCCGGCCTCTTCCGTGGGAGCGTGCAGCACGTCGATGCCGCCCATCGCCCCGGCGGGCAGCACCGGGTCGGTGTTTCGGCGTTGCCCCTCGCCGCTGTTGCGAAGATCCACGACGGTGCGGACGCCGTCGTCGAACGCCTGCCGCCACCCCGCCAGGGTGAGCCATTCACGCCGGCCCATCCTGTAGATGCCCCCGGAGACGTGCCATGCGTTGACAGCTCCATCCCAGTCCACGGGCCTGCCCCTTGTGTCCATCCGCACAGCTAACCACACGCTGCTCCACCCCGCATGCTATTTGAGGAAAGGTCCCGGAACGTCCGCGTTAGGCCTGTCCGCGCCGGTCCAGCCGGTATTCCAGGCCTGCGCGGACAGCAGGCCATTCGTGGTCCAGGATGGAGAACACCACCGTGTCCCGGAGGTTTCCGTCGCTGGTCCGTGAATGGCTGCGCAACACGCCGTCCTGCTTGGCACCGAGCCGCGCGATTGCCTCCCGCGACTGGTGGTTCAGCCAGTGCGTGCGGAACTCCACGGCCGGGCAGCCGACCACCTCGAAGGCATGCCGGAGCAGCAGCAGCTTGGAGTCGGGATTGGTGCCGCTCCCCTGCGCAGACGCCGCGTTCCAGGTGGAGCCGATTTCCACCCGGGGCGTTGCGGCGTCGATGTTCATGTAGGTGGTCATGCCGATGATCCGCCCCGGGCCCCCGGTGGCGGGGTCGATCAGCCGCGTGGTGAAGGGGAGCATCGAGCCCTGTTCCTGCAGCGCGAGCCGGCGCCGGATTTCCGCGGCCATGCCCTGCGGCGAGGGCACGGACGTGTACCAGAGCGTCCACAGCTCGCCGTCCCTGGCGGCCTCCACCAGGCCGTCGTGGTGCTCTTCAGCGAGCGGCTCCAGGATTACGTAGCGTCCCGTCAGGGTAAGGGGTTCAAGGAAAGTCACTGCACCAGCCTAGGCCCCTCCATGGGGCGCGTTAGGCTGGGGACAGCACCGCGATGTCGAGCGAGGGAGTTAATGTGTCAGGAACCAACCCGGATCCCGAGGACGACAAGGTCACCGGCCTGGAGCCCGGCGGCGGTGTGCCGCCCGGGGAAACCCCGCCGGCAGAAGCATCCACCGCAGGGCCCCAGGGCCACGAAGAGCACGGCACCCGGAAGGGCACGCAGTTCCTCTGGATCGCCATTATCGGCGTGGTGGTCGTGCTGTGCCTGCTGTACTTCATCGGCTACATCGTGGGCTTCTTCGACTAAACCCTCCTGCAGGAGCCGGACAGCCTTAGCTGGGCCAGTCGAAAAAGCCCTTGCCCGTCTTGCGCCCCAGCTCACCCCGGGCCACCTTGTCCTTCAAGATCTGCGGGGGCGCGAACCGGTCGCCAAGTGTGGACTGCAGGTATTCCGCGATGCCCAGGCGCACGTCCAGGCCCACGATGTCCGTGGTCCTGAGCGGCCCGGTGGGATGTTTGTAGCCGAGCACCATCGCGTTGTCGATGTCCTCGGCTGAGGCGACGCCTTCCTCCACCATGCGCATGGCCTCCAGCGCGATGGCCACTCCCAGGCGTGAGGACGCGAACCCCGGAGCGTCATTCACGACGACGGCGGTCTTGCCGAGTGCCTCAACCCAGGATTTGGCGGCGGCAGCGAGTCCGGGGGACGTGCGCTCCCCCAGCACCACTTCGATGAGGGTGGACGCCGGGACCGGGTTGAAGAAGTGCAGCCCCAGGAAGTTTTCCGGCCGCTTCAGCTCCCGGGCCAGCCCGTTGACGGACAGGGAGGAGGTGTTGGAGGCAATGCAGGCGTCGTCCGCCAGCCGTTCCTCGATCCCGCGCAGTGCCGTGACTTTAAGGTCCCAGTCTTCGGGGACGGCTTCCACTACCAGCTGGCGGTCCTGGAAGGCGTCATAGTCCACGCCGACAGAAAGCCGGGAAACCAGCTCATCAAGGTTTGCGTCTGTGGCCCCGCGCTCGATGCTCTTCGCCGCCGCGGATTCCACCCGTTCGCGGGCAGCCTCGGCGGACTGTTCGTCGCGCTCCACCACCAGGACATCGGCCCCCTTGATGAGAAACGCGTGCGCAATCCCGGCACCCATGCGGCCGCCACCAAGCACCCCCACCAGGGAGGGGAGGCCGGGGTTCACTTTTGAGTCAGTCATGGTCTACTTTCCGTCGGCGGAATTGGCGGAGGCGGGAGCGCCGGTGGCTTTCCTGGCAGCGTTGCGGTCCAGGAAGGCCTGCATGCGGTCGAACTTGGCCTGGGATTCGAAGAGGATGCCCTGGGCCAACTGGTCGATCAGCGGGTGCGCTTCAGCCGGTGCATGGAAGACCGACTTGGTGATGCGCACGGCCAGCGGATCCTGGCGCCCGATCCGGCTTGCCAGGCTGTGGGCGGCTTCCAGGAGGTCTGCGGGATCATGGATTTCGGTAATGAGGTTGGCCGCTTTGGCTTCCTCGGCGCCAAGGACCAGCCCGGCCAGCAGGATCTGCTTGGCCAACGGCTCACCCACGAGTTCCTTGAGCCGCCAGCTGGCTCCGGCCGCCGCCAGGATTCCCAGCCCCGTTTCCGGGTTGCCGATCCGCACGTTGGGCGTGCCGATCCGGAAGTCCGCGGCGTAGGCGAGTTCCGCCCCGCCGCCCAGGCAATACCCGTCAAGTGCGGCGATGACCGGCATGGGCAGCTTGGCGATCCGCACGAAGATGGTGGAATTGATGCCCTGCAGCGCGTCATCCCGCCGGCGTTCCCGCAGTTGGGCGATGTCCGCGCCGGAGGCGAAGACTCCTTCCACGCCGGCGATGATCAGCACTTTGGGGTTTTGTTCCAGCGCGGCGCACACGGTGTGCAGTTCATCCACCATCTGCTGGTCGATCGCATTCTTCACCTGGGGCCGGTTGAGCAGCACCACCACCCGGTCCTCGCGCTCCTCCACGAGCAGCGCGGAGAAGCTTTCTGCCGCGAGGTCCACCGCGGACGCCATCAGATTTTCTCCAGCAGCATCGCGGTGCCCTGGCCGACGCCAACGCACATGGTGGCGAGGCCGATTTTTGCGTCTTCGCGTTCCATGCGTCCCAGCAGGGTGATGGCGAGCCGTGACCCGCTGGAACCGAGCGGGTGCCCCAGGGCGATGGCGCCGCCGTCGCGGTTTACGATGTCCGGTTCCAGCCCCAGGCGCCGGATGCAGGCCAGGGACTGGGTGGCAAAAGCTTCGTTAAGCTCGACGGCGGACACGTCGCCGACGCTCAGGCCGCTGCGCTTCAGCACCTTCTGGGTGGCAGGGACGGGGCCGATGCCCATAATCTCCGGTTCGCAGCCGGCAGAGGCGCCGTCGATGATCCGGGCGCGGGGTGTGAGCCCGAGCCGCTCAATGGCTGCTTCCGAGGCGACGATGATGGCGGACGCGCCGTCGTTCAGGGACGAGGAGTTACCGGCCGTGACCACGGAGCCGCCGAGGGCCACGGGCTTCAGCCCCGCCAGGACGTCCATGCTGGTGCCGGGGCGCGGGCCTTCATCGGTGTCCACGACAGTTTCGGCTTTCCGGGTTTTGACGGTGACCGGAACAATCTCGTCCTTGAAGCGGCCGGCTTCGATGGCGTCGAGGGCCAGTTGGTGGGAGCGGACGGCAAACGCGTCGGCATCCTCGCGGGAGATGTTGTCCACACGGGCCACTTCCTCCGCCGTCTCCGGCATGGAGTAGGTCATCTTTCCGTCCCGTGACAGGCCGCCGTGCTGGAAGTGCGGGTTGGTGAACCGCCAGCCAATGGAGGTGTCAAAGATCTGGCCCGGTTTGGCGAACGCGCTGGTGGGCTTTTCCTGGACCCAGGGAGCCCGGCTCATGGACTCCACGCCGCCGGCGATGACGATGTCGGCGGCACCGGCCTTGATCATGTGGCTGGCCTGGATGATGGCGCTGAGGCCCGAGGCGCAGAGCCGGTTGACGGTGATCCCGGGGATGTGCAGCGGAAGCCCGGCCAGGAGGGTGGCCATCCGGGCCACGTTCCGGTTCTCCTCACCCGCACCGTTGGCGTTGCCCAGGATGACCTCGTCGATGCCCTCAGGATCCAGGCCGGCGCGTTCCACGGCTTCCCGGAGCACCAGCGCTGCCAGGTCATCCGGCCGTACGGAGGACAAGGCCCCTCCGTACCTGCCCACCGGCGTTCGGACCCCGCCTACAAGGAAAGCCTGCGGACCTGCGGTTGCAGCCATGGAAACACCCTTCACGCGATAAACAGCACTGTCATCGGCGGCGCGGACAGGAGAAAACTCCACTTACCGACCGTTCGTTCTGTAAATGGTACACGGCAACGGCCAGGATGCGCATCCGGTTACAGGACGGTCACCCCCAGGTGTGCGGCAAGGTGGGGCGCGAGCAGCCCGAGTTGGTACTCGTCAATCACCAGGCCTGCCAGGCTGCCCAGGCCGCTGATCCTGCGGAACTCCGTGCCCCGGAGGTCGAAATCCTTCAGCTTGGCGCCGGTGAGGTCGAGGGACCCCACCATGCAGTCCTGCAGCTTCACGCGGGTTGCACTGGCGCCACCAAGGTCCAGTTCGTTGATAATGCAGCCGCTGATCAGCACATCGGTGAGCTTCGCGCCGCGGAGGTTGAGGAAGTCAAGCTTGCCGCCCTCGATCCGGACGGACTGCCAGCCGCTTTCGTAGACTTCGGCCGACCCCAGGCGGGGATTGCGGATTTCAACATCACGCCAGCTGCTGCGGGCAGCCCGGAAGACAGGCGCATACAGCTCAGCCAGGATGCAGTCGCGGAAGGAGGCTCCCCGGAGCTGCGTCTCATGGAAGGATGCGCCATCAAACCGGCACTCCGCGAAGGTGGCGCCGCCCAGGTCCAGGCCGTCGGCGGCGGGACGGTGGAAATGGGCACCGTCCTGCCTTCCGCCGTCCGGAAATACGAGGTCCGGGCAGTCCTCGAGGTCCTGCAGTTCCACCGGAGAGATTCGGGGTGGCGCCACCTTGGCCGCACTCCTGCCGCGCGCTGTATTCATAACCAGAGCCTAGCGGCGGTCCCGGCACCGAACAGGATGTCCACCTGCGGGGCCCTTGAAATAGTAAGCAAGCTTTGCTTATCGTGGGAGGGCACGGTTGATCGATCTAGACGAAAGGAGGCCGGAACCATGGGCCTCGGAGACAAGATCAGTAACGCGGCGGAAGACCTTGGCGGCAAGGCCAAGGAAGCTGCCGGCAATGCAACCGACAATGACCGACTGAAGGCGGAAGGCCAGGCCGACCAGGTCAAGGCAGACGCCAAGAAGGTCGGCGAAAGTGTCAAGGACGAGTTCAAGCGCGACTAGTTCCTTGCTGGGGCAGCCGCAGCGAACGGCGTGCTGCTCCAGCCTGACGGCGGCGGGTCCACTGGATCTGCCGCCGTTTCGCTGTCCACTCATCATCGACTGCTCCGTACTTGTCGTTTTGAGGGGTCAAAACGACAAGTACGGAGCAATGGATGGGGTCACCAGCCGCTGCGGGTGGGTGTGTGGCCCTTCCGGGAATCTTCGGGCATGGTCATGCCGGCCCGCAGGCCGAGCAGCCGGATCGGGTGCCCCGGCTCGATCCTGGACAGCAGGTCGAGCGCCGTTGCCAGGACGACGGCAGGATCCGAGGTTTCAGGGATCTTGCGTGCATAGGTTTTGGTGGTGAATGGGGCATAGCGCACCTTCAGCGTCACGCCGGTAACGGGCCTGCCTTCGGCGGCGACATCCTCCAGGACGTGCGCGGCCAGCTCCCGGACGGCGTCCTCAATCCGTGCCCCGTCGGTCAGGTCCCGCTGGAAAGTTGTCTCGCGGCTGTGCCCGCGCGCCACCCATGGGGTGTCATCGACAATCCGGGAGCCGTCTCCCCGTCCCAGTTGCGCGTACCAAGGGCCCATTTTTGGCCCGAACTCCGGAACCAGGTCATCGGGGTTGGCAGCCGCCAGTTCAGCAACAGTCTTGATCCCAAGGGTGGCGAGCCGGCGGGACACCGCCTTTCCCACACCCCAGAGGTCGATGGTGGGCCGCTCCCCCATGACCTCAAGCCAATTCGCTTGGGTGAGGCGGAAAACGCCCGCGGGTTTGCCGAACGTCGTTGCGACCTTGGCACGCACCAGGGTGTCCCCGATGCCGACGCTGCAGTGCAGGCGTGTTTCCGCAAGGACAGCCTCCTGCAGCCGGCGGGCAAAGGCTTCGGGATCAGCCGTCTCAAGGCCGACGAATGCCTCATCCCAGCCGAGCACCTGGACAGTGGCTCCCGGCTGGGAGCGCAGGACCGCCATGACCTTGTCCGACGCTTCAAGGTAGGCCTCATGGTCCACGGGCAGGATGACGGCATCGGGTACTTTCCGCGCAGCGATGCGCAGCGGCATCCCGGACCCCACCCCGTAGGCCCTGGCCTCGTAGGACGCGGTAGACACCACGGCCCGCTCGGTGGGGTCGCCGCGTCCGCCCACAATGACGGGCTTGCCGGCCAGTTCAGGTCTTCGCAGCACCTCAACAGCAGCGATGAACTGGTCAAGGTCCACATGCAGCACCCACGGTTCGCTCACAAGCCCCAGTCTGCCCCGGCCACGCAGCACGCACCACCCCGCCTCCCGCCGTCGAATACCCCGGGCGCACAGGGACTCCGCAAGGACGGCGGGTTAGCCTTGGCCCATGACCAACGTAGACCTCAGCGCTGCAGGCAGCGCTGCCGGCGGATCCCCTTCCCTGCACGGCTACCTTGCCGTGCCTGATGGACAGGGCCCTTTTCCCGGCGTCGTGATGATCCATGAAGCGTTTGGCTTGGACGACCAGACACGGCGGCACGCGGACCGGCTGGCGCGGGCCGGGTATCTCACCCTCGCGGTGGACCTTTACAGCGACGGCGGCCCGCGGCGTTGCCTGGTGGGAACCATGCGCGCCATGGCGGCGCGTACCGGCCGCCCGTTCATTGACATTGCCACGGCCCGCGCCTGGCTCGCGGAGTCTGAACTGGGCAACGGCAGGACCGGGGTGATCGGCTTCTGCATGGGCGGCGGATTTGCCCTCCTCGTGGCCCGGGACGGATTCGACGCCGCCTCGGTGAACTACGGCCGGCTGCCTGGAAAAGGGCAGGAAGACCTGGTGGAGGCACTGCGCGGCGCCTGCCCGATTGTGGCCAACTACGGCGGTGCGGACCGGTCGCTGAAGGGTGCGGCGGCGCGGCTCGACTCCGCTCTTGGCGAGCTGGGCATCGAGCACAGCGTGAAGGAATTCCCCGGCGCCGGCCACTCCTTCCTCAACGATGAAGAAATGGGGCCGGTTCTCCTCAGGCCGCTGATGCGGGTCATGGGCGTTGGTCCGGATCCAGAGTCGGCACCGGAAGCCTGGCAGCGCATCGAGGACCATTTCGCCCGCTACCTGAAAGGCTAGGCGGGGTACGGCCCCGGACTGTCCCGCAAAAAGCGGACGGCGGGCCGCCCACTGAAGGGGCGTCCCGCCGTCGGACGTGATCTTGGAGCCGTCAGCTGTAAAGCTCGCTCTTGGGCTCGTTGTTCTTGACTTTCTGCCAGCCAAGCCACAGGACCAGCGCGAAGAAGGGGATGGTGGCCAGGGTCCACAGCCCCAGGTAGAACACCTCGCCGTCCTTGCTGGTCATGGTGTCGAAACCGATCAGCACCGTGATGGCCAGCAGCCCCAGCAGGCCGGCCCAGCTGGTCCAGGGTGACCCCGGCATGGGCAGGGATGACACCGCGCCCTTCTTCTTCCGCAGTACGATCTGGCTGGCGAAGATGGAGCCCCAGCAGAAGATCACGCCGATCGAGGCGGTGTTCAGGGCGAGGTCGAACGCGTGCGATCCGCCCAGCCAGATGTTCAGCATGATGCCCACCAGGTAGAACGCCGCGATGGCGAGGATGGCCGCGTAGGGGACGTGGCGGGAGGACATTTTGGTGAGCCACTGCGGGGCGTGGCCGTTGTTGGCCATGGTGCGGAACACGCGGCCGATCGAGTAGAGGCCCGAGTTGCAGGACGACAGCGCGGCGGTGATCACGATCATGTTCATCACGTCGCCCACCCAGCCCAGGCCCATCTGGCCGAAGACGGTGACGAAGGGGGACGTGCCGGCCTTGTACTGGTCGGACGGCAGCAGCATGGCGAGCAGGGTCACCGAACCGACGTAGAACACCACGATGCGGAGCACGACGGCGCGGATCGCCTTGGGCACTTCGCGTTCCGGGTTCTGCATCTCGCCGGCCGTGATGCCGACGAGTTCGATGCCGTTGTAGGCGAAGATGACGGCGTTGAGGACCAGCACCATCACGAGGGCGCCCTTGGGGAACATGCCGCCCTCACCTGCGAAGAGGTTGGCCACGGAGGCGTGGCCGCCGCCCACCTGGGCATTGGTGACCACCATGAAGGTGCCCACGGCCAGGAAGATCAGGATGGCGCCCACCTTGAGGCATGACGCCCAGAATTCGAACTCGCCGAACGCTTTGACGCTGAGCAGGTTCACGGCGACCAGCAGGGCCAGGGCGGCGATGGCTGAGGCTTCCACCGGGACATTGGGAAAGAAGAACTGGAAGTACAGGCCAATGGCGATCAGTTCGGCGATGCCTGTCATGCCCCAGTTGATGAAGTACATCCAGCCGGAGAGGTAGGCGCCCTTCTTGCCGAACATCTCGCCGGCATAGCTGACGAACGAGCCGGAGGTCTGGCGGTACATGATGAGTTCGCCCAGGGCACGCATCAGCAGGTAGGCGATCACGCCGGCGATGGCGTAGGAGAAAACCAGGGCCGGGCCGGTGGACGCGAGGCGTCCGCCGGCTCCCATGAAGAGGCCGACGCCGATGGCGCCGCCCATGGCAATCATGGTGACATGGCGCCGGCCGAGTGTCTTGCTGTAGCCCTCGGCGCTGAGGGTGGGGTCGACGACGGCGGCGGATGGGGCCGTGCTGTTCTTGAGGTCTGTGGGGGTACTTTGAGGCACAACTGTTCCTTGTGGGTTGGGGGTTGGCCGCATCCGGGCTTCGTATGATCAAGCTCACAAAATTCGGCCACTCAGCCTTGAGGCCAGCATTTGTGAGGGCAATCCGACGAACTGCCGAAGCTTCAAGCGGCCTGTCCATCCTACAAGACAGTCCGGGGTGCTACGTGACGCGCACTACACAGGGGGCGCGCGGCGCTAGGCTGAAACCATGGCCACAGCCCACCGCTTACCGCCCGCCCCGCAGCCGCAGCTGTACCGGTTCTCGCCGATCGACGGCGCGACGCTCTGCCTGTACGTTGCCATCGCCGGCTTCTTCGCAGTCGCCGGGGATCTGGTGGAACCCCTCCTTCGGCGGGTGGCCCCATCCCCTGCGGCTGCCTCCTACGCTGTGAACCTGCTCTTCTATGCCTCAGTGGGAATACTGGCACTGCTGGCGGCCCGCAAGGTGGTGGTCCGCGACCTCAAAGTCCTGGCAACCCGGCCATGGTTCACACTGCTGATGGTCCCGGCGGCCGTCATCGCCATGCTGATTCTCACGGCCATTGTGGTGGCGGCGAACGGACAGGTGCAGACCTCCCAGAACCAGGCGGGACTGCAGGCCCTGATGCAGCAGGTCCCGGCGTGGTTGATGGTTCCGCTGCTGGTGGTGGTGGGTCCGTTCGTGGAGGAGTACATCTTCCGCCACCTGCTGATCGGCAAGCTCAGCAGGCGCGTGAACATCTGGATCTGCTGCGCGCTGTCCGTGGTGCTGTTCGCCGCGCTTCACATCGTGGGGCAGGAGGCGGTCACCCTCACCGCGTTGCTCCCGTACCTTGCCATGGGCGCCACACTGGTGTCCGTCTACATGTGGACCGGGAAGAACGTGATGTTCTCCTACCTCGTGCACGCAGCCAAGAACCTGCTGGCGGTGGTGCTGGTGTACGCCATCCCGCCGGAGCTTTTCGAACAGATGCAGAACATGCAGGCGTAGGCCTGCACGTTCTGTCCCGCACCCGCCCGCGCCGTGGCCTTAAGCCGGCAGCGTGTACCCCCGGCACGTGAACCGGCTGCTGCCGTTCGTCCAGCCCGTGACGTAAACCTTGATGCCGAAGGCGGCGTTGGTGCCGCCAAGGTAGCGGTAGCTTTCGCCAGGGTTGTAGCCCGCCGGGGCATCCGGATCGGCTGCCAGGCCAGGTCCGAACTCGATGACGTCGCGTCCAACCCGGTACGTGCCGGTACCGGCCACCAACTGGAAGGTGCCGGGCGCACCCGCAGGCTCGACGCCGTCGAGCACCCCGCCCGGCCGGAAGGTAAGTTCCAGGGCAAAGGCGGTCCTGGTGCCCTCGAAACCGATGTCGATGCGGGCCTGGGGGCCCTCGCAGTGCACTGATATTTCCGTCGCCAGCCGGTGCACGTCGGCGGGGCGGGCGCTGAACTCCATGCCGGCGCTGAACCTGCCTTCGTGCTCCAGGGCGTAGATCCCATCTGCCCGCACCTTGTCCGGCGGCAAGGGCTGGTAGAAGTTCGCCTCCACCTCCTCCGAGAGCACCACCGAGTTGCCCTGCCGGACCGTGCGCTGGCTGCGGAACGGGCCCAGGTCGAAGAAGCTCCTGGACAGCCGGACGTCGGAGAGCAGCGCCGCGCCGTGGCCAAAGCGGAGGAATGTGGGGTTGGTGGCCAGGCCCGAGCCCACTCCCGGGACCAGGGGATCGCAGCCGCCGAACACCGTGGCCACCGAACCGCCGGAACGGAAGCGGTACACCCCGCAACTTTCCAATGCAGCCTCGCCCGGGGCCAAGGCCGGGGGCAGTGGCTGCCCGCCGGCCAGTGCCTGCTCCCCGGCGGCAGACGGTACTGCCGGGCATGCCGCGGCCAGCCACGGGTCCACCCTGGCGAGGGCCAACAGCTTGGCGGGTTCGTGCAGTGGAAGCCCGGCCAGCCAGGCGGCCGCGGCAGCAAAGTCGAGCCGCGCGTCCTGTGCGGCCAGTCGCAGGTAGGAGTGGAGGAAGGGGGCGGCGTCAAAGGCCATCCATTGGTCCTGCCGGCGGGAGAACAGCGATTCCACGGTGCCCTCACCATTGAACCAGGGCAGGAAGGCGGTGAGGTTGCGCCGGACGTGGTCCAGAAGCTCCGGATGGTCGGCGCAGTCCGCAATTGCCAGCAGGGACGGGTTGGTGACGGCCGTGGCGTACAGCGGACTTCGCTCCGAGTACATGCCGTCCGGCAGCTGGTCGATGCCTTCCGCCAGCCACTGGGCGATCCGGGCGGGAATATCCGGCCGCGGCTGGAGCACGTTGATCTGGGCCAGGGCCGCGCAAAGCTCCCAGCGGTGGTTGGGGGTGTGCACCCCGCCCGCCACCATGGCGTCGACGGACCGCGCCACGATGCCGGCCAGCCGCACGTCCACCCGTTGCAGCAGGCGGCCCGGCACAGCCATCCCGCGGATGAGCCGCAGTGCCAGGCATACGTCATTGAGGGTGAACGCCGAGTCCGGCGGGGAGCACAGGTTGGTGCCGTCGAACAGGCCCGTAGGTCCCTGAAGCGCCTCCAGCCGGTCCAGGCACGCGGCCATCGCCGCACCGGCGCGCTCCGCGCCCAGGAAGGCGGAGCCGGGCTGGGTATAGACCGTGACCAGGTCCAGCAGCCTGGCCATGGCGGGCCGGTGCGCCAAGGCCGGAACGTCGCCGTCGTGCGTTGCAAGGAACGCCGCCACGTGCCGGTCCGCGGCCCCTGCCACCTGGTCAAGGAATGCTGTGTTCACAGTTGCTGTCTGCACTGTTGCTGCCTTTCACCGGTCCCGCCGTGCGGGACCGTCCTAGTCCTTCAAGCCGGCGCTGACATCCGCGTTCAGCACGTACTTTTGGAAGACGAAGAACACCAATACCAGGGGCAGGAGGGAAATCACGGAAGCCCCCAGGAGGACCGGCCAGTCGATGTTTTCCGCACCCACGATGCTCCGCAAGGCAACCTGGAGGGTGTACCACTTGGGATCGTTGAGCACGATCAGCGGCCAGATGTAGTCGTTCCAGCGCCACTGGAAGGAGAAGATGGCCAGCGTGAAGAGGATCGGCTTGGAGAGCGGCAGCATGATCCTGAAGAAGATGGCCAGTTCGCCGGCGCCGTCGATCCTGGCGGAGTGCAGCAGGTCGTCCGGAACCGTGAGGAAGAACTGCCGGAACATGAATACTCCGGTGGCGGTCAGCACGGACGGCACAATGATGCCCGCCAGCGAGTTGTACAGGCCAAGGTCCCGGATCACGGAGAACGTGGGGTTCAGGATGACCTCGGTGGGGAGCATGGTGGTGGCGAGGATACAGACGAAGAACAGCCTGGTGCCCTTGTTGTTGTACTTGGCGAGCGCATATCCCGTGCACGCGCTGAAGAAGACCGTCAGCACGGTGGTCACGATGGACACCGTGGCCGTGTTCAGGAAGTACTGGGCGAAGTCCACCCGTTCCCAGGCATCCACAAAGCCCTGGAACGTCCATTCGCGGGGAATCATCGACAGCGGGTAACTGAACAACTCACTGCCTGGTTTGAATGAGCTCAACAGGAACCAGAGCAGGGGCAGTGCGTACAGGGCGGCGATCAGCCACATCAGGACGGTCAGCGGGATGGATGCCTTGGCACGGAGTTCCGTGTTGCCCGGCCGCTGGCGCGCCCGCCTGGCGGGCGTTGCGGAGGCGCGCTCCGCGCCCAGGACGGGTTCCTCCGCCACGGCGGGAGGCAGGTTGGCAGCTGTAGCCATGGGTCAGCCCTTCTTCCGGTTGAACCGCAGCTGGATGAGGGCGATGGCCAGGAGGACCACCATCAGCACCATGGAGGCAGCGCTGGCGTAGCCCACCTTTGACTGCTCGAACCCGGTTTTGTAGATGTACTGCACGATCAGCGTGTTCTGCGTCCCCGGTCCGCCACCGGTCAGCGCCTGGATCATGGCGAATTCCTTCATGGCATGGATGGTGGAGAGCAGGATGACCATGAACGACGTCGGCGCGATCCCCGGGAGCGTGACGTGCCGGAAGCGTTGCCACGCGTTGGCCCCGTCCAGTTCCGCTGCCTCGAGCAGGGACTCTGGGATGTTCTTCAGCGCCGCAACGAACAGCAGCATGTTGAAGGCGGTGCCGCCCCAGGCCGAGGCGAAGATGACGACGGCCAGGGCGAGGTTGCCGTCGCTTGACCAGGGCAGGGGGTTGCCGCCCAGCGTGGAAATCACGAAGTTGACGAACCCGAAGTCCTGGCCGAACAGCCACTTCCAAATGACGCCGACCACGATCGGCGAAATCAGCCAGGGCAGGAAGATCACCATTTTGGCTGCCGTCCGGCCGCGGACAGCCTTGCTGGCCAGCAGCGCTGCGACGCCCAGGGAGCAGACGTATACCAGCGGGACCGACAGGACGGTGTATGCGAAGGTCCGGCCCAGCGCGCTGTAGAAGGCTGCGTCGGCAAAGAGCTTCTGGAAGTTGGCCAGGCCGATGAAGTGCAGTTTGCCGATGCCGCGGTAGTCGGTGAAGGAGTACAGCAGGCCCAGCGCCCCCGGCCAGACGAAGAAGACCAGGAAGAGGACCACGTTGACGCCGATCAGGACCAGCGGCGCAATGACGTAGCGGTTCCGGCGCTTCTGTGCGGATTTGCTGCGGGGCGGCAGCGCTGGCGCTTCGGGCGCCGCCACCGTGCTGATGGTTGGTTGCGCCACG
Source organism: Pseudarthrobacter phenanthrenivorans (assembly GCF_000813845.1). Classification (GTDB taxonomy): domain Bacteria; phylum Actinomycetota; class Actinomycetes; order Actinomycetales; family Micrococcaceae; genus Arthrobacter; species Arthrobacter phenanthrenivorans_B. Next base: position 112,627 of record NZ_JWTB01000019.1, read on the forward strand.
GGATCAGGCTCCGTTGTAGAGCTTCACGATGTTATCCACCGTGGTCTTGGCGTCCTGGCTTCCGGAGAGCATCTTGACGGTCTCCTCGCGCAGCGGGTCACCCGAGAACGGGGTTTCGGCGTAGGCCTCGGCCACGACGCGCTTGATGGCGTTGTCGCCCTTGGCCTGGTTCCCGGCAATCTGCTTCTGGTAGAGCTCGAATGATGGCTGCTGGAACTGGTACTCCACCTTGAGGTCCTTGGCCGGCAGGTAGCCGCCAAGCTGCGCGAACTCGATGTAGTTGGCGTCCTCATAGAACCAGTCGATGAACTTCTTCGCTTCCTCGTCCGCCCCGGTGTCCTTGAAGGCCACCATGAAGCCGCCGCCCAGGTTGGTGGCGTTCACTTCCTTCTTCGGCAGCGGGACCGACAGCCATTCGAAGTCCTTGATGTTCTTGTTGAAATCGGCAACCTGCCAGCTTCCGGAGTAGTAAGCCGCAACCTGGCCGCTCTTGAACATGGCATTCCCGTCCTCGCCGCTGAGCCAGACGGACTTGGGCATGGTCTGGTCGTCGTTGATCTTCCGGAAGTACTCCAGCGTCTCCACGGCCTTGGCATCCCCGGTGTACTTGCCGTTTTCCTTGGCGAAGGCGGTGCTGCCGAACTCGTACATCATGGCGCGCAGGCGGTGCCCGGAACGGTCCATGACCACGCCGTACTTGGCGCCGGCCTTCTCGCGGACCTGGTTGACGGCCGTGATGAACTCGTCCCACGTCCAGGTATTCCCGATGTCGGCCGGATATGTGACGCCGGCCTTGTCGAACAGGCTCTTGTTCACGAACAGGCCCACCGCGGTGAGGTCGGAGGGGATGGCAGGAATGATGCCGTCCGGGGATTCCTGAAGGTACTTTTCGTCGATCCCGTGGGACTTGGCAATGTCTGACAGGTCCTGGAGCTGGTTCGCCCAAAGCGGGTCCAGCCCGGTGACGCGGGCCAGGGCCGGGAGGTCGTTTGCCGTGGCCGCGTTCTTGAGCTTCGTGGTGATGTCGGCCGTGGGAACGTCCACCACCTCGATGGTGACGCCGGTGGCTTCCTTGTACTTCTTGGCCGCGGCAGCAAAGGCGCCGCCCTGGTTGGTGTCGCCGGACAGGATAAGCTGCAGGGTCTTGGCCGCACCGTCCGAGGAACCCCCTCCTCCCCCGCCACAGGCCGTGAGGCCGGCGGCCAAGGCTGACAGTCCGAAGGCCGTCAGGCCGAACTGGCGGCGACTGATGCTGGAGATTCTTGTCTTCTCTGACAATGCTCTGTCCTGTCTCTCGCGGTTTGGAGGGAAAACCCTTTCCGCAGAAAACTGTGACCTATGTCATGACATAAAGTCAAGAATACTTTTCACCGCCATAGAACTTTCGCACACCTTCAGCGCGCTCCTTCCGCAGCGCTCCCGGCGGCCGTACGGTGGACGGATGGCACTGAAAATCCAGGTGGTTGTCGATTCAGTACGTCCGCATGAGCTTGCCGATTGGTGGCGGAAACCCTGCAGTGGGAAGTGGAACCGCAGGACGGGGACTTCATCCGGTCCATGATCGAGCAGGGCTTCGCCGGCGAAGACCAGACCATGACCCACCGCGGGCACCTGGTCTGGAAGGACGGGGCTGCCATCCGGCCGGCGGAGGAGATCGAATCGAAGGACCCGGAGCGGCGCATCCTGTTCCAGACGGCGCCCGAAGGGAAAACCGTGAAGAACCGGGTGCACTGGGACGTCCGGCTGGACGGCCGGGACAAGGACGAGGTCCGGAACGAACTGGAAGCCCGCGGCGCCACGTTCCTCTGGACGGCGCGGCAGGGCCCGCATTCCTGGCACACCATGGCGGACCCCGAGGGCAACGAGTTCTGCATCAGCTGACGCCGATTACTAGACTTGGACGGTGAGCAACCAGATCCCCGCCCCGGTGTCCGATGTCTTCGATCCCACCCGCTGGCGGGTGGTCTCCGGTTTCGAGGACTTCCAGGACATGACCTACCACCGGCAGGTGGAGCGGGATTCCGACGGCGGCTGGGTGCGTGACCTGCCCACGGTCCGGATTGCGTTCAACCGGCCGGAGGTCCGCAATGCGTTCCGTCCCGGCACCGTGGATGAGCTGTACCGCGCCATGGACCACGCCCGGATGACGCCGGACGTCGCCACCGTCCTGCTCACCGGCAACGGCCCCTCCCCCAAGGACGGCGGCCACTCGTTCTGCTCCGGCGGTGACCAGCGCATCCGCGGCCGGGACGGCTACCGCTACGCCGACGGCGAGACGCAGGAAACCATCGACCCCGCCCGGGCCGGCCGGCTCCACATCCTGGAAGTCCAGCGGCTCATGCGCACCATGCCCAAGGTGGTGATCGCCGTCGTCAACGGCTGGGCGGCGGGCGGCGGCCACTCCCTGCACGTGGTCTCAGACCTCACCATCGCGTCACGCCAGCACGGCAAGTTCAAACAGACCGACGCCACCGTGGGAAGTTTCGACGCCGGCTACGGCTCCGCGCTGCTGGCACGGCAGGTGGGGCAGAAGACCGCCCGCGAAATCTTCTTCCTGGCCCGCGAATATTCCGCGGAGGACATGGTCCGCATGGGGGCGGTCAATGAAGCCGTGGACCACGAACGGCTGGAGGAGGTGGCCCTCGAGTACGCGGCGGACATCGCCCGGCAATCCCCGCAGGCCATCCGCATGCTCAAGTTCGCCTTCAACCTCGCCGACGACGGCCTCGCTGGCCAGCAGGTCTTTGCCGGCGAAGCCACCCGCCTGGCCTACATGACGGACGAGGCCGTGGAGGGCAAGGAGGCCTTCCTGCAAAAACGCGACCCCGACTGGTCCCGCTTCCCGCACTACTTCTAAGGCAGGACGGCAATGAACAGCGAAACTCCCCCTGTCCCGGTCCAGCACGGACCGCTCAACATCGAACCCGCCCTGAAAGCCCTGGCGGCCGCCCTGCACGGTGAGGGTCCCGCCGTCGAACTGTCCGTTGGCCCGGACGGCGCCCTGGTGGTGGGCCATGTGGAAACCCCCGGCTGCGACGACGCAGTGGCCGTGGTGCGCACGTCCGGGTCCACCGGCACGCCCAAGGCCACCCTGCTGACGGTGGAATCCCTGGCGGCCTCCTCCATGGCCACTGCGCTGCGGCTCAAGGGCGAGGGGCAGTGGCTGCTGGCACTGCCCGTGCAGTTCGTTGCCGGCATCCAGGTGCTGGTGCGGTCCCTGTTCGCCGGGACCCGGCCCTGGGTGATGGACATGTCCGGCGGCTTCACTCCCGAGGCCTTCACCGCCGCGGCGCTGGAGCTGACGGACAAGATCCGCTTCACGTCACTGGTGCCCACCCAGCTCCAGCGCCTCCTGGAGGATCCGTCGCCGGAAACGCTGGCAGTGCTCCGCCGCTTCAACGCCATCCTGCTGGGCGGCGCCCCGGCCCCGGAAGCACTCCTAACGGCAGCGCGGGACGCCGGGGTCCGGGTCATCACCACGTACGGATCCGCGGAGACCTCGGGCGGCTGCGTCTACGACGGCTACCCCCTGGAAGGCGTTTCGGTCCGGGTGGCAGAGGACGGCAGGATCCTGCTGGGCGGGGACACGGTGGCGGCGGGCTACATCGAGGCCCCGGACGAAGAAACCGGAACGTTCTTCGAGGAGGACGGGGTCCGCTGGTACCGCACCAGCGATCTCGGCTCGATTGACGACGACGGCCGGCTCACGGTCCTGGGACGGGCCGACGACGTCATCATCACCGGCGGCGTCAAAGTCTCCGCCGGGCACGTGCAGGAGCAGTTGGAAAAGTCCGACGACGTCGCCGCGGCTTTCGTGGCCGGGGTCCCTTCCGCGGAGTGGGGCCAGGCGGTGGCCGCGTACGTGGCGCTTACCCCCGAAGGCGCGTCCCGGCACGATGCCGGGGACCCCGCCGCCGTCCTTCAACACCAGTGGCAGCAGCAACTGGGGGTGCTCGCGCCCAAGACCGTCGTCACCGCACCTGCCCTGCGGATGCTGCCCAACGGAAAACCGGACCGGCTCGCCATGACTGCCGAACTCAGCGCCCTGCACCGGGGAAAGTAGAGTTGGACCTGCACCACCGAGGCGGGTGGGTACGTCCCGTCCTGCCGTCTGACCGAAACAACACGAGGTACTAACCGTGGCCACAGCCGCCCAATGGATCCAAGGCGCCCGACTCCGGACGCTCCCGGCAGCGATCGCGCCCGTGCTGATCGGCACCGCCGCCGCCTACGAGATGGACTCGTTCATCCTGCCCAACGCCATCCTCGCGGCGCTGGTGGCGCTCCTGCTCCAGGTCGGCGTCAACTTCGCCAACGACTACTCCGACGGCATCCGCGGCACCGATGATGACCGTGTGGGCCCGCTGCGGCTGGTGGGCTCCGGCGCCGCCAAGCCCGAACAGGTGAAGTGGGCCGCGTTCGGCACCTTCGCCCTCGCCATGGTGTTTGGCCTGGTCCTGGTGTTCCTCACCCAGGCGTGGTGGCTGATCCTGGTGGGGCTCGGCTGTGTCATGGCCGCGTGGGGCTACACCGGCGGCAAGAACCCCTATGGCTACATGGGCCTGGGCGACCTCTTTGTCTTCGTCTTCTTCGGCCTGGTGGCCACCCTGGGCACCACCTACACCCAGGCCGGGCACATCAGCCTGTCGGCCGTCATCGGCGCCATCGGTACCGGCCTGATCGCCACCGCACTGCTCATGGCCAACAACGTCCGGGACATTCCCACCGACATGCAGGCCGGCAAGAAGACCCTTGCGGTGCGGCTGGGCGACAAGCACGCGCGCGAAAGCTACGTCCTGATGCTTGCCGTCGCCATTCTGCTGGTGGTGATCCTGGCGCCGGGCCGGCCCTGGATCCTGATCGTGCTGCTGCTCATCCCGGCCTGCCTGATGCCTGCCTGGCTGATGATCAACGGCCGCAAGCGGAAGAGCCTGATCCCGGTCCTGAAGCAGACCGGCCTGATCAACCTTGGCTACAGCGTGCTGTTCTCACTGGGGCTGATCCTGAGCCACGGGCTCTAGCTGTTCTTGTTGCTGCTGCCCTTGGCGTTGTTGATGGTGATGTCCGGGTTGGCGTCCAGCAGGGCGTCCTCGGCGGTGGCGTCCTGGACCTCGCCGGCAGAGCGCAGGGGCTTAGCCTTGCCGGAGAACCGGTGCTGCAGGGCTGCGGCGGCAGCGTCCCGCTGCTTCTGGAAGAACAGGTAGCTGATGGCGAAGGCGATGAGCGCGGCGCAGATCACGGACATCAGAACCCCCACCTGCAGGAGCGCAAAGAGGACGAACAGGGGCACGAAGATTGCCAGCCGGATCAGGGAATATTTCAAAAAGGCCACTATTCAAGTTTAGCCGCCTCCGCCGGGGGCCCCTGCCCGTCCTGACGATAGACTTAATGGCATGCTCTTCCGTGTGGCATTGGCCGTGGCAGTCCTCGTCATCTTTGTGTATGGCCTGGTGGACGTGATCCGCACCGAAGGCCGCCTGACCAGGGGCATCTCCAAACCTGCCTGGATTGTCGTCCAGATCGTGCTGCCCGTCCTCGGCGCCATCCTGTGGCTGCTGATCGGCCGGCCCCGCGGCACAGCCCAGCCCCGGCCCAGCTATCCGCACCCCACCGCGCCCGACGACGATCCGGACTTCCTGCGCAACCTTGAGGCCCGGCGCCGCAACCAGGCCGAGGCCGACCGCCTGAAGAAGCTCCGGGACGACCTCGAGGCCAAGGCCAAGGAGGAAGACGGGAAGGGCCGGCGGGGCACCGACGAACATGACACCGACGGACTGAAATAGGTCCCGTGGCGTCCCAACCCGGCGGTGAGGAGCAGCATCTGCCTGCTCCCCCTCCGAGACCCGGGTTCTCCTACTCCGCGCCCCCGCCCATCCCGGTCACTCCTCCGCCGCCATGGCCCGTCCGCACCTCCCGCACCCTCTGGATCCTCAGCTTCATCGCCGGATCGGCTGTCCTGCTCGGTTCCTACGTTGCCCGCGACTCCAACCTGCAGCGGCTCCGCGGCGTGGTGGCGGGCATGGCAGCGGGCAGTGACGCCGGCTCGGTGGGCACCGCGGCGGAGATCGTTTTTTGGGGCAGCATCGCGGCCCTGCTGCTGGTCACCCTGCTGGAGGCGGCCGTCCTATCGATGCTGATGGGCCGCCGGATATGGGCCCGCTGGACCCTGGTTCCCCTCCTCGCCACCCATGTCCTCCTCCTGCTGCTGGCCTCAGCGTTCCTGGTCCCCGGTGGTGCCGCGGGAAGCTACGTCGTGATGCTGTGGGCTGCCGGCGTGGCCCTGGCTTTCGCCGGACTGGTACTCCTGTTCCTGCCTTCCGCCGGAGCGTGGTTGAAGCGCTAGGCTGGCTGCGCTTGCCGGTCCTGTCCCGCGCACTCGGCCAGTACGCCCTCGCAGCTGCGGATCACCACCCGGCACGCTTCGGCTGCGGACCGCGCCGTCAGCGGGTTCTCGGCGATCCTGCGCCAGCGCGTGAGGCAGCGCCGGGCTTCTGCAACCAGCAGACCGGGAGCGGCATCCGGGGCAAGGCCCAGCCGCAGCCAGGCCGGCGTGCCGCGGCCGCCCACCAGCCGTTCAGCCTCCGCCGCGAGTTCCGGGGCCAGCTCCACCCGGGCAGCCCGGAGCGCAGCCAGCAGCCTGAGCTCGCGGAATTCGTGGTCGCCGGCCTCAAGCCGTTCCAGGGACGCCGCAAGGTGTTCGGTGCCCGGGCGGGGGCTGCTGTGCAGGAGGTCTGCCACCGCCACCAGGGCGGTCCTGGCCTTCAACACCCCCGCCCTTGACTGGAACTGGCGGGCCAGCAGTTCCAGCAGCGGGTCCAGGCCGCTGCGGCGCACCAGTTCGTGGGCCAGCGGCGTGGGTTCGGTGAACCCGTTACGGATCAGGACCATGGCAAGCCGGATGCCAAAAAGCCCAAAGCGTTCCAGCAGGGAGGCCCTTGCTGCTTCCGTCAGCCCTTCCGGCACCGCGGACCGGCGGAACCTGTCCGCCGAAAGCATCATCCGCTCGCGGTCGCTCCGGTCCAGCGCTGCCAGTGCCTGGAGGGATTCGAAATCGGGCTGGCGCAGGGTACGGGCGCTCTGGGCCAGCAGGCCCGCCACCGGAAGCACGTCAAGGGCCAGCTTCCGAAGGTTGGGGTCCCGGCTGTAGCGTTCGGCGATGGTGGCCGCCGAAATCAGCGAGTCGATGCGTCCGGCCCCCACCTCGTCGGCACGGGACAGCACCGCAATGGCGTTGACCGTGCCGGAGCGGCCGGCGCCGGTGTCCCGGAACGACTCAAGGAAATGGACGTCCGAGGCGTGCAGGTGCCGCATCAGGTAGATGACGGCATCGGCCTCCGACGGCGAGTCCTCCGGTGCCAGGAACCGCAGAGACCGCGCTGACACGTCCTGGGACAGGGACGCGATTCCGGGGGTGTCGATCAGGGTTACCGCCTGCAGCGCAGGCGACGGCCATTCGACGTCGAGCCTTTCCACACGCTCCGCAGGCACACCGTCGAGGGCGAAGGCCAGGCGGCCGTCCGCCCGCCTCAACGGCAGGGCCCGCGATCCCCCGTCCGTGGCGTGCAGGGTGATCCGGGGGGTATGGCCGTGGCGGTACCAGGTGACGATCCTGGTGCATTCGCCAGTGTCCGTGGGAGCAATTTCCTCCCCGATAATTGCATTCAGGAGCGTGGACTTTCCCGCCTTCACCATGCCGCCCACCGCTACCCGCAGCGGCTCCGCGAGGCGCTGCGCGTACCCCCGGAGCGCCTCGGCGGCCTGGGCGTCATCGCCATAGACCTCCAGCGCTTCGCGGAGGAGGGCCGCCGCGCCCGCCGTGGTGGGTACCGTCATGGGACCCCCGCCGCCCTGGGGGTCCCGGCCGCGGCGACCTCCGCCGATACAGCCTCTGCTGCCCGGTGCAGCGCATCCACCTTGGTGAGCCGGGCCCTGATCTCCCGTACGCGCCCTTCCCTTTCCTGTGCATACGAGTTGGCCGACTTCTGGGCGGCGGCAACAGAATCGGACAGCGAGCGGTGGTATTCATCCGCGATATCGGTGAAGTGGTCCCGGATGGTCCGCTGGACCAGGCGCAGCCGGTCCTTCAGCTGCTTTCCCACCTGGAACGTCACATCGTCGAGCTGCCGCCGCACCAGGGCCTTCGCTTCGGCCTGGCGGCGCTTCAACCGGTTTTCCTGGTCGTCCCGGTACGCCTTGCGGCCAAGCAGGAGTCCGGCACCCACCGACAGCGGATTGATCAGGGCCATTCCGAAAATGCCCGTCAGGAGGCCAAACATCAGGACTCCGCCGTACGAACCGCGCATCCCGATCAGGACCTTCTGGACAGGATTCACGCGCCCCGGGTCCAGGTCCGCCATTCCGTCCACCGGGTCCAGGGCATCACCGGAATCGGCCACATGCAGGACGGGCAGCGACACCTCGTCAGCGGCGAAGTGTGCCGCCACCTGCCCGGCAAGCCATTGCGCCCGCTCACTGGTCCAGACAAAGGTGTCCGAGACCGCGTCGGCCACGCATTCCTCGAGCCATTGGGAGAATTCGGCCCAGACGGGTCCGGGATCGCCCTGGTCGATGGCATTTTCGGCTTCCTTTTGGATGTGGCGCAGCCGGTCCCGAAGGTCGTACTCCATGTCCGCGATGAGGTCGTTGATGCCGTCGCTGAGGGTCAGCTGCCAACGCGCTGAACGCTTCCTCAACTCATCTGCCTCGGTCTTGGCCTGTTCCAGGGCGGCCAGCATTTCAGGCTTGCCCTCCGGGTTCTCCAGTGCCCCAAGCTCGGACTGCAGCGACAGCCGGAGATTTTCGGTGACGGACAGCAGGTCCTGGCTGACGGAGTGGCGCTGGATGCGCTCCGCCTTGCCGACGACGTCGTTGCGGAGGTGGGTGACGAGGTCCGGGAAACCCGATTCGGCATTGAGTTCGCTGTCCTGCAATCGCGAGGCCTCGAGGCGCAGGTCTGCGGAGAGCGGAAAGAGCGGAATACCCGGGGCGACCTGGTCCAGGTGCTCCCTGTCCAGCTCCTCCACCCGCCGCCAGTCCGGGTAGAGATCGGTTTTGGACAGGACGGCGGCGACGCTGGGGGTGATACGCATGGCCTGCCGCAGGAACCGCAGCTCCGGTTCCGTGTATTCCTGGGAGGCATCCGAGACCATCAGCAGGGCGTCGGCTGTGGGAAGGGCGGTGAGGGTGGTCAGCGTGTGCGTGGAGCCCATGCCGCCCACGCCCGGAGAATCGATGATGGTGAGCCCGCCGGTAAGGATCCGGCGGGGCAGGCAGACTTCGGCAGCCGCGAGCTTCCGGCTGTTGCCAGGATTGCCCTGCTCCGACACGAGCGCGGGCAGTTCCGAGAGATCCACCGGCCTGCGCTCCACGCTGCCGTCCCTGCCGTCGGCCGCTTCCGTCCCGGACGGACTGTCCGCGGGAACCAGGACGGCGGCCGAAGCCGGTTCGCCGTAGCGGACGATGGTTGGGAGTGCGGTGGCAATATCGTCATCCACCGGGCATACGGGCGCGTTCACCAGGGCATTGATGAGCTTGCTCTTGCCTTGTTTGAACTCCCCCACCACGATGACCCTGACGCTGGGGTCCTTCAGCCGGGCCATGGCTTGCTCCAGCCGCCGGCGCAGGTCCGCGCGGTCCCCGCCGCCCACCAGCCGCAGGCCTTCCTCCACCAGCTTCACCAGCTGTCCGGCGGCCGCAGGCCCAACCGGCCCGGCCAGTCCTCCTTCTGCCACAGCGTGCGTCCTTCCACTGCCGAAACCTGTCACGGTGCCGAAAATCCCGCCGTCGGTGGTACTGGAAGAGCCCGCAGGCGGCGGATGCCTCCTGCGGGCGTTTGCTTCCCGGGACCAGCCTGTTACAGCGCGGTGGAGTCGTCAACCACTGAATCGTCAATAATGGCGTGGTTGTCCAGGTCCACATCGGTGTGGGTGGAGTTGTCCTCCGTGAAGTCGAGTTGGTTGTCCGCCACCACCAGGTTGTCCTGGACGATGGTTGTGGCGGCGTTGTCCTGGAACGAATCGTCCACCTGCACGTCCGTGGTGGCGGAGTTGTCCTGGTTGAACGAGTCGTCAACCGCGGTGGAGTTGTCCTGGTTGAACGAGTCGTCAACCGCCACCGTGTTTTCCGTGGAGTTGTCGGAGTTGTCGTTGAAGGAGTCCGTCAGGTCCACGTCGGTGCTGACGGAATGGTCGGAGTTGTCCGAGTTGTCGTTGAAGGAATCGTCCGCATCCAGGCTGAGATCAGTGTTGAAGGCGTCGGAGATGTGCGTCTCCTCGTTGCCGACGCTGACGCTGCCGCCGGCGTGGATCGAGTTGTCCGTTGAGTTGTCGGTGGAATTGTCGGTGTTGTAGGAATCCCTGATGTTGTTCGAATCCCTGACGCTGGCGTCGTCGCCTGCTGCCACGGCCCGGTCCCCGGTCGCGACGGCGGCCGCATTGTCGAACCACTGCTCCACGTCACCGTCCGCCCAGATGTTCTGGTGGACCGACTGGTCCGTAACGGTGTCCCGGTCATCGAGCATGGTGGTGCTCGTGGTGTAGGAGAAGTGGTTCACCACATGATGGAGCTGCTGCACCGCGTACGCATGGTCATCGCCGCCGTACCCCGCACCCTGTCCACCGGCATGGACGGCGGCCGCGCTCCCGGAGTGCGCGGCAGACGCGTTCACCTGTCCAGCCCAGGCGCTGTTGCCGCCACTGCTGGCGTATCCCCGGTCAAGTGCGGGGGCACTGACGCTGATGGGCGCGTAATCCAGGACGACGGGCATGGCCGCATCCACGTCAGCCGAGCACACGTTGGCCAGGCCGTGTTCCGCCAGGGTCTTTTCCGGGTTGTCCAGGAAATTCTGGATGGCCTTCCGGTTGCCGAAAAGATGCATCAGGAACTGGACAAGGTCGTTGGCGAGTGTTGGCATGTGCGTGGTCCTCACATCTTCGTCGAGTTCTGGATCATGCGGCGAACGGATCCGGTTGGCTTAAACCTAGGTTCCTTGCCGGGACGGGGCATCGGGGCGCGTCCCCCCTGCCCGCAGGTTCGGCTCCGGGGCCCGGAGGCCTCCGGCGGTAGGGGTACTAGGGGTCACTCCTGTTGCGGATTCAGTGGCTGCTGGTTGTCCACACCCAGCGCCAGGCGCAGCCTGGTCAAGAGGTCGGAGCGGTTCTCAGCGCCCAGGCGGCGCCGGATGCGGGCAATATGGTGCTCCGCGGTCCGGGGCGAAATATAGATCGCCTCACCAATTTCCCGGTAGGTCTTGCCTTCCAGCACCAGCCTGGCCACCTCCTTCTCCCGTTCGCTCAGTCCCGACGCATCCGATTGGGCCCGGCTGCCCGCAGTCTCCGCCGCTCCCGGCCGCAGGTCCGCGGCACGGGAGGCAGCACCGGCAGGAGGGCCCTGTGGGTGCAGGTCCCTGGCACAGGCCAGCAGGCGCATCATGTCGCGTCGTTCATCGGCACGTGCGGCCGCGTGCCCGGCGAGCCTCGCCCCTTCCCAGGGCATTCCCACGGCACCCAGCAGCCGTGCAGCGCCCTCCACATCAGCCGGACGGAACCGCCCGGCCAGTACGGACACCCAGGCTTTGCCTGCCGTGGCCAGGACCGCGGCTAGCTGGCTGTGGGCGGACGCCCGGGCCAGCGCCGTGGCGTGCGGGGCAAGATCGGCGGGACTCTCGTTCAGCAGCGCTGCCTGGACCGCGGCCCAGTGCAGCGGCACGGCCCACAGGGCGGGGTCGTCCAGCTGGCCCAGCAATTTCCACGCCTCGTCCAGGTACTGCGCCACACGGGGTGTTTCGCGGAGCCGGGCGGCCGCGATGAGCAGTTCCCCCCACGGCAGCAGGCTGTACAGGTCTACGGACGTGTGGAGCATGGCCTCGCGTGCCCGTTCCCACGCCCGGAGCAGTTCGGGTACGTCACCGTTGCGGCGGGCCAGTCCTACTTCCAGAGCCGCACACATGAACTCGTCGCGCGGGACCAGGGGCCACGGGTTGGCTTTGGCGGCTTCAGTGGCGGCGAGCCTGGCCTCCTCGGGTTTGTCCTGCATCATGGCGGCCCAGCCCTGGAGCAGCAGGAGCCGGGGCTGGGCGGAATTTCCCCCCTGCCCCGCTGCCGCCGCCGACCGGCAGACAGTCTCCGCGAGGTGGGGGTCACCACTGTGAAGGGCCAGCAGGGCTGCGAGGGCTGCCGGCGTTTCAGGCAGCGGAAGTGCGATGCGCGCAGAGTTCAGCATGTCCGAGGCGTGGATCAGCAGGGATATTCCCTGGTGCGGTTTGTCCCCCAGCGATGCGATGATGCCCTGGCCGGTCTGGACCAGCGCGGCTGCCAGGAGCGTTGGCGAGGCCGCAGGGGCGTCCGGCTGGAAGATCGACTCCGCACCGGATCTGTCACCGGCTCCGATCATGGCCACCGCTGCGAGCGGTGCGGAGGGCCCCACCCGGGCAGCGCCCAGCCAGCTGTAGACGTCCGCCGCCCGGGCGAGCATCCCGCGTTGGGCCCAAACAGAGGCTGCCACGTCTGCCCCGCGCCGCACATCCGGGGGGTCCGGGCTGACCAGGAGGGCGTCGATGATCCGTGCCGCGGCATCAAGCTCCCCGTCGCCGGCTGCGGCCTGGGCGCGCCTTGCCGCCGTTGCCAGCGGATCGGCGCCGGCCAGGAGCGCCTCCTCGTAGAGCTGGAATGCAAGCCGCGGGTCACCCTCCAGCGCCGCATCGGCCGCCTGTTCCAGTTCTGCAGCCACCCGGTGGTCGGCGAAGCCGCCACGGGCCAGCTCCCGGGCCAGGCTGCCAAGCGGTTGTCCGGCCGACATGAAGACCGATACGAGTTCGCGTTGGAGCGCATGCACCTTGGCCGTTGGGGTGCTGGCCAGCAGGGCATGCTGGACAGTTCCGAGTACCGTGCCGTCCGGCCGCAGCAGGCCCGCGGCCTCCGCCCGGTCCACCAGGGCGTCCAGGTCTTCCACTGTTCCGCTGTCGAGCTTGTGCTGCAGGTCTGCCGGCAGCGGCCCCGGGAGGGCGAAGCCCACCGAGAGTGCCAGCAGGAGGTCCCGGACGGCGGCCTGTGCACCCCTTAACTGGCTGGCGACCAGCTCCGTGACGTGGGGTGGATGCCCTTGGTGGTCGGGTGAAGCCTGCAGGGGTACGGGGCGTTCCGCCCGCTGGAGATGCCCGTCCATGTCAGGCCGCCGGAGGAGTGGTCGGGGCCGTTGCCATGGCGGTTTCTTCAACAGGGGGTGTTGTTTCGGCTGGTGGCGCCTGGGGCGTTGGGCTGGCTTCCGCGGCCAGGTCTGTTGGGGTCAGGGAAGGTTCGGTGGTGTCCGTAGGACTCGGGCTGTCCGTTGCGGTGGGCGTTCCGGTGTCCCCCGCCGGAGGCTCCGTCGCCCCGGGGGTCGTGGGGTCGGTGGTTCCGGGATCGGTGGTTCCAGGATCAGTCGTTCCGGGATCAGTTGGATCCTGGGTGTCCGTCGCTGTGGGGTCACCTGGCGTCTGGGTCGCCGGAGGGGTTGTGGGATCCCCGGTGGCGGATTCGGCGGTTGGCGCGGTCCCGTCCGTTGCCCCTGGGGCTGGTGCTCCGGCCCCTGTTCCGTCCGTGCCCGGATCACCCGGGACCGCCGGTGCACCGGCGGCGGCTGCCGGGCCTTCCGCGGCAGGGCCGGCTGCCGGAGGATTTGCTCCCGCCGTGGGCGTTGCGTTGACGGCAGCCTGTCCGCTGGTGGGGAGGGCGGAGGCACTCAGCCCCGGTCCCTGTGCAAGGGGTTTCCTGGCGCTGGCCTCAACGCCGGCGAGTGGCTGTGGGCTGTCCGGGGCAGTGGCTCCCCCGCCGCCGGTGTCCGCAGCGCCGGAACCGCCGGTGGTGCTTGCCCCGGCCTGGGGCACGAACATCGCGGTCAGGCTGCCGAAGCCGTCCGGGCTTTGCGCGGCGGTGGCCGTGAGGACTGTGAGGAGGGCCGCGGCTGCGGCCACGGCGGTTACCCGCACGGTGGGTGCCGGGGCATGCGCTCCCCGGCGCCTGCGTTGCGGGCCGCGGAGGGCCGGGCCCGCGGGGGCGCCTGCCACCAGCGTGTACTTGCGCGACCAGCTGGGCCTGCCGGCTACGGGCGGAGCAGGCGGTACGACGGCGGGAACGACGGCGGCCAGTGCCTCATCGGCGCCTGCCTCGGACCGTGCCGGGGCAGCAGCCTCTGCGGCAGCATGGTGGGCAAGGACGGCGGCCACCGCCGCCCCAAGGCAAATGGCCGACTTGGGGTCGGCGTCGACGGCGACCGGAAGGTCCAGTTCCTCCGATACCACCTGGGCCACCAGGGGAATCCGCGAGGATCCGCCGATCAGCAGCACCGTGGAGAGGTCTGCCGGTGCAAGCTGAAGCTGGGCCAGGGAGCGTTCAAGCGCGGCCACGGTTTCATGCACGGGTTCTTCGATCAAGGCTTCGAACTCGGCACGGACCAGGCGGACCTGCTGCTGGACGCCGGGCAGGAGCACCGGGATGGTGGCCTCGCTGTCCACGGACAGCGCTTCCTTGGCCTCGACGCATTCGCGCCGGAGCCGGGCCAGGGCGCCCAGCACTGCCGGGTCCGCGGGGTCCAGGCCGTCCAGCGCATTCCCGGTGTGGGCGGCAACGTAGCGGAACAGGGCCGCGTCGAAGTCGGCGCCGCCAAGGTCTTCGATGCCCTCGGGGCGGCCCAGGAGCTCAAAGCGGCTGCTGCCGGCCTTCCGCAGGACGGCCGTGTCGAAGGTGCCGCCCCCGAGGTCGTAGACGGCGATGGTGCTGCCTTCCTCCACCCTCACCTGTGAGGCGTAATGCAGGGCTGCCGCCTCGGGCTCGGGGAGGAGGGTCACGTTGTGCAGTCCGTGGGCTGCGAGGGCGTCGCGGATGCTGGAGAGGCGGTGGCTGCCCCACGCGGCGGGGTGGGTCAGGAAGACCTCCGACGCCGGACCGCCCTCGCGTTCGGCGGCCCGGTCCGCCACCCAGCGTGCCATGGTGGCGAAGATGTCCTCGGGCTGCAGGGCGAGTGTCCCCAGGATGATGGGAACCTCATCGCCGATCCGGCGCTTGAATTCGCGCACCACGCGTTCCGGGAAGTCCAGGCCGCGGCGTTCCGCTGCTTCTCCCACCAGGACGGCACCCTGCTCCGGATAGTAGAGCACGGAGGGGATCGCGGCTCCGCGCGCGCCCAGCGGCAGGCACTCGGGCACGCGTGAAGCACCATGGTCAAAACGTACAACGGCAGCTGCCGTGAAACTGGTCCCGACGTCAACGGCGAGAGCGTAGCTCATGGATACCTCGAAAGGCTGGTGGTCCACCTGCAAGCTTCATCACAGTGAACAGTCACCAAATTAGCATTCCGGGGAAGCCGGGAACAGCCCTGTTGCTACATCGAATGGTTAAACGGCAAACACGGCCTTGAAGGCCCTCAAATTCAGGCCTAAAGGCACTTGTATCGGGCCCGGTCGGTCCGGATTAAAGGCCGGAGTATGAGTGGAGCCCGTTGAAGAACGTGTTCACGATGGTGAAGTTAAAGATCACGCACAGGTAGCCCACGATCGACAGCCATGCGGCCCGGGTTCCGGTCCAGCCGCGGGTGGCGCGGGCGTGGAGGTAGCCTGCGTAGACCACCCAGATCACGAAGGTCCACACTTCCTTGGTGTCCCAGCCCCAGAACCGGCCCCAGGCCTTCTCTGCCCAGATTGCGCCGAACATCAGGGTGAAGGTCCAGCCGATGAAGGCGATGGCGTTGATGCGGTAGGAAAGGTTCTCCAGGCTGAGCGCCGACGGCACCAGGCGCATGAAACCAAGCTTGTCGGCACCGCCGGCCGCCACGGTCTTCTGCCGCTGGGACTGCACCAGCTGCAGGGCGGACATGGCGAAGGTCAGGGTGAAGAGGGCGGAGGACAGCACCGCAATGGAAACGTGGATGACCAGCCAGTAGCTCTGCAGGGCGGGAACCAGGTGGCCCACTGGGGTCCAGAAAGCCACGGACGCGGCAACGAGCATGATGATGACCAGGCCCACCACGAAGGTGCCCAGGAAGCGGAGGTCGCGCCGGATCAGTGAGAGCAGGAAAACGGCCGCGACAAGGAAGGCGCCGGTGGTGAGGAATTCGTACATGTTCCCCCACGGCACGCGGCCTGCGCCGAGCGCCCGGGTGACCACGCCGGCACCGTGGATGACGGCGGCGAGGGTGGTCAGGGCTACGGCGACCCGCGCCGGCACCCGGCGTTCCGTGGCGTACTTCATGTCGCCGTCGGCCGTCATGACGCCGCCTGTTCCTGATCCGCCGGCCTTGGCAGCGGACGACGACGGGCGCTCGGCCCGGTCTGCCGGCCCGTCAAGGCGGCCCCCGGCAGAGCCCGCACCGACGCCGGCGACGGCCGGAACCTTGGCGGCAACGCCGGCCTGCGCTGCCTTAAGGTCCACCGCCCGCAGCGCCTTGCTGCTCTTGGCCAGGTCCCAGGCGAAGGCGATGAAGGCCACCGTGTAGGTACCCGCCGCCAGCAGCATGAAGAGTTCGCTGTACTGGCCCATGGTTTCGTTGATTCCAAATGGCATTACTGGTCCTTTTCGGGCCCGGTGGGGCCTGCTGGGGTGGTGACGGAGCCGTCGGCATTTTCGGCGGGGCCTGCGGCGTTATCGACGGAGCCTGCGACATTATCGCTTGTCCGGCTGGGAGTTTGCTGGGATCCGCCGGCAACTTCGGCGGCCTGGCCTTCGTCTCCCCCGTCCGGGAGCTGCCACTCCGTGGAGAAGAGTTTCCGGAGCGCCGCTGCCTCGCCGGCAAGGCGGTGGTCCTCGCCGCGGGCCAGGAGGCCGTATTCCACCATGGTGCGGCCGTCCGCCGCGGTGCCCGTACGCACCCAGACGCGGCGGCGGTTGACGTAGAGCGACAGGATCAGCCCGGCTACGGCAAGGAGGGCGAAGACCAGTGCGGACACCTGGCCCGGGTTGTGGTGGATGTCCACGCCGATGTAGCGCTTCACGCCGTCGAAGCTGATGCTGCCCTTGCCGTCCGGCAGGGTGTAGGTGGAGCCGGGAGCCAGGGTGATGCCGCCGGCTGCAAGGTTCCTGGCGTTCAGCGGGGTGAGGTTCTTGACGTCGAGTTCAAAGACGTTCTGCGGAGCGCCGGTGTCCAGGCCCAGGTTCCCGTAATAGGAGTTCAGGGTCAGCTGCGGGTTGAAGAGTTCGGGGTCGGCGCTGAATGACACGTTCTTGTCCGTGACGAACGCGGTGGGAAGGAAGAAGCCTACGAAACCCAGCTGGTCCGGCTTGGCGTCCGGGACCTTGATCACCACGGAGGAGTAGTAGTTCTCCCCCTGCAGCTTGGCCACCACCGGCCCCTGCATGGCCACGTTGCCGGCACCGTCCCGGATGGTCACCACGGGGGCATAGCCGTTGCCGGTGAGGTAGATGCTGGTGCCGCCCAGGCTGACGGGATCGTTCACCTTCAGGATTTCCTGCTTGGGCGGGGCGTCCGGGTTCTCCTTCGTGGTCACGGTGGCCGCAAAGTCGATGGGCTGTCCGAATTTGCCCTTGGATTCGCGGTCGAACGTGATGTTGAACTTGTCCAGCTGGAGCGAGTAGGGCTGCAGCTGGCTGGACTGGAAGTTGGTGCCCGGATTAAACTGGTCGTAGCCCACCAGGGTGTTCACGAAGGTGTCGCCTTCCACCAGGATGCGCTGGCCGCTGTAGCCGAACAGGCCGCCGGCGGCGACGGATACCAGCACCCCGATCAGCGAGGTGTGGAAGACAAGGTTCCCCACCTCCTTCAGGAAGCCGCGTTCGGCACCCAGGGACGGCAGGGCGCCGTCGGCATCCCTGACCTCCACCCGGTAGCCGCGCTTGCGCAACAGCCCGGCCGCGTTGTTGATGGCGTCCGACGCCGGGATCCCGGCGTCGGACGGAATCACCAGGGTGCCGTATTCGGGCAGCCGGGACAGGCGCTGCGGGGTACGCGGCGGCTGGGAGCGCATGGCCTTGTAATGGGCGATGGCGCGCGGAACCACGCAGCCGATCAGCGAAATGAACAGCAGCAGGTAGATGGCGGAGAACCACACCGAGGAGTAGACGTCGTAGAGCTGGAGGGTGTCCAGCAGCTTTCCGTAGTCCGGGTGGTCCTTGATGTATTGGGTGACGGTGGCCGGGTTCGCGGGCCGCTGCGGGAACAGCGAGCCGGGCACGGCGGCGACGGCGAGGAGCAGCAGGAGGAACAGCGCGGTGCGCATGCTGGTCAGCTGGGTCCAGGCCCACCGCAGCATGCCCTTGGGGCCCAGGGCGGGGAGGGCAGCCTGGGCCTTCGCCTCCGCGACGGGGGCGGTTTGCTTCTTCTTTACGTTCACACGCTCGCTCATCAGATCGGCAACTTCACGTCGGTTTGGAACCAGTACTGCAGCCCGGTGAC
Organism: Pseudarthrobacter phenanthrenivorans; assembly: GCF_000813845.1. GTDB lineage: Bacteria > Actinomycetota > Actinomycetes > Actinomycetales > Micrococcaceae > Arthrobacter > Arthrobacter phenanthrenivorans_B. Next base: position 131,005 of record NZ_JWTB01000019.1, read on the forward strand.
CCAGGCACCCCATACGCCGGTGGCCATCAGCAGGCCCAGCACCACCAGGATCCCGCCGCCGGTCCGCTGGATGGCGAGCCGGTGCCTGCGGAAGAATGCCATGACACCCATCCCCCGGCGCAGGGCCAGCGCGATCAGCAGGAACGGAATGCCCAGTCCCAGGCTGTAGACGAAGGCAAGGAAGGCGCCCTTTGCGGCCGAGGACCCTCCGGAGAGGCTCAGCAGCTGGACGGCGGAGTAGGTGGGACCGATGCACGGAGCCCATCCCAGGCCGAAGGTCAGGCCCAGCAGCGGCGCACCCCAGAGCCCGGCGGGCGGCTTGGCATGGATCTTTGCGTCCCGCTGCAGCCAGCTGAAGCCGCCCATGAAGACGATGCCCATGATGATCACCAGGACGCCCAGCAGCTGCGTGATCCAGGCGTTCTGGCTGCCGGTGATCAGGGTGCCCAGCTGGCCGAACGCGCCGCCGAGCAGGACGAAGATCACGGAGAAGCCAAGGACGAACAGCCCGATCCCGGCCAGCATCCGGCCGCGTTTTTGCTTCTGCAGGTCCACCCCGCTCAGCCCTGTGACGTAGCCCAGGTATCCGGGGACCAGGGGAAGGACGCAGGGGGAAAGGAACGACACCAGTCCGGCGAGCAGCGCCACCGGAATGGCCAGCAGGATGGAGCCGCTGAGGATGGCTTCGGCGAAGGGGCTGTTCACGGTGCCGGCCGCCCTACTCCGCCACGGCGGCAGTGATAAGGGCTTTCAGGGTGCCCTTTTCGATCTCGCCGAGGACACGGGAGGCCACCCGCCCCTGCTTGTCCAGGACCAGGGTGGTGGGCACGGCACCGGGGGGCACCAGGCCGGACACGGACAGCAGGACGCCGCCGTCCTTGTCGTCAAAGCTGGGGTAGGTCAGGTTGAACGTCTTCTCGAACGCCTCGGCCGTGGGCTTCTCGTCCCGGAGGTTGACGCCGAAGAACTGCACTCCCTGGTCCTTGAACTCCTGGTGCAGCGCTTCGAGGAGTGGTGCTTCCACCCGGCAGGGCGCGCAGGCGGCGAACCAGAAGTTCAGGACGCTCACCTTGCCCTGGAAGTCGGCAGGGGTTACGGCGGTGCCGTCGAAGAGGGCGCCCTGGATCTGCACGGCTTCCTTGCGGTCTCCGGCGGCGAACTCCGTGACGGAGCCGTCACCGGCAACATAGTTCTTGTTGTCCCCCGCCTTGGCCTGCTTGGCCAGTGCATCCTCCTGGGCACAGCCGGACAGGCCAAGGGTCAGCGCGGTCAGGGCCACGCCGCCGGCGGCCAGCAGGCCCCGGCGGGAGGGAAGGTTGTGATAGCTCACTGCTAGGCTCCAGGGGTGCTGGCGGCACCGGGAAGAAGGGATGCCGCGGGTTCGTTGTACTCGACCCGCAGCAGCGAGCCGTCGTCAGCGAACACCAGGGACGTAACGGATGTCAGGGTGCACTCGCGCTTGCGCGGGTCATGCCAGAGGGGCCGGCCTTCCGCGCTCAGCCGTGCCGCCCAGATCGGCAACTGGTGGCTCACCAGGATGGCTTCGGGACCGCCGGCGCCAAAATCGCCGTCGGCCAGCTCAATCGCCCGCAGCCGCGCATCCCGCGCAGCTTCAGCCATCCTCGCCGCCTGCCGCTTATAGGGTTCCCCCCAGGACGGGCGCAGGGGGTTGACCAGGTGCGGCCAGTGCCTGGGCCGGCGCAGTTCCGCCTGGGTGACCCGCATGCCCTCGAAGTAGTTTTCCGCCTCGATGATCCGCTGGTCAGTATGGACGGGCAGGTGCAGGGCTTCCGACGTCGGACGCGCGGTTTCCTGCGCACGCTCCAGCGGGGAGGCGGCCAGGTAGGTGATCCGGGCACCGTACGCGGCACGCTGCCGGAAGTGCTCGGCGAGCGTCCGCGCCATCTCCTGCCCCAGCTCGGAGAGGTGGAATTCGGGAAGCCGCCCATAGAGCACGCCGTCGGGATTATGGACCTCGCCGTGGCGGAGCAGATGGACAGTGGCTTGGGGCATGTTTACCAGTTTCTCAAAGATGGCGTGCGATCCGAAATCATCGCAGCTGCTTTCTACAAAGAGTAGAACTCAAGTTTTTGAAGAAATGTTCCGAAGTCGGGAACAAAACATGCAAACGCATGTTTATACTGGATGCAGCAAGATGGTTGAGACGTCAACTGATGAAGCTTCAATAGCATGCCAACCGATACATATTCAGAGGAGCAACATCATGGCACTTCCCGCAGACGTCACCACCGGCACCTGGACCCTGGACAACTCGCACAGCGAAATCGGCTTCACCGTCCGCCACGCAGGCATCAGCAAGGTACGGGGCCAGTTCACCGAGGCCGCCGCCACCCTCGACCTCGCAGAAGACGTGGCCGCTTCCCGGATCAACGCAACCATCAAGACCGCCAGCTTCGACTCGGGCGATGCCAACCGCGACGGCCACGTCAAGGGCGAAGACTTCTTCGACGTGGAGAAGTTCCCGGAGATCTCCTTCGTCTCCAACGGCCTGGTGGCCAAGGGCAACAGCTACGAACTCACCGGCGACCTGACGATCAAGGGCGTCACCCGCCCGGTCACCCTGGAAACCGAGTTCAACGGCGTTGCCGTGGACCCCTTCGGCAACACGCGCGCCGGCGTCTCCGCCGAGACCACCATCAGCCGAAAGGACTTCGGCCTCACCTGGAACGCCGTGCTGGAAACCGGCGGCGTGCTGGTCAGCGACAAGGTTGCCATCAACCTGGAGCTGGCGTTCATCGCCCCCGCAGCATAATGACCCTTCCCGGGCGGACCCCGGCGCCAAGCCTGCAATGCTTGGCGCCGGGGTCCGCTGTTTAAGGGCAACCACCTGCGCGGATACCGGGCGAATCATCCACAACGCTGCCCGCCGGGGGTACGGTGGACCTAAGCCATGCTGGGGGGAAGGCAGAGGACCGATTCCCGGCAGCCTACCTGGATCCCGACCTGCAGAAGGAACGCCCATGAGTACTCCTCCCGTCCCACCCCCCGCGCCCCAAGATCCGCACTCCGGCAACGGCCAAACGGGGAATGACCCGGCCGGAACCGGCGAGCCCGGAAGCCCGCAGCAGCCCGGGTCCCAGCCCCGCTACGGCCAAAACGCACCGCAATATGGCCAGAACGCACCGCAGTATGGCCAGAACCAGCCCCCGTACGGACAGAACCAGCCGCCGGCGCCGCCGCAATACGGCCAGAACGCGCCCCAGTACGGCTCCTCCTACGGGCAGAACGCGCCGCAGGCTCCGGGCTACGGCCAAGGGGCCGGACAATTTGGCCAATCACAGTACGGACAGTCACCCTATGGCCAGTCACCCTACGGCCAGTACCCTTCCGAACAGCCGCAGCCGGCCGGCAGCAACGGCATCCCGCAGCTGGTGAACATCTCCTTCTGGCTGCTGATTGCTTCGGCCGTGATCTTCGTCGTTTCAATGCTTGCTGGCCTGACCCAGCTCGACGACCCGCAGTTCCGGCAGATTTTCGACCAGCAGATGGCGGCCGGTGGGGCCTCGGGAGTCACCTATGACGACATCAAGGGGGTCATCGCCGGCACCCTGATCGTGTTTGCGGTCATCGGTACGGCCCTCTACCTGCTGGTGGCGTTCTTCGTCCGCAAGGGCAGGAACTGGGCCCGGATCCTGGGAACGGTCTTTGCGGCCTTGTCCGTCTTCGGCCTGTTCGGCGTTCCCGGCATCGGAACCATCGGGACCATCCTGGGCATCGCCGCCATTGTGCTGCTGTACCTGCCGGCGGCTGCCCCCTACTTCCGTAAGCAGCAGCCTTTCGCCAACCCGTACTCGGGCGGCTTCGGCAACCCCTACGGACGGTAACCGGCACGTCCACACCAGGCAGGCGGCCCGGGATGCAGCAACGCATCCCGGGCCGCCTGCTTTTAACGGGTCGCGTGACATGCCCGGACCACGCCTGGCCGCCGGCCGCCTGCTCTAAACCCTGCCCCTAGGCTGTCTGCCCGGGGGCCTGGGCGCGCTGGGCGTGGTAAGCCAGGATCTGCAGTTCGGTGGCCATGTCCACCTTGCGCAGGTTGACGCCCTCGGGAACCTGCAGCATGACGGGCGCGAAGCTCAAGACGCTGTGGACGCCGGCTGCCACCACGCGGTCACAGACCCCCTGGGCCACTGCCGCCGGCAGGGCGAGCACCACCATGTTGGCTCCGGTGCGGTGCAGGACCGTTTCGAGGTCGGCCACGTCGCTGACCCGCAGCCACCCCACCTCATTGCCCACCACCATCTGGTCGGCGTCGAAAATCGCCACGACGTCGAAGCCCCGGGATTCGAAGCCGCCGTACCGTGCCAGTGCCTTGCCCAGGTTTCCGGCACCGACGATGGCCACTTTCCAGTCATGGGTCAGCCCCAGCGCGGCGGCGATGTGCCTGCTGAGGTACTGCACCTCGTAGCCCACGCCCCTGGTCCCGTAGGACCCCACGTGGGAGAGGTCCTTGCGGAGCGTTGACGAACTGACGCCGGAGGCTTCCGCCAGGGATTCGGAGGAGACCCGCTCCACGCCCTCGGCCAGCAGCGTGTTCAGGGCCCGGAGGTAAAGCGTCAGCCGTGCCACGGCGGCAGGCGGGATCTGCTTGGCCGCAGTGCCGGCGGCATCCGGAAAGTCCGGCGCGGGCTGGGACGTGGAATCCAAGGACGTCACTGGCGTTCCCCTACCGGGCCATGGCGCGCTGCAGCACGCGTTCCAGCCGGGCCTCGTCGATCTTCCAGAAGTCGCGCTGCACACCATCCACCAGCACCACAGGGATCTCTTCCGCGTAGCGCTCCCGAAGTTCGGGCTGGTTGTCCACCAACTCTTCGCTCCACGTAAGGCCCAGTGAGGCAGTAACGCGCCCGACGGCGTCGCGCGCCTCCTCGCAAAGGTGGCAGTCAGCTTTGGTGACCAGGACGACGCGGGGTGTAGCCATGGCTTAACGGTATCGCCGTTCGCGGCATGCGGGTGACGCCGACGGCGGCAGGCCACCTGATTGACTAGACTCGGGACCATGCCCGAGGAGAAATACGTCGCCGTAGTCACGCGGCCGGCCGTTGCGCCGCAGCCCGCCGAGGCGGCGTTCTTCGACGTGGACAACACCCTGATGCGCGGCGCCAGCCTCTTCCACGTGGCACGGAAGATGCACCAGCGCGGTGCGTTCACGCTGGCCCAGGCGGCCGGCTTCGCCTGGAAGCAGTTCAAGTTCGTGGCCCGCGGGGAAAACATCGACGACGTCCACGCCGTCCGCGATTCGGCCCTGACCCTCGCCGCCGGCATTACCGTCGATGACATCAAGGCGCTCGGTGAAGAGGTTTACGACGAAATGATCGCGTCCCGGATCTGGCCCGGCGCCAAGGCGCTGGCGGAGCAGCACCTCCGGGTGGGGCGCCGCGTCTGGCTGGTGACGGCAACGCCCATCGAGGTGGCCACGGTGATCTCCACCCGCCTGGGACTGACGGGGGCGCTGGGAACGGTGGGGGAAGTTTCCGAGGGCATATACACGGGCCGGCTGGTGGGCGACATCCTGCATGGCTCGGCCAAGGCCGTGGCCGTGCAGGCCATCGCCGACGAGGAGGACCTGGACCTCAAGCGCTGCTGGGCCTACAGCGACTCCTACAACGACATCCCGTTGCTGTCCCTTGTGGGGCATCCGGTGGCCATCAACCCGGACGCCAAGCTCCGCCGCCACGCCCGCGACCGGAACTGGCCGGTCTACGACTTCCGTGCCGGCCGCCGTGCCGCCACCCTCGGCCTCAAGGCTGCCACCTTCGGTGGAGCCGTCTACGGCCTGTGGAAGGGCTTCGCCCGCATCCGCGGCCCCCGCGGGTAGCCGCTCCCCCTCGGCCACGGAAACGCCCGGACAAACGAAAATGCCCGCCGCCTGGAAGGCGACGGGCATGTCCACGCTGCTGGAAGTATTGCTACTTCTTGTTGCGGCGCTGGTGACGGGTCTTGCGAAGCAGCTTGCGGTGCTTCTTCTTGGCCATACGCTTGCGACGCTTCTTAATAACTGAACCCACGAAAGTTCCTTACAAACTAGATGCAGTACCTGTCTGATGGAGAATGTCCGTGGACAAAGCTACGAACTGAACAACTGACAGATTCTTACAATGACGTAAAACGTTCCTTAACAGGGTACCGCCTATCGGGAGCGGCTCAGGACAAGCCCTCTCAGGCGGTCTCGGTGTGGCCGTCCACCACAGCACCCTTGAGATACTGCTCGACGGCGTTTTCGGGGACGCGATAGGAGCGGCCAAAGCGCACTGCCGGCATTTCGCCGGAATGCACCAGCCGGTAAACAGTCATTTTGGAGACTCGCATGACCTCGGCTACTTCAGCCACGGTCAGGAACTTCGCGTTGGAGAAGTTCTGTTCTGCCGACATTTCCCTATATTCCTTTGCTGACGGATGGACAACAGTGACCCCAGGTACGTGCCAATGCGGTGTTCCGATGCTGAGCCATCCACCAACCACCTAAGAAGATACTCTAGATGTTCATGTGGCAGATGTGAAAGTAGGTAAAACCCCCTATTTCGACTGCCGCCGCTTCGCCGCCGATGCCGCCAGCTGTACCAGGACGGAGGCGGAAACCTCCCAGTCCATGCACGCATCCGTGACGCTCTGGCCGTACACCAGCGCAGAGCGCCCGGCGGCGTGCTCCGCGACGTCCAGGTTCTGGGCTCCGCCCACCAGGAAGCTTTCCAGCATGACACCGGCAACGGCGTGCGCGGCAGCACCGCCGTCCTCAAGCTGGGCACCGATTTCGAGGGCAACCTCCGCCTGCCGGTGGTGGCTCTTGCCGCTGTTGGCGTGGCTCGCGTCCACGATCAGGCGTGGGTTGAGTCCCTTGCCGGCCAGTTCGCCGGAGGCGCGTTCAACGTCGGCCGCGGAGTAGTTGGGTCCCTTGCGTCCGCCGCGGAGGATGACGTGGGTGTCGGGGTTTCCTGCGGTTGATACCAGCGCGGCCCGGCCGTCGCCGTCGATCCCCAGGAACGCCTGGGCCGCCCCGGCGGCGCCGCAGGCGTCGATGGCTACCTGCAGGCCGCCGTCGGTCCCGTTCTTGAAGCCGATCGGCATCGACAGGCCGGAGGCAAGCTGCCGGTGGATCTGGCTTTCCGTGGTGCGGGCGCCGATGGCACCCCAGGAGATCAGGTCCGCCATGTACTGCGGGCTGATCGGTTCAAGGAACTCGGTGGCAGTGGGCAGGCCCAGGGCGGTGACCTGCTGCAGGAACTGGCGGGCGGTGCGCAGCCCGGTGACCATGTCATGGCTTCCGTCCAGGCGGGGGTCGTTGATCAGGCCCTTCCAGCCCACCGTGGTGCGCGGCTTCTCGAAGTAGGTCCGCATGACGATCAGCAGGTCTTCCTTGTGCTTTTCGGCCTGGCTGACCAGCCGGCGGGCGTACTCCAGGCCGGCCTTGGGGTCGTGGATGGAGCAGGGCCCCACGATCACCAGCAGGCGGTCATCCACGCCGTCCATGATGGCGCGCACTTCGTCGCGTCCGCGTTCGACGACGGCCGCGGCCCGGGCGTCCAGGGGCAGTTCGGCGAGGAGTTCGGAAGGAGTGGGCAGCGCGGTGAATTCGCTGACCCGGAGGTTCGAGGTGGACGTCGTGTTGCCGGCGGGGGCTGCTGTGGTAGCGGTGCTCATGGTTTGGGTCCTGTTCCAGATGGGAAGCGGGCCCGGATTTCAGAACCCGCCGGAGAAACGGCGAAGGGCAGAGAATCATCTCTGCCCTGTTGGCTCTGAAGGAATGCTGGATGCGTGTCAGTTAGACGCGGGCCCCTCCAGAGCCAACGAAAAATACGAATACCAACGGTTAGTCATGGAAGAGACCATAAGCCCACGGCGGCGCGGCCGCAAAATCGGGTGCGTCACATTTGGTCCCAAGCTTGTTCGCGGATCCGGACGTACAAGGCACTGATCCGCGAACAGGCTTAGGTTCCACCAGAGCTGCCCGGGCTTACCCCAGGAGCTTGCGGAGGAACTCCAGTTGCCGGATCCAGTGGTGTTCCTGGCCGCCCTCGTGGTTGTTGAACCGGTAGACCTCGATCTCCTTCGCGGCCCCGGTGCTGGAGGAAGCATTGGTGCCCGAGCCGTAGGCGTTGAAGCTGGCGAACACGGTGGACGCCGGGCAGATGTCGTCCATCAGCGCCGCGGAGTACAGGGCCGGGGCGGTGGCAAGCCGGGCCAGGTTGACGCCGTCAAAGTAGTTCAGGACGTCCATCGCGGACTCGTAGCGGTCCCGGTGCCGCGCCAGGAACTGGGCGATCTCCGGGTAGGGCCCGCGTGGGGTGATGTCGATGGCGCGGGGGAAGTCCTGCAGGAATGGGACGTCCGGCAGCGCGGCGATGACGCCGTCGAGCCGTCCCGCAGTGAGCCCGGCCGTGGCAACCACCAGGCCGCCGCCCTGGCTGATGCCCGCCAGCACCACCCTGGCGGGGTCGACGGCGGGGTGGGCCTGGGCAGCCTCGACGGCGCGGAAGGCATCGACATAGACGCGCCGGTAGTAGTAGTCCTCACGGCTGGAGATGCCCCTGGTCATGAGGCCTGCGTGGGCCACGTCCCCGGCCGAGGGATGTGGGTCGGCAGTGTCCCCCAGGGTGCCGCCATACCCCTGGCCGCGGGTGTCCATGATGAAGTGGGCGTAGCCGGCCTGCGCCCAGCGCGTGTCCTGGTTTACCAGGCCGCGGCCGCCGGAATAGCCGATGTAGTTCACCACCACCGGCAGCCGGGCGCCTTCCCCGCGGTTGGCCGGCAGGTGCAGCCAGCCCTTGACCGGTGCGCCGCCAAAGCCGGCAAAGGTGACGTCGAAGGTGTCGATGACGGTGAGGTAGTTCTCCACCGGCTCGAAGGCCGCATCCAGCGGAAAGGCGCGGGCTTCGTCGATGGTGGCATCCCAGAAGGCGGCCAGGTCGTCCGGCGGGGTGACGCCGGACGTGTAGCTGCGGAGCTGGGCCAGGGGCAGGTCGAAGAGGGGCATCGTTGTCCGTTCCGGTGTGGGTGGTGGCGGCCTCGCGGTGGCGTTCCTCTATTTGTAGCGCACGTTGTCCACGACGTTCAGTTCCTGGCGGCGTTGAGGGTGAGGTCCAGTGGTTCGAAGCGGCCAAGGCTTGCCCCTGCCGCGATGATCGAACGCAGTTGTGCCAGGCCTCCGGCTGCCGCCCCGGCCGCACGTGCCTGGACCAGGACGTTGCCCATGGCCGTGGCCTCCACGGGACCGGCAACCACGGGCCTGCCCGTGGCGTTGGCGGTGAGCTGGCAGAGCAGCCTGTTCTGTGAGCCGCCGCCGACCACGTGCACCACGTCCACCCGCCGGCCGGCGAGGCGCTCGGCGGCGGTGATGGTCTTGGCATATCCGGTGGCGAGGCTGTCCATGATGCAGCGGGTGATGGCCGCGGGGTCGTTGGGCAAAAGATCCCCGGTGCGCCGGACCGCCGCGCGGATGCGGTCGGGCATGTTGTCCGGGGCAATGAAGTAGGGGTCATCCGCATTGATCTGCGGACCGCCGGCCGGCAGCGCTGCCGCGGCCGCCAGGAGGGCGGGAAGGTCAGGCTGGAAGCCTTCGCCGGCCCACGTCCGCTGGCATTCGCTGAGCAGCCAGAGGCCGCCGACGTTGCGCAGGTAGCGGATGGTGCCGTCCACGCCGCGTTCGTTGGTGAAGTTGGCTTCCCGGCTGGCCTCTGTCAGGACCGGGTGCTTAAGCTCCAGTCCAACCAGGGACCAGGTGCCGGAGGAGATGTAGGCGAAGCTGTCCCCGCCGTTGTCCGCTGTCGCGGGAACGGCGGCGACGGCGGAAGCGGTGTCATGCGAGCCCACGGCCACCACCCGGGTTTCCCGGGACAGGTCCACGACGGCGGCAACCTCCGGGAGGAGCCCGCCGTAGGCTTCTCCGGGCTGGATCAGCGGCGGGAACAGGTCCTTCCGCAGCCCCAGCGCGGTGAAAAATTCGGTGGCCCACTCCCCTGCCATGGCATCAAACAGCCCGGTGGTGGAGGCATTGGTGGCCTCGGTCCTCCGCACGCCGGTGAGGCGGAACGCGATCAGGTCCGGGATGAGCAGCGCCTGCACCCCTGCCAGGTCCTGTTCAGTGGCGAGTTGGTAGATGGTGTTGAACTGCAGGAACTGCAGACCGGTGGTCTGGTACAGGCGGGCGGGGTCCAGCTTGGCGTGCACGGGTGCGACGGCCGCGCGGCTGCGGTCGTCGCGGTAGCTGTGGGGCTGCGCCACGAGCTTCCCGGCCTTGTTGACCAGCCCGTAGTCCACTGCCCAGGTGTCGATGCCAATGCTGGCGATCGTCTCGCCCTGCACCGCCGCGACCGTGGCCGCGGCCTTGAGTCCTGCCAGCACCTCGGCGTAGAGGGCGTCGAAGTTCCAGCGGAGGCCGCCGTCGATCTCCACCACGCCGTTGGGGAACCGGTGGACGGTCTCCAGTGCCACCCCGGCGGGGGAAACGCGGCCCAGCATGACGCGGCCGGAGGACGCTCCGATGTCGATGGCGGCGAACACCGCCCCGGCGGGTGCCGGAGCGGTGTCCGCGGCTGATTCCGCGGTGCTCATCGGAGGAAGGCTGCGGCCACTCCGGCGTCCACGGGGATGTGCAGGCCGGTGGTGTGGGACAGTTCGTTGCTGGTGAGGACGGCGGCGGCGTTGGCCACGTGTTCGGGCAGGACTTCGCGCTTGAGCAGGGTGCGCTGGGCGTAGTACTCGCCCAGTTTCTCCTCGTCCACGCCGTAGACCGCGGCGCGCTTGGCGCCCCAGCCGCCCGCGAAGATGCCGGAGCCGCGGACCACGCCGTCGGGGTTGATGCCGTTGACCCGGATGCCGTGCTCGCCCAGTTCAGCCGCGAGCAGGCGTACCTGGTGGGCCTGGTCGGCCTTGGTGGCGGAGTAGGCGATGTTGTTCGGGCCGGCGAACACGGAGTTCTTGGACGAGATGTAGATGATGTCCCCGCCCATGCCCTGCGCGATCATCACCCTTGCCGCGGCCTTGGCCACCAGGAAGGAGCCCTTGGCCATGACGTTGTGCTGCAGGTCCCAGTCCTTTTCGGTGGTTTCCAGCAGCGGCTTGGAGATGGACAGGCCGGCGTTGTTGACCACCAGGTCCACGCCGCCGAAGGCCAGGACGGCTGCGTCGATGGCCGCGAAAACCTGGGCCTCGTCCGTCACGTCCGCCTGGACACCAACAGCAACGTCCGGGCCGCCGAGTTCCTCGGCCACTTTTTGCGCGTTCTCCAGGTTGAGGTCGGCGATGACCACGCAGGCGCCTTCCGCGGCGAGGCGGGTGGCGATGGCTTTGCCGATGCCCGACGCCGCTCCGGTCACCAAAGCGATGCGGGTGGCGTGGGACTTGGGCTTGGGCATCCGGGCAAGTTTGGCTTCCTCCAGCGCCCAGTACTCGATCCGGAACTTCTCGGATTCTTCGATCGGGGCGTAGGTGGAGATCGCCTCAGCGCCGCGCATGACGTTGATGGCATTGATGTAGAACTCGCCGGCAACGCGTGCGGTCTGCTTGTTGGCGCCGAAGGAGAACATGCCCACGCCCGGGACCAGCACGATGGCCGGGTCCGCGCCGCGCAGCGCCGGGCTGTCCGCGTCGGCATGGCGGTCGTAGTAGGCCTGGTAGTCCTCGCGGTAGTCGGCATGCAGCTCGTGCAGCCGGGCAATGGAGTCCTCGATCGAGGCGTCCGCGGGCAGGTCCAGGATCAGGGGTTTGACCTTGGTGCGCAGGAAGTGGTCCGGGCAGGAGGTGCCCAGGGCGCCCAGCCGCGGGTGTTCGGCGGCTTCCAGGAAGTCCAGGACGACGGCGTCATCGCTGAAGTGCCCCAGCTGCGGTTTGTCCGTGGAGGCCAGGCCGCGGATCACCGGTGCCAGGGCTGCGGCCTTGGCGCGGCGCTCATTTTCGGGGAGCGCACCGTAGCCGGGGAGCTTGGGCCCGAAGGGTTCGGCCTTGCCGTTGTCCGTGATGTACTTTTCTGCCTGCTCAATGATCCACAGGGAGTTGGCTTCGGCTTCTTCGCTGGTGGCGCCCCAGGCGGTGATGCCGTGGCCGCCCAGGATGGTCCCGATGGCCTGGGGGTTGGCGTCCTTGATCGCGGCGATGTCCAGGCCAAGCTGGAACCCGGGCCGGCGCCAAGGCACCCACACCACCTTGTTGCCGAAAATCTTGGTGGTCAGCGCCTCGCCGTCCACGGCCGTGGCAATGGCGATGCCGGAGTCCGGGTGCAGGTGGTCCACGTGGGCGGCGTCCACCAGGCCGTGCATGGCGGTGTCGATCGAGGGGGCTGCGCCGCCCTTGCCGTGCAGGCAGTAATCGAAGGCGGCCACCATCTCGTCTTCACGCTCCACGCCCGGGTAGACGTTCTTGAGCGCGGCCAGCCGGTCCAGCCGCAGCACGGCAAGGTTCTGTTCCTTCAGCGTGCCCAGGTCCCCGCCGGAGCCCTTGACCCACAGCAGCTGGACGTCCTCGCCCGTCACCGGGTCCGTTGCGGTGCCCTTGGCGGAGGTGTTGCCGCCGGCGAAGTTGGTGTTCCGCTTGTCCGCGCCCAGGCGGTTGGAGCGGGTAATCAGGTCTTCAACAGTCTTATTGGTCATAACTAATCAGGCGCCCCATCCGGCTTGCTGGCCGCCCACGCGGTCCTCATTGATCTGTTTCTGGTAGCCGCTGGCCTTGAAGGCGGCCATCGGGTCCGCGGGCAAACCGCGGGATTCGCGCCATTCGGCCAGGATGGGCCGGACGTCGGTGTAGAAGGCATCGTTGAAGATGCCGTTCGCTGCCAGGACGTCCCCGGCACGCTGCGCTTCACCCAGCGCCGCGGTGTCCACCAGCAGGGCGCGCAGGGTCATCTCCTGGACGTTGAGCACGGAGCGGATCTGGCCCGGGATCTTCTCCTCCAGGTTGTGGCACTGGTCCAGCATGAGCGCCACCCCGGAGTCCTTGCCGTAGCCGCCGCCCCGGATTACTTCGTGCATGATGCGGAAGAGCTGGAACGGGTCCGCGGCACCCACGATGAGGTCGTCGTCGGCGTAGAAGCGGGAGTTGAAGTCGAAGGAGCCCAGCTTGCCCAGGCGCAGCAGCTGCATCACGATGAACTCGATGTTGGTGCCCGGCGCATGGTGGCCGGTGTCCAGGCAGACGAACGCCTTCTCCCCCAGCGCGAGGGTCTGGGCGTACGAGGTGCCCCAGTCCGGGACATCGGTGTGATAGAACGCCGGCTCGAAGAACTTGTACTCCAGCACCAAACGCTGCTCATCGCCCAGGGCCGCGTAAATCTCCTGCAGCGACTCGGCCAACCGGTCCTGGCGGCCGCGCATGTCATCCTGGCCCGGGTAGTTGGTGCCGTCCGCCAGCCAGATCTTCAAGTCGCGGGACCCCGTGGCATGCATGATCTGGATGCAGTCCAGGTGGTGGTCGACGGCCCGCCGCCGGACGGCCTCGTTGGAGGAGGTCAGGGAGCCGAACTTGTACTCATCATCCTGGAAGGTGTTGGAGTTGATGGTGCCCAGGCCCACGCCCAACCCCGCCGCGTACTCCTTCAAAGCGGAATAGTCGTCCACCTTGTCCCACGGGATGTGGAGGGCCACGGTGGGCGCCAGGCCCGTCAGCTCGTGGACCTTGGCGGCGTCCGCCAGTTTCTCCTGGACGGTCCGGGGCGTGCCGGGCGTGCCGAACACCCTGAACCGCGTCCCTGAATTTCCATAGGCCCACGAAGGGACCTCGATGGCAAGCTCCCCGAGCCTGCCCAGCGCCGTTGCTACGTCGTTCATGATGGTTCTTTCCGGTGTTTGAGCGTCTGTTTGCTGGTCTGCCTGGTGCCCCGCTGCTGGAGCCTGGTACTGCTGTGGTCAGTGGGAGCCGGCTGCTGCCAGCTGGCTGTCGAGGTTGAAGACTTCTTCAAGGACCTGGAACCCTTCATCGGGCGCCTGGCCGGAGTCTTCGAAGAGGGTGGCCATGTCCGCCTGCCAGCGGGCGTTGACCTCTGTCAGCGCCATGCGGGCGCGGGCGGCGTCGAAGTCGTCGCATTCCACGTAGCCCACCAGGAGCCCGTCCTCGGCCAGGAACAGCGAATAGTTGTGCCAGCCCGCCTCCTTGAGGGCGCGCAGCATATCTGGCCATACCGCGGCGTGGCGGCGCCGGTACTCGTCCATCAGCGCCGGCTGGATGGAGGAACGGAAACACACCCTCATCGGGACCCTCCTTCAAAGTTTCCAAAATTTGAATCGTTTCATTGGTACGATTCAAAGTACTCTTGGATTTGTTCGTGTGTCAAGCAATGGCAGAAACTTTTAATCCCCCGCGGACGAGGACAGCCGCGGGCAGACCAGCACGGAGAATCGATGAACCGCACAGCCAGTATCAAGGACGTTGCCGTCCACGCGAGCGTGGCCGTGGGAACCGTCTCCAATGTCCTGAATTATCCGGACCGGGTGTCGGAGCGGACCAAGGAACGCGTCCTGCGGGCCATCGACGAGCTGGGGTTTGTCCGCAACGACGCGGCCCGCCAGCTGCGCGTCGGCCACAGCCGCACCATCGGACTGATCGTCCTGGACGTCGGGAACCCCTTCTTCACCTCGGTGGTGCGGGCAGCGGAGGACGCCGCGGCACTGCAAGGCAGCGCGGTCCTGCTGGGCGACAGCGGCCACAATGCCGGCCGGGAGGCCAACTATATCGACCTCTTCCAGGAGCAGCGGGTCCAGGGCCTGCTGATATCGCCGGTGGGCGACGTCACGGACAGGCTGGACCTCCTCCGCGAGCGCGGCGTACCCACGGTCCTGGTGGACCGGCTGGCCGACGAATCCAAGTTCAGTTCCGTGGCAGTGGATGACGACGCCGGCGGGTACCTCGCAGCCCGGCACCTGCTGGACACCGGCCGCCGCCGGCTCGCCTTTGTCGGCGGCCCCACGTCCATCCGCCAGGTGGCGGACCGCCTCCAGGGCGCCCGGCGGGCGGTGAAGGAGGAACCGGACGCCACGCTTGAAGTGCTGGACTCCGAGGGCCAGACGGTCCTGGCAGGCCGCAGCGTGGGCGACATGCTGGTGGAGCGGGGCCGGGAGGAGCTGCCGGAGGGCATCTTCTGCGCGAACGACCTCCTGGCGCTGGGCGTCATGCAGTCCCTGACCATGACCCACACCTTCCGCATCCCGGAGGACGTGGCGCTGATTGGCTATGACGACATCGACTTCGCCGTCTCAGCCGTGGTGCCGCTCTCCTCCATCCGCCAGCCCACCGAACTGCTGGGCCGGACAGCCATTGAACTGCTGTCCGAGGAAGTGGAGTCCCGGAATCCTGTGCATCGGGCCGTGGTGTTTACGCCCGAGCTGGTGGTCCGGCAAAGCACGGCTACGCCAGACGCCGGCTGATCCCCGGGTCCGGCTACTTTCCGGTCTGCTGCAGCCATTTCATGGATTCGTCCCGTGAAGTAAAGAAGCGGGTGGGGCAGGGCGGTATGTGGACGCCCAGGAAGAAGTTCGCGATGATCCGGTCCACCGGGCTCGACCCGAGGAGGGCGATGCGGTTGGCCGCGCAGGGGATTGAAAAGACCGAACGGGCCTGGATGCTGACGTTTTCCGTGGTGGCCATATCCACCAGCATCGGGTAGCTGCCCTCCCCGGCGAGCCGGTTCACGGCAGCCATCGCCGCCTTCGCATCCTCCGCCTCGATCCGGACCTTCGGTTCCCAAATGAGGTGGATGACGCCGTCGGAGCGCAGCTCCACGGTGCCCTTGCCGCCGTCGACCGTAACGGGCTCCATCCCCCGCCTCCCTCCAGTGGGCAGTTCCTGAACTCCTCTATCTTGCCTCAGCCGGGGAAATCAGCACGAGCCGGCACCAGGGTTGACTCATCAGCATGCTTACTAATACGTTGGTCCACGTGCCGTGGTCCGGATCACGTGCCGGTCCACGCGTCGCGGCCCGCAGGGCTGCATCAACAACTGCATTTGGAAGAAACATCTCCGCCGGGATTCTCCATGGGGGCGGGATTCCGGGGGTTCACTGCGCCGCAACCCGGCGCTGAAAGGATTAACCGAAAATGCGAACCAAGGTCTCAGCTTCGATCACCGCCGTCGCCCTCTCCGGCGCCATGCTCTGTGGCATGGCAGGCCCGGCGACAGCCGCCGCACCGGCGGCTCCTTCGGCCACCTCACAGTCCTCACAGGTTGCCGGCGTTACGGGAACCATCAACCAGACCATCGACGGCGTGGGCACCTTCGCCGGCTCATTCACCCCGTCCGGATTCAGCGTCCAGGACGGCCAGCTGATGGTCACCGGGCTGGTTGAAGGAACGTTCACCAACCTCGCTGGCGTTGCCACTCCGGTCAGCCAGACGGTGACCACCACCGCGGCCGCCGCGCCGACGACCAACGCGGCAACGGCCTCGGGCGGAGGCTGCGACGTCGTGAACCTCGTCCTCGGCCCGCTGCACCTGGATGTCCTGGGGCTTAATGTCGACCTGAACCAGGTGGTGCTGGACATCGTCGCGCAGTCGGGCGCGGGCAAGCTGGTCGGCAACCTTCTTTGCGCCGTTACCGGGCTCCTTGACGGCGGCAACGGGCTGAGCGGCCTGGCCAACCTGCTCAACAGGCTCCTCGGACTCTAGTTTCCGCAAGAGCCGTAGAACAACGGATGCGGCATCAGGCGGACGGTTCCCCTGGGAGCCGTCCGCCTCCCCGCATAGCCAAGAGCCCGGCCGCCGCAAGCCTTCCGGCTACAGCTTCTCCACCACCAGGTTGCGGTAGGCGGCCCGGAGCGGGGCCATCTGGCGGAAGCCCACCCGGCCGCCGCGCAATACCTTTTCCGAGGCATCCCGCCATTCGAAGAGGCACAGCCCGTTGATGGAAAACGCCACGTGCGGCCCGTCCTTCACCACGTCCAGCCGGTAGAAGTCCACGGCGTCTTCGGCGGGCGGCAGCGGGTCCGCGCCCTGGGCCACCAGCTCGAAGCCTGCACTCTTGCGCAGGTTGCACGTCCGGAAGGCGCGCTCTGATTCGTACTTGTGCCGGAAGTAGGAGACGTGCAAAGCATCGATGTCCCCCGAGTGGTACTGCGGATAGTAGCCCGTCCGGGGCGCGAGCTTGGGGCTGAAGAGGTCCAGCCCGTGATGCCCCGTGGCGGCGAAGAACAGCATGGCCAGGCCGGGCTCCGCGAGGGGCAGGAACTCCCAGCTGATCCGGATGCCGTCCGGAAACTCCTCGGGGCACCAGAAGGTCCAGTGCGCATGATCACCGAATTCCCGGTCGTCGAGTGCACCCGACAATGCCAGCGTGCCGCCGTGGCTGCCCAACGCGACCGGCCCTTCCTGCACCCACCCCGCAACGTCTCCCGGTCCTGCCAGCGGGTTGCTGTAGAGGATGCTTCCCACCTAGCCGCGTCCCGCCGTCGGGCTCGAGGCCAACGCCCTTGGCCCGTAGCCCAGCCGCTCCAGCGCCCAGGCCACCTCGCCGGCCACCAGCGCGGCGCCCCGCTGCGAGAAATGAGTGTTGTCTGCCAGGCCGTCCGGCCAGTGCGCATGTTCCCCCGGGGCGAAGTGGCAGAAGAGATCCCGCGAACCCTCCCGGCCCAGCCGGACGTAAAGGTCCCGGGTCCAGGCGTTGAGGTCGATCACTGCGGTCCGCAGCTCCAAGCCAAGTTCACGGACCACGTCCGGATAGTCTTCGAGGCTTTCCTCGAGGACAGCGTCCGACGGCGGCACGGCCAGGAAGTGCCGCCGCTCCACCGGAGTGCACAGCACCGGAACGGCGCCCGCCGAGCGCACCTCCCCCACCATCGTGCGAAGGTTCGCTGCATACCCGGTACGGGCCGCCAGGTGCTGCTTCTTCTGGTCGTTGTGGCCGAACTGGACGAGTACAAGGTCCCCGGGCCCCGCGCCGGCGAGAAGCCCGGCCCACAGCCCTTCGTCACGGAAGGATTCGGTGCCCGCGCCGCCCTTGGCATAGTTGTGGACCGGGCCCCACGTGTACGTCAGCGGGGCAAGCCGTGCTCCCCAGCCGCTCATGGGGAACTCGTGCGTGGGACAGGTGGCCACGGTGGAGTCCCCGGCCAGGAGGATCTTCATGGTGTCCTTTCGTCGGACGGTGGATTAGCCCTTGACGGAGCCAATGAGCATGCCCTTGGCAAAGTGCTTTTGCAGGAAGGGATAGAAGATGAGGATGGGCAGGGTGGCCACCACGATCACGGCGAACTTGATCCCCTGTTCCGGCGGGATGTAGTTCGGGTCCACGTTGCCGGTGCCCAGCAGGTCCGAGGCCGCCGTAACCTGCCGCAGGTACATCTGCAGGGTCCATTTGGAGTTGTCGCTGAGGTAGAGCAGGGGCGACATGAAGTCGTTCCAGATGCCCACCGCATAGAAGAGCGCAAAGGTGGCCAGGACCGGCTTGGACAGCGGCAGCAGGATCCGCCACAGGATCCCGATCTCGGTGGCCCCGTCCATCTTGGCCGATTCTTCAAGCTCCGCGGGGAGTTCCTGGAAGAAGTTCTTGATGATGATCAGGCTGAACGGGTTGATGGCCGCCGGCAGGATCAGGGCCCAGTACGAGTTGAGCAGTCCCAGGTCCTTGACCAGCAGGAAGGTGGGGATCATGCCGCCGGAGAACACCATGGCGAACACCACCAGGGAAAGGATGACGTTCCTGCCCCGCAGGGTCTTCTTGGCCAGCGGATAGGCCATGGTCACTGTGAAGGCGAGCTGGACCAGGGTACCCACCGCGGTGACCAGGACGGTGGTCACCAGGGCGCGGATGAACGCCGGAGTGGCAAAAATGTACTCGTAGGAGCCCAGGGTGAACTGTTCCGGCCAGACGAAGAACGCCCGCCGGGTGATCTCCGCTTCCGAGGCGAAGGAGCCGGCGAAGACGTAGACGAACGGCAGCAGCGTGACGATGCCGATCAGGGACAGGAACACGTAGTTGGCGGCGTCAAAGATCCGCCCGCCGCGGGTGTTGTGGATTTTCATTAGAACAATCCGCTCTGGTTGAATCGCTTGGCCAGCCAGTTGGTGCCGAAGATCAGTACGATGCCCACCACGGACTTGAACAGGCCGACGGCGGTGGAGTAGCTGTAGGCGCCCTGGGTAATGCCCACGAAGTAGACATAGGTGTCAAAGACATCCGCAACTTCACGGTTCAGGGCATTGGTCATCAGGTAGATCTGCTCGAAGCCGGTGTTGAGCATCTGCCCGATCGCCAGGATCAGCATGACGATGATGGTGGACCGGATTGCCGGCAGGGTGATGTGCCAGACCCGCCGGAACCGGCCCGCACCGTCGATGATCGCCGCCTCATACTGGTCCTGGTCCACGGTGGCGAGGGCGGCCAGGAAGATGATGGTGCCCCAGCCCGTGTTCTTCCAGATTTCCTGCAGCACAATCAGGGGCCGGAACCAGGCCGGGTCCGACAGGAAGTCGATGTCGGTGCCCATGACGGTGTTCAGCAGCTGGAACAGCGGGCCGATGTCCAGGGCGAACAGCAGGAAGCTCAGGGACGCCACGATGGTCCAGGACAGGAAGTGCGGGATGTACACCAGGGTCTGCACGGTGCGCTTGAGGATGGACAGCCGGACTTCGTTCAACAGCAGTGCCAGGACGATGGTCAGCGGGAACGCCACGCCAAGGTTGAGGAAGGCCAGGATCAGCGTGTTGCCCAGCAGCCGGGGGAAGTCCGGGTTGGCGAAGAAGTCTTCGAAGTTCCGCAAGCCCACCCAAGGGCTGCCGTTCACGCCAAGGAACGGGACGTAGTCCTTGAATGCGATGGACACCCCGTACATGGGGGCGTAGCGGAACACCGCGAAGTAGGCCACGCCCGGCAGCAGCAGCAGGTAGAGCCACTTGTAGTGCGCGAAGTGGACGGAGAACCTCCCCCGGTTCCGCGGAGCGGTTGCGGACGTGCGCACCCGCTCCCCGGCCAGGGGGTCGATGACAGGGGCTGCCATTTACTTGTTGTCCTGCCAGAGCTTGTTGATCTCTTCCTTGACCTTGTTGCCGCCGCTGGTGTCCCACAGCTTGATGGCGTCCTTGAGGCCCTGCTCGTCGATCTGGCCGGCCAGGTACTTGATGCGCGCGTCGGCAACGATGTTGTCCAGCTGGGCGCCCTTGGCCACGTAGGTTTCGGAGACGTAGGGAGCGGCCGGGTTGTAGACGGCGCTCTTGAGGTCCTCCGCCATCACTTCGGTGCGCTTGTCGAAGACCTGCTGCTCGTAGTCCGAGGGCTGCTTCACGGGGTAGAACTGGTTGCCGGCCACGTTCATGCCCAGCTGCGCGTAGCTCTTGATGTCCGTGGTGACTGCCTTGCCTTCGGGGGTTTCGGGCTTGATGGTTGCGGCCTTGCCGTCCTCCACCGCGAAGTTCACGCCTTCGATGCCGTTGTTCAGCAGGACAGCCACGTCCTTGCCGTTCATGGTGTTCAGGAATTCCAGGACCTTGTCCAGCTCAGCCTCGGTCCTGACGCTTGCCTTGGGGATGGCCAGGAAGCCGGAGTAGCCATCGGTGGGGTGGGCATGCAGTTCGCCGTCCGGGCCTTCGAGGTTGCCCACGAAGCCCACCTTGTTCTGGAAATTGTTGGGATCCGCCTGCTTGAAGAGGTTGATGAGGACACTGACCCGGGAGTCGACGTCGACGATGATGCCGCCCTTGCCGTTGAGGAAGGGTTCATTCCATTTCGTGGAGTCAAACGTGGCGAAGTCCGGGTTGATCAGCTTCTCGTCCACCATCTTCTTGATGAAGCGGTCGGCCTCGAGGAACTCGTCGGTTTCGAAGCTGGGGACCAGCTTTCCGTCGCGTTCGGTCCACCGGTTCCCGGCGCCGTACCATTCCTCGATCAGGTCGTAGGGGCTGTTGGTACCCAGGGCGCCCCACTTGGGGATGGTGATGCCCCAGGTGTCGTTCTGGCCGTTGCCGTCCGGGTCCTGCTCGGTGAAGGCCTTGGCAACCTTGTACAGGTCTTCCGTGGTCTTGGGCGGCTGCAGGCCCAGCTTGTCCAGCCAGTCCTGGCGGAACATCACGGCGGCGCGCATTGGTGAGCGGCCCCGGAAGACGCCGTAGACCTTGCCGTTGACGCTGGCATTCTTCTGGATATCAGGGAACGTGGTCTTCAGGTTGGGGTACTTGTCCAGCTTGCCGGTGAGATCCCAGAACGCCCCTGCCTGCGCGTTCTTGACGAAGCCGGGGGTCTTGCCCTGGATCACCATGACCTGCGGGAGGTCCGAACCCGCAAGCGTGATATTGGTCTTGTCCTCATAGGAGGCATTGGGTGCCCAGTTGATCTTGACCTGCTTGCCCGTGAGCTCCTCCAGCTTCTTCTGGACGGCGCCGTCCGCGCTGGGCGGCTGCGCTTCAAGGAACGGGGCCATGATGGTGACGGACGTGAGGTCGGCGGCCGGGGCGTCACCTCCGCTGCAGGCGGTGAGGGTCATGGCCGTGGCGGTGGCGACGGCGGCAGCAAGGGACAGTTTCCTACGGATCATAATGTTCCTGTTCCACTTCGTTGGGGCGCGCCAAGCGGGTTGGCGCAGCAGATTGATACGTTTCATTAATCGCGCCGCCGGCGGGCGCCAGCGGCTCACGGCAGTCGCGGCGGCAGCCGGCGCCGGGCTTCAGCCGCCGGCTGCTGCCCGCAGGGCAGGGGTGGCGGCGGCAGTTCCGGCCGCCCCTGCAACCGACTGGTCATTGGCGGCAAAGAACCGGTCGCAGAGCCATCCCGTGACGTACAGCCAGGCTCCGATGCTGAAGAACGGGACCAACCCGGGAAGGGTGCTGCCGGCGTACACCGCAGCGGCGGAGACAAAGAGCAGGACGACCGTCCCGGCAAGATGCCGCACCGCAAACCGGGATGACATCAGGAGGTACTGCGGCAGCGCCAGGTGGTACCGGGCATACATCGGGAACACATAGCAGGCGCTCCCCGCCAGGAAGACCGCCAGGACAGGGATCCCGGCCGCCATGAATTGCGGGAAGATTCCCCGCATGCCGGAAAAGTAGTTCCAGTTCAGGGCCAGCGCGGCGGCGACGGCCATGATCGGCAGCGCAAGTGCGTTTGCCCTGAAGAAGTTCCGGAAGTACGCGGAGGCGAAGCCGCGCAGCAGGGGTGCGGCGTCCCCGGCGGCCCGCCTGCGGACCAGTATCTGCGCGGCGGCAGTGGCCGGACCTGCGCCGAACACCCCTGCGCCCAGGAGGGCAAAGGCGATCCACAGCAGGTTCAGGCCCGCAATCCATACAAGCGTGTCGAAAAACGAGTAGGCACGTGCACTGAAGGTCCCGGACAGCATGGCAGGGCTCCCTTCTGTTCTCCATCGTTGCAGAGGCGAAGCGGAAAGTGTCCCGCATCACGCTGGTAATCGGTTTCTCGAAAATCTAGACCGCCTTCGGCCGCAGGTCAAGCAGATTTTTGAATCGTTACATAGCTGGACTCGGCGCCGCCCCATACCGCACACTAAAAGGTGGAAAGCGCTTGCTGGCCGAGGCGCGGGCTGGATGCAGGTGCCCGGCTTTGCTGGGCAGCGCCGGGCAGAACGGAGAACCATGGGAACGGCAATGGAAGCCGCCGGCAGAGACGCCGGAACAGCAGCAACGGCAGCCGCAAGGGTCGCCCTGGTGGGCGTGCACGGCTTCGGCACCCACCACTTGCGGAACCTCGAACGGCTCCAGTCGGCCGGGACCGTTGAACTCGTGGCCGTGGCCGATCCGCAGCCGCCGGCACCCGGGGGCGTCCCGCCGTCGGCCGCTGTCTACCCGGGGCTCGACGACCTCCTCGAGGCGACGCCGGACCTGGACGTCATCATCGTTGCCACGCCCATCCAGACCCACGCCCCGCTGGCGCTGGCCGCCCTGAACACGGAAGCGGAACTGTACCTCGAGAAGCCGCCGGTCGCTTCCCTGGCGGACTTCAACCGTCTTGCCGACGCCGCCGGACAGTCCGGCCACGGGGTGCAGATCGGATTCCAGAGCCTCGGCTCACACGCGCTGACGGCGATAGAGCAGCTACTGGCCGCCGGAACCATTGGCACGCTGGAGGGCATTTCCGCCACCGGCCGCTGGGTCCGGGACAGGGCGTACTTCAAGCGCTCCCGCTGGGCAGGAAAGCGGAGCATCAATGGGGTTGACGTGGTGGACGGCGTCGCCACCAACCCCCTGGCCCACGCCGTGGCCACCGCCCTCCGGATTGCCGGGGCACGCACCACGGCGGACGTGGCCTCCGTGGAGACGGAGCTGTACCGCGCCAACGACATCGAATCGGACGATACATCGGTCATCCGCATCCGCACCGCCACCGGGCTGCCCATCACCTGCGCCCTGACCATCTGCGCCCCGGAGTCCGTGGAGCCGTATGTCACCCTCCAGGGCTCCGCCGGGACGGCTGTCTTCCACTACACGGAGGACCGAGTGACGGTGGAGACGGCGGACGGGCGCACGGAGGAAACCTACGGCCGTGACGACCTGACGGAGAACCTCCTGGCCCACCGACGCAACGGGAGTCCTCTCATCAGCAGCCTGCTGGACAGCGGCGCCTTCATGCTGGTCCTCGAAGCCGTCCGCACGGCGCCCCTCCCGGCCCCCATCGATCCCGCCCACGTCCGGTGGGAGGGCGACGGCGACGCCGGCCACGCGGTGGTGGACGGGATCGAGGAGGTGCTGGAGCGGGCGGGCCGGCAGCATGCCACCTTCAGCGAGCTCGGGCTCCCCTGGGCTGCCGCCGCCCCCACCACCTTCCGGTTTCCTGCCTCCTGATGGGATTGCAGGAGCCGCTGCCATCCGGATCAGCAAAAGTGTCCGGGGACAGTGCCCCGGCCGGCGTCGGCGGCCTCTACGCGGCCAGCCTCCTGACGGAGGGGCTGTCCCATTGCCTCACCGCCTCCCCATCCCCCACCTTCGGGTGGCAGCTGGGACAGGACGACGACAACGATCCCGCCCTTTCGCGGCAAGCCGGCTACGAGCTTGAGGTCCGCGACGCCCAGGGCGCCGTTATCTGGAGTTCCGGACCGCTGGCCTCGGCCTCACAGTGCGGCGTCCCGTACGGCGGACCGGCACTCGGTGACGACGCGGACTACAGCTGGCGTGTCCGCATCGCGGATGCCGCCGGGGTTCCCGGGGCCTGGTCGGACCTTGCACCCTTCAGCACCGGCCTGACGGATGCTGCCTGGCAGGCCGGGTGGATATGCCGGGCTCCGGGCGGACGAGCACCACTGGAACTCTTCGATCGGGCACTCCGCGTGGCGGGGTCGCCGTTCCTGCCGTTCCCCTGCCCCGCACTTTCCAGTGTCAGGCTTGACGCCCGGCTGCGTCCCGTGATGGGTCGGGCCGGGCTGCTCCTGCGCAGCAGCGGTGCCGGAACAGGCCTGCTGCTGGAGCTGGGCCCCACGGGGGACGTGGTTCTTCGCCGCGCCCCGGTGTGGGAAATCCCCTCCCCCGCCGTGCCGGACACCGACGTGCTGGCGTCCGCGCAGGCGGCCCCGGCACTTGGTTCGTGGCGTGAGCTCACCGTCAGCGACGACGGCCGGATGATCCGTGTCGCCGTGGACGGTGCCGAACTGCTGGTGGTTGATGAGCCGGCCGAGGGGGCTGCAGGCACCCCCGCCTTCCACCAGGGGCCGCGGAGCCAGGCAGAGTACGCGGCGCTGCGCGTCACGGGCGCCGCTCCCGGCCAGGGCGAAACAGTGCTGCTGGACCACCGCTTCGACCACGGCACAGCAGAAGCATTCCCGGCAGGCTGGCCCCGGCTCACCGGCCACCGCCAGCCCGACGAATGGACCCTGTTCCGTGCGGCCATCCCGCTCACCGGCACGGTCCGCCGCGCCCGGCTTTACGCGGCAGCCCACCACCAGGCCCAGTTCTCCGTGGCAGGGACGCCCTGCCTCAGCACCACGTCGTTCGGCTACCCGGGCGAGGGATATTACGACGCCGCCGACATCACCGGACTGCTGGCCGGGCACCCCGCTGACACCCCCGTTCCCGTCACGGCGCTGCTGCACTGGTACGGCCCAGGCCAGGGACGTGCCGCAGGCAGCCCCGGGCTCCTGGTCCGGCTCACGGTGGACTACGACGACGGCCGCCGCGAAGTCCTCGTCTCGGGCCCGCGCTGGTCTGCCGGCGAAGCCCCCTACCGCCAGTCGGGCTACCGCAACGACGAGGGTGATCCCGTCGAACACCTTGACGGCCAGGCCGCGGCGTCCCCCACGGTTGACGACTGCCTGGCCGCCGCTGTCAGCTCCGGCGCCCACCCGTCGTCGGACTTTCCCCGGCTGCACCCCCGCCGGACGTTCCTGGCCGGGGACTTCGTGGCACCGCAGCAGTTCCTGACCGCCGATGACGGCACCCTGGTGGCGGACTTCGGCCGGGTGGTTCCCGCGCGGCCGGAGGTCGACTTCCTGGCCGGAGTTCCCGGCCGCACCATCATGCTGCGCGCCGGCTACGTCCTCCGCCCCGACGGAAGGGTGGACGCCGGGAAGACCGCCAGCCAGAACACGGACATGTCCTTTCCCTACACCCAGGCCGCCGGACCGCAGCAGTACCGGGCATCGGTGCACCTAGGCTTCCGCTACCTTGAGCTGCCGGGCATTGATGCGGCGGAGGTGTCCCGCGTCGGCGCCGTCACCGTGCACGGCAGCCATCCCGGCGAAGGCAGCTTCAACAGCTCGGACCCCGCCCTGGACGCGGTATTCCGGCTGCTCCGCGACTCAGCGCTGTACGGCGTCCAGGAGCAGTTCGTGGATACGCCCACGCGGGAAAAGGGCCAGTTCCTGGCAGATGCGGCCAACATCTCGTACGCCACCATGGCCTTGTTCGGCGAACGTTCCTACACAGCCCAGGCGCTGCGGGAGTTCGCGTGGTCCGCCCGCCGCTATTGGACTGCCGCCGGGGAAAAGGGCCGCTACAACGCCGTCTACCCCAACGGAGACGGCAAGCGCGACATCCCGGATTTCTCCCTGATGCTGCCGGAGTGGGCGGAGGAGTACCACCTGCGTTCCGCAGACCTGGCCCTCATCCGCGAACTGCTCCCCCACCTGCACGACACGGCGGACTACGCCCTGTCCTGCATTCCCGCAGAAGGCCCGACGGCGGGACTGGTCACCGACCTGGGCGGCGGCTCCGGCCCCTACCTGCACGGCATCGTGGACTGGCCCGCACCCGGCCGGTACGGCTACGACATGGAATGCGCGGCGAAGACCACCGTCAATGCCCAGGCCTGTTCGGCGCTGATGTCCACAGCCCGCCTCTGCAGCGCGGCAGGCGATGAGGACGCTGCGGTCCGCTATGTCGCCGCTGCCCGAAGACTGGCAGCGGCCATCCGGGCACGCCTGCGGGTGGGCGGCGTCATGGTGGACGGCCTCCACGCCGACGGCACCCCCAGCGCCCACGGTTCGCAGCACGCCACATCCTTCCCGCTCTCACTCGGCATCACCGCTCCGGAGGACGCGGCGGCGGATGCCGCGCGGATCGCCGCGATGGGCATGCGGCAGGGGCCCATGACGGTGCACCGGCTGGTCCGCGCGCTGGCAGGCCAGGGGTTGATGGACGCCGTGCTTGACCTGCTCACCACCAAGGAACAACCCGGCTGGGCGCGGCTGCTGGACCGCGGGGCCACCTTCACCTGGGAAGCCTGGGACCTGGAGGACGGCAGCGACTACAGCCAGTCGCACGCGTGGTCGGCGTCGGTGGTCAAGGAGATCCTGGAGTACCTGCTGGGCGTCCGGTACAGCACGCCGGGCGGCAGCGAGGTAGTGGTGGAGCCCCCGCTCTGCCGACTGGCGCATGCCCGCGGCAGCGTCCCCGTGGCCAACGGCTATGTCCAGGCCGGTTGGCGCCGGCGGGGCGAACTGGTAGAGCTGGAGTGCACCGTTCCGCCCGGCACCACCGCAACCGTCCGGCTGCCCGCCGGCACCTATGGGGTCAAGGGGCCCGCTGCGGATGCCGCCGTCGTGGTTTCCGCACCGGAAGGCCGCGCGGACGGCGCCATCAGGGACTTCCGGGTGCACGCCGGGACGTGGAGCTTTACCCCGGCGTAGCAGCCCGCCGTCGCCGCCCGTGCCACCACAGCAGCAGACCCACGACGGCGGCGGACAGCATGCCCAGGCCGCCGGTGGCCACCAGGCCGGCCCGGACGCCGAACTGCTCGGTCAGCCACCCCGCCAGGAGGCCCCCGCAGGCATGCCCGCCCAACAGGAGCGGCAGGTACAGGGCCATGACCCGGCCGCGGATGGCGGGACCGGCTTCAAGCTGGACGGCCGTGGCGGCTGAGGTCAGGAACAACAGCGTCATCACGCCCACCACCAGCAGCATGGCCACAAACAGTGCCAGGGTGGGCATCAGCGCGGCCACCAGCTGGGACAACCCGAACAGGCCCGCCGCGGCCACGATGCCCTTCCGGCCCATGGTGCCCAGCCGGGCCGCCAGGAGCGCACCGGCCAGGGCACCCAGGGCGCTGACCGTGTTGAACAGGCCAAACCCTTCCACCCCGTTGTGCCACACGCGCTCGGCAAAGGCGGCAAGGACCACCGGCCCGTTCATCCCGAAGGCACCCAGGAGGCCTGCGAGCAGGATCAGGAGGAGCAGCCGCGGCCGTTCGCGGACATACCGGAAGCCGGCAAGGACCTGGCCCCTGCCCCTTTCGGCCGGTGCGCCGGGGTGAAGTTCGTGCAGCCTGATGCCCGCGATCAGGCCGAGCACGCCCATCCCGATCAGGGCGTTCACCGCGAACGCGGCGGCCGGTCCTGCCTGGGCTATCACCACGCCGCCCAGGGCAGGGCCGGCCATGGCCCCCAGTTGGGACAGGGCGTTATTGAGTCCGATCGCCGGGCGCAGGGCGGCGTCGCCCACCACTTCATTGACGAAGACCTGGCGTGTGGGCTGGTCCACTGCGGCGGTGACGCCCAGCGCGATGCAGCCGGCGTAAACCACCCAGACGGTCAGCGAGCCGCTTGCCGCCCAGGCCGCAAGCCCCAGGCCGAGCAGCACAATGATGGACTGGCAGACCATCATGATCCGGCGCTTGGGGAAAATGTCCACTACGAGCCCGGCAAGTGGCCCCACCACCAGCATGGGCAGGAACTGCAGCGCGACGGCGGCACCCACCGCCGCGGGACTGCCGGTCAGCTGCAGTACCAGCCAGTCCTGCGCCAGCCGCTGCATCCAGACGCCAAGGCTGCCGGCCAGCTGCATGGCCAGGAAGAGGCGGTAGTTGTGTTGTTTGAGGGGGTGGTACCAGCGGGGCCGGGCGGTGCGGGGACTGGCGGCGGGTTCGGAACGGGTTCGTCGGGAAGGCACAGCTACCGGAGGGTGCGGCGGGAACGGAGTTTGACCGCGGCCGCGGCGAGGATCAGGGTGCCGGGGACCACGACGAAGAGTGCGGCGAGCATCCAGACGAACACCACGACACAGAACAGGGCGGCGGCCAGCAGCAGTGACCCGGTCCAGTCGCGCAGGGAGACGTCCTTGCCTGTCTGGAGGGCCTGGTGCCACGTGTCCTTGCCGGTGGACTGGCTGGTCTGGCTGTCGGACCAGGCGGACGCGGTGCGCAGGAGCAGGATGGCTGCCCCGGCGGCGAGGACCAGGGTGGCGGGCAGGACGATCTCACGGCCGGGGAGCTGCCCCACCCAGGCGAGCAGGAGGTTAAGAAGAATCACGACGGCGGCTGCCGCCGTCGTGATGCCCAGTTTCCAGCTGCCGGGCAGGGCGGCCTTGAACAGGCCCCAGAGGCCGCGGATCGAATCGTCCCTGCCGTTAAGGTGCCGGTCAAGGTGTGCGGTGCCGGCGGCGTAGGCGGCCGGGATGGTGACCAGCGGGATGGACAGCACCAGCACCAGCACGCCGGCCAGGAGGGTTTCGGAAAACAGGGCGAACCGGTTCACCGGGATGGGCTCGCGCCCGGGGGCGGGTGTGGTGCTGTCCATGGTGCTCATATTCTGTCCTGTTGTCCGTCAGCCTTTGAGGCCCTGGGTGGAGACGCCTTCGACGATGTAGCGCTGGAAGATCAGGAAGAAGACCAGCACGGGGAGCAGCGCCAGGACGGACATGGCGATCATGGCGCCGTAATCCGAGGACTGGGTCTGGTCCACGAAGAGCCGCAGGGCCAGCGGCAGAGGGTATTTCTCCGGGGTGTTCAGGTACAGCAGCGGGCCCAGAAAGTCGTTCCAGCTCCAAATGAAGGAGAAAATCGAGGTGGAAATCAGGGCCGGCTTCATCAGCGGGAGCATGATGGAGCCGAAGATCCGGGCGTGCCCGGCACCGTCGATGCGTGCTGCCTCGTCCAGTTCTGCCGGCAGGCCGCGCATGAACTGGACCATGAGGAAGACGAAGAACGCGTCCCCAGCCAGGAACTTGCCGATCAGCAGCGGGACGTAGGTGTCCACCAGGCCCAGCTGCTGGAAGATGATGTACTGCGGGATGATCACCACGTGGAACGGCAGCAGCAGGGTGGCGATCATCATGCCGAAGAACAGGCTGCGGCCGGGGAAGTTGATCCGGGCGAACGCGTACGCGGACACTGACGCGGAGAGGATGGTGCCGATGACGGCGCCGAGGGCCAGGATCAGGGAGTTGGTGAAGAACTGCAGGGTGGATACCCCGCCGATCCCGTCCATCGCGGTGACGAAGTTGTCGAAGCTGAAGTTGTTGGACCACAGGGACGTGTTCTGTCCGCCGATTTCGGAGTTCGGCTTGAACGACGAGGCAATCATCCACAGCCCGGGGTAGAGCACGATCGCGGTGAGGATGAGGGCCACAGCGTGGAAGATGGCGCTCTTGGCGCGTTTGGCGCCGATCGACTCGGACTTCGGGTTGTAGGCCGGGGCCGTGTCCGGGGTGGACTGGGTGGGGGTTGCCATGGTTGTCATCGTGAATCACCGCTGTAGTGGACCCAGGACTTGGACGTGCGGAAGAAGATCAGCGTGATGATGCCGACCACGATCACCAGCAGCCAGGCCATCGCCGAGGCGTAGCCCATCCGGAAATCGCTGAAGCCGCGCAGGTACAGGTACAGGGTGTAGAAGAGGGTGGATCCGGCGGGGCCGCCTTCACCGTTGGAGATGATGTAGGCCGACGCGAAGATCTGGAACGCGTGGATGGTCTCCATCAGCAGGTTGAAGAAGATCACCGGGGAGAGCATGGGCCAGGTGATGTTGAAGAACTTGCGCACCGGGCCGGCACCATCCATGGACGCCGCCTCGTAGAGCTCGCCCGGGATCTGCTTGAGGCCGGCCAGGAAGATCACCATCGGGGCGCCGAACTGCCACACCGTGAGCAGGATGAACATCGGCATGGTCATGGCCGGGTTGCCCACCCAGCCGCCAAGGTTGATCCCGAAGAAGGACAGGCCCTGGTCCACCGGGCCGGAATCGCCGAACATCGCCTTCCAGACAATGGCGATGGAAACGGACGCGCCGATCAGGGACGGGGCGTAGAAAGCGGACCGATAAAAGCCCTGGCCGCGGCGCTTGCTGTTCAGCAGCATCGCCACGGCCAGGGCCGCCGCGAGCTTCAGCGGGGTACCGAAGACGACGTAGCCCACTGTCACGCCCACGGACTGCAGGAAGCGCTCGTCCTGGAACAGTGTGGCGTAGTTGTCGAAGCCGATCCACTTGGGCGGCTCGAACAGGTTGTAGTTGGTGAAGGACAGGTACAGCGAGGAAATCATCGGCCCCACGGTGAGGGCGATGAACCCCAGCAGCCAGGGCAGCAGGAAGGTATAGCCGGCACGGGCATCCGCTCCCCGCTGCCGCGGCTTGCGCGGCAGCGGGGCGGCGGGCGACGCCGAACGCCTGCTCAGGGTTGGGCTTTGAGTCACGAGTTCATTCCGTCAGTAGTGGAACCTGGATGGGAGGCCATGGTGCCGGGTCAGGCGTTCTGCTTGATGAGGTCTTCGGCTTCCTTGAACCAGGCGTCCGCGGCACCGTCGATGGTGAGCTTGCCGTAGTTCAGGTCCGAGGCAATGCGCTTGAAAGAGGCTTCAAGGGTGCCGAAGCCAACGATGGGCGGCTCGGGCGCGTCCTTGAGGTACTTTTCGATGGACTTCTCGTAATCGACCACCAGCTTGTCGGTGCCTTCGAAGGTGGTACCGTCGCGCTGGGTCTTGGAGGCGGGAACACCGCGGGAGGTCTTGAAGATCTGGCCCACCTCGGGATCGTTGACCATGAAGTCGATGAAGCGGGCGGCGGCATCCTTGAACTTGGTCTTGGCGCTGGCCACCATCAGCATGGACGGTTTGAGGAACAGGCCCAGGTTGTCCTGGTCGTCGGACGGAACCGGGACCAGCTTGAGTTCCTTGGCGCCGCTGTCGGCCAGGTAGCCGGCCATGAAGTTGTCCCAGGTGACTTCGGTGGCCGTGACGTTGGAGCCGAACGGGGACTTGGGCTGAAGCTGGGTCACGCGGTCCTCGGGAACGATGCCGCCCGTGCCGCGCAGTCCCGCAGTGAGGTTCCACCACTTCTTCAGGTCGTCCTTGCTGAAGCCCAGCTTGCCCTCGGACGTAAAGGCCTGGATCTTGTTCTGGCGCAACCAGATGTTGAACATCCACCACACCCCGGTGTAGTCGGTGCCGCCAAACAGTGCACCGTTGCTCTTGGCGCCCACCTGGCTCAGGAAGTCGTTGAATTCCTTGTAGGTCCAGCTGCCGTCCGGCTCGGCAATGCCCAGCGAGGCCAGTTTGGCGGGGTCGTAGTAGACGGCGAAGGCGTTGGTGCTGGTGGGGATGCCGTAGGTCTTGCCCTTGATCTGCCCGGAGGGCAGCAGGGACTTTTCGAAGGCGGAGGTATCGATCTTGACCGTGCTGAGGTCCAGGAGCTGGTTGCGCTGGCCGTAGTCACGCAGGTAGGACAGGTCCCACTGCATGACGTCCGGCAGGCCGCCGCCGGCAGCCTCGGTGGCGCGCTTTTGCCAGTAGCCGGCAAAGTCGGTGAAGTTGCCGTTGACCTTGATGTCCGGGTTCTTCGATTCGAACAGCGCGATCGCCTTCCGGGTCCGCTCTGCGCGGTCGTCGTTGCCCCACCAGGTGTAGTTGATGGTGACGGGCTTCTCGGCGGTTCCGGTCTGGCCGGAAGAGCCGGATCCGGAGCCGCATGCCGAAAGGGCGGCGGCAGATGCGGTGCCGACAGCCACGGTGGTGAGGAAATGCCTTCTGTTGATCACGGGAGCCTCCTTGCTCGATGTGTGCTACGCCTTGTCTCGGCCTACAACGTGGGTAGTGAGCTGGCTTACACGGCTTCTGAAACGATACAATAGCGGCATTCCAGAAATTGGGCAAGCGTTTTCCAAAGGTCTGATATCTGTCGTGTTCCACCTCTTCCAGTAGACAAAGGAGTCCCATGACATCGCAGGAAACCAGCCGCCCCGGAAGCATATGGAACAAGGCCGGGGGCATCGCGTTCGGCGGCGATTACAACCCCGAACAGTGGCCCGTCAGCGTCCGGCTTGAGGACCTGGACTTGATGCAGGAAGCCGGTGTGAACTTCCTCAGCGTCGGGATCTTTTCCTGGGCCCTGCTGGAACCGGCCGAGGGGCAGTACGACTTCGGCTGGCTGGATGAGGTCATGGACAACCTCGCGGGCATCGGCGTGAAGGTCGCCCTGGCCACCGCCACGGCCGCTCCCCCGGCCTGGCTGGTCCGCAAGCATCCGGAAATCCTGCCGGTCACGGCTGACGGAACCGTGCTGGGGCCGGGCTCACGGCGGCACTACACACCGTCGTCGGCCGCCTACCGCCGCTATGCCACCGGAATCACCCGTGTCCTGGCCGAACGGTACAGGGCCCACCCGGCCCTTGCCCTGTGGCACGTGGACAACGAACTGGGCTGCCACGTCTCGGAGTTCTATGGGGAGGAGGACGCCGCCGCCTTCCGTGGCTGGCTGGAACGCCGCTACGGGACCATCGATGCCCTGAATGCCTCCTGGGGCACGGCATTCTGGTCCCAGAACTATGGCTCCTTCGACGAGATCCAACCTCCCGCCGTCGCGCCGTCCACGCTCAACCCGGGCCAGCAGCTGGACTTCCAGCGGTTCAGCTCCTGGGCGCTGATGGACTACTACCGGGAGCTGGTGGCCGTCCTGCGTGACGTGACCCCGGACGTTCCCTGCACCACCAACCTGATGGCGTCAAGTGCCACCAAGTCCATGGACTACTTCGACTGGGCCAAGGACCTGGACGTCATCGCCAACGACCACTACCTGGTTGCGGCGGACCCCGAACGGCATGTCGAACTCGCGTTCAGCGCAGACCTCACCCGTGGCATTGCGGGCGGCGAGCCGTGGATCCTGATGGAACATTCGACGTCGGCCGTGAACTGGCAGCCCCGCAACCAGCCCAAGATGCCCGGCGAGATGCTCAGGAATTCGCTGGCGCACGTGGCCCGCGGGGCAGACGCCGTGATGTTCTTCCAGTGGCGGCAAAGCTTCGCTGGCTCCGAGAAGTTCCACTCCGCGATGGTGCCGCACGGCGGCCGGGATACGAGGGTGTGGCGGGAGGTGGTGGAGCTGGGCGCCGCCCTGAAACGGCTGGAGCCGGTGCGCGGGTCCCGGGTCCGGTCCCGTGCTGCCATTGTCTTTGACTACGAGGCGTGGTGGGCCAGCGAGATTGATTCGAAGCCCAGCGTCGACGTGAAGTACCTGGACCTGCTGCGGGCGTTCCACCGCGCCCTGGTCCTGCGCGGGATCTCCGTGGACCTGGTCCACCCTTCAGCGTCGCTGGAGGGCTACGACCTGGTGCTGGTGTGCACGCTGTATGCGGTTTCGGATGGGGACGCCGCCAACATCGCTGCTGCCGCCGCTGCCGGTGCCACGGTGCTGGTGAGCTACTTCAGCGGGATCGTGGACATGCAGGACCATGTGCGGCTGGGGGGTTATCCCGGGGCTTTCCGTGAGCTCCTCGGGGTACGGGTGGAGGAGTTCCATCCGCTCCTTGCCGGCGGCCAGCTCAGGTTGAGCGACGGCGCGGTGTCATCGGTCTGGAGCGAGCACGTCCACCTGTCCGGGGCTGAGGCCATCCAGACCTTCACCGGGTATCCGCTGGAAGGCGTTCCGTCGCTGACCCGGCGTGCCGTGGGTTCGGGTGCCGCCTGGTACCTCGCCACCTTCCCGGACCGGGACGGGATCGAGTCGCTGCTGGACCGGCTGCTGGCGGAGTCCGGGGTATCCCCCGTTGCCGCCGCTGATCCTGGCGTGGAACGTGTGCGCAGGTTCGCTCCGGACGGGCAGAGCTTCCTGTTCGCGATTAACCACACCCGCTCGGAGGCTGCAGTGGAAGCCTCCGGGACCGACCTGCTGACGGGTAAGGCGTTCACGGGCACGGTTCCTGCAGGCGGCGTGGCGGTGGTGGCGGAGGGTTAGGCCCGCGTTCCGGGAAGTTCGACCACACTGACCGGCCGTCCCGGGGCACTTTGACCGCGTTTTCGGTGTACGTGACGACGGCGGCCGGCATGTCCGTGTCGAAGTGCCCCGTTTCGGACGGCTTGCGCCAGGGAGTTCTCCCGGCCTTAAACAGCCCTGCCCGGCAGGAACCGTTGGTTCCTGCCGGGCAGGGCTGCCACCCGCCGTCGGACGTCTGGGATGGGGAGGCATCCATCCGATCTGTCCGGAGCCGTGTTGGCGGGGTAGGACTAGCTGCTGATGGCGGACTTCATTTCGTCCGTCGCTTTCTTGCCGGCTTCCTCGGGGGAAAGCCGCTCGAACAGGACTTCCGAGGTGTAGCGTTTGATGATTTCCTGGATTGCTCCGGCGCCCTTGGGCGGCGGGGCCGGGGCCTCGCCGAGTTCATCCTTGATCTGGTCGATGAACGTGACCACCTTGACGTCGGCCGGGGTCAGTTTCGGCTGGATGGCTGCGCGGACCTCCGAGTTCGGGTAGACGCCCCGGTCGGCCAGGAGAGCCTCACCGGCTTTGACGTTGTTGGTCAGGAAGTTGATGAACTTGGCTGTCTCCTGCGGGTGCTTGGTCCGCGAGGATGCCGACCAGAACTGCGAAGCCTTGTACCAAAGCTGGGCGTCGGCCGCCGACCCGGTCTTCGTGGGGAACCGCAGGATCTTCAGGTCTCCGCCGCTGGCCTTTTCCAGCGCCGGCGCCTGGTTGGACCACCAGAACGCCATGCCGTTCTTCCCGGTCGCCAGGCCGCTTTGGTCAAGCGGCGCAGCTTCGGCTTCCACGACCTCGGACGCGGAGGGCACTGCCTTCTTCTGGCTCAGCTCCTTCAGGAACGCCCACCATTCGGCGATGTCGCCCGGCTCGAAACCGAGCTTGCCATCGGCCGTGTACAGTGACTTGCCGTTCTGCCGCAGCCACACACCCAGCGAAGCCTCGTCGGTACCGTATGCTGCTGCGCCGTAGGTCCCCTTGGGGGATTTGGCGGTGATTTCGGCGGCGATGCGGCCAAAGTCGTCCCATGTCCACTTTGAGTCGTCAGGCAGGGGAACCCCGGCGGCCTGGAAGACGGCGGGGTTGGCCAGGATCGTGGCGGCGTTGATGCCGGCGGCGATGCCCGTCAGCCCCTTTTCGCCTTTGCCGGCGTTCAGTGCAGCCTCGTCCAGCTTGGACGTGTCGATGTCGTACTTGGACAGGTCCAGGAGGGCG
This sequence comes from Pseudarthrobacter phenanthrenivorans, assembly GCF_000813845.1. Taxonomy (GTDB): domain Bacteria; phylum Actinomycetota; class Actinomycetes; order Actinomycetales; family Micrococcaceae; genus Arthrobacter; species Arthrobacter phenanthrenivorans_B. The sequence continues at coordinate 166,544 of NZ_JWTB01000019.1, forward strand.
CCACGACTGGAGTACTCAGTGATGTACTTTTCATCCATTTGGATGATGTCGGGGGCATCGTTGGCCGCCACCTGGGTGGCGAGCTTGTCCCAGTAGCCGCTCCAGTCCCCGAATTCCGGCTTGATATTGATCTTGGGGTTCTCTGCCTCGAACTGCTTGATGGCTTCCTGGGTCAGCTGGGCGCGTTTGTCGCCGCCCCACCAGGAGAAGCGGAGCTCCACGGTCCCGTCGGCGTTCTGCGGTGCTGATCCTCCTCCGCAGGCGCTGAGGGCCATCACGGCGGCCACTGCAGCGGCGACAACGGCGGCCTTACGGGGTCGGCGCCTGGCGCCTGATGTTGGTGCCCCTGCATGCTGCGTGGCAGCGGATGCAGGTCGGGGAAAAAGCGGCACTGTCTACTCCGATCTTCGTTGATCCTGGTGCGGTGGGTTTCCGGGTTGCGGTTGGGGTGCTTCACCGCCCCTCGAAGGGCGGCCCGGACGTTCTGAAAGCGCTTTCTGACTCTAGATACTACAAGTAGGAAACTTGTATTACAAGAGCTTTCTCCAACCGGCACCGCCGCTAATAATTGCGGCGGACAGCCGAACGGCCCGCCGCAGGGACGGGCCGTTCGGGGTGGGGGCTTGGGAGGCGGGTCTATTTAATGCCGGTGGTGGCGATGCCCTTTATGAGGAACCGCTGGCCGAAGAGGAACACCAAAAAGACGGGCAGCAGCGACACGATGGACATGGCGAACAAGGACCCCCAGCTGGTGGCTGACTGCGAATCCACGAACGCACGCAGCGCCACCGGAACGGTAAACATATCCGGGTCCGTGAGGTAGATCAGGGCACCGAAGAAGTCGTTCCAGGTCCAGATAAACGTGAAGATGGTGGTGGTGGCCAGTGCGGGCACCATCAGCGGCAAAATCACGCGCAGGAAGATCCGGGGGTGGCCGGCGCCGTCGATCCGGGCGGCCTCATCGAGTTCGCGCGGGATGCCGCGGATGAACTGCACCATCAGGAAAACGAAGAAGGCGTCGGTAGCCAGCAGTTTGGGCACCAGCAGCGGCCAGAACGTGTTAACCCACCCGATCTGGGAAAACAGGATGTACTGCGGCACGATGACCACGTGGAACGGCAGCATGATGGTCAGCAGCATGATGCCGAAGAACAGCTTCTTGCCGGTGAACTGCAGCCGGGCAAAGGCATAGGCGGCCATGGAACAGGAGACCAGGTTGCCCAGGATCGAGCCGATCACCACGATGGCCGAGTTGAGCATGTAGTGGCCGAACGGGTGGGTCAGGGCTGACCAGCCGGAGGTGTAATTGCTCATTTCCAGGCTGTTCAGCCACAGGCCGGGCTCGCGGAAGATGAGTTCGTTGGGACGCAGGGAGGAGACCACCATCCACAGCAGCGGGTAGATCATCAATCCACCGGCCAGGATCAGGATGGCGTGCTTCATCAGCGCCTTGCCGCGCTGGGCCCGGCTGAAGGACAGGGTTCCCCGGGACTCGCGGACCCTGGGCTTGCGGTTCGTAGTCTTGCCGTCACCCGCGGACTTGCCAGTGGTGGGCAGCGTCTGAAGCTTAGTCGTCATAGAAAACCCAATACTTAGAAGCGATGAAGTTGATGGCGGTGAAGACACCGATGATGAGCAGCAGCACCCAGGCCATGGCGGACGCGTAGCCCATGTCGAACTGGCCGAAGCCCTTCTGATACAGGTACAGCGTGAAGAACATGGTGGAGTCCGACGGGCCGCCGTTGCCGCCGGAGACGATGAACGCCTGGGTGAACGACTGGAAGGACCCAATGATCTGCAGCACCAGGTTGAAGAAGATGATCGGGCTCAGCATCGGCATGGTGATCCGCCAGAACTGCTGCAGCGTGCTGGCACCGTCCACCTTTGCGGCCTCGTAGTACATGGTGGGGATTTGCCGCAGGCCCGCCAGGAAGATGATCATGGGTGCCCCGAAGGTCCACACATGCAGCAGGATGATGGAGCCCAAAGCGGTGCTCGGGTCCGAAATCCATCCGGGCCCCTGGATCCCGAACATCGCAAGCACCTGGTTGACGAGTCCGGTGGTACCGAAGATCTGCTTCCACAGGATGGCCACGGCCACCGAGCCGCCCAGCAGCGACGGCAGGTAGAACACCGAACGGTAGAACGGAAGCCCGCGGAGGCCCTTGTCCAGGACGAGGGCAATCAGCAGCGCCACCGCCAGCTGCAGCGGCACGCCAATGAAAACGTACGTAAAAGTCACCCGCAGCGAGTTGTGCAGCCGGGCATCACTGAGCATCCGCGTGAAGTTGTCCAGCCCGGTCCACTCCGGCGGCTGCAGCAGGTTGTAGTCGGTGAAGGAGAGGTAGAGGGACATCAGCATGGGACCGATGGTGATCGCCACCAGGCCCACCAGCCACGGAAGCAGGAAGATGTAGGCGGCCTTGTTGTCCCGCCTGTTGGCCTTCTTTTCTTCAGGAGTGGCCCTGCCTTTCCTGCGGCTCAGCGAGGACAGTTCACTGATGGCGCTCACCGGAGCTCCTTCCTGCGGTACGCCGGGCCTGCTGCGGCCGGCAAGGCCGGACGCAGTGCCCTGGGAATGTGTTTTGCGGCCATGTGGTCTCCTTTGGTCATCGTGGCCTCCACGTTGCGGTCATCGCCAAGCGATGCGGGGTCCGGTACCTTCCGGCGCAGCAGCCTGCCGATACCCTTCCGGGAGATTCAGCAGTGCGGCGGCCGGGTGCCGGTGAAAATTGCGGCTCCGTACCAAAGTAAACGCTTTCTTGACTCCTGTATAGCCCTTTGTTAGTTTTTGAGAAAACGCTTTCTGTTGCCCGGGTCATGCCGGTTCAAACTACAAGCCAAGGGGCGCAACAATGAAGTTCGGTCTCAAGAAATCCGTCATGGGCGTCACCGGCGCCGCCGCCGCGCTGGCCCTGGTCCTGACCGGCTGCGGCAGCAGCCCGCAGGCAGGAAAGGTGGGGACGGCCGAAGATCCGGTGACCATCCGCTTCGCCTGGTGGGGCAACGATTCCAGGGCCAAGACCACCATGGAGGTCATCAAGGCCTTCGAGGCAGCCAATCCCGGTATTAGGGTGCGGGGCGAAAACACCGAATACAGCTCGTACTGGGACAAGATGGCCACCCAGATCGCGGGCGGGACCACCCCGGACGTGATCGCCATGAGCGGCGCCTATCCCAGTGAGTACGCCAGCCGCGGTGTCCTCCTGGACCTGGACAAGGTGAAGGACCAGATCGACACCTCAAAGTTCGCGGAAGGAACCGTGGACCTGGGCAAGATCGACGGTACGCAGTACACCATCACCGCGGGCGTCAACTCCATGTCCATGGTTCTCGACCCGAAGGTCTTCGAGGCCGCGGGTGTGGCCATGCCTGATGACGAGACCTGGACCTGGGACGACTACGCGAGGATCGCCGCCGACATCACCCAGAAGTCGCCCGCCGGAACCTTCGGCACTACCCCGATGGCCAACGACTCCTTCCTGGCCGTCTGGGCCCGCCAGAACGGTGAAGAGCTTTACACGGACGACGGGAAGAAAATGGGCATCAGCGAGGACACCCTCTCCCGCTGGTTCGAGCTCAACAAGAAGCTCATGGACACCGGCGGCGCCCCTTCCGCATCACAGACCGTGGAGGACGGCTCCGCGCAGCCGGAGCTGACCCTGATGGGGCAGGGCAAGCAGGGCATGAAGATCTCCTGGAGCAACCAGATGACGTCCTACTCGGGGGCGCCGCTGGTCATGGCCAAGCTGCCCGGCGAAAGCAGGCAACCCGGCGCCTGGCTGCGGTCCTCCATGGAATACGCCATCTCATCCAAATCCAAACAGCCCAAGGAAGCGGCGCTCTTCATCAACTACCTGGTCAACACCATGGACGCAGCGGCCAAGATCAAGAGCGACCGCGGCATGCCCGCCAACACGGAGCTCAAGGCCGGCATCACTCCCCTGCTGAAGGAAACCCAGCAGAAGGAGGCGGCCTACCTGGACCGCATCGCCGCGATGAAGGTCGGGGCCCCCAAGCCGTTCCCGGCCGGGTCCTCCGCGACCATGGAAGTTTTGAACCGTTACAACACGGATGTACTCTTCGGAAAGATCTCCCCGCGTGATGCCGCGAAAGGCATGATCTCCGAGGTCAACCAAAACCTCACCTGACCCCCGCCGCACTACGCATACCTCATCGAAAGGAGGCAGGCAGATGACCCAGGCACCCCGCCCCAGCGCCATTCCGGGCTATGACGACTGGCCTGCCTACGTCCGCCGGCATCCCCGCCACCAGGCCTCCCATGCACCTGGGCAGGAGCTTTCGGACGCACTCGGCGTGCCTGGGCTGTCTGCACCTTCCGCGGTAACGGTGCATTGGGAGGAGACGTACGACGGCGCCACCACCTCCCAGCTCAGCTGGCAGTTGGGATTCGGACCCCGCAGCACGGGCTGGCTGGTCCGCCCGGCCGGAGGTACCGGCCCCCTTCCCGGCATCCTCGCACTGCACTGCCATGGCGGAAACAAGTTCGGCGGCGCCGACCGCCTGGTCGACCTTCCGGAGGCGCACCCGTCGGCCGCTGCTGCCCGCGCGGGCCACTACGACGGCCGGGCACTGGCCACGGACATCGCACGCCGCGGTTTTGCGGTCCTGGCACCCGACTCGTTTGCCTGGGGCAGCCGCAGGTTCGACCTTTCCACGCCGCCCTGGCGGACGGGCGCCGCAGCAGCGGCGAGACTGGCACAGTGGCGGGAGGACGGCGTCGTACCTTCGGATGCAGACGAATACAACGCCGCGGCAGCCTTCCACGAGGACACCGTTGCCAAGGCCGCCGGCCTGCTGGGCACCAGCCTGGCAGGAATGGTGGCCCACGACGACCTCGCCGCGCTGGACATCCTGGCAGCGCTCCCCGGCGTGGACAGCGGGCGCCTCGGCTGCATCGGGTTCTCCGGCGGCGGCGGCCGGTCCCTCACCCTCGCCGCCCTCAGCCCCCGGATCCGCGCCGCCGTGGTGGCGTGCATGATGACCACCTTCGAATCGCTCCTTCCCGCCTACCTCGACGCACACTCCTGGCTGCTGCAGACCCCCGGGCTGTGGAAGCTCGGCGACTGGCCGGAACTCACGGGCAGGTCGGCCGCCGCCCGGTTCCTGGTCCAGTACGCCCTGGCCGACGAGCTCTTTCCGGAAGACGGCATGCGCAAGGCGCACCGGCTTCTGGAAGCCCTGCACAGCGGCACGGACACGTACACCGGCAGGTTCTGGCCCGGCGGCCACATCTTCACTGCCGGCATGCAGGATGAAGCCATCGATTTCCTGGCCGAAACCCTGGCCGCCTGACCCCCTTTCCACCAGCTCCCCAAGGACCACCGTGACCACACAGTCCTCCGCCGCCGCGGACGCACCACACCAGCAGCCCGCCTCCACCGCCGTCCCGCGGATTGCCCTGGTGGGTGTGCACGGGTTCGGTGAACGCCACCTCGCCAACCTTGCCCGGCTCGAAAAGGCCGGCGCCCTGGAGCTGGCAGCCGTCGCCGATCCCAACCCGCCCCTGCCCGGCACTTTGGCGGGCACCGTTGCGGTGTTCCCAGGCCTGGACGGGCTGCTGGCCGCGTACCCTGGCGTCGACGTCGTCATCATCGCCACGCCCATCCAGACCCATGCGCCGCTGGCCCTCGCCGCGCTGGCGGCGGGCAAGGACGTCTACGTCGAGAAGCCCCCGGTGGCTTCCCTCGCCCAGTTCGAAGAAGTCCTCGCCGCTGCCAAAGACAGCGGACGGCTGGTCCAGGTGGGTTTCCAGAGCCTGGGCTCCCACGCCCTGCCCGCCATCCACAGCCTGGTTACCGGCGGGGAGATCGGGACCGTGCTTGGCCTGAGCGCCACGGGACAGTGGTTGCGGACCAAGGCCTACTTCAAGCGCTCACGCTGGGCCGGAAAGCGCAGCCTGGATGGAACCGACGTCGTGGACGGCGTGGCAACCAACGCACTCGCCCATGCCGTGGCAACGGGCCTCCACCTGGCCGGTGCACACACCTTGGCGGATGTCGCATCCGTTGAGACGGACCTGTACCGGGCGAACGATACCGAAAGCGATGACACCTCGGTCCTGCGGGTGCGAACGGCCCAGGGTGCCACGCTGCTGTGCGCCCTCACCCTCTGTGCACCCAGGCAGCTGGACCCCACGGTCACGGTGCACGGCACCCTGGGCGACATCACCCTTTCGTACACGAAGGACGAGGTAACCATCACCACCCCCGACGGCGAGCGCCGGGAGGCGTACGGCCGCACCGACCTGCTCGAGAACCTGTTGGCTGCCCGCGCCACGGGGGCGCCGCTGCTGGCCGGCCTGGAGGACACCGGAGCCTTCACCGCCGTCCTGGAAGCCATCAGGACATCGCCCGCGCCTGCCCCGATCGATTCCGCCTACCTGACGTGGGAGGGCGAAGGCGACGGCGCCCACCCGGTGGTCCGGGGCATCTCCGACCTCATGGAGCGCGCCATTAAGGCGGAGGCTACGTTCGCCGAACTCGGCGTCCCCTGGGCCCGGCCCCTTCCGCCGGTCCGGACACTGACCGTGGACGGCCGCTCCGTTGCGGACTACCAGGACGGCAGCCACATCCGCGCGGTCTCCTCCCCCCGCCCCTACCTCCACCCCGTCCGCACCCTGGGCGGAACCGTGGTCACAGACCACATGCCGCTGGACCATGTGTGGCACCTCGGCGCCGGCGTTGCCCTCCAGGACGTGGACGGCGTGAACTTCTGGGGCGGCCGCACCTACACCAGGGACGCCGGACGCTACATCTGGCGCCCGGACCACGGCAGCATCGCCGTCACCAGCACCGTGACCGAGGAGAACGACGCCGTGGAGGGCCGCGAGGGGCGGCTGCAGGAGGACCTTGTCTGGAGCGGGCCGGACGGTTCCCCCGTCCTGGTGGAGGAACGCACCTGGGCGTGGGCCGGCGTCGCGCCGTCCACCTGGCGCCTGTCGCTGGACTTTGCGCTGTCGCCTGCGGGAGACCACCCGGTCAGCCTGGGCAGCCCCGGATCCAACGGCCGCTTTGAGGGCGGCTACGGCGGATTCTTCTGGCGCCTGCCAGGTTGCCGGGACGCCACGGTGTGGACGCCGGCGGGCAGCGGCGAAGCAGGGACCCACGGCAGCGTCACCCGCTGGCTCGCCTGGTCAGGACAGTTCGACGGCGGCCCAGCCACCCTGGTCTTCGTTGCTCCGGAAGGCTCAACCGACCCGTGGTTTGTCCGGGTGGACGGCTACCCGGGCGTGGGCCAGTCGCTGGCCTGGGACACTCCCGTCATCGCAGCGCCGGGCAGTCCGGTCCGGCGCAGCATCACCGTTTTCGTGGCCGACGGATTCCTGGCCACACCCGACATCGAAGCACTGCTCAACCACCAGGGGGACCCGTCATGACACAGGCACCAACCGCAGCCGCCCCTCTGCAGGAGGCGCGCCTGGCTCCGGGATCACGGACGGACCGGGCCATCAAGCGCCGGCGGGTGCTGGGCATCCTTGATGCCGCCGGCCGCGATTCCCTGCTCCTGACCTCCAATACGGCCCTGACCTGGTATCTGGACGGCAGCCGCGTCCACGTCAGCCTGGCCGGGGATCCCATCGCCGCCCTGTTGGTGGACCGCGGCGGCGACCACCTGGTGACGTTCAACAACGAAGCCGGCAGGATCGCGGCCGAGGAGCTTCCCGCGCAGGTCAGCCTTCACACCGTGCCCTGGTACGGCAACCTGCACCAGGCCGCGGCCGCCATCGGGACCAGCACGCAGCCTCCGCTGGCCGAAGCGGAGGCCGCCACTGAACTGCGCGCCGCGCGCCAGCAGCTCCTGCCCGCGGAAAGTGCCCGCTACTCCCTGCTCAGCGCCGAACTGGCCGCCATCCTGACGGACGTCCTGTCCGCCGCCCGGCCGGACACCACGGAATTCGGCCTGGTTTCGGCGCTGGCCGCCCGCGTGGTGGCCGCCGGCGCGGAACCGCTGGTGCTCCTGTGCAACGGCAGCTCCCGCAGCGCCTTCCGGCATCCCTTGGCCACGCACTCCCCGCTGGGCAGGCGCGCCATGGCCGTAGTCTGCGCCCGGCGGGACGGCCTGGTTGCCAACATCACCCGATGGGTGAGGTTCGACGCCAGCACCCCGGAAGAGCGCGACGCCGAGGCGCGCATCGCGGCCGTGGAGGCGGACATTTTCGACGCGACTGTCCCCGGCGCACGGCTGGACCGGATCTTCGCAGAGATCCAGGCCGCCTACGTCCGGCACGGCTTCGGGGCGGACCAGTGGGAGCAGCACCACCAGGGCGGTCCGGCCGGCTATGCGGGACGCGATCCGCGGGTCACCTCGAATGCCACCGATGCCGTGGTGCTGGACCAGGCCTTCACCTGGAACCCCACCGCACCCGGGGTCAAGATCGAGGACACGGTGCAGCTCACCGGATCCGGACTGCGCATCCTGACCGTGGACCCGCGCTGGCCGGTGACCACGGTCAACGGCCTGGCCCGGCCGGTCACGCTGCAGCTGTAACAAAGGTGGCAGGCAAGTACCCCGGAGCCGACCGGCTCCGGGGTTTTCTCCGTCTGACGCCCGCTATCGACGCGCAAATTCACTGTCGACCCGCGCGTACCCTAACGCACCCCATATTTGGGCGCGTCCGGGAATCTGCGCGTCGAAGGAAAATTTGCGCGTCGCCAGGAGCCGCGGCAACAACTGCGGGAGCGTTTGTGCTCGTCCCGTATTCGGTGAGAGAGCGTGTTACGGAAGCACCAGTTCCCCGTCCACCCGCCGCGGGATACCCAGCGGGTTGTCCTCTCGCAGCGCCGGGTGCAGGACGTCCTCCGGGGCGTCCTGGTAGGCGACCGGACGCTGGAACCGGCGGACCGCCGTCGCGCCGACCGAGGTGAACAGGGACGTGGTGGCGGGGTAGGGGCCGCCGTGCTGCTGCGCCCAGTTGACGGCTACCCCGGTGGGCCAGCCCTCGAAGAGGACGCGTCCGGCCAGCCCGGACAGCTGCTCCACCAGGCCCGCGATGTCTTCACCGGGCTGGGCGTGCAGGGTGGCGGTGAGGCTTCCCGGGACCTTTGCCAGGACAGCGGAAAGCTGGTCCTGGTCCGCGTACTCGATAAGGATGGTGGTGGGTCCGAAGCATTCCTCCAGCAGCTGCTCCGGGCGTTCCAGGACCTTCGCGGCCGTGGTGGAGAAGACCACCGGCGCCGCTCCGTTGGCAACGGCGTCCTGCTCCACGCTGCCGCTGACCACGTCAACGCCGTCCACCGCGGCAAAGCTGCGCAGGCCGTGCGGGTAGGCTTCCGCGATGCGGCTGGTCAGCATGCCGTGGGCCGGTTTGTCCTTGCTGGCCGCGGCAACTTCGGCGGCGAACTGCGTCCCGGCGGGGATGAACACCAGGCCAGGCTTGGTGCAGAACTGCCCAGCGCCGAGGGTGAAGGACCCGGCAAGGCCCGCGGCGAGCTCTCCCGGGCGGGCCTGCAGTGCAGCGGCCGTGATGACCACAGGGTTGAGGCTGCCCAGTTCGCCGTAGAACGGGATGGGATCCGGCCGGGAGGTGGCGAGGTCGAACAGGGCACGGCCGCCGGGGATGGAGCCGGTGAAGCCCACGGCTTTGATGGCCGGATCCTGGACCAGTGCGGTGCCCACTTCGCGGCCGTGGACCAGGGCAAAGATACCTTCGGGTGCTCCCGCGCCGCGGAGTGCCTCTGCCACGATCTCCGCGGTCCGCTCGGAGAGCCGCAGGTGGCCCGAGTGGGCCTTCACAATGACGGAGCAGCCCACGGCGAGGGCCGAGGCGGTGTCGCCGCCGGCAACGGAGAAGGCGAATGGGAAATTCGATGCGGAGAAGACGGCCACGGGGCCGATGGGCTTGAGGATCCGGCGGAGGTCCGGCCGGGGCGGGATGGCGGCCGGATCCGCGTGGTCGATGATGGCTTCCAGGTAGGAGCCCTCGGTGATCACGCGGGCGAACAGCCGCAGCTGGCCGGTGGTGCGTGCCACCTCGCCGGTGAGCCGCGTGGCGCCAAGGCTTGTCTCGGAATCGGCGATCTCCACCAGTTCACTGGCGTGGGCGTCCAGGGCGTCGGCGACGGCGGTCAGCCAGACCGCGCGTTCGGCGTCGGAGGCCGCCGCGGCGATTTTGGCTGCCGAGGTGGCGGCGGCGGTGAGTTCGGTCAGGGAAAGCGTTGCAGTTGTCACGTCAGGTACCTGTTCTTGTCTCGGGTTCTTGGTCACAGCCCGTCCTTGAAGCGGAAACCCAGCCCGGGACGGTCCGCCAGGGTGACCCTGCTGTTGGTGAACCGCACCGGCGGCGGCCCGGCCAGGATGCCCAGCTGCTCGAACGACGCGTCTTCAACGTCCTCCACCAGGGTGGGCTCGGCCAGGGTCAGGGCCAGCTGTCCTGACAGTTCGGGCAGCAGGTGCGGCATCACCCTGATGCTGTTGGTCCGCGCCAGCTCCACGATCCGCCGGAAGGGGGTGATGCCGCCGACCCTGATGATGTTCGGCTGGATAATGTCCACTGCTTCCGCCTCAATGAAATCGCGGAACCGGTAGATGGTGTGGAGGTTTTCGCCAAGGGCGATGGGTACCGGTGAATGTTTCCGGAGCCGCCGGTAGGCCCACAGGTCGTCGGCCCGGAGGGGTTCCTCAAGCCAGTCAAGGCCGAATTCGGACAGGACGTCCAGGGCCCGGAAGGTGGCCGGCAGGTCCCAGCGCTGGTTGGCGTCAATCATGAGCCTGCGGTGCGGGCCCAGGACGGAGCGGACGGCCTGCACGCGTTCGTAGTCTTCGCGGAGGTCCGGCTTGCCCACCTTGATCTTCACCGCCTGGTGGCCTGCGGCAACCCAGCGTTCAGCCTGCGCCACCAGCTCCTCCAGCGTGTAGTGCAGGTTCACCCCGGACCCGTACACCTCGGCGGATTCCTGCCGCCGGCCGATGAGGCCGGTGACGGAGGTGCCGGCCCGGGTGGCCTGCAGGTCCCAGAGCGCCAGGTCCACGCCCGCCATAGCGATGGTGGTGAGTCCCCCGCCGCCGGCCTCGTGGAGCCGCTTCCACAGCGCGTCCCATACTGCCTCCGGCGACGCGGGCAGTCCCGTGATGAACGGGGCGATGTCGTAGTCCAGCAGCGCCTTGGCGGCCTGCGGGCCGATCGTGGGTGTCCAGGAGAACCCGTAGCCCGTGCCGCCGTCGTCCGTATGGACCTCGGTGGCGATCACGTGGTTCTCCGGTGCCTCCGCACCCCAGGACCTGCGCAGTGGAACTGTCAGGAGCCGGGTGGACAGGCCGGTGATGCTGGGAACAGTCCGCACAGCCTGGGCCGCCGGCGCGCTCATCAGTGGCCGGCCAGCTCGTAGCCCTTGGCCAGGATGGCCTTCAGTTCCACGAGCTGCTCTTCCGTGGGGTCGACCAGCGGCGGCCGGACGGATCCCACCGGCAGTCCGGCCAGGCGCAGTCCGGCCTTGATCAGGGAAACGCCAAAACCGGGGGTCTGGTCGCGGAGGCGGACCAGCGGCGCGTAGAAGCCCTCGAGCAGTGCGTTGCGGCGGTCCTCGTCCCCCGCGGTGTAGGCGTCGTAGTAGGCCTTGGCGATTTCGGGCGCCATGGCGAACGCGGCCGAGGAGTAGAGCGGGATGCCCAGTCCCCGGTAGGCGCCCTGGGTCAGTTCGGCGGTGAGCAGGCCGTTGAAGAAGGCGAAGTCGGTCCGGCCGGCGGCGTGGACCGCCGTGACGATTTCCTGGGCCAGGCCAACGTCGCCCAGGCCGTCCTTGAAGCCGATGACCTTGGGGTTGCCGGCGAGTTTGGCCATGGACGCGGCGGTGAACTTTGCGTTGCCGCGGTGGTAGACGATGACCGGCAGGCTGCTGGCGCCGGCAACAGCCTCGATGTAGGCCACCAGCCCGTCCGTAGGACCGGTCACCAGGTAGGGCGGCAGCACCAGGAGGGCGTCCGCGCCGGCTTCTTCAGCAGCTTTGGCCGCGGCAAGGGCGTGGCCCAGGGGTCCGCCGGCGCCGGCCACCACGGGCACTTTTCCTGCGACGACCTCGACGGCGGCGGCCACCACGGTGCGGACTTCATCGATGCTGAGAGCATGGAATTCGCCGGTGCCGCAGGCGGGGAACACACCGCCGGGACCAAAGGGCAGCCGGGAGCTGATGTGTTCCTTGAGCAGTTCCACGTCGACGGAGCCTTCGGCCGTGAACGGGGTGACGGGGAAGAAGAGTACGCCGTCGAATTTCATGATGTCTCCTTGCCTCCGCCGCCGGCGGTGACCAGCGGCAGGGCCTCGTCGTTGAGGGTGTGGTTGGACTTGAGTTCGGTGCGCCAGGTGCGCCTGGGCTGCCAGCCGAGCAGTTCCCGGGCCTTGGCAATCGAGAACGCCGGGCTGGTGCCGGTGAGGCCGGCGCTGAGCGCCTCGCTTCCCGGCAGGAACCGGGGCATCAGTTCCGCTAGGGGTGCCGTGGCAAGGGCGTCGGCTGCCCCGACGAAGAAGGTTTCCCCGTTGGGAATGTCCCCCATCCGCTGCAGGAGCAGGTCCAGGAAGTCCGCCACATCCCGCGCGTCCACGTAGTTGAACAGTGCCGGCGCGGAGAGGGCGGGGTCGGCCAGCCGTTCGGCGAGCGTGTGGCCCTGCTGGGTGGGGGCACCGTCCCATTCCTCGGGCGAGATCACGAAGCAGGGGCGGAACGCCGCATAGCGGATCTTTTCCCCCTGGGCGGCGGCGAACATCTGCACGGTCTGTTCGGCGATGAGCTTGGACAGGGCGTAGGCGTTCCAGGGCTTGGGCGGGGTGCGTTCGTCCAGCGGGAACGACGGCGGCAGCCAGCCCGCGGGACAGCCGTAGCCCAGGACGGTGGGGCTGCTGGCGGTGACGATTTTTGGCACGCCCAGCTCCGTCGCGGCGCTGATGACGGCGAAGGCAAGCCGGGTGTTGGTGCCAAAAATGACATCCTCCGGCGCGCTGAACGGTACGGCGATCGCCGCGAGGTGGATCACGGCGTCGGGCCTTGCTGCCCCGATCAGCCGGGCAGCCTCCCCGGGCGCCAGGAGGTCCGCAGTTTCCTGGACGACGCCGGCCGGCAGAAGTCCGGCGGGCACCGCCTCGCGGTCAACCGAGACCACCTCGTGGCCTGCGAGGGCCAGTCCCGCCACCACGCTGCGGCCCAGGCGGCCCGAGCCGCCGGTGACGAATATCCTGCTCATGGTTCTTCCTTACTTGCCGCGGCGCAGGTCGACGCCGAGGTCCAGGTCCTCGACGCGGACGGGCAGGGAGGTTTCAAGCGACCTGTTGCCGGCGATGCCCACGGAAACGGACCGCAGCCCGTCCAGGTAGCCGGAAGGACGGCCCAGCGGATCCTCGCCGGGACCGTTGAACAGGTCCGAGAGCAGCAGTTCGTCGCCGCCGCCGTGGCCGCCTTCGCCGTTGACGATCGGGACCTCGTAGGCGGCCTCCCAGTGACGCTGCACCACCAGGCGTTCACCGTTGCGGCGTACTGCGTCTTCTTCCTCCACCGGCGTCGCGCTGGGATCCACCACAGTCTTCCGGTCAGTGCTGTGCAGGACCGCGGCGCGTTCCACCACTTCCAGCTCTGCACGCCCCTCGGTACCGTTGACGGCCACGCGGTAGCCTTCCCAGGGGCTGTGGGCGTTCAGCGAGTAGCTCAGTCGCGGGCCGCCCTGGTACTCCACAACGAGGGCGAGGTTGTCCTCGATGGTGATGCCGGCGGTGAAGACGTCCTGGTCGCGGCGGTAACCGTCGTAGTGCTCGTTGTCGAGGAAGAGGGCCTTGAGCCGCTCATCCTCCCTGAGGTCCAGCGCGAAGGGGTCCTTGTCGCCGGCGGGGGCATCGGCGTCGGGAGTCCCGCGTTCAGGGCGGGGGCCCAGGCCGCGCTCGGCGGCGTTCCTGTCGCCGTAGAACTTCAGGCCGCCGGAGGCAAAGACCCGTTCGGGGACGTCGTCGATCCACCAGTTGACCAGGTCGAAGTGGTGGGAAGCCTTGTGGATCAGCAGGCCGCCGGAGTTTTTCTTCTCCCGGTGCCAGCGGCGGAAGTAGTCCGCGCCGTGGACGGTGTCCAGGACCCAACTGAAGTCGATGGAGGTCACTTTGCCGATCACGCCGCTCTGGATGATTTCCTTCAGCGCACTGTTGCGCGGCGAGTAGCGGTAGTTGAAGGTCACCACCACGTTCCGGCCGGTTTCATGGACGGCCTGGACAATGCGGCGGCAGCTTTCCGCGTCGATGGTCAGGGGTTTTTCCACGACGACGTCCGCCCCCGCCCGGAGTCCCTCCACGATGTAGTCGGCGTGGGTGTAGTCGGGCGTGGTGACGATAATGCGGTCGATGGCGTTGGCCTGGACGAAGCTGGTGAGCTCCGCGGGGTCGAACGATGCCACCGGTCCCGGGGCGCCCAGCTCCTGGATGAGCTTCTGGTAGAACTCCACCCGCCCGGGGTTGACGTCGGAAAAGGCCACCAGCTCGGCCGTATCCGCGTGCTTGCCGAAGATGGCACGGACGTACATCTCGGAGCGGCCGCCGGTGCCGATGAGGGCGATCCGGGCCTTTCCGTCCTTTCCGGGTGCGGCAAGTGCGGCGGCGGTGTCAGCGGCGGCGGTGCCGGTGTCGGAAGCAGCGGCGGCCGACGTGGTCTCGGCTGTGTTGACCATGGGGTCCCTTTCGAAAACTTGTGTTCCGCAGCGGGGTGCGGGGATTCGGCGGCGGCACTTTGCTGCACCGTGCGAAGAGAGCTGAGAAAGCGTTTTCTCGTTGCCCTATAGATGTTGTATCAACCCCTCGGCGTATCCGTCAACCATTTGCTGGTACGGAAGAAAGCGTTTTCCATGACATCCATGCAAATCCGGATGCGCGGCTCCGGAAACCAGCAGGAAGCAGGGTAGAAATCGGTTTCCTGCTCCCGTATATGCTGTCTGTCAAAGCACCTGCCGTCCGAGTGCGGCTGCCGCGGTGACCAGTCTGTCGCGGCGGGACTGCCCGGCGGCGCAAACGAAGGGTTCCTTATGGCCAGGAAATCGGCAAGCGGCAGGATCGGCATCGCGGATGTCGCCGTGAAAGCGGGAGTTTCGCATGCAACGGTTTCACGCGTCATGAACGGGAACTTCACCGTGGATCCCGACATCGCGGCCCGGGTCCGTGCCGCCGCCGCGGAACTGAAGTACCAGCCCAACCCGGTGGGCCGCAGCCTGGCCCTGGGCAAAACGGACACTATCGGCATCGTGGTGCCGGACCTGGCCAACCCCACCTTCCAGGCGATCCTTCGCGGCCTGAGCAGGGCCGCCGCCCAGGACGGCTACCGGGTGCTCATTGCCGATTCCTTTGAAGTGTCCAGCGAGGAGTCGATCCTGGCCGGCGAAGCGAGGCGGCGGTGCGACGGGCTGGTCCTGTGCGCCCCCCGCATGACCGATGCGGAACTGGAGGAGATTGCCCCGTCGCTCCATCCCCTGGTGCTGATCAACCGCACCACGGCCGCCCCGGATGTCCCCAGCCTGGTGGTGGACTACGGCCAGGGCGTCCAGGACATCGCCGGGCACCTGGTGGAACTGGGCCACACACGCCTGGCCTTCCTCGCGGGACCGCCCCGCAGCGCCTCTAATGAAATGCGCCTCAAGGGCCTGGAAAACTTCAAGGCTGCCCATCCCGAGGTTGACGTGACCATGCTGGAAGGCGGGTCGGACTTCGATACCGGGCATGAAGCCGTTGATGCCGTGCTGGCCAGCGGCGCCACCGGAATCCTGGCTTTCAACGACCTGGTGGCCATGGGCCTGATGAGCGGGCTGCACGAGCGCGGCCTGGATGTCCCGGGTGACATTTCCGTCACCGGTTTCGACGACATTCCCTTCGCCAGGTATACGACGCCGGCACTCACCACCGCGGCCGTCCCCATCACCGAACTGGGCGAGCAGGCATGGCACCAGCTGCGCTCATTGATCCGGAAGGAAGGAAACGAGGCCCCTGGCAGCCGCTACCAGCCGCGGCTGGAAGTCCGGGCCAGCACCGGTCCGGTCAAGGCTCCGCGCAGCACTGTGCACGGCTAAGCAGTCGATGGCTGAATGGAAGCCCGGCCCGGGGCCCCTTAGGCGCTTCTCCCCAGCCCGGCCTCTTGGTAGTACCCCTCGATATGGGCGGCCACCAGCCTGGCCGCACGCCCGCCGTCGTCGTTCCTGATGGCTGCCAGAATGCCCTGGTGCTCCCCATGCAGCCTGGCCGCGGTTGCTTTCCAGTCCGGAAGGCCGGCCGTCAGCTCAGCCGCGTAGCCCTGGATGGCTTCGCGCAGCGAGCCCATCATGGCGCTGACCACGGCATTGCCGGCGGCGTTGGCAAGGGCCAGGTGGAACCGGACATCGAGGGCCAGGAACTCATTGACCGCCAGATCCTCCGGCATGTCCATGGCGTCCAGCAGGGCCGCCGCCTCCACCAGCTCCGGGGCGTCCGGACGGGCCTTGCCCGCGGCCCACGATTCCAGCAGGATGCGGGTTTCCACGATGTCCGCCACGGGCAGGTGCTGGGTAGCGACGTGCAGCCGGAGGGCTGAGCCAAGAGCGGAGGTGGGGTCCGAAATCACCACTGTGCCTGCGTCCGGGCCCGACCCCACGCCGGCGCGGACCACCCCCATCGCCTCCAGGATCCGGACTGCCTCGCGGACCGAGGTGCGGGACACCTTGAGCTGCTCGGCCAGGCTTCGTTCCGCGGGCAGCCGCCCACCCACGGTCAGCCTTCCGGCGGCGAGCTCGTTCTCGATCCACGACAGGACCAGCTGATGGGTACGCACCGGTCCATGGTACTTGATGTGGTCCAACCACATGGCCTAGAGTGTGGTTGGACCACAGCAGACCGGACCGGCATCAGCCGAACGGAAGGACGCCATGACGCACACCATCCAGCCGAACAATCCCGAGGCCACCCCGGCACCGGGGACCACGGACATTCCGGCAGCGCCGGCAGCCAGCCCCGCGCCGCCGTCGTCCGCCCTGCCTCCTGCCCTCAAGCGCCGCATCCCCAAGTACTCGGACCTGGCACCCCTGATGCAGTTCAAGAAGCCGGAGTTCAGCAAGGAAGCGCGGTTGAAGCGGGCCAGCACCATCTGGGAACTGCGCGACATCGCCAAGCGCCGCACGCCCAAGGCGCCGTTCGACTACACGGACGGGGCCGCCGAGGAGGAGATCACACTCCGCCGCGCCCGCCAGGCCTTCCTGGACATCGAGTTCCGGCCCGGCATCCTGCGCAATGTCTCCAGCATCGACCTCAGCACTGACATCCTCGGCAAGCCTTCCCGACTGCCGGTCGGGATCGCGCCCACGGGCTTCACCCGGATGATGCAGTCCGAGGGTGAATACGCGGGCTCGCGGGCGGCCGAAGCCGCCGGCATCCCCTACACCCTTTCCACGATGGGCACGGCGTCGATCGAGGACGTGGCGGCAGCCGCGCCGAACGGCCGCAACTGGTTCCAGCTGTACCTCTGGACGGACCGGGACCGCTCCCTTGAACTGATTGAACGCGCCGCGAAAGCCGGCAATGACACCCTCATGGTCACCGTGGACACTGCCGTGGCCGGCGCCCGCCTCCGTGACGTCCGCAACGGCATGACCATCCCTCCGGCACTGACGGTCAAGACTGTCCTGGACGCCTCCTACCGGCCCGCCTGGTGGTTCAACTTCCTCACCCACGAACCGCTGACCTTCGCGTCGCTGTCCCGCTACACCGGCACCGTCGCGGACCTCATCAACTCCATGTTCGACCCCACCCTCACCTTCGAGGACCTCGACTGGCTCCGCGAAACCTGGAAGGGCAAGCTGGTGGTCAAGGGTATCCAGACCGTTGAGGACGCCCGCCGCGTGGTGGACCACGGCGCTGACGGCGTTGTCCTGTCCAACCACGGCGGCCGCCAGCTCGACCGTGCGCCCATTCCGTTCCACCTGCTCCCGGAGGTCAAGCAGGCCTTCGCGGGGGACAACAGCGAAGCCGCCATCATCCTGGACACCGGCATCATGAGTGGCGCGGACATCGTGGCGGCCCTGGCGCTCGGCGCCGATTTCACCCTGATCGGGCGCGCCTACCTGTACGGCCTGATGGCGGGTGGCCGCGCCGGCGTGGACCGCGCCCTTCAGATCCTGGAGAAGGACATGGCACGCACCATGGCCCTGCTGGGCGTCAGCCGGATTTCCGAGCTGACCCCGGAGCACGTGCGGCTGCTGGGGAAGTAGGCGCTACTTCCGGCGCCCGAACTTGGGCAGGGTGGGCAGGTTGGCCAGCAGGTCCGCGGCCTTCGTGGCGGCGCGGCCCACGGTGCGGCCAATCTGCTGCGGGACGCTGTCGTCACTGAGCGGGGCTGCGGTGCCGCCGGGAATCACGACGGCGGGACTCAGCTCGGCGCCTTCCCGCACCAGGACGGGCGCCGGGACCTCCTCCCGTGCCGGCTGCTGCGGCTCCGCTGTCCGGGAGGCCGGGGGCAGGGCGGCGGCAGCAGCGGCCACGCCTTCCTTCAGGTGGGCGGGCGCCTGCTCCCCTGCGGCTTGGCCGGTCTCCTTCCGGCCCTGGGCGGCCGGGTCCAGGGCTTTCCCTGCGGGCACTTCCCCGCCCCGCGCTTCCTGGCTTTGGACCGACGTGTGTGGAACTGCCTGGAGCGTGCTGGTGGGCGACGCGGACGCCTTGGCGCCGGCGCCGACGTCGAACGTCTCGAGCCAGCTGGCGATCCCCTCCAGCGGCCCGCGGTTAAGCGCGTAGTACCGTTTCTGGCCCTGCGCGCGCATGCTGACCAGCTGGGCTTCGCGAAGGACTTTCAGGTGCTTGGAAATGGTGGGCTGGCTCGCCGCCAGCTCCTCCACCAGTTCCCCCACGGCTTTATCCCCCGCGCGCAGGGCCACCAGGATGTCCCGCCGCGTGGATTCCGCTATGACGGCAAATACGTCGTCTGTCACCATGCCTCCCACCCTAGCGACATATACGCCGAAAGGCATCAACTATTTCGGGCTGCCGCACGCCGGCGGTGGCCGCATTTGTGCTAGTCGAACCAGGGGTCCAGCCCGTGCAGCGGAAACACTGCCTTGCGGGTGGCCATGACGGTGCGGTCCACGGCGTCGTTCGGGTCGAAGCCCACTTCCCAGGAACGCCACCACAGCTCCACGTCATCTCCCATGAGGGCGGGCGCCTCTGTGCCGAACTTCTCCATCACGTACTGCCGCCAGTCGCCCGGCACCGGGGTGCGCACCGGCACGGGCCGCCCCGCGGCGATCGCCACCAGGTGGCTCCACGCCCGCGGCACCACCTCCAGCACGTTGTAGCCCCCGCCGCCGGTGGCGATCCAGCGCCCGCCGCAGTAACGCTCCGCAAGATGCCCGACGGCGTTCGCTGCCTCGCGCTGTCCGTCCACACTGAGGTTGAGGTGCGTGAGGGGGTCGCTGCGGTGCGAATCGCAGCCATGCTGGCTCACGATCACCTCCGGCGCGAACGCGCCCACCAGTTGGGGCACCACGGCGTAGAAGGCCCGCAGCCAGCCGGCGTCCGCGGTGCCGGCCGGCAGGGCGACGTTGACGGCCGTTCCTTCAGCGGCAGGGCCGCCGATCTCATTCGCGAACCCGGTCCCCGGGAAAAGGGTCAGCCCCGTCTCGTGCAGCGAGAGCGTCAAAACGCGGGGATCGTCCCAGAAGATGTTCTGCGTCCCGTCGCCGTGGTGGGCGTCGACGTCGATGTAGGCCACTTTGCGTACCCCGCCGTCGAGCAGCTTCTGCACGGCAAGGGCGGCGTCGTTATAGATGCAGAAGCCGCTGGCCCGGTCACGGGCCGCATGGTGCATTCCGCCGCCGAAGTTCACAGCATGAAGGGCTGACCCGTCAAGCACCCGTTCGGCGGCCAGCAGGGAGCCGCCGGCCAGCCGGGCGGACGCCTCATGCATGCCGGCAAACGCGGGGTCATCCTCCGTCCCCAGGCCCCGGGATTCGTCCGGCTGCGAAGGATCGGCGCTGACCCGGCGCACTGCAGCCACGTAATCGGGAGCATGGACGGACTCCAGCTCCGCGTCGGATGCCACCTCCGGCGCCGCCACTTTGACGTGGTCCAAATCGAAAAGCCCCAGGCTGCGGGCCAGGCGGGCGGTCAGGTCCATCCGCTCCGGCGCCATGGGGTGGCCGGGACCAAAGTTGTACGCTGTCATGTCTGGACTCCACGCCACCATCGTCGGCGGCGCGGGCTGGCTGAGTCCGGGCAGGTATGTCATCAATCACAGGCTACCCGAGCGCGCACCGCCGCCCGTCCGGCCATGACGCGGCCTTTAGTGGTTTACTACTGGGGGAAGCCGTTTCAACCGAGGAAAAGCCACACATGACGCAGAGCCAGTCGAGGCCCCGGACCCCGGCCACCTGGCACCCCCCGGCGCAGGAGCGGGAGGGCCTTTGGATCTTGACGCGGCTGCGCGACTTCATCGACGACATCGCCAACACCACCCCGGCCCGGCTGGCCCTGACGGCCTTCGCCGCGGTCTGCACGGTCTTCACGTTCCTGCTGTCCCTGCCGGTCTCCTCTGCCGACGGAACACCCACACCGATCCACCAGGCGCTCTTCACCGCGGTCTCGGCAGTGTGCGTCACCGGCCTTACGGTGGTGTCGACGGCGGTCCACTGGTCCTTCTTCGGCCAGCTGGTGATCCTGGTGGGCATCTTCATCGGCGGCCTGGGAACGCTGACGCTCGCATCATTGCTGGCCCTGATGGTCAGCAAGCGGCTTGGTGTCCGCGGCAAGATCATCGCCGCGGAGTCCATGAACAACGCCGGCCGCCTGGGCGAGGTGGGAACCCTGCTCCGGATCGTCATCAGCACGTCCGTGGTCATCGAAGGGGTCCTTGCGCTTGCGCTGGTACCGCGGTTCCTCGGACTGGGCGAGCCCTTCTGGCAGTCCGTCTGGCACGGCATCTTCTACGCCATTTCGTCCTTCAACAATGCCGGCTTCACCCCGCACTCGGACGGCATCGTGCCCTACGAGACCGACCTCTGGATCCTCATCCCCCTCATGGTGGGTGTGTTCATGGGCAGCTTGGGATTCCCGGTGGTCATGGTGCTGCAGCAGAACGGGCTGAACTGGAAGAAATGGAACCTGCACACCAAGCTCACCATCCAGGTGTCCCTCATCCTGCTGGTTGCGGGAGCATTCCTGTGGGGCCTGATGGAGTGGGACAACGTCCGGACCATCGGCACGATGAGCGTGGGTGACAAGATCACCCACGCGCTCTTCGCCTCCGTGATGACCCGTTCGGGTGGATTCAACCTGGTGGACCAGAACCAGATGGATTCCACCACCATGCTGCTGACCGACGCCCTGATGTTCGCCGGCGGCGGCTCAGCCTCCACGGCCGGCGGCATCAAGGTCACAACCATCGCCGTGATGTTCCTTGCCATCATCGCCGAGGCCCGCGGCGACGCCGACGTCAAGGTCTACGGCAGGACCATTCCGCAGGGCAGCATGCGGGTGGCCATCTCCGTGATTGTGGCCGGCGCCACCCTGGTGTCAGTGTCGGCTTTCCTGCTGCTGCACATCAGCGGCCAGTCGCTTGACCGCGTCCTGTTCGAAACCATTTCCGCGTTCGCCACCGTGGGGCTCAGCACCAACCTGAGCGCGGAAGTCCCGCCCGCCGGGGTCTACGTCCTCACGGCGCTGATGTTTGCCGGCCGCGTGGGTACAGTTACCCTCGCCGCTGCACTGGCCCTGCGCCAGCGCAGCCAGTTGTACCACTACCCCGAAGAGAGGCCGATCATTGGCTAGTTCCACCGACGCCCCCAGGCGCCCCGCCCACAACGCCCCGGTCCTGGTCATCGGGCTGGGCCGCTTCGGATCGTCCACCGCAGAGCAGTTGGTCAAGCAGGGCCGGGAAGTCCTCGCCATCGAACGCGACCGGAGCCTGGTGCAGAAATGGGCTCCGCTGCTGACCCACGTGGTGGAGGCCGACGCCACCAACATCGACGCCCTCCGCCAGTTGGGCGCGCAGGAGTTCAGCTCCGCCGTCGTGGGCGTGGGCACCTCCATCGAGTCCTCGGTGCTCATCACCGTCAACCTGGTGGACCTTGGCATTGAGCACCTCTGGGTCAAGGCCATCACGCCGTCCCACGGCAAGATCCTCACGCGGATCGGCGCCAACCACGTCATCTACCCGGAGGCAGACGCCGGTGTCCGTGCCGCGCACCTGGTTTCGGGGCGCATGCTGGACTTCATCGAGTTCGACGACGACTTCGCGATCGTGAAGATGTACCCGCCGCGCGAGACGGTGGGGTTCACGCTGGACGAGTCCAAGGTCCGGTCCAAGTACGGCGTCACCATTGTGGGTGTGAAGTCCCCCGGTGAGGACTTCACCTACGCCCGGCCCGAGACCAAGGTGTCCTCCCGGGACATGCTCATCGTCTCCGGCCACGTGGACCTGCTGGAGCGGTTCGCGGCCCGGCCCTGATCCGCGGCTAGCCGAGCTGGCGGGTGATCTCCGCTGCGCGGTCGGCTGCGGCCTTCGCGCCGGCGGCAATGATGGCCGGAATGCCCTGCTCGTCAAAAGTGGCAATCGCGCGCTCGGTGGTGCCGTTGGGGCTGGTGACCGCCTTGCGCAGTGCGGCGGGATCCGCACCGGGCTCGGCCAGCATCAGCCCTGCGCCCGCCACCGTTTCGCGTGCCAGCAGCACCGACAGCTCGCGGTCAAGGCCCAGCTTCTCCCCGGCGGACGCCATCGCCTCCGCCAGGTAGAACGCGTAAGCCGGGCCGGAACCGCTGATGGCCGAGAGCGCGTCCACCTGTTCCTCGGGAACCTCGACGACGGTGCCGGCACCCTGCAGGATGTCCTTGACTTTCCGGAGCTGCCCAGGCGTGCAGTGGGTACCGGGCGAGACGGACACGACGCCGCGGCCCAGCCTTGCCGGCGTGTTGGGCATGGTCCTGATGACCGGCTGCCCCTCAGGGAGCGCCGCTTCCAGTTGGGCGATCGAGACCGCGGCAGCCACGCTGACCACGACAGTGTCCGGTGAAAGCGCCGGTCCGATTTCGCGGGCCAGGTCCGCGATGCCCACCGGCTTGACGCCGAGGATCACGACGGCGGAGCCCTTGGTGGCCTGCCGGTTGTTGTCGGGTTCCTCCTCGCCGGCGATGGCGGTGATGCCGGGGTACCGCTCGGCCAGTTCCTGGGCGCGGGCGGCACGGCGGACCGTGGCCACCACATCCCCGGGGTCCGTTCCTGCTTCCAGCAGGCCGCCAAGAATGGCCTCGTTCATGGATCCACAGCCAAGGAATGCGATTCGGTTGCTCATGCCTCCATCATTGCAGTTCCCACGCATTCACAGGCAACTCCCATCTTGGGCGCAGGCAGCACACAACTTGGGGTCCTAACGTAGTTATTACCTCATTGAGGGTGCGAGTGATGCGGCAGGCATGGGGATGCCTGCCAGGGCACCGGCGGCGCGGCAACAGGTTTTCCCCCATTTTCCTGTTGCCCGCCCCGGTGCTTCCGCATTTAACGGCGGGGTGGGACTAGACGGGCGCTTCCACCACACGCGAAGCGGCGGCCACGTGGGGTGCGGGTTCCAGCGGTCCTGAGAACACCAGCTGGTCCAGGCGCCGGAGGATGAGCCCTTCACGGAGCGCCCAGGGGCAGATGCGGAGTTTCTTGAACTTGAACATTTCCAGCGCGGCCTCTGCCACCAGGGCGCCGGCCAGGAGCTGGTGGGCGCGGGCCTCGGAGACGCCCGGAAGGTGCAGCCGGTCTTCCGAGCTCATTGCCGAGATCCGTTGGGTCCAGATCCCCAGGTCCGAGGCATGCAGTTCGCGTTTGACGTAGGGGCCCTCGGCGCTGGGGGCGGCGCCGGCGATCCGGGCCAGGGAACGGAACGTCTTCGAGGTGCCGGCCACCACGTTCGCGCGGCCCAGGCCGTCGAATTCGCGGACGGCAGGCTTGAGGGTGGCCCGGATGTAGCGCCGGAGCTCCTTCACGCTCTTGGCCGACGGCGGGTCCTCGGCCAGCCAGTCCCGGGTCAGCCGGCTGGCGCCGAGCGGCACGGATGTTGCCACTTCGGGCAGTTCGTCCTGGCCGAACGCCATTTCGAAGGAGCCTCCGCCGATGTCCAGGTTGAGGATGGGGCCTGCGCCCCAGCCGTGCCAGCGCCGGACAGCGAAGAAGGTCATGGACGCTTCCTCGCTGCCGGTGAGTTCCTGGAGCGTCACGGTGGTCTCGTGCTTGACCCGGGCCAGCACCTCCGGACCGTTGGTGGCTTCACGGATGGCCGACGTACAGAAGGCCAGCAGGTCCTCGGCTTTGTGCCTGGCCGCGAATTCCCAGGCCTCCAGCACGAACTCGGTCAGTTCATGCTGGCCTTCGTCGTTGATGCTGCCGTCCGGTTCAAGGTACTGCACCAGGGACAGCGGCCGCTTGTGGGACGCGAACGGGACCGGCTGCGCACCGGGGTGGGCATCCACCAGCAGCAGATGGACGGTGTTGGACCCTATGTCGAGGACGCCTAGACGCATGGGGACATTATTGCTCGTCAGCGCGCTTGAAGTCGCGCCGGATGTTGGCCACACCTTCCGGATTGATCTCGAAGCCATAGGCGGCACCCGGGTTGATCACCATGCCCAGTTCGTCACCAAGGTTGGCGATGATCGCGGCGCCCTGCGTGCCCAGCACGTTGGGTGCGGCTTCCAGGTACTGCTGGTCCACCCTGCTCGGGTGCGAGAAGACGGCAAGGACGGGGTCGCCGTCGGCGTTGGCCAGCACCAGCGGTTCCACCTGGGAGTCCACACCCTCCACCGTGTCAGAGCTGATGATGTAGACCTCGCTGTTCAGGAACGACAGGATGACGTCCACCGGGTTCGCGTCAGGCTGCCCGCCGGTGGCGAGCTTCTCCTCGAGGTCGTTGAGCGGGTTGGTGTCGTCGATTCCCTGCTGTTCAGTCATGTGACTAGCCGATCACGATCCGGAACCGCATGCAAACGCTACTTCTTGGCGGTTGCCTTCTTCTTGGCGGGTGCCTTGCGCGTGGCGGTCCGCTTGACCGGGCCCTTGGCCCGCTTTTCCGCCAGCAGTTCCACGGCCTGCTCCCGGGTGAGCTCTTCAAGGGAGGTGGCCCGGGGAACCGTGATGTTGGTGATGCCGTCCGTGATGTAAGGGCCGAAGCGTCCCTCCTTCACCACGATGTTCTTTTCCGACACCGGGTCCGGGCCGAACTCGGCCAGCGGCGGTACCGCGGCACGCGCACCGCGCTGCTTGGGCTGGGAGTAGATCTCCAGGGCCTGTTCCAAGGTGATGGTGAAGATTTCCTCTTCCGAGCCGATGGAGCGGGAATCCGTCCCCTTCTTCAGGTACGGGCCGAACCGGCCGTTCTGCACCGTGATGAGGTTGCCTTCGGCGTCCTCCCCCAGCGCCCGGGGCAGGCTCATAAGCTGAAGTGCCTCGTCCAGGGTGACTGACTCAACGGTCATCGACTTGAAGAGCGAGCCCGTCCGGGGCTTGGCCTTGACCGGCTTCTTGGGCGGCTTGGGCTTGCCGTTCTTGTAGTACTCCACCGGCTGCTTGGCCAGTTCTTCCTCGGTCATCTCAGGGATGATCTCGGTGACGTACGCGCCGTAGCGGCCGTTCTTCGCCACCACGGTGTGCCCCGTGTGGGGATCGGTGCCGAGCACCCGTTCCTCCGGCGCAGCCGTCTCCATCAGTTCAACGGCCTTGGCTGCGGTCAACTCGTCCGGGGCCAGGTCCTCGGGGACGTTGGCGCGCGCCGATTCCACGATCTCCCCGGTCTTCGGGTCCACGACGGCGGCGGAGCTTTCCAGGTACGGGCCGAATTTGCCCACCCGGAGGGTGATCTCGTCCGTGATGGGAATCGAGTTGATTTCCCGTGCGTCGATCTCGCCGAGGTTGTTGACGATGCTCAGCAGGCCCGGATCGGAGCCTTCGCCGAAGTAGAAGTGCCGGAGCCAGGACGCGCCGGCTTCCTGGCCGTTGGCGATCTTGTCCAGGTCGCCTTCCATGTCCGCGGTGAACTCGTAGTCCACGTAGTCCGAGAAGTGCTGCTCCAGGAGGCGGATCACGGAGAACGCGATCCAGCTGGGAACCAGTGCCGAGCCCTGCTTCCGGACGTAGCCGCGGTCCTGGATGGTGGAGATGGTGGAGGCGTAGGTGGACGGGCGTCCGATGCCCTTCTTCTCCAGTTCCGCGGTAAGCGACGCTTCCGTGTACCGCGGCGGCGGCGAGGTCTCGTGTCCCAGGGCCTGGATGTCCGAGGCGGACAGGGCATCACCCTTGGCCACGTTGGGCAGGCGTCGTGCTTCGTCGGAGTCGTCGTCGCCGCGGGTCTCGTCCTTGCCTTCCTCGTACGCTGCGAGGAAGCCGGGGAACGTGATCACCGTGCCGGAGGCGGAGAACTCTGCGTCCCGCCCGTCGGTGGACACGGCACCGAGCCGGATGGTCGCCGTCGAACCCTTGGCATCGCCCATCTGGGAGGCGACGGTGCGCTTCCAGATGAGTTCGTAGAGGCGGAACTCGTCGCCGGAGAGCTGCTTGGCCACTTGGGCGGGCGTGCGGAAGGAGTCGCCGGCGGGGCGGATGGCCTCGTGGGCTTCCTGGGCGTTGGCGGCCTTGTTCGAGTACACGCGCGGTGACTGCGGAATATATTCCGGGCCGTACAGTTCAGACGCCTGCCGGCGGGCGGCGGTGATGGCCTCGTCGCTCAGGGCGGACGAGTCCGTACGCATATAGGTGATGTAGCCGTTCTCATACAGCCGCTGCGCGATCTGCATGGTGCTCTTGGAGGAGAAGCGGAGCTTGCGCCCTGCTTCCTGCTGGAGCGTGGAGGTGGTGAACGGGGCCGCGGGGCGGCGGGTGTACGGCTTGGTGTCCACCGAGCGGACGCGGAACTCCGCGTCCTGCAGCCCGGCGGCCAGGGACGTCGCCAGTTCCTCGTTGAGGTGGGCCACGTTGCGGGACGTGAGTTCGCCGTTGTCATTGAAGTCACGGCCGGACGCCACCTTGGCGCCGTCGACGGCGGCGAGCTTGGCCTTGAAGGAGCCCGAATCCGCGCCGAACTGGCCGGTCAGGTCCCAGTAGGAGGCGGCCTTGAAGGCCATGCGTTCGCGTTCGCGGTCCACCACCATGCGGGTCACCACGGACTGCACGCGCCCGGCGGAGAGGCCGCGGGCCACCTTGCGCCACAGGACAGGCGAGATTTCGTAGCCGTAAAGGCGGTCCAGGACGCGCCGGGTTTCCTGGGCGTCCACCAGGTCCTGATCCACGTCGCGCAGGTTGCCCATGGCACGCTGGATGGCTTCCTTGGTGATTTCGCCGAACGTCATCCGGTAGACGGGAACCTTGGGCTTGAGCACTTCCAGCAGGTGCCACGCGATGGCTTCGCCCTCGCGGTCCCCATCGGTTGCGAGATAGAGTTCGTCGGCATCCTTGAGCGCGGCCTTGAGCTCGGTGACCTTTTTCTTCTTGTCCGGGGACACCACGTAGTACGGCTTGAAGTCGTGCTCAATGTCGACGGCGAACTTGCCGACGGAGGTCTTCTTCAGCTCGGCGGGCAGTTCGGAGGGCTGCGGCAGGTCGCGGATGTGACCGATGGAGGCCTCAACGATGAAGCCCTCGCCGAGGTACTTGGCGATGGTCTTGCTCTTGGCCGGAGACTCCACAATCACGAGTTTCTTGCCGGTTTTGGCCTTGCTTGGCACGGTGCTCCTACAGAAAAAGGTTGCTGGGGCAGATGAGCCCATGTTCGCCTAGTTCACCATATTTTGGGGAATCGTGCGCATTCATGTGGAAAAGCGGGGGGCCTAAGGGGGCTTACTGTTCGGCGGTAAACGCGGCCGGAACAAGGAACCCGTCCTGCACCAGGTTGGCAACATCGGCCAGCAGCGAGCGCTGGAATGTCCCTGCGTCTCCGCCCAGGAGCGCCTCCAAAGCCGCGGCAATCTGTCCGGCGGCCAGGTCGCCGTCGCACGCCGACACGAAGCCGGCCAGCTCGGTGCTCATCAGGTTGGTGCGGCGCAGCCCGGCACCCTGCCGGAGCAGGATCACTCCCGGGTGTTCGGCACCGGGGCGCTGATGGCGTTCCTCGGTGACGTCGTCGGCCACGAGCAAATGCGTGCCGGCAAGATCATGCGTGTCCAGCCAGTCGCTCCGGTCGACGGCGGCGCCCAGGTGGGGTCCGATGGGCTGCTCGATGGGGTACGTGATTTCCTCAAAACGGCTGATGGACGCCTGCCGCCCTTCAGCCGGGCGCCGCAGCCACACCATGCCGAAGCCGATTGCCTCGACGTTCCGGGACCCGAAGTCCGCAAGATAGGCGGCGTACGCCTCCCGGTAGTGCTGCCGGTCCCGGGACTCGGACGCGTCCTGCAGCCAGGTTTCGGCGTATTGTTCCGGGCTGACCTGCTCGCGCTGGATAAACCAGGCGTCCGTTCCGGGCCGCACCCATGAGCGTGGCCTGCCGTCCCAGTCCGCACCGGCGGGCACTTCCCAGTTCCCCAGCATCTGCGCCCATCCCCCGGGCGCCAGGATGCCGGGCAGGTCCGCCACCAGGTTCGCGACAATCCGGTCGCCGGGCAGGCCGCCGTCGCGGTAGGTGAACTGGTCCGCCGCCTCCTCCCCGTCGCTGCGCGGGGTGATGACGAAGGGCGGGTTGGAGACCACCAGCCCAAACTCCTCGCCTGCCACCGGCTCCAGCAGCGATCCCAGGCGCAGGCTCACCCGGTCCTCGAGCCGGTCCGGGTCCACGGAAAGCGCCCCGGCGTTGAGCAGGATGTTGAACCTCGTGAAGGCCAGGGCGCGCTCGGAGATGTCGGTGGCGGTGACGTGCTGGCAGTGGTGCAGCAGGTGGAACGCCTGGATGCCGCAGCCGGTACCCAGGTCAAGGGCGCGCTCGGTGTGGCGGCGGATGGTGGCCTGCACCAGGGTGGTGGATGCCTGCCCGATGCCAAGGACGTGGTCGTGCCGCAGCACCCCGGCCTGCTGGTGGGCGGCGAGGTCGCTGGCCACCCACAGTTCGGCGCCGCCGCTGCCGTCGTCATTCTTGTCCCAGCCATAGGGCCGCAGGTCCGCCTTGGCCGTGAGCAGATCCGAGCCGGGGACGGGCTGCACCAGCCCAAGGTCCACGAGGCCCTTCGCGCCGGTGCCCGGCAGCGCGGCGTCGAGCGTTTCCCGGTCCTGCGGCTCGGCCAGGAGCCACAGGCGGACGACGGCGGCAAGCGGCGCGGCGCCGTCGTCCTCCCGGACTGCACGCTCGGCGGCAAGCAAGGCGGGAATGATCTGGTCCCGGTTCAGTGCCGCGGAGGCCGTGGGGCCCAGCAGCCCGGCGACGCCGTCGAGGGTGTAGTCCAGGCGGCGCAGGTCTGCCGCCAGGGCGGCCAGCAGGTCCGGAAGGTCGCTGCGGGGCGCATCGGGGGTGTTGCCGGCGGTGAACTCGTAAGGGGATCTAGACACCGCTCAAGTTTAGTCCGGCGTTGCTGCGGGGTACGGTGGAGCCATGCCTTCCCGCCTTGCCTTGATTCCGCGCGCCCGCCGGTCAGCAGCTGCGGCGCGCCGCCTGCTGCCCGTGGCAGTGGTTGCCGTTGGCCTCAGCCTCGCCGCGGCGGGATGCTCGCCGGCGACGTCCGTGGAAAACGCCGACGTCCCCAAATGGCGGGCCACGGCCCTGCCCAGCACCCCTCCGGGCGTCGTACTCCAGGACTCCGGCAAGATCCTCAACCGCAACCGCATTGTGCAGGAAGCCGCCAGCGTGCCGGCCGGCAACTACGTGCTCACAGCGGTGTGCGACGGGACCGGCAAGGCCTTCTTCGCCGTGACGCTGGACGGCAAGCCGGTAACCGAGGCCGGGGCCGCCTGCAACGGCCGGCGGGAGACCACCAAGGTCAGCCTGCCCGCGGCCGGACGGGTCGACATCAGCAGCTCCAGCGTGGACGCTCCGCTGCTCTACGCCTACCAGCTGGCGCCGGCGCAGTAACCGTCTTTTCGGCTCTGGCCCGCCGCCCTCGGCGGGCATAAAGTCGGACTATGCCCAGTGTGCGGGGAACCCCCGCGCCCCTCCCCAGAGGGACAGCACGGGCGCCCCTGGCACCGAGGCCGGCGGCCGCCGTCGTCCTTGGGCTGGTGCTTGCGGCAGGTGCGCTGGCCGGCTGTGAATATACGTACGACGACGGCAGGGCCGGCAGTGCGCAGGCCGCCACCGCCGCCCCGGCGCCGGCCCCCACCAGGGATCCGTTGCAGCAGGACCCGGTCAGCGCCGCCGATCTGCCTGATTGGGTGTTCCGGGCGCTCCCGGACGGCACCGGCCCGGTAGTCCAGGCCGATGCCGGGATCCTGGGCGATGGGGAGGTGCAGACCGTTATGTCGCCAGTGCTGGAGACCGGAACCTACAGCCTGGCAATTGCCTGCCGGAGCCAGCGCCGGGTCACCTTCACGGTGCGCACCGAAACCCTTACCCTGCTGGACCTGGCCCTGAGGTGCGGAATCAACCGCGACAACGTCATCTACCTGTCCACGGACAGCGTCCTGATGGTCAGGGTTGAGGCCAGGACCGCAGCCAACTTCGCGTTCCGGGTGCGCCGGCTCTGACGCGGTGTCAGGCCGCCGCGCAGCCGTCCGGGCAGCGGAGCGTGTCGGGGCTGGCCGCGCACTCGTCGCAGTACAGGGTGAGGGTGCGGCAGCTGGGGTTGGAGCAGTTCTCGAATTTGCTGGTCGGCGCGTCGCAGCGGGCGCACTGGCCAATGGTCTTGGCTTCGTCGCTGAATTCCAGGTGCATGCGCTTGTCGAAGACGTAGAGCGAGCCTTCCCACAGCCCCTGGTCCTTGAACGCTTCGCCGTAGCGCACAATGCCGCCGTCCAGCTGGTAGACCTCTTTAAAGCCGCGGTTCACCATCAGGCTGGAAAGGACCTCGCACCGGATGCCGCCGGTGCAGTAGGTGACCACCGGTTTGTCTTTCAGGGCGTCGTATTTGCCGGAGTCCAGTTCCTTGATGAAGTCGTGGGTGGTGGCGACATCCGGGACAACTGCGTCCTTGAACCGGCCGATTTGGGCTTCGAAGGCGTTCCTGCCGTCGAAGAACACCACGTCCTCGCCGTCCCGCTTCCTGGCGTCCACCAGCTGGTGCAATTCTTCGGGCTTGAGGTGCTTTCCGCCGCCCACTACGCCGTTGGCGTCGACCTTCAGTTCGCCGGGGGCGCCGAAGGAAACGATTTCATCCCGTACCTTGACGCTGAGCCGGGGAAAGTCCTCCGCACCGCCGTCGGACCATTTGACGTCGATGCCGCGGAAGCCGGGATATTCGCGGGTGGTCTTGACGTACTGCTTAACGGCGCCGATTCCGCCGCCCACCGTGGCGTTGATCCCGTCCTTGGAGATGATGATGCGGCCGGTGAGGCCGAGCTTCTCGCACAGGGCACGCTGCCAGAGCCGCACCGCGTCCGGATCTGCGATGGGGGTAAAGCCGTAAAAGAGCACAATCTTGTTTAAAGCCACGTATTTAAGGGTACCGGGTGGGGTGCCGGACCGTTTCGGCCGCTGCTTCCCGCGGCCGGTGCTGATCACAATTGCATAAGCTCTTCGCCACCCCCTGTTGCTGGCGATCCGGCTGGAATAATCTCTTGCCATGAGTCCGGAAACCGTGGTTGAAGACATCACTGGCCTGCTTGAAGTGTGGGTCGCGGGCTGGGCCGGCTGCCGCGGCTACCGGACCTCTACCGAAGGCCGCTTTCCTTCCGCGCTACGGACTGACACCAGCGGGGAGTGGGAAGTCTTTGCCTCCGAACCCACCGATGACGAGTTCGCTGCACTGGCCGGCAGGACGGCCGAGGCGCCGGCCCGGGTCCTGACCATCCTCACCAACGACCCCGCGCGGTACGCGGCGATGGCAGGCCGGCAGGGCCTGAATGTCACCTCCGATTCGCAGGCGATGATGATCGTTGACATGGAGACCCAGGACGCGGAGGACCCGTGGCTTTCCGATGACGACCTGAGCCTTTCCACCTATGAACAGGGCGGCGTGTATTACGCCGAGGTGCGTTCCGGCAACGTGATTGCGGCCAGCGGCCGGGCCTTCGTGGTGGGTGACACCGCCGTCTTTGACAAGATCATTACCCAGCCTGCATTCCAGCGCAGGGGCCTCGGAAGCCTGATCATGCGGGCACTGGCGGCCCAGGCATCCGGCCGCGGCATCCGGACCGGCCTTCTCTTGGCGTCGGTGGACGGGCAGAAGCTGTATTCGCATCTCGGCTGGTCGGTCGTGGCCCGGGTCCTGATGCTGTCCGCCTCGCATGACGGCTCGGACCTGTCCCTGAGCTGACGCGGCACCGGCTGTGCCGGACTTCGGGGTTCCCCGTGGGCGAACCGTGGCCTGACGTGGTGCATCGGATGAAAGAATGGTGGGGTGAACCCCCATGACTCGCTGATTCCCCTGCTGGGCCGCGGCCCGGAACCGGAGCAGCTCCGTCATGTGCGCACCATCCAGGCACGGGATGCGGTCCACGCACCGTGGCCGGCGTGGGTGCACCCGGATATCGCCGGGGCTTA
The DNA here is from genome assembly GCF_000813845.1 of Pseudarthrobacter phenanthrenivorans. GTDB lineage: Bacteria > Actinomycetota > Actinomycetes > Actinomycetales > Micrococcaceae > Arthrobacter > Arthrobacter phenanthrenivorans_B. The sequence continues at coordinate 199,058 of NZ_JWTB01000019.1, forward strand.
CGCGTCCCTGGGCATCCGCGAGCCGTACCGGCACCAGGTGGATGCTGCCGACGCGGCCCACGCGGGGCAACACGTAGTGGTGGCCACCGGAACTGCTTCGGGAAAGTCGCTGGCCTACCAGCTGCCGGCGCTGGATGCGATCCACCGTTCCGAACTGCGTGTGCTGGCGGACCCGGGGAAGATCCACGACGACGGCGCCGTCACCCTGTATCTCTCCCCCACCAAGGCGCTGGCGGCCGACCAGTTGAATGCCGTACGTTCCCTGCGGCTAACCACGGTTCGGGCCGAAACGTACGACGGCGACACGGATCCCGCCGCCCGGCGGTGGATTCGGGACCACGCCAACTTCATCCTGGCCAATCCTGACATGCTGCACTTCGGCATCCTTCCCAACCATGCCTGGTGGGCCGGCTTCTTCCGCCGGCTGCGCTATGTCATCGTGGACGAGGCCCACAGCTACCGGGGCGTGTTCGGATCACACGTGGCCAACCTGATGCGCAGGCTCCGCCGGATCTGCGCATACTACGGGGCCGGAACCGCCTTCCCCGAACCGGTGTTCATCGCCGCGTCCGCCACCGCCTCCGACCCCGACGTATCGTTCTCCCGCCTTATCGGCGCCCCCGTGAAGGCAGTGTCCCAGGACTGTTCGCCCCATGGTGCTACGACGGTGGCGTTGTGGGAACCGGCCCTGACGGAAGTCCGGGGCGAGAACGGGGCCAAGGAGCGGCGGACCGCGGTGGCCGAAACCTCCGACCTGCTCGCCAACCTGGTTTCCGCCCGGATCCGGACCATTGCCTTCATCAAATCCCGCCGCGGCGCCGAGACCATCTCCGCCATTACCAAGCGGCTCCTGGACGAGGTGGATCCCAGCCTCCCGCAGCGGGTGGCGGCCTACCGGTCCGGATACCTGCCGGAAGAGCGGCGCGCGGTGGAGAAAGCGCTGCGGTCGGGCCAACTGCTGGGTGTCTCCAGCACGTCAGCCCTGGAATTGGGAATCGACATTTCCGGCCTGGACGCGGTCCTGGTGGCCGGGTGGCCCGGAACGCGGGCCTCCCTGTTCCAGCAAATCGGCAGGGCCGGCCGGGCCGGACAGGATGCCATAGCCGCGTTCGTGGCCAGTGACGATCCGCTGGACACGTTCCTGGTGAACCACCCGGAAGCGATCTTCGACGTGTCCGTTGAAGCCACGGTCTTTGACCCGTCCAACCCCTATGTCCTGGGACCGCACCTGTGCGCGGCAGCGGCGGAGCTCCCCCTGGGTCCGGCAGAGCTTGACCTCTTCGGCCCCACCGCCGAAACGCTCCTGGACCGGCTGGTGGCCCAAGGCTACCTGCGGCGGCGCCCAGCCGGCTGGTTCTGGACCCATTCACAGAGCGCCGCGGCCATGGTCAATCTCCGGGCGGACGGCGGAGGCCCGGTGAGCATCGTCGATGCCGAAACTGGCTCGCTGCTTGGGACCATGGACTCGCCGCAGACCCACTACCAGGCCCACACAGGTGCCGTGTACGTGCATCAGGGAGATACCTACGTGGTGGAGGACCTGAACGAAGACGACCACTGCGTCATGGTGCGCCGGGCCAACCCTGACTACTACACCACGGCGCGGGACGTGACCCAGATCGAGGTGCTGGACACCCTCCGGAGCATGCAGTGGGGCGATATCACCGTGCATTTCGGGGACGTGAAAGTTACTACGCAGGTCGTCTCCTTCCAGCGCAAGGCGTTGATTTCCAATGAAGTCCTGGGCGAAGAGCCGCTGGAACTGGGGGCCCGCGAGCTTTTCACCAAGGCGGTGTGGTTCGTGGTGGACAACCGCTCCCTGACCGGGGCAGGACTCATTGTGGCCCAGTTCCCGGGAGCCCTGCACGCCGCGGAGCACGCGGCGATCGGACTCCTGCCGCTGGTTGCGTCCAGCGACCGCTGGGACATCGGAGGGGTCTCCACCGCGCTGCACGCCGACACCGGGGTGCCCACCATCTTCGTGTATGACGGACACCCCGGCGGGGCCGGGTTCGCCGAGCGGGGTTTCGACAAGGCCAAGGTGTGGCTGGCGGCTACCCGCGACGCCATCAAGGCCTGCGAGTGCGAGTCCGGCTGCCCGTCCTGCGTCCAGTCCCCCAAGTGCGGCAACAAGAACAACCCACTGGACAAGGCCGCCGCGGTGACCCTGCTCGACGTCCTGCTCAAGGACGCGACCGAACTCTCCGGAGTGGAAGTGGAAGCACGCGGCTGAGGACCGGTTGGTGTCTCCCCGCAGGACACCCGGCAGAGGAACGCCCGCAGCTGATCACCGGTTGGAGTGGCCCAGCAGGACACCCGGCAGAGGAACGCCCGCAGCTGATCCCGGTTGGTGTCTCCCCGCAGGACACCCGGCAGAGGAACGCCCGCAGCTGATCACCGGTTGGAGTGGCCCAGCAGGACACCCGGTAAGGCAAATCACATGGGGTGCACCGTATCCTCGCCGCACCGGCCAAGGCATCAAGGCGCGGCATGGCCGCCTGTTACGCCCGGACATGGGCGGGCTTTCCTATGGCGGTGGCCCCGCCCGGGCACGCCCGGTTGCTGCGCCCAGCAGGGGGTTCCCGCCAAGCTCGGTCCGCACCTCGACGGTCTGGCCCGAACCTTCGGAGCAGCTGGCCACGGTGGCGCCGTGGCGGGACGCCACCTCGGCGGCCACTGTACAGGGATCACCCGTCGTAATGCCGCGAAGGGCGTCTGCTGCGGCAAGGGCGGCAAGGTCAGCAGCCGCAGCCGCCCTGCTCGCCAGTACGGCTGACTGGGCAAGCAACAGCATGATGCCCATGGCCAGCATGACCACGAGTGCCAGCCCGGCGGCCAGGACGGTTCCCGAACCACGCTCACTGCCATCCGGCGGGCCTACGCAGCCATAATCCCCGCCGCGGCCTGCGCGTCCGCCTATCCCCGTCATCACGGACTCCTGCCGTCCGCCCGTCCGATGACTGCGCCTGTTCCACCCACGGCTCCGGTTCCAGTCCCTGCTGTCTCGCTGCGTGTCGAGGCGCGTGCAGTGAGTGTCCAGGGGATGGAGGACCCCAAAGGTCCGGAGACATGGTCGGTGACGGTGACGGTGAACCATTCGCCGTCGGCAGCAACGGATGCGGCAGCAGACCCGCCGGTGAGCACCCTGACCGCCCGTTCCACCGCCGCCGGATCATCACCCCTGGCGAGCGCCCGGGCACCTGCGCGGGCTCCCTCCTCAATGCGCAGCTGGGTCATGCCCGCTGCGGCACCGGCCAGCAGCATGGCCAGAAGAGCGAGCACTGCGGGCAGCGCCACCGCAAACTCTGCTGTTACGGTGCCGCGGGCGCTGCCAGCCGCGTTGCCAGTCCAGCCTTGTTCCCGACGGCGCAGGCTCCAGCCCCGGTTACGCAGAATCCACGCCCGGTTACCCAGGCTCCACGCCCGGTGACGCAGAGCCTGGGCCTTCGGGCACCGGTCATACAGGCTCCGCCAGCGCTGCGCCGGCGGCGAAAGGATCACGGCAAGGCCAGGGCGGTCCGGATGAGGTTGAGCAGGAAGCCGCGTACCTCATCGCTGCGGAGGATGAACACGAGCAGCCCGGCGAATCCGACCGCGGCAAGGGTGGCGATGGCGTACTCCGCCGTGGCCATGCCGGCCTCGGAGGCCCAACGCCGTGGGCTGCGCCAAGCCTTCGGATCAACGCTGGATCCCGGGTACAGCTCCACCACGTTGCCGGGAAGTGGGGCCGTCGCACTCGTGATCGTTGCGCTCATCGTAGAGGTCCTGCCAGCGGCGGCGGTGGCAGTGGGAGGTGGAGGCACGGCAGGCATCCCGGTGCTTACCATGCGGGAATCCCCTTCACCGCGCCTTTGACGCGACAAGGCGAGCGCGGATGTTCCCGCGGAGTAGTGGCGGCGGTAGCGGTTGCTGGACATGTGGTTCCTTTCGATTGTTCGCCGGGAGCGTTCCCGGCTGTCTTGACTCTTCCGCGCCGTGACATGACCGGTAAGGGAGGCGGTGCGCTAAGTGGAAAAGTGTGGTCGTTCCCCCGCTGTGGAGGAGTTGATGCACGGCGGTCGCGGGATTGCCGGCCCACGAAGATGGAGCACATCCCAGGAACGCCGCGGAGCGGCCTGGAATGCTAGGACCCGGACGGCACCAGGGCGAGCAGCACCGGGACGACGCCAAGGCAGATAAAGGCGGGAAGCGAGCACAGACCCAGCGGCACCACCAGTTTCACCCCGAGGGATGCGGCCCGTTTCTCGGCTGCGCGGAACCGTTCCCGGCGAAGCCGTGCGGCCTGGGCGTAGAGGATCGCGGACGAAGGCGCGCCCGTGAGCGCGGCGAAGCCCAGCGCCTCACGAAGCTCCAGGACCTCCGGGAGGCGTACGGCGGAGCTGCGCCAGGCCGTATGCCAGTCGGCCCCGATGGCCAGCGCCGACACCACGGGCCGCAGGGCATCCCTGTACCGGGGCGAGGCGGAGGCAGCCAGCAGTTCCAGGGAGCGGGCGATGCTGGCTCCGGCATCAAGCATCGCCGCCACCAGTTCGAGCATCATGGCGGTGTCTTTCAGGCCGCTGCCGGTTTCTGTCGCGGGCCCCTCGGTTGCTGCCTGCCTCCCCAGCGGCGTTCCACCGGCCAGGTGGCGCAACCGCCGGCGCGAGGCGTCCTGCCCCCGGCAAACCAGACAGGCACCGGCCGCCAAGAGCAGGAACAGTGCTATTCCGGAAGGCCAGAACGGCGTCATGCCGCTCCTGACCCCGCGGCTGCCCCCACCAGCCGCGCGGACCAGGCCCTCCCGGCGGCGGTGAGCACCACGCCTGCAAGCAAGGCTGCCATTCCGATGGGTGTCCCCAGCAGGGTGGCCAGCGGGTCGACGCCCAGGGCAGCGCCAAGCCCGAGCCCCATCAGAGGAAGCCAGGTCAGGAGCCGCACTGTTGCCTTGGGCCCGGCAAGGGCAGTTTGCCGCGCCGCATCCGCGTCGTCCTCCGCTTCCAGCTGCGCCGCGAACCTGGTGAGCACGTCGGCAAGCGGACATCCGCTGGCTTCAGCGATGTCGAAGCAGGCGGCGAGCTGTGACCAGATCCTGGCTTCCCTGTCCCTTTGCGGGAAGGCGGAAGCTACGGCCCGCCGGATTGCCGCCGAGACGGGAGCACCTGTTGCCGCAGCTGCACGGGCGGAGCCCAGTACCGCAGTTGAACCTTGTGACAGCGCCTTCCTTGACGGATGTTCCTCCTGGGGCTCCTGCCCGCCACCGGGGTCGGCGCCATAAACCGTCCAGAGCTCGTCCCACAGCCGCCCGGGCGTCCTTCCGCCCCTGAGCAATGCCGCCAACTGCTGCACCACCAGGGTCAGGTTTGTTCCCTGCGTCCTTGCCGTCCTCCCGGCTCGCCGCATCGGTGGCAATATCCGGCCGCGCACGGCACCTGGCGCTCCCCGCCTTCTTCCTGTCGTGGCCGCCCGCAGCCGGGATGCCGCGTTCAGCGGCGGTTTGAGCAGGAGGAGGGCCGCGCCGGAGAGAACCAAACTGAGGAGGAGCGTCACAGGATTCCTCCGGCGTCCATCCCCAGCCGGGCAGCCAAGGCCGGCCACGCCGGACCGGGCGCCCCCGATTCTTCAATGGCCGGAACCACGGTGAGCCCCTCGGCATCGTCTGCCATAAGGCCAACGCATAGAACCTTCCTGCCCAGGGCAGTCCGGCCGACATGGATAACGGCATCGAGGGCGCTGGACGCCTGGAGCCGCACGGCGTCGGGGCCCAAGCCTGCCAGCGCGCCCAGGGCGTTAAGCCTGGCGGGCACCGCGGCGGCTGTGTTTGCGTGGATGGTGCCTCCGCCGCCGCTGTGTCCGGTATTCATGGCGGTGAGGAGTTCGCGCACTTCAGCGCCACGGCATTCACCCACCACCAAGCGGTCGGGACGCATTCGCAGCGCCTGCCGGACGAGTTCCCCCAGGTCCACCTCGCCGCCGCCCTCGAGGTTCCCGTGCCGTGATTCGAGGGCCACCACGTGCGGATGCACGGGGTTCAATTCTGCTGCGTCTTCAATCAGGACCAGCCGCTCCCCGGCTGCGCACAGGCCCAGCAGGGTGGACAGCAGGGTTGTCTTCCCTGAGCCAGTGGCGCCGCTGATCAGGAAGCTCAGTTTCTTTTCGATAATTTTCTCCAGCACGCCCTGCACGCCGGGACTGAACATGCCGCCCGAGCCCAACTCCGCCATGCTGAAGACCCTTTCCCTGCGGATCCGGACGCTCAGCAGGGTTCCTGAGGTGGAAACCGGCGGCAACACGGCGTGGACACGGTAGCCGCCGGTAAGCCGGACGTCGACGCAAGGTGAACCGTCATCGAGGCGCCGGCCGCCTGCAGCCACGAGTCGGCAGGCCAGCGCCCGCAGCTGTGATTCGTTGTCGAACTGGACCGGGACGCGTTCGATGCCCCGGCCTTGGTCCACCCATACGGAGTCGGGTGCATTGACGAAGATGTCTGTAACGGCGGGGTTCCGGGTCAGGACCTGCAGCGGTCCAAGCCCGTTAAGCTCGGCGCTGATCCTTTCCACGGCGGCCAGCGACCCGGCGGTCCCCAGCAACCTTCCGCTGGCCTGGACGGCTGCCGCCACCCGCGAAGGAGTTACAGTTCCGGCCTCCGCCATCATCGATTGGCGGACTGATTCCAGCAGCCCGGCATCGACGGTCCTGCGGCCATGGGCCAAGTCCCTGCTTCGCGGCTGGCTGCCGGCCTGGTCCGTCGCGAGGATTCGGGCCCTCCGACGGGCGCCCAAGGCTTCAGTTGGGGTGGCCCGGCCCGGTTCGCTGGCGGGAACCGACGGACCGGCAGAAGTCCTGTTCATGCCGTTTCCCCGGCGTGCAGGTCCGCGCCAAGCCAATCAAACACGGAGGCTCCGAACTGCCGGATGGTACGCCGCTTGCCAAGGTCAAGCAGCCTGCCGGTTTCCATGGCTGCCGGGACGCCGCGCAGCTCGGGAATGCGCCCTTGCACCGGGAGTCCAATGGCGTCGGCGATCAGGGAAGCATCCAGTGCTGCTCCGGGCCGTCCGCGCACCAGCAGGGCGGCCTCCACCGGTGGAAGCTCTTGCAGCAGCCTCAATGCCGCGACGGCCGCCTTCAACTGCGCCGGCACCACCATCATGATCCGGTCGCAGTCCCATGCCGTCGTGTGAAGCGGGCCGGCGCCGCGGCCGACGTCGACCACCACCAGTTCGTAGCCGCGGCGGGCGGCGTCCAGCACCCCCGTGGTGGCGGCAGCAGGGACCGGGCCAGCCTGCTCCCGGGTGGCAGGCCATGACAGGAAGGAGAAGCCTCCTGCCACGGGGAGGGAATCCGCGAGCTGAAGTGGGTCGATGCTTCCCCGGGCCTCGGCCAGGTCCGGCCAGCGCAGTCCCGGGGTTTCCTCGGCGGCGAGCGCCAGTTCCACGCCTCCGCCCCAGGGGTCGCCGTCAACCAGCAGGACCCGGGCACCCAGGCCTGCGGCGGCCTGGGCAATCCAGATGGCCGCCGTGGTGGCGCCCGCGCCGCCGCAGCCGCCGGTGATGCCAAGGACAAGCCCGCCAGGTCCGGGAGACCGCGACCGGCTGAGGTGGTCGGCAAGCCACGCCGCGGCGTCGGGAAGCACGGCGACCCGTTCTGCACCCAGTGCGGCCGCCAGATGCCAGAGGCTGTCCCCCTCTCCGTCGAGGCCCACCATGACTGCCGGTGTGCGCCGCCGTGGCGGCAGCTCGCGGACATCACTGCCCACCAGGACAGCGGAAGCGGCGTCCCAGTAACGCCCGCCATCCACTGCGTCGGAGACGACACGCAGGCCTGCCCCGGCTGCGGCCACGATGCGCTCCACCTCGGTGCGGAGAACGACGGAGGCGGTGACCAGCAGCACTTCCCCGGAAGGGTCCGGCGCCTCATGGTCCCGGGCCCAGTGGTCCACGTCCCTAACGACCGGCACCGAATGACCCGTTGCCGATGTATCCGGGCCGGAGCTCTCCGGCAGCCATGGGACTCCCGCCGGGGCAGCATCGTGGGCCCCGCCGAGGGGCAAGGGATCCGCATGCGCCGGTGGCCCCAGACCGGAGGGCCGGCTGGATGACCTTGTGGTTTCGCCGGGCCGGGGAAGGGACGGATCGAGTTGGTGCCTGCTCATGCAGTCACTCTGCCGTGATGCCACAATGCGGGTAAGGGAGCAAAACCCCTATGTGGACAACCGGTGTCCGCGCACTCCCGGACATGGCCGGTCCCGCCCGGTCGGGCGCAACATTGCCGGCTTAAGCGCACCTGCCGACCTCCCTGGCCCAGGCGCGCCCCCCAACCTCGCCGGCCCAAGCTCACCCGTACGGGCTGCACCTGCCGGTGTGGCCCAGGCGGCCCGCACCGGCAGGGCACAATAAGAACATGTACCTGCTGCTCGCCGCCCATCCCCGCGGCGTCGCGCTCCAGGAAATCCTGCAGGCGGGCCAGGCACATCCGGCCAACCCCGAACCCCGCCTCGTGGCACCCGGCGACCTCCCCGCCGTCGTCCGTGAACTCGAAGCCCGGCGCCCCGGAGGCCAGCCGCCCCGCTGGATCTGGCACCGGACCCAGGACTGGTACCCCGCACTGCTCGCCTCGGGAGTGGAGGTGGAGCGCTGCTACGACGTGGCCCTGTGCGGCAACATCCTGGCGTTCTCCCAGTTCAGTGCCCATACCGCGTACGCCCGGAACACCGACAGGGTCCCGGTGGAGGATCCCCTCCTCCCGCCGAAGGGACTGCTGCCTCCGCGTCCGCCGGCGGACCAGGGGGCGCTGTTTGATGACCCCGGTACCGGGCAGGTATCCGGGTGGACGCTTGAAGAGCTCCGCGCAGAATATGCGGAACAGCAGGGCGCGCTGCGTGAGGTGGACACAGCGGAAAACCGCCGGAACCGCCTCCAGTTGCTGCTGGCGGCCGAGTCCGCGGCCGCGATGGTGGCCGCCGAAATGCAGCACGCGGGCGTCCCTTGGCGGGAGGACCTGCACGAACAGATCCTGGTGGATCACCTCGGGCCCCGGCCGCCCGCCGGCCGGCGCCCAGCCAGGCTGGAGGCGCTTGCCGCGGAACTCCGTGGCCTGCTCAACTCCCCCGGCCTCAACCCGGACTCGCCGCAGGACCTGATGCGGGCGCTGCACCGCAACGGGATCGAGGTGAAGAGCACCCGGAAGTGGGAACTGCGCGAGTCCAGCCACCCCGCCATCGAGCCGCTGCTGGAATACAAGAAGCTTTCGCGCCTGCACACGGCCAACGGCTGGGCCTGGCTGGATGCCTGGGTGTCGGGCGGCAGGTTCCGCCCGGAGTATGTGGTGGGCGGTGTTGTCTCGGGACGGTGGGCGTCCCGGGGCGGAGGGGCCCTGCAGATCCCCCGGCAGGTCCGGGGCGCGGTGCACGCTGACCCGGGCCATAAGCTCATTGTCGCCGACGCCTCGCAGCTTGAACCCCGGGTCCTGGTGGCGCTGGCGCAGGACTCCATCATGGCGGAGGCGGCACGGGACCAGGACCTGTATGCCGGCATCGCCGCAAAGGGCTTTGGCGGCGACCGGGCCAAGGCGAAGATGGCCCTGCTGGGCGCCATGTACGGTGCGACGTCGGGCGAGGCGGGCAGGCTGATGCCGCAGCTGGCGCGGACTTATCCGCGCGCCGTCGACTTCGTGGAGCGGGCAGCCCGGGCGGGTGAGGCCGGCGGGACGGTGACCACCAGGCTTGGCCGCAGCAGCCCGCCGCCCTCGGAGCACTGGTACCTGAGCCAGCGCTCATCCACTGCAGAGGAGCAGCGAAGGGCAGAGTCCATTGCCCGGTCCCGGGGGCGGTTCACTCGGAACTTCGTGGTCCAGGGCTCGGCCGCGGACTGGGCGGCGTGCTGGCTGGCGGAATTACGACGGCGGCTGCGCGCCTTGCGGACGGCCGGCACCGGCGGAGGATCCGGCGGTGAGCTCGTCTTCTTCCTGCACGACGAAGTCATGGTGCATGCGCCTTCGGAAGGTGTGGAGGGCTGCATCAAAGCGATCGAGGAATCGGCCCGCGCTGCGAAGGAACTGCTGTTCGGGCCAATTCCCGTGGAGTTCCCGGTCAGCCTGGCGGTTGTGGACTCCTATGACCTCGCCAAATAGGAGTCCTCACAGGCTGTTTCCGGGTCTTCCGGAGCCCATTGCGGAACGCCAAGTAATCTACCCGGCGGTAGCTATGCGGGCACGGTGACGGACGTTACAGTCGAAGCGGCGACTGATGCAGACCGGTCCATACGCTGATGCAACGCCGCATACCAGGGAGGTCCCCGTCCATGGCGGGAAGATTTGAAATACACCGTGCAGGCGACGAGTCGTACCGGTTGCGGCTCACCGACGCGGAGGGCAACATCGTTGCGGTCTCGCCAACATTCAAGTCCCTGAACCTGCTCCGCGACGGCATCAAGGCCATGCGTGAAAATGCCGCCACCGGAATCGTGGTGGATCTGCGCCAGCAGCAGGCGTAGGCCTAAACCCCCATGGGGTGCAGCCGGTTCCGGTCCCACGGAACGGACCAGCCGAGCTGGTCGAAGAGGCCGCTCAGGACAATCCCGGTGAACCCCCACACCACCACGCCGTTGACGGTAAAGGCAGGGCTGTCGAAGGTGCGGCCCGCACGGTGGACGGTGGCCATCACGCGGTTGTCCGGGTCCAGCAGATCCCGGACGGGGACACGGAACACCTGGGCCGATTCGGCGTAGTCAACCACCCGGACCGGCGACGGCGATTGCCACCATCCGAGCACCGGCGTCACCAGGAAGTTGCTGTGCGCCAGCCCGAGTTCCTGCAGCGTGCCCAGTACCTCCACACCGCCGGAATCCAGTCCGGTCTCCTCCTCGGCTTCCCGGAGGGCGGCAGCAACGGGTGTCTCGCCCCTGTCGATACTCCCGCCGGGAAACGCCACCTGGCCCGGATGGGACCCCAGGGTGTGGGCGCGTTCCAGGAGCAGGACGTCCAGGTCCGCGGGCGCCAGCGGCTTGCCCGATTCGGCCGGGACATCGTCCAGGACGCCGAAAAGCATCAGGACCGCTGCCCTGCGGGCGCGCGCGGCATCCACGGTCAGTGCGGCCCAGCGCGGATCGGCCGGCCCTGGCGTTCCGGATTCCGCCCGGCGGACCAGCTCCGCCAAATCGTCCCGCGCGCTCACGGGGTTCTCTTCTGGGACGCCATCCGGATCTCCGCGGCCCGGTGCTGTTCCGCCAGGTATTGTTCCAGCAGTGCCTCGTTGCCGGGCGCGAGTTCATACTTCAGCAGCTTGGCGGCCTTGACGGGGTCCGTCTCGCCCAGCCCATAGCTGGGACACCAGGTGGCCACCGGGCACGCGCCGCAGGCGGGCTTCCTGGCATGGCAGACGCGCCGGCCGTGGAAGATCACGCGGTGGGACAGCATGGTCCAGTCCCGCCGTTCGAACAGCTCCGCCACGTCCTGTTCGATGTGCACCGGGTCCTCGGACTGGGTCCACCCGAAGCGCTTGGCCAGCCGGGCGAAATGGGTGTCCACGGAGATGCCGGGGATGCCAAAGGCATTGGCCAGCACCACGTTGGCGGTCTTGCGGCCCACGCCGGGCAGCGTGACCAGGTCCTCCATCCGCCCCGGGACTTCGCCGTCAAAGTCATCCACCAGCCGTCCGCACAGCGTCAGGACATTCCGCGCCTTTGCCCGGAAAAATCCCGTGGGCTTGAGGATGGCCTCAAGCTCCGTGGCGTCCGCCTCGGCAAGGGATTTCGCGTCGGGCCAGCGCGCGAACAGCACTTTTGTGACCTGGTTGACGGTGACGTCGGTGGTCTGGGCGGACAGGACCGTGGCCACGAGCAGCTCGAACGGGTTGCGGAAATCCAGTTCCGCGTGCGCGTAGGGATACTTTTCGGCCAGGGCTTTGTGGATGCGCCGCGCCCGCCGCTTCAGTGCCAGGACGGATTCGGACGAGACCGCGGGCATTCCTGCGGCCTGGCCGGTCTTGGTGCGGGGCCCGGCCACGGCGTCAGCCGCGCTCGATGTTGCTGAGGTCGCGCAGGACGCCCAGCCGTCCGTCGGTGTGCTGGACCAGGAATTCCTGGCCACGGTCCTCCAGGGCCAGCACCCACCCGCCGGGTTCAATCACGAATGCCGGGGCCCCGGTACGGGGGTCGAACGCGGTGCGGTGCTGTGCCACCGCGAACCAGAAGGCTTCATGGATTGGCTGCCCATCGGTATCGTCGTGCCGGCCGGCCGGGTCCACGGTCGCTCCAATGGGCTGCTCCGCCTGGACCTGCTGATGCACGGCGGTGGCGGCCGGCGGTTCCCAAGCGGCCTGCGGGGCCTGGGCAGCGGGAGCCTCGCCGTGCCGGGTCTCCTCCGCTTCAGGCGACGAGGCGGGACGGACGACGTCGGCCGCCTGGGTGGGCGGGCCGGCATCCACATCAGGGGTACGGTCGGAAACTTCGGGGGCGGTTGCCACCGGCGTGGAGCCGGGGGCGCCCGCGGCCGGGCCTGCTTCGGCGGCAGGGGTGCCCGCTGAAGGGCCAGCTTCGGCGGCCGGGGCGCTGGGCGCTGCGGCGGCAGCCCCGGGCATGGCCACGGGGACGGCTGCGGTGGCGGGAACCTGGGCGGAACGGACGGGTTCAGGGCTGGGGCCGGTGCTTCCGGCACCCGGCTGGACAGCGGAGGAACCCGGCTGGGCAGCAGAGCCTGGCTGGACGGCCGAAGACCCGGCACCCGCGCCGCCAAACAGGCCACCTGCCTTGCCGCCGGTCTTGGACGGGCTGGGACCGGATTCGGGCTTGGCTGCTTTGGGGGCACGGGGCTTCCGCGCCGGGACGGCAGCGTCCCTGGCCACAATATGTGCGGGCGCCTCCGGCCGGTCCCTGAAATCGCCGGACAGATACGGGAGGAAACGGCCCAGCACGGTGGCGGCGAACAGAATGAGCGAGCCGATCAGGCCCACCAGCAGGCTGGTGACGTACCCTCCGGCGACCGAGAGGAAGAAGAAGGCGACGGCGAAGGAAGCCACCACGGAGGCGAACTGGTCGATCGAGAGCGAACCCACCCGGAGCCGGGTCGCCGGGGCAAGGCGGCGCGCGGCGAAGAGCGCGCTGGCGATGACCGGCAGGATGATGCCCAGCCCCAGGAAGAACAGGTTGTTCAGGTTCCACAGGTTGTACCGGGTGCCGAAGAGGGGCAGCAGGGACGCGACAAACAGGATGAGTGTTCCGCCAAAGACGGCCAAGTCCCGCACCGTGAACGGGCCGAGGACCGCCTGGTTGGCGTTGGGGTCGATCTTCCCGGAGGCAGCCTTCTGGCCTGCAGCCTGTCCCTTGGCGGCGTTGCCGGCGGGCGCGGTCCCTGATCCGCCGGGGGCGGATCCGAAGCCTGCGTGGCCGGTCCCGGTGTCCGGGCCCGTTCGCTGGCCGAAGCTCTGCTGGTTCATTCTGCTCTCCTTAGCGTGGCGGCACCGGGCCCGGTGCGGACCCGAAAACTGTGCCGTCTTGACATGCGGTCCGGGCCCGGCAAGGCACTGTCCGTGCCGGTCCGGAGGGGTCCGAAGTGAAGTCACAATTCCATCTCAGCCTAGTCAACAGCCAGGCTGATCACTAGCTGGCACGGGCCTTACCGGCCGCCCTGCGGGCAGCGGGAACGCCATTCACCGCTTAAAAAATGCCGCTTACGGGTGTGCATGTGACGCGCCGCACAGCGGACGGCCGGCAAGCATTAGGCTTGATTCCGGAACAGCTCTTTGCGGTATGTCCGCTCCCGGCTGGAGCCGGCGCCGTGAGTACGGCAGGCCCGAGGGGACGGCATGCCGCGCGGCAAAGATCGATGAATGATGAGGTTCACATGTCCCAGGACACTCCCAGCTCCACTGCCACCGTTCCGGCCGGATCCGGCCGGCAAGGCCACCAGGGCGACGCCTTTGAGAACCTGCTCAATGAGACCCGGGCGTTCCCGCCCACTCCGGAATTCGCAGCGAACGCCGTCGTGACCGCTGGGGAGTATGAAGACGCTGCCGCGGACCGTCCGGCGTTCTGGGCCAGGAAGTCGCGGGAACTGCTGACGTGGTCCAAGGACTTTACGCAGGCGCTGGACTGGTCTGATCCGCCGTTCGCCAAGTGGTTCGTTGGCGGGGAGGTCAACGCGGCCTACAACGCGCTGGACCGGCACGTGGAGGCCGGTAACGGCGACCGCGTGGCCATCTACTTCGAGGGCGAGCCGGGTGACACGCGCACCTACACGTACGCGCAGCTGACCGAAGAAGTGAAGAAGGCAGCCAATGCCTTCGAGTCCCTGGGGGTGGCCAACGGTGACCGGGTGGCGGTATACCTGCCCATGATCCCTGAAGCCGTCATCACCATGCTGGCCTGTGCGCGGATCGGGGCCGTCCACTCCGTGGTGTTCGGCGGCTTCTCCGCCGAAGCCCTGCGTTCCCGCATCGATGATGCGGAGGCCAAGCTGGTGGTCACCGCCGACGGCACCTACCGCCGCGGCAAGCCAAGCCCCCTGAAGCCGGCCGTCGACGAAGCGCTGGCGCACAAGGGAGATGGAGACGCCCACACGGTGCAGAACGTGGTGGTGGTCAAGCGCAATGGCCAGGACGTTGACTGGCAGGAGGGGCGCGACCACTGGTGGGCCGACACCGTGGAGAAGGCATCCGCCGAGCACACCGCGGTGGGCCACGATTCCGAGCACCCGCTCTACATCCTGTACACCTCCGGCACCACCGGGAAGCCCAAGGGGATCCTGCACACCACCGGCGGCTACCTCACCCAGACTGCCTACACGCACCGGGCGGTCTTCGACCTGCATCCGGAAACGGACGTGTACTGGTGCACGGCCGACGTCGGCTGGGTCACCGGCCACTCCTACGTCACCTACGCCCCGCTCATCAACGGCGCCACACAGGTCATGTACGAAGGCACCCCGGATTCTCCGCACCAGGGCCGCTGGTGGGAGATCGTGGAGAAGTACAAGGTCTCCATCCTCTACACCGCCCCCACCGCCATCCGCACCTTCATGAAGTGGGGGGCGGACATCCCGGCGAAGTACGACCTCTCCTCGCTGCGGGTGCTCGGCTCGGTGGGTGAACCCATCAACCCCGAAGCGTGGATGTGGTACCGGAAGGTTATCGGCGGCGACAAGACCCCCATCGTGGACACCTGGTGGCAGACCGAAACCGGCGCCCAGATGATCGCCCCGCTGCCCGGGGTCACCGCAACGAAGCCCGGCTCCGCCCAGGTCCCGCTGCCCGGCATCGCCGTGGACGTGGTGGACGAAATGGGCGAATCGGTCCCCAATGGACACGGCGGTTTCCTGGTCATCCGCGAGCCCTGGCCGTCCATGCTGCGCGGCATCTGGGGCGATCCCGAGCGGTTCAAGGACACCTACTGGTCGCGCTTCGAGAACATGTACTTCGCCGGGGACGGGGCCAAGAAGGACGAGGACGGCGACATCTGGCTGCTGGGCCGGGTGGATGACGTCATGAACGTCTCCGGGCACCGGCTCTCCACCACCGAGATCGAATCCGCCCTGGTCAGCCACCCCGCCGTGGCGGAGGCCGCCGTCGTGGGTGCCACGGACGAGACCACCGGCCAGGCCGTCGTCGCGTTCGTCATCCTCCGCGGCGACGCCGCCAACAACGGCGACGAAACCGTCCAGGAACTGCGCAACCACGTGGGCAAGGAAATCGGCCCCATCGCCAAGCCCAAGAACATCCTGGTGGTGCCCGAGCTGCCCAAGACCCGGTCCGGCAAGATCATGCGCCGCCTCCTCAAGGACGTCGCAGAAGGACGCGACCCGGGCGACGCCACCACCCTCTCCGATCCGACGATCATGCAGCAGATTGCCCAGTCGCTCAGAAAGTAACACTGGCTTAGCATCAGCTCCGCAAGGGCCGGACGGCCCTGTTTCCCCGCCAATCCGGGGAAGCAGGGCCGTTTTTTCTTTGTGACGATTCAATCAGCGGCGTTGCCAAAATTGTTATTTAACGTTCTTCCATGTTCGGTTTTGCACGGTTATAGTCGAGCTATGTGAGGTGCCTCACACGCGGCTATTTTTCAAGGGAGAGAACATGGCGACAAGGCCCGATGCGTCGGCCAACGCATTTCCAAGCAGGCGGACCATCCTCAAAACAGTTGGCGTGGGGGCAGCCGGCCTCGCCGGCATCCCGTTCCTGGCAGCTTGTACGGGCGGCAGCGCCCCGTCGGCAACAGGCACGGAATCATCCGGCCTGACATTCGGCTCGGGCGCTTCGGACGACGTTCCCAAGCGTGCGTACCAGGCCGTCGCAGACGCTTTCACGGCAAAGACCGGCAAGAAAGTCACCACCAACGTTGTGCCCCACAACGATTTCCAGAACAAGATCAATTCGTACCTGCAGGGTTCACCGGACGACGCCTTCACCTGGTTTGCCGGCTACCGCATGCAGTACTACGCCGGCAAGGGGCTGCTTGCCCCCATTGATGACGTCTGGCAGACCATCGGCGGCAACTTCTCCGACGCGCTGAAGAAAGCCTCCACCGGGCCGGACGGCAAGATGTATTTCGTTCCCAACTACAACTACCCGTGGGGGTTCTTCTACCGGAAGAGCCTGTGGGCGGAAAAGGGCTACCAGGTCCCGGAAACCTTCGACGCACTGAAGTCCCTGGCCACGAAGATGAAGGCCGACGGCATCATCCCCATTGGCTTCGCCGACAAGGACGGCTGGCCGGCGATGGGTACCTTCGACTACATCAACATGCGGCTGAACGGCTACCAGTTCCACGTGGACCTCTGTGCACACAAGGAATCCTGGGACCAGCAAAAGGTCAGCAACGTTTTCGATACGTGGAAGGCGCTCCTTCCGTTCCAGGATCCCGCAGCGCTCGGCCAGACCTGGCAGGACGCCGCCAAGGCCCTGGAAGCGAAGAAGACCGGCATGTACCTCCTGGGTTCCTTCGTCACGCAGCAGTTCACCGATCCCGCGGTACTGGACGACATCGATTTCTTCGCCTTCCCGGAAATCGCGATGGAAGGCCGGGACGCGGTCGAGGCACCCATCGACGGCCTGCTGCTCTCGAAAAAGGGCGGTGAGAACAAGGCCGCCCGCGACTTCCTGGCGTTCCTCGGCACCCCCGAGGCCCAGGACGCCTACGCCAAGGTGGACAACTCGAACATCGCGACCGCCAAGGGTGCGGACACCTCGAAGTTCACGCCGCTCAACAAGAAGTGCGCGGACACCATCAAGAATGCCAAGTACATCAGCCAGTTCTTTGACCGCGACGCATTGCCGGCCATGGCCAACAACGTGATGATCCCTGCCCTGCAGAGCTTCATCAAGGACGGCAGCGTTGATGTCAAGAACCTTGAGGCGCAGGCCAAGACCCTTTACGCAGCGCAGTAACTGAACACAGCGCAGTAGTCCCGTCAAAGGAAGGACGACGGCGGCAGGAAACTTTCCGCCGTTGTCCTCCCACCTGCACCAGGCCCCAGCAAGGGAAAGATTTCCATGAGCAGCACCGCACAAGAACTGATTCCGCCGGAAGCGCGGGAACCCGCCGGCCCCCGGGGCGCCAAAGGAGGCCGCGTCCGCCGTTTGTCCGGCCGGGACAAGCTGGTCCTGTCCCTGATGGTGGGCATCCCCACCCTGATCGAACTGGCCCTCGTCTGGCTGCCCACGCTGATGTCCGTGGGACTCAGCTTCACCCGCTGGAACGGGCTGGACCTGGCGGACATCCGTCCGGCAGGGACGGAAAACTACCAGTTCATTTCCCAGGACTACCCGCCGTTCTGGCCCGCAGTCCAGCACAACATGCTGTGGCTCCTGTTCCTGGCCCTGATTGCAACGCCGCTGGGCCTGTTGCTGGCCGTGCTTCTGGACCAGAACATCCGCGGCAGCAAGATCTACCAAAGCATCTTCTTCGCCCCCGTCATGCTGTCCCTGGCCCTGATCGGCATTATCTGGCAGTTGTTCTACCAGCGGGACAACGGGCTCCTGAATTTCCTCCTGGGCACCGCCGGCACACCGCGGGCCGTTGATTGGTTCGGCGACTCGTCAATCAACATCTGGGCCGCCATGATCGCGGCCACCTGGCGCCATGCCGGCTACGTCATGCTGCTCTACTTGGCCGGCCTGAAGGGCGTCGATCCGAGCCTCAAGGAAGCCGCGGCGATCGACGGCGCCAATGCCGTGCAGACCTTCTTCCGGGTGGTCTTCCCGGCCATGCGCCCCATCAACATCGTCATCGTGGTGATCACCATCATCGAGTCCCTCCGCGCCTTCGACGTCGTCTACGTCATCAACCGCGGCACCAACGGCCTGGAAATGCTCAGCGCCCTGGTGATCCAGAACCTGGTGGGCGAGGGCCAGGTGATCGGCGTCGGATCCGCCCTGGCAGTGGTCCTGCTGGTCATCTCGCTTGTTCCCATCGTCTTCTACCTCAGCCGCACCTTCGGCAAGGAGAACCAAGCATGAGCATTGCCGCTGCCCGCGCCGCCGGGAACGACACCACCAGCCAGTCCCGCTCAGGCAGCCGGCCCAAGCGCCAT
The DNA here is from genome assembly GCF_000813845.1 of Pseudarthrobacter phenanthrenivorans. GTDB lineage: Bacteria > Actinomycetota > Actinomycetes > Actinomycetales > Micrococcaceae > Arthrobacter > Arthrobacter phenanthrenivorans_B. Next base: position 217,553 of record NZ_JWTB01000019.1, read on the forward strand.
TACGGAACACACATCTTCCTGGTGGCCATGGCTGTCATGTGGCTGGTTCCGCTGGGCTGGGCCCTCTACACCGCGCTCCGGCCGGTGGCCTCCACCAACGAGCATGGCTACTTCAGCGTGGCCGGGGATTTCAACTTCGACAACTTCGTCCAGGCCTGGACGCAGGGCGGATTCGCCACGTATTTCTGGAACTCGGTCATCATCACGGTCCCCGCAGTCCTGGTGACGCTGTTCCTTGCCTCCCTGATGGCGTTCGCCGTGAGCCGGGTGAACTGGAAATTCAATATCACGCTGCTGATCATGTTCACGGCCGGCAACCTCCTGCCCCCGCAGGTCCTGGCAGCGCCCCTTTTCGAGATGGCCAAGCACCTGGAGGTGCCGTATTCGTTCAGCGACTCCGGCAACCTGCTGAACACGTACATCGTCGTGATAGCCATCCACATCGCATTCCAAATGGGGTTCTGCACCTTCGTCCTGTCCAACTACATGAAGGCGCTCTCCGCCGACCTGACCGAGGCTGCGCTGGTGGACGGTGCGGGCATCTGGCGGCAGTACCGCGAGATCATCCTGCCGTTGTGCCGGCCCGCGTTCGCCGCACTGGCCACGCTCGAGGTCATCTTCATCTACAACGACTACTTCTGGCCGCTCCTCTTCATCCAGAGCGGCAACCGGCTGCCGATCACCACGGCAATCAACAACCTGCAGGGACAGTTCCTGAGCAACTACAACCTCCTGGCCGCGGGGGCAGTCATCACCGTCATCCCCACCCTGGTCATCTACCTGCTCCTGCAGCGGCAGTTTGTTGCGGGCCTGACACTGGGTTCGAGCAAGGGGTAGGTAAAGATGGAGTGTGACCGGGAGCCAGCTCCCCCAGACGCCGCCCGAAAGGAACAGCATGCTCCCCGCCGCTCGACACCAGGCCATCGTGGACACAGTCCAGCGGGAACGGGTCGTCCGCGTGTCCGACCTTGCCCAGCAGCTGGGCGTCTCCCTCATGACCGTCCGGCGGGATATCGAGCTCCTCGAGGAGAGCGGCCAGGTGGAGCGGATCCACGGCGGTGCCAAGCTGCCCGGCGGAGCCACCACGCATGAGCCCGGTTTTGAACTCAAATCCACCCAGTTGCCCGCCGAGAAGCGGGCCATCGCCGTTGAAGCCGCTGGAATGGTCCATGAGGGCATGGCAGTGGGACTCAGCGCGGGAACCACCACGTGGGCGCTGGCCCAGGAGCTGGCACGGGGACCGCGGATCACCGTGGTGACCAACTCCGTGCGGATTGCCGATCTTTTCCACCCGGCCGCCCCGTCCGGGACCACCTTTGGCTCCACGGTGATCCTGATCGGCGGCGAGCGCACGCCGTCGGACGCGCTGGTGGGGCCAATCGCGACGGCGGCGCTGAAGCAGCTGCACCTGGACCTGCTGTTCCTGGGCGTGCACGGCATGGACAGGGATGCGGGCTTCACCACCCCAAACCTGCTGGAAGCCGAGACGGACCGCGCCTTCGTGGCGGCATCCCGCAAGCTGGTGGTGGTGGCCGACCACACCAAGTGGGGAACGCAGGGCATGAGCACCATCGCCGCGCTCGAGGAAGCGGACGAGGTCATCAGCGACGCGGGACTGAGCGCCGATGCGCGGCGCACCCTGGAGGAGAGCGTCAGCCGGCTGCGGATTGCCCAACCCGTCTGACGGAATCCCCGGGCGCTACGGGCAACCGCAGGACTGCCTGATGTGCAGCTTGGTGGAAAAGATCCGGTGCCGGGGCTTTTCCCCCCTCCCGGCGCCGACCAATGCCGCAACGGCGGCCTCGGCCATCGCGACCACCGGCTGCTCCACCGTTGTCAGCGGCGGCCAGGAGTATTCGGAATCCGCCGAGCCGTCAAAGGAGGCAACGGCCATGTCACCCGGCACGGACAGCCCTGCTTCATGGATCGCCCGCAGGAGTCCGATGCCCTGCATGTCGGATGTTGCGAAGATCGCGGTTGGCCTGTTCACCGATGCCAGCAGCCGCTGCCCTGCCGTGTAGCCTCCGGGCCGGGTGAATGCGCTGTAGGCGATGGGCCCCTCGGGCAGGCCCGCCTGCTGCAGCGCCTCACGCCAGCCTACTTCGCGGCCATCGGTGGAACCGGACACGTTGGTGCCCATCGCCAGGCCGATGTTCTTGTGCCCGTGTCCGATGAGATGTTCCACCGCCATCCGCGCCCCGGACGCCAGGTCCACGCCGATGCTGTTGAACCCGGGGGCATCGCGCTCCTGGTTCAGCAGCACGGACGGGATGTCTGCCGTTTCCAGCGCCTCCAGGTCCGGCTCGAAGAGAACGCTGGCCAGCAGCACCCCGTCCACCTGCCGGGCGGCCAGGTTGCGGATGTTCCGCCGCTCCTTGGCAAGGTTGCCGTCCGAGTTGCTGAGTACCAGGGCGTAGCCCAGGGTCGCCGCGGCGTCTTCCACGGCGTGCGAAAAGAGCGAGAAGAATGGGTTGGAGATGTCCGGGACAATGAGCCCCAGGGTCTCGCTGGACCCCAGTTTCAGCGCGCGGGCTGCAGCATTGGGCCGGTACCCCAGCACACGGATGGCGTCCTGGACCTTAGCTTCGGTGGCTGGCGCCACCTTCTTGGGGCCGCCATTGACCACGTAACTCACGACGGCGGTGCTGACGCCGGCATACCGCGCCACGTCCTTGCGGGTCACGGGGCCGCGCGGCGCCGGCACAGCCGAGGTGGTCATGGAATACATGCTAGCTAGGAGTTGGCCGGGGCATCACCAAAGTCGCGGATGGGCAGCCGCGCGCCGTTCTGCTGGGCGGACCGGTGGGCCACGATTCCGGGGAGGGTGAAGCGGGCGGCCACCCACGCGTTGATCGGGGGCAGGGTGCGGCTGTTGACGGCGGTCACGAAGTCGTCCACCAGGAAGTGGTGGCTGCCTTCATGCCCGTTGGGGGCGCCGCGGAATTCTTCGGGCAGCCTTTCCGCGTCGTGCACCGGTGCCAGGCCTGACACGAAGGCGTCCCGGAGTTCGGGGGCAACGTGGGCCAGGGACGGGTCGTCCAGCGGGATGCTGGGGCGGGTTTCCATCTGCCCGGAGATGTCGTGGACGTCCTGCTTGTCCTGCCAGACGGTGACCTTGGCGAGTTGTTCGAAGCTCGCCTCCGTGCCGAAGAACCTGAACCGGGATTCGCGGATATGGGAGGGGTAGCCCACGCGGCGCATTTCATTTGTCCGCATCGCACCGCCGTCGCTCAGTTCAAAGAGCGCCGTGGCGTTGGAGAAGTCGTTGCCGAACATACTGATGTCCTTGTCGAACACGCCGTCGTTCCGCCCGTCCCTGACCCCGACGCAGCTGACGCTCACGGCGTGTGCCGGAATGGCGCCCAGGACACCTCCGATCGCGTGCGTGGGGTAGAGCATGGGCGGGTAGCTGGCCGTTTCCTTCCACCGTTCACCGCCGCTGTACTGGTACGCGTCGTAGAAGCCGAGGTCCATGTCGTGGACGTAGTCGCCCTCGGAGTAGAAGATCCGGCCGAATTTGCCGGCAGCATGCTGTTCGCGCGCGTAGACGGTGGCGGGGTTGTAGTAGCTGGTCTCCCCCATCATGTAGACGTTCCCGGTCTCCCGGACAGCGGTGATGATGCGCTCGATCTCCTCCTCCGAAACCGCCATGGGAACGGCCGAGTAGACGTGCTTGCCGGCGCGGAGGGCCCGTTCCACCAACGGGCCGTGGGTCCAGCGCTGGGTGAAGATGGCGACGGCGTCGACGTCGGACGCCAGCAGGGCATCGAAGTCGGCTTCCTGGCCCGCCAGGTGGTAGCGCTCAACCGCCTCGGCGGCCCGCTCGGGGCGCTCGTCCACCACATGGACGGCGCTTACACCCGGATGGAGGTTGAAGAGGTGCGCAAACTGGGAGCCGAACTGGCCGGCGCCCACGATGCCGATGGAGAACGTCATTGTCTCTTGCCTTTCGTTAGGGATGCTTGAGTCTTGCACCAGCATCTACTCGAGTCAATATCTATTGGATGCACGAAAACGCTCAGGAAAAAAACAAAAAGTAACCTCTTGCAGATCATCGATCTACTCGTGTAGATTGCGTTGCAGCCTGTTACTTCCATCACACTTAGGAAAGGGTCGACGATGACCACCCTTACCAGGACCGCCAGCCCGGCAGAGCACGCCCTGCGCCGGTCGCTGAAGCGCCGGGGACACAGTGATTTGAAGATCGCACTGTTCTTCATCGCTCCGGCAATGATCGGATTTCTCGTCTTCTACCTGGTGCCGACCCTTCGCGGCATCTACCTCAGCTTCACCGAATACAGCATCCTCGGAGACCCGACGTGGATCGGCACCGGCAACTACGAAGCAATCGCCAAGGATCCCCTGTTCTGGAACGCCTTGGCAGTGACATCGCAGTATGTCCTGATCAACATCGTCCTGCAGACCGCGCTCGCCCTGGGGTTGGCCCTGCTGATGCACCGGGTGGCCAAATCAACCCTGATCCGCGGCGCACTCCTGCTGCCATATCTGATGGCCAACGTGATCGCTGCCCTCCTCTGGTTCTGGCTGCTGGACTACCAGATCGGGATCGTCAACTACTTCATCGAGTCCTTCGGCCTGCCCAAGGTGGCGTTTTTCGGCAGCGAGGAATGGGCCATCCCCACCCAGGCACTCATCAATACGTGGCGGCATATGGGCTACACCGCGCTGCTGCTCTTCGCCGGCCTGCAGGCCATCCCCCACCATGTCTACGAGGTGGCCAACCTGGATGGCGCCTCCCCCTGGCAGACCTTCCGCAAAATCACCGTGCCGCTGCTGCGTCCGGTGCTGGTCCTGGTTCTGATCGTCACGGTCATCGGCTCCTTCCAGGTGTTCGACACCGTGGCCGTGACCACCCTCGGCGGTCCGGTCAACGCCAGCCGGGTGCTGCAGTTTTACATCTACCAAAAGGCCTTCACGGAATCCGACTTCGGATACGGGTCCGCCCTGGCAGTCATCCTCTTCGTCATCCTCGCCTTGGTGGCCTTCATCCAGATGAAGTTCCTCAAGGGCAACGAATCAGACCTGGACTAAGGACACTTCCATGACCACTACAAAAGTTTCCGCCCCAGCCCGGGCCGCGGGCCGCCGCCGTCCGTTCAGGTGGCGCCGTGCCGCCGCGTGGGCCCTCGTCGCCCTCGCCGTCGCCGTATCCGTCCTCCCGTTCTACTGGATCCTGCGGACTGCGCTGTCCACCAACGGGTCACTTGCCGGCAATGCCACCAACCTGCTCCCGGCTGACTTCAACCTGGGCGCCTTCAAGCGCGTCTTCGGCCTGCAGTCACCGGAGGAAGCTGTTGCCGAGGGCGGCTCCGGCGCCCAGATCGACTTCTGGATCTACCTCCGCAATTCCGTGCTCTTCGCCTCCATCACCACCATGGGGGCTGTGTTCTTCAGCGCCATGGCGGCCTACGCTTTCGCCCGGCTGCGGTGGCGGGGACGGAACCTGGTGTTCAGCCTGTTCCTGGCCACCATGATGGTGCCGCCGATCTTCACGGCCCTGCCCAACTTCCTGCTGATCAAGAACCTGGGCCTGCTCAACACCCTGGCGGGGCTGGTACTCCCCTACATCTTCATGACCCCGTTCGCCATCTTCTTCCTCCGGCAGTTCTTCCTGAACATGTCCCGCGAGGTGGAGGAAGCGGCCATGCTCGACGGCGCCAAGCACCTTCGCATCTTCTTCCAGATCATCCTGCCCAACGCCGCAGCACCCATCGCCACGCTCGCCCTGCTGACCTTCATCGGGCAGTGGAACGAGTACTTCTGGCCCTTGCTGGTGGGCCAGGAAGAATCCGTCCGTGTCCTCACTGTGGGCCTGGGCGTCTTCAAATCCCAGTCGCCGCAAGGCGCACCGGACTGGTCCGGGCTGATGGCAGCCACCCTGGTCTCCGCCCTGCCCGTCCTGATCCTGTTCGCCGCATTCGGCAAGAAGATCGTCAACTCCATCGGCTTCTCCGGCATAAAGTAACCCTCCTTCCCGCATAACCCACCCGTCCCATCCCCGGCGCCGGGCCATGGCGGCCTGCCCGGAGGCACTGTGAAAGGAACACCCATGAAAAAGAAAGCACTCACCTCCCTGGCCGCAGCGGCAGCCGCAGTCCTGGCGCTCTCGGCCTGCGGAGGCGGCGGATCAGCCGAGGCCGGCAAGGGCGAAATCAACTACTGGCTGTGGGATGCCAACCAGCTCCCGGCGTACAAGCAGTGCGCTGACGACTTCCACAAGGCCAACCCGGATATCACCGTCAAGGTCACCCAGCGCGGCTGGGACGATTACTGGGGTACCCTCACCAACGGCTTCGTGGCGGGCACCGCTCCGGACGTCTTCACCGACCACCTGGGCAAATACCCCGAATTCATCAAGAACAAGCAACTGCTCGCCCTGGATGACGCCGTCAAGAAGGACAACATCGACACCGGCATCTACAACTCCGGGCTGGCTGACCTCTGGGTAGGCCAGGACGGCAAACGGTACGGCCTCCCCAAGGACTGGGACACCATCGCACTGTTCTACAACACCAAACTTGCTGCCGACGCCGGCGTCACCCCCGAACAGATGGCCAACCTGACCTGGAACCCCCAGGACGGCGGCACATACGAAAAGACGATCGCCCACCTGACCGTGGACAAGAACGGCAAGCGCGGCGACGAGCCGGGCTTCGACAAGAACAATGTGGCCGTTTACGGTCTCGGCCTCAACGGGTCCGGCTCCGGCCAGGGCCAGACCGAGTGGAGCTACCTGACCGGCACCACCGGCTGGACGCACACGGACAAGAACCCGTGGGGCAAGCATTTCAACTACGACGACCCCACGTTCCAGGAAAGCATTGACTGGTTCGCGGGGCTGGTGGACAAGGGATACATGCCAAAGCTTGAAACCACGGTGGGCGCCAGCATGGCGGACACCTTTGCCGCCGGCAAGTCCGTCATCAATGCCAACGGTTCGTGGATGATCGGTCAGTACACCGGCTACAAGGATGTCAAGGTGGGAATCGCCCCGACGCCTACGGGAGTCGACGGCAAGCGCGCCAGCATGTACAACGGCCTGGCGGACTCCATCTACGCCGGCACCAAGAAGCCGGAGGCCGCCATCAAGTGGGTGGAATACCTGGGGTCCGCGGCTTGCCAGGACGTGGTCGCTGCCAAGGCAGTCGTCTTCCCGGCGATCAAGACCTCCGCCGACAAGGCAGTCGAAGCGTTCAAGGCCAAGGGCGTGGACGTGACACCATTCAGCCAGCAGGTCAAGGACGGCACCACCTTCCTTTACCCGATCGCGGATAACGCCGCCAAGGTTGACGGCATCATGAAGCCGGCCATGGACGCCGTGGTGTCCGGCAAGGCCAAGGCGGGTTCCCTGACGCAGGCCAATGACCAGGTCAACGCCCTGTTCAAGTAAACCCTCCAGCGTGGCTGCGTATGTGGTCGCAGCCACCGGCCGGGCGACGCCGTCCTCCTCCTCGCGGCGGCGGCGCCCGGCCACCCCTTCCCGGATTTCCCTCCTGTGCGTAACTTAAGACGCAACGCTGAACACTGAAAGAGACCTCCCTATGGATCCCCTGCATCTCCGTTCCGCCGGCACCAGCCTGGTGATCAGCTTCGACAGCGGGGAGGCCGAGGTCATCCACTGGGGTGCCGACCTGGGCCCTGCCCTGCCGGACCTGGCCATCCTCGGCGCTGCCGTTCCGCCGTCGTCGATTGACGCCCGGGTTCCCGCCGGCCTGCTCCCGCAGGCGTCCTCCGCCTGGCGCGGGCGGCCCGCCCTGCGCGGCCACAGGATGACCGACGACGGCCCGGGCCACGACTTCTCGTCCCGCCTCCGCACCACGTCGGCATCAGTGGAGGGCAACACCGCCACCATCGTGCAGGCCGATCCCGACACCGGCATCAGCGTGGCCTCCTTCCTCGCACTCCACCAGGGCGGCCTGCTGGAACTCCGTCATACCGTGACGAACAAAGGCACCACCCCATTCCAGGTGGATGAACTGGCCACCGTCCTGCCCGTGGCGCCGGACGCCGTCGAGCTTCTCGACCTGACCGGACGGTGGTGCCGGGAACGCCACCCGCAGCGGCACGCCATCCAGCAGGGCACCTGGGTCCGGAGCGGACGGCACGGCCGCACCGGTCACGACTCCTCCCTCTTGTTCGCCGCCGGCACCCGGGGCTTCGGCAACCGCCACGGCAAGGTCTGGGCGACGCATTTGGCGTGGAGCGGCAACCACGAACAGTTCGCGGACACCATCGGCGACGGCCGGACCATGATCGGCGGCTCGGAACTCCTCGGCCCTGCGGAAGTCGTCCTCGAACCCGGGGCCGGCTACTCCACGCCCGCCCTGTTCGCCGCCTACTCGGACCGCGGCCTGGACGGCATCACCGAGGCCTTCTACAGCTGGTTCCGCTCCCGGCCACATCACGTGCTGCCGGCCGCGTCCACCGGCCTGCACGCCGGCAAGGCCCGGCCGGTCGTCCTCAACGTCTGGGAAGCGGTCTACTTCAACCACAACCTGGACGTCCTCACCGAGCTGGCAGAATCGGCCGCCGACCTCGGCGTGGAGCGCTTCGTGCTCGACGACGGCTGGTTCCGCGGGCGCCGCGACGACCATGCAGGCCTGGGCGACTGGTATGTGGATGACACCCTCTGGCCGGACGGCCTGGCACCCCTGATCGACGCCGTCACGTCGCGCGGGATGGAGTTCGGGTTGTGGGTGGAACCGGAAATGGTGAACCTGAACTCCGATATCGCCCGCGCCCACCCTGAATGGATCGTGCGCCCGTCGGCGGCAGCGCACAAGGACGGCGGCCGGCTGCCGCTCGAATGGCGCAACCAGCATGTGATTGACCTCGTGAACCCCGCTGCGTGGCAGTACATCTACGACCGCATCGATGCCCTCCTGTCTGAAAACAACATCAGCTACCTGAAGTGGGACCAGAACCGGGACCTCGTGGAGCACGGCCATGCGGGCCGCGCGTCCGTCCACGAGCAGACCCTTGCCGCGTACCGGCTGTTCGACGAGCTCCGCAAGGCCCATCCCGGCGTCGAAATCGAAAGCTGCTCCTCGGGTGGCGCCCGGGTTGACCTGGGGATCCTGGAGCGGACAGACCGGATCTGGGCCTCCGACTGCAACGATGCGCTGGAGCGGCAGACCATCCAGCGGTGGACCGGGGCGGTGGTACCGCCGGAGCTGGTGGGCAGCCACATCGGACCCACCACCTCGCACACCACGGCCCGCACCCATGACCTGTCCTTCCGCGCCATCACCGCCTTCTTTGGCCACTTCGGAATGGAGTGGGATGTGCGGGGCGTGCAGGGAAAGGAACGCGAAGAACTTCGGCGGATTGTGGGGCTGTACAAGGAGCACCGGGGCCTGGTCCACAGCGGCCGGCGGGTCAACGCCGACGTGGCTGACGAGTCGTTCCTGCTGCACGGCGTGGTGGCGGAAGGCTCTGTAGCGGAAGGAACGACGGCGGCCCTGTTCGCCGTCGTCAGCACCCGCACCTCCGCTGCCGAGCAGCCGGGGCGCATGGGACTTCCCGGCCTGGAACCGGAGCGGAATTACCGGGTGGAGCTCATCGCTCCTGTCCCGGAGGACGACGATTACGCGCACACCTTCACCCAGGCGCAGCCCCCGTCCTGGCTCGCCGACGGCGCTGTTGCAGGCGGCCGCTTCCTGGCCGAGGTGGGGCTGCCGATGCCGGTCCTCAACCCGGAGCACGCCCTGCTGCTGAAGGTCACGGCCCTCTGACATCCATTGCCGCGTACTTGTCGTTTTGGAGCTTCAGAACGACAAGTACTCAGCAGTCGATGGTGTGTGCCGGCGTAAAAATGCGCGGCGGACCGGGCCAGCCGATAGATTTGCAGGCATGACTGAAGCCTCCTCCACCGCCGGCGCCGGCCGCGGCACCATCCTGGTCATTAATGGCCCCAACCTGAACCTGCTCGGCACGCGGGAACCCGAGAAGTACGGCACGTCAACCCTTGCCGATGTGGAACAGCTGGCAGCGTCCGCCGCAAAGCAGCATGGCTTCGCCGTGGACTGTGTCCAGTCCAACCACGAAGGCGTCCTGCTGGACGCCATCCACGCCGCGCGCGGCACGGCCGCCGGAATCGTCCTGAACGCGGGGGCTTTCACGCACACCTCCGTGGCGCTGCGTGACGCCCTGGCAGCCGTCCAGCTTCCCGCCGTCGAGGTACACATCACCAATGTGCACCAGCGCGAGGAATTCCGGCACCACTCATACCTGTCGCCGGTGTGTGCGGCCGTTATCGTGGGCGCCGGCGTATTCGGCTACAAGCTGGCCATCGACTACCTGGCCGAAGTCCTGTAACCGGAAGGGTCACTTCTGGATGCACTGCCCAGAGGACACCGGAGATGACAGTGCGGGCGCCTGCTCCACGACAGGTTCCAGGTCATTCATGGTGATAGCGAATCCCACTTCGGCGTCCGAGGTTGCCTTGGCGAAGACCACCCCGGCCACCTGGCCGTCAGCGGTCAGCAGCGGGCCGCCCGAGTTGCCGGGCTGGACGTCCCCCGCCAGCCGGTAGATGTCCTCCGGCGAAGGGTTGTTGCCATAGATGTCCGGGACCAGGACGGTGGCGATGTCCTGGACGGTGGCGGGCTTGGACTGGAACGGTCCGCCGTGCGGATACCCGGCGAACGCGGCCTGGCTGCCGCCGGGGAGGTCGCGGCCCAGCGGCAACGGCTGGGACGGCAGGTTGTCCACGGCCAGGACTGCCAGGTCCCGCCGGGTGTCGAAGTAGACCACACGGCCGGGCATCGCACCGCCGTCGGGCATCTCCACCACCGGCTGCGACACTCCGGCCACCACGTGCGCGTTGGTCACCACGCGGTCCGGGGACACGACAAAACCGCTGCCGGTCTGGTTCTGGCCGCATTCATAGGCCGTGCCCGCGATCCTCAGCACGGACTGCGCCGCTTTGTTCAACGCGGGGGTGTTGGTGCTCGTGTTGGGGACCTGGACCTTCTGGCCCTGGTCCAGCCCCTCAAGCAGCGTGGGGATGCCGTTGCCGATCACCGTGGAACGCAGCTCCGCCATGGTGGCCTTGACCGGGGTGGGGGTCAGCCCCTCGATGAAGCGGATGACCTTGGATTCGGCCAGCTGCTGCGAGACCACCGGCACGCCGAGGGAACTGACGCTGAATGCCAGCATGGACATCACCAGCGCGGAGACCACGAGGTTGAGCACGCCGCCGACCAGCCGGTCCACCGCCCGGAGCGGGCCAATCCGCACCACGCCCCGGAGTTGCCGCCCCACCATGGTGCCCAGGCCGTGGCCCAATGCCATCAGGACGACGGCGGCGGCGATGATGGCGGTCAGCCTCCACCCGGAGTCCGCTACGAACGAGCTGACGAGGGGGACGGCGAAGAAGGCGGCGACGGCGCCGGCGGCAAACCCGGCGAGGCCGCCAACGGTGACCAGGAACCCGTTGCGGAGGCCATAGACCAGATATGACAACAGCGCCAGGATCAGGACGAGGTCCAGGACAGTCAGGCCGACCACAAAGGCTCCTTATTAACAGTTGAACCCCCATTCTAGTGGCGGACGCTGACAATCCTCTGTGGGGTGCAGCACCGCGCGGGAGGCCCACGACCGGCTGCCCGCGGGCGTTTCGGCTGCCAAGTTCGTCACAGAACGTTGAAAATTCTGAAACAATGGCACAAGCGCCACAGCCGATACTTTTACTCAGGAGATTTCATGGACATCGAGGTACTGCGCCGAGCACCCCTTTTCGCCACGCTCGACGACGACGCATTCCGCCTGCTGACGGATGAGCTCACCGAGGTGGACCTGTCCCGCGGCGCGTCGGTGTTCCGCGAAGGAGACCAGGGCGACCAGCTCTACTTCATCGTCTCCGGCAAGGTGAAGCTCGGCCGCACCTCCCCCGATGGCCGCGAGTCCCTGCTGGCCATCCTCGGCCCGGGTGAGCTCTTCGGCGAGATGGCGCTGTTCGATCCCAGCCCCCGCACCGCCACTGCCACGGCCGTTTCCGAGACCCGGCTGGCCGGGCTCAAGAACGAAAGCCTGAACGCCCTGCTGCGCACCCGGCCCGAGGTCTCGGCCCAGCTGCTGCAGGCCCTGGCCCGCCGCCTGCGGCGCACCAACGACTCCCTGTCCGACCTCGTCTTCTCCGACGTCCCCGGCCGCGTGGCCAAGGCCCTGCTGGACCTTGCAGACCGCTTCGGCCGCCCGGCAACGGACGGCGTCCTGGTGGCGCACGAGCTCACGCAGGAGGAACTGGCACAGCTCGTGGGTGCGTCCCGCGAAACGGTGAACAAGGCCCTGGCCGAATTCGTCCAGCGTGGCTGGCTCCGCCTGGAGGCCCGCGCAGTGGTCATCCTGGACATGCAGCGCCTCCGCCAGCGCTCGCGCTAGACCCCACGAGAAAGGCCGCCCCGAGGGGCGGCCTTTCTCGTGTTTTAGCCGATCAGTTCTTCACCACGTCCAGTTCGACGACCGCCCAGGACAACGCGGGAAGGCTGAGCCGCAGTTCGGAGCCATGCGCCTTTGCTCCGTCCAGCGGCTTCAGGCCCACGCGATCCGGATTCTCCTGGTTGTTGATGCTGAAGCGGTCGCCGCCGTCCGGGATCTCCAGCACTTCGGCCCGGATTACCCGCTGCGCGTCAAAGCCCCGCAGGGCCACCTCCACGTCCGCAGCCTCATCCAGGCCGCGGTTGGCAAAGAACAATGCAACGCGGCCTGTTTCCTCGTTCCACGTGGCGCTGACGTCCACCAGGTCGGTATCACCAAACCGGGTATTGGCGTACTTGTCGGAATCAACTGACAACCGCAGGATCCGGCCCTTCGCCAGTTCCGCCATCCTGGAGAACGGGTGGAAGATCGTTTGCCGCCAGGCCGGACCGTTCTCCTCGCTGAAGATGGGGGCGATGACGTTGACCAGCTGCGCCTGGTTGGCGATTTTGACCCGGTCGCCATGGCGGAGCAGCGAATTGAGGAGGGTGCCCACAACGACGGCGTCCGTCACGTTGTACTTGTCCTCGATGACCCGCGGGTGTTCACGCCAGCCGGCCTTGGTCACGTTGTGCGGCTGGTCCTCCGTATCCAGGCCCCGCTGGTACCAGACATTCCACTCGTCGAAGGACAGGTTGATGTGCTTCTTGTGCTTGCCCTTGGCCCGGACCGCGTCGGCGGTGGCGATGACGGATTCGATGAAGTAGTCGGTGTCGACGGCGCTGGCCAGGAAGCTGCCGACGTCCCCGTCCTGCTCCTGGTAGTAGGCGTGCAGTGAAACATAGTCGACTTCGTCGTAGGCGTGAGTCAGGACGGTCTGCTCCCAGGCGCCGAAGGTAGGCATGCCGGAGTTCGAGCTTCCGCACGCTACAAGTTCGATGTCCGGGTCCACGAACCTCATCGCCTTGGCTGCTTCCTGCGCAAGGCGGCCGTACTCTTCGGCCGTCTTGTGCCCGATCTGCCAGGGGCCGTCCATTTCATTGCCCAGGCACCAGAGCTTGATGTTGAACGGATCCTTGTGTCCGTTCTTTGCCCGCAGGTCTGAAAGGCGGGTTCCGCCGGGATGGTTGGCGTACTCGACGATGGCGCGGGCGGCGTCCACTCCCCGGGTTCCCAGGTTGATGGCTTCCATGATTTCGGTACCGGCCTGGCGGGACCAGTCCACGAACTCGTGGAGGCCGAAGGCGTTGGTTTCCAGGGTGTGCCAGGCCCCGTCAAGCCTGCGCGGCCGGTCTTCGCGGGGGCCAATTCCATCTTCCCAGTCATAGCCGGATACGAAGTTGCCGCCGGGATAGCGGACCACGGTGGCGCCGAGCTCCTTGACGAGCTTGAGGACGTCCTGGCGGAAGCCGTTTTCGTCGGCCTCCGGGTGGCCCGGTTCGTAGATGCCGGTATAGACGCAGCGGCCCATGTGCTCCACGAAGGAGCCAAAAAGGCGCCGGGGCACTTCGCCGATGGTGAAGTCGCGGTCGAGGGTAATTCTGGCGCGGGACATAAGAATGATCTCCTTGGTTGAACTTCAGGCAGGTGGTGGAAAGCGAAGGTGGGCGTCAGGTGCCGGCGAGTCCCGTCGTCGCAACGCCTTTGATGATCTGGCGCTGGAAGAACAGGAAAAGCAGGATCAGCGGCAGGGCCGCGAGCAACGCGGACGCCATGTTCTGGGCGTACTGGATGCCGTAGGCGCTCTTGATGGTCTGCAGCCCCACGGGGAGAGTCAGGACGGACCCGTCGTTGGTGGCGATGAACGGCCAGAGGAAGTTGTTCCAGGCGCCGATGAATACGAAGATTGCCACGGCCGCGAGGATGGGGCGGGACAGCGGAAGGATGACCTGGAGGAAAATCCGCATCCGGCTGGCGCCGTCCATGACCGCGGCTTCTTCGAGCTCGCGCGGGATCTGGTCGAAGAACTTCTTAAGCACGAACACCATGGCTGGGTGGATGACCTGCGGCAAGATGATGGCCCACGAGGTGTCGATCAGGTGCAGTGCCACCATTTGGTAGAACAGCGGGATGATCAGGACCGGCGGGGGAACGATGATGGACGCGATGATTACGGTCATCAGGACCTTCTTGCCCCGGAAGTCGATGCGGGACAGCGCGTAGGCCACCAGCGCGGAAATGACCAGCGTGATCACCGTGATGGCCGCCGAGGTGTACAGCGAATTCCAGGTCCACAGCGGGATGTTGCCGTCCTGGAACACCTTGACGAAGGCATCGGCGGTGAAGCCCGACGGCGGGATCCAGCTGATCTTCGGAGCGGCGGCATCAGTCTCGCTCTTGAAAGCAGTGGCGGTTGCCCAGGCGAAGGGCACCATCCAGAGGACGGCCAGCAGGGCGGCGACTGCCAGGACCGCAACGCGGCCGGGGCTCATCCTGCGGCCGTTCCTGCCGCCTGCGGACGGCGTGGCCGTGGAGGGAACAGGGCGGGCGAGGGTTTCAGTTGCCATGGCTATGCACTCCTGCGGCGGGTGATGAAGAACTGGATGACCGAAACCGCCACGATCAGTCCGAAGAAGATGTAGGAGATGGCTGCCGAGTAACCCAGGCGGTATCCGGTGAAGCCGGTTTCGAAGATGTACTGCACCACGGGCCGGGTGGCGCCGCCGGGGCCGCCGGCTGTCATTTGGTAGACCTGGTCAAAAATCTTCAGCGACGCCAGGATCTGGAGGAGCACGATCATCACGGTGGTGGGGGCCAGCTGCGGCAGGGTGATGGAGAAGAACTGCCGCCAGGCACCGGCGCCGTCCAGCGACGCCGCCTCATAATGCTGGGCGGGAATGTTCTGCATCGCCGCCAGGTACAGGAGGAAGTTGAAGCCCACCGTCCACCACAGTGTGGCGATGACGATTGCCCACATCGCGACGCCGGGGTCGTTCAGCCACGCAACTTTCGGCAGCCCTATTTTGGCCAGCGAGTCGTTGATCAGGCCCAGCTGGGGGTTGTACATCCAGGTAAAGAACAGGGAGACAACAGTGGAGGCCAGCAGGTACGGGGCAAAGTAGGACAGCCGCCACAGCCATTGCGCGGGCAGTCCAACATTGACCAAGGCGGCCATGACCAAGGCAACGACCACCAGCGGGACGGTGCTGATGACCGTGAAGTAGAGGGTGTTGCCCAGCGAATGCCACATGTCGGAGTCGGCGAGGGCTTCGCTGTAATTCGCCAGCCCGATCAGGCTGTCGTTGGCGCCGGTAAGGGACTTGCCGGTCAAGCTCATGTACAGCCCGTAAAGGAGGGGCCAGACGAGGAAGACCAGGAAAAATGCCAGGAACGGTGCGGCAAAAGCCCAGCCGTTGAGGTTGTCCCTGCTTCCCTGGGAACGGGACCCGGCGGTCCTGGACCCCGCCTGCCTGGACATTCTTGGGCGGGGCAGCCCGGGCAGCGAATCCGCCGGACCCTCACTGTTGTGTGATGTTGCTACGGAACTCATTTGGACTCCTGTGTCGCTTGGCGGTTCAAACCGGGTTGGGACGGGAAAGCAGGGTGTTGGTACGCCGCACGAAGGCATCCCAGCCATCAGTTGCCTTGTCGCGGCCGAGGAGCACGTTCTGCACGGTCTCCGCAAAGTACGTTTGCCAGTCGGAGCCCGATCCGCTGAACCAGGCCTCCGGGTCGTAGGCGATGATGTCTGCAGCGTTGGCGTAGTGGATCTGGGGCGTGAGTTCGCGGTAGGCCTGGGATTGCACCACCGGCTGGAAGGCGGGGATATGTCCTGCCTCGGCCCAGGAAAGCGAGCCTTTGAGGATGTCGCTGACGAATTTGTAGACGTCGCGGCGCTTGGCGTCGTCGACGTTCAGCTGCCGGGGAAGCACGAAGGAATGCGAGTCAGCGTAGGCCGCCGGCGTTCCGAACAGCGTGGGGATGGTGGCAGCGTCAACGGGCAGGTTCGCCTTCTTGAAGGTGGGAAGCTCCCAAACGCCGCTGAAGAGCATGCCTGATCCTCCGCGGGCGAATTCCGCGATGCCCGTACTGATGTCGCCGCTTTGCGCCGCGATGGTGTCATCGAACAGTGACGTCATGAATTCCAGGGACTCGACGGCGGCCTCGTTGTCGGCCACCATTGGCTTGCCGGGGGTCAGTTCCATGCTTGCCCCGTGCTGCCGGTAGAGGGTGTAGAAAAGGCGCCACATCTGTGACCCGCTGCCGAGGTACCCAAAGGACGGACCGTGCGCCTGGGTCACTTTCTGCATTTCCCGGGCGATGCTGATGAATTCCTGCGGGGACTTCGCTTCCTGCAACTGCCCGTTGCTGCCAAGCAGTCCTGCCTTTCCCGCCACGTCACGGTTGTAGAACATGACAAAGGGGTGCGAATCCAGGGCGATGGAGAAGACTTTGCCGTTGTTCTGGCTCTTGTCCCAGATCCTGGGCGCGAAGCTCTGGCTGGTCACACCGAACTCTGACAGCAGGTCCAGGTCCCACGGGTCAATCAGGCCCCCGGGCGCATAGCCGGGAACGCGGCTGGCATGCATGATGGCCAGCTGCGGCGGACGTCCGCCGGCGGATGCCATGGCCAGCTTGGTGTAGTAGGGCGGGCCCCAGGCAAGAACTGTCGGATGTACCTTGAACGCGGGGTTGGCGTCGTTCACCTTGCTGATCATGTTCTGCATCTTGATGCCGTCACCACCCGACAGGAGATGCCAGAACTGGATGTCCCTGGGGGCCGCGGCGGAGGCGTTTCCGCCGCATCCGGACAAGGCCGCCGCGGCGAACACGCTTCCCAACGCTGCGGTTCCGGACAACAGCCGGCGCCTCGACAGTTGCCTGTCGTCGAAAAAATCAAACTGCTTCACCCGTCACTCCTTTGGATGGGTCCGCTGAAAGTCATTCCGTTGCCACAACCGTTGCTGCCGGATATCCCTCGTTGCAGTCCCGCCGGCTTCGGTGTGACGCACGCCTCACGTTACATCGATGTAATGACAGCCGCAATGAAAAATTGTTAGCGCTCGCAAAGTGACGGGGCTATCTCGATTTCCCGCCTGCCGAGGCAAGGCCGGGAAGGGGATATTTCAAGAGGGGGTACTTTCCCGTTCGACGATCTCGTAGTCCACGGCAACCACCTTCTGGGGGCCTCCCCGGTCGCCCATCCGTTCCGTGAGGAGGCGCAGGGCCTCACTGGCCACGTGGCGCTTGTTAAACGAAACGGTTGTCAGCGACGGAACGGCGTACTGTGCATCTGCGATGTCGTCGAAGCCTGCCACTGCTACATCCTCCGGGACCCTCAGGCCGCGCTTCCATAGGACGCTGAGGGCGCCGATGGCCATCGAATCGGTGAAACAGAAGAGGGCATCAGGCACGGGGTGAGAGCCAAGATAGCCTGTCAGCGCGTTGGCCGCGGCATCCGGGCTCCACTTCTCGCAGGGAATGATCAGGGAGTCGTCCCAGGGGATGCCGAGTACCGCCAAAGCAGCCTGGTACCCGCGGGTGCGCAGTATGGCTGCAGCGGAACCCCTGCCCTCCGCGGCGCCGAGGACGGCGATACGGCGCCTGCCCGTCCTCCCCAGTGCCAGGGTCATGTCACGGGCTGCCGCGACACTGTCCACCCACACGCGGTCCGCGAGCTTCTGGGTGACCTCCCCCAGCAGCACCACCGGAGGAAGGGAGACTCCGACTTTGACGGCACTTTCGTCCAGTACCACGGGGTTGAGGATGAGCCCGTCGATCAGGTTGGAGCGGGCACGCGACATCAGTTCGTATTCGCGGGTGGGATCGGATCCCGTCTCCTCGATCTGGACGCTCCACCCCTGTTCGTGGGCCACTTCAACCACGTTGTGCGCGATTTCCGCCGAGTAGGGAGTAGCCAGGTCAGGCAACGCCAGCGCAATGACGCCTGACCTGCCGTTCCGCAGCCCCCGGGCAGACAGATTGGGAACGTAATCCAGCTCCGCCATGGCCTGCTCAACCCTGAGGCGGGTGGGACCACTGACCGGGACGATTCCGTTCATGACGTTCGAGACCGTCTTTGGCGAAACCCCTGCCAGGCGCGCTACGTCCTTGACCGTCGCCCGCAACGGCGCCCCCTTGCTCCCCGGTGTGGCTTTTGAACGATGTTACTCTGACCGCCGGCGCGTCAGCGTTCGCGCTGGTGGTCCCCCGCCACTGTTTTGGCGGCCTCCACTTCGAGCATGAGCTTGCCGTCTTCCTCGACCAGAGTGGGCTGGTACACATGCGGCTTGCGTTTGTAGCTCAGGTAGGCGATGCAGCCATTGGCAGACGCCATCTTCTCGAGCATGATTTCGGACCCGGGAACCAGCAGTTCACCCAGGGGGCGGCCCACGGTATTCTCCTGGCCCGCCTCGTCTCCCAGCGCGCTGGTGTTCCGGTCATGGATCACCTGCGCCACGTTGACCCACCTGCCCCAGACACCCTTGCCCTCAAGCAGCGACGGCTCCTGGCCGAGCGGCACGGTGGCCGCGAAGTACCGGGTGTCGAACCGGCGGTGCGCAAAGTCGGGGCTGCGCCAGTTAACGAGGGATTTGAGCAGGTCCGTGCGCAAGGACAGGCCACGCTTGCCCAGCACCTGGGCAAGCGTCTTCTCCTGGTCGGCCACCGCTATGCGGGCACGCATCCATTCGGGTGTGGAGGTGGCCTCCACAGTGTTGGACATGTCGGGACCGGCCAGCAGTATTCCCGTTTCCTCAAACAGCTCCCGGACCGCACCCACCACGTGGCGTCGTGCCAGCCCCACGTCGTCGGTCCCCATCTGCTCGGCCCAATGCTGCGGCGACGGACCCAGCCAACCCATGGCGTCGTCGTCGGCCGGGTCCAGGGAACCGCCGGGGAACGCGAGCACGCCCAGCGGCGAGGAGCCGGGCCGGTAACCCAGCCATGTCTCCAGGCCGGTGGGCGAATCACGCAGGAGGACTACGGATGAGGCGTAGCGGGCGGCGCGGGGGGTCCGCTCGCCGTGTTCGAGCCAGCTTTGCGCTGCCCCTTCAAGATCCTGGGGAAGTGCAAAAAGGCGTCGTGCGAGGTGTGGCAAGGGAATAGTCCGGTCTTAGCTGAATTCGGCAATCAGCTCGACCTCAACGGGAGAGTCGAGCGGAAGTACGGCAACGCCGACGGCGGAACGGGCATGCTGCCCGGCGTCACCAAGGACGCGGCCCAGCAGTTCCGAAGCGCCATTGACGACGGCGGGCTGGCCCGTGAACGAAGCATCCGAAGCGACGAATCCAACAACCTTGACGATGCGGGTGATCCGGTCCAGGTCCCCGATGACGCTCTTGACGGCGGCGAGGGCGTTGACAGCACAGACGGCAGCGTACTTCTGCGCGTCCTCCGGGGAGACCGTGGGCTCGTCGGCGAACCCTTCGGTACCGGCCGACACCTTGCCCGTAGCTTCGAGTTTGCCGTTAATAAACGGCAGCTGGCCCGAGGTGTAGACATGGCTTCCGGTAACAACGGCGGGAACGTAGGAGGCCACCGGGGCGGCGACCTCCGGAAGGGTGATGCCCAGTTCCGCGAGGCGCTGCTCGACGGCGGATACGGGCGCCGTTGCGGCGCTGGGCTGGGCTTCTGCGGGTGTGCTCATTACTGCTTCTCCCTCTTGAGGTAGGCGACAAGGCCGTTGCCGTCCGGTCCGGGGACTACCTGGACGAGCTCCCAGCCGTCCTCTCCCCACTGGTCCAGGATCTGCTTTGTGGCGTGAATGATGAGCGGAATCGTCGCGTACTCCCATTTGGTCATGAGAGAAAGCGTAGCCGTTGCCGGTAAAGTGGAAAACATGGCGACTCGCAACAACCCCTTATTCGACACTGCCACCACACTGGGTAAAATCCTTCTTTTCCTTGGTGTGAGCGCGATTTGCGGTGTCCTGGTGGCCGGCCTGCTGGTCCCCGCCGCGGCCGTTTCAGGCAGTGCGGCAAGCGGTTCCATCGACTTCTTCGACTCCCTCCCGGCGGAGCTGAAGGTCGATCCGCCGAGCCAGACCACCAGGATCCTGGCGGCGGACGGCAGCGAGATCGCCAGCGTTTACACGGAGAACCGCACCAAGGTCCCGCTGGACCAGATTTCCCCGAACATGAAGAACGCCATCATCGCCGTGGAGGACAGCCGCTTCTACGAGCACGGCGGCGTGGACACCACGGGTATCCTGCGTGCACTGGTCGCCACCGCACGCGGCAACAAGCAGGGCGCTTCAACCATCACGCAGCAGTACGTCAACAACGTCCTCAACGCGAACCTCGCCGCCGCCGGCGAGGAAGACCAGATCAAGCTCAACGGCGTCAACAAGGGCGTGGGCGACAAGCTCCGCGAAATGAAGCTTTCCATCGCCCTTGAAAAGGAGTTCAGCAAGGACCAGATCCTTGAGGGCTACCTGAACATCGTGTTCTTCAACCGTGACGCGTACGGCATCGAAGCCGCTTCCCGCTACTTCTTCAGCACCACCGCCAAGGATCTGACCCTGCCTCAGGCGGCACTCCTTGCCGGCCTGGTGAACAGCCCGTCGGCCTTCGACCCCATCACCAACCCCGAGAAGTCCAAGCAGCGCCGCGACCTGGTGCTGGGGCTGATGAAGGACCAGAAGAAGATCACCCCCGAGGAATACGAGGCTGCCGTCGCAACACCGGTGGAGCCCAAGGTGACCCAGCCCAAGCAGGGTTGCGCCTATGCCGCGTCCGCCCCGTACTTCTGTGACTACGTCCTGCACCTGCTGGAGAACAACCCGGCCTACGGCGCGGACAAAGAGGAACGGCAGCACGTCATCTACGGCGGCGGCCTGACCATCACCACCACCCTGGACCCCAAGGCCCAGGCCACAGCCCAGGAGCAGGCCGATGCCGCTGCCGGAGCCAACCCGGACAAGTGGGGCGCCTCGATGGTGTCGGTGCAACCGGGTACGGGCAAGATCATCTCCATGGCCCAGAACACCTCGTTCCTGGCCGGCGCGGGGGGCTTCAATTCCCAGTTGAACTTCAACGTTGACCAGCTCGACAAGGACGGAAACGACCTCAACGGTGTCGGTGGCTTCCAGCCGGGATCCACCATGAAGCCCTTCACTTTCGCGGAGTGGCTCAATGAGGGCAAGAGCATGAACACCGTGGTCAACGCAGCCCAGCGCGTCTACCCCATCGGCTACCCGTGGAAGAACACCTGCGGGAAGGTCCAGGGTGCCTACAGCACGGCCCAAAAGAACGCACGCCTGGACGCCGCCGATGACCTGCAGAACGCCGAACCGCAGTGGTACAAGCCGTTGACCGTCCTGGAGGGACTTTACAACTCCATCAATACCGTGACGTTTGCGTCGGCAGCACAGCTGGACTT
Organism: Pseudarthrobacter phenanthrenivorans; assembly: GCF_000813845.1. Taxonomy (GTDB): domain Bacteria; phylum Actinomycetota; class Actinomycetes; order Actinomycetales; family Micrococcaceae; genus Arthrobacter; species Arthrobacter phenanthrenivorans_B. The sequence continues at coordinate 239,315 of NZ_JWTB01000019.1, forward strand.
CTGTGGGATCCAGAAGATTGCGGATGCCGTAGGCCTGCACAGCGGCCTCCCGTCTGCGGATGAACCGAACCCCAAGATCAACATGATGACGCTGGGCAACCTGCTGGGGTCCACCCAGACGTCCCCGCTCACCATGGCCAGTGCGTTCGCCACCTTCGCGAATGACGGCAAGTACTGCGAACCCATCGCCATCACCTCGGTGGTCGATGCCAGCGGCAAACAGCTTCCGGCGCAGTCGAGCAGCTGCCGCGATGCCATCAAGCCGGAGGTTGCCCGCGGCGTGAACTACGCGCTGCAGGAAGTGTTGAACCGGGGTTCAGGCTCCCTGATCCAGCCCCGCATCTCGACCAAGACCAGCTTCCCGATCGGCGCCAAGACCGGTACATCCAACAACAACGGCTCCACCTGGGTGGTGGGCCACACCACCGGCCTGGCCACCGCTGCCTGGTTTGGTGACCCGTTGGGCAACCAGGGCCGTGCCGGCCAGAACATCACCGTCAACGGCAAGTTCTACCAAGGCATTGACGGCTACATGATCGCCGGCCCCATGTTCTCCAACTACATGGCAAAGGTCGCCCCCGGGTACGGCGCCAATCCGTTCCCGGCTCCGCCGAGCAACATGGTCAACGGGACCACCCGGACCACCACACCGGCCACGACAGCTCCCCAGGCAACCCAGGCTCCGGCCCCGCAGGTTACCCAGGCTCCCGCGACCCAGGCGCCGGCCCCCGCCCCCACCAGCAATGGCAACGGGAACAATGGAAAGGGCAACGGCTAACCGCGCATGAGCATCGATAGCCTGGCAAGCCGCGCCCGTTCCTTCGGGCGCGGCTTTGCCGTCACTGCCGGCGCCGGAGCTGCAGCCGGCATGGCCGCCTTCGGGTATGGCCTGTGGGAAAAGAACCAGTTCGTCCTTCGCGAGGAAACCCTCGCCATCCTGCCACCCGGCAGGGACCCGTTCCGCATCCTGCACCTAAGCGACATCCACTTCGTACCCGGGCAACACAAGAAGGCTGACTGGCTGGGGTCGCTGGCCGGGCTCCGGCCGGACCTGGTGGTCAACACCGGCGACAACCTCAGCCACGCCAAGGCGGTGGATCCGCTGCTGGATGCCTTGAAGCCGCTGCTGCAGTTCCCCGGCGTCTTTGTCCCCGGATCCAACGACTACTTTGCGCCCACGCCGAAAAACCCGGCGTCATATCTGCTGGGACCATCCAAGGCGAAACCCGAACCGGTGGCCCTCGACTGGCCACGGCTCCGTTCCGGCTTTGGCATGAGCGGCTGGGTGGACCTCACCAACCGGAGCCAGTCCCTGGTCCTCAAGGGCATGCGCTTCGATTTTTCCGGCGTTGACGACCCCCACCTGAACCGGGAACGGTACGCGGGCTGGCCCCGCGGAACAGTAAGCCAGGACGCCAAGGACCACCTCAAGGTTGCTGTCATCCACGCGCCCTACCAGCGGGTGCTGGACCACTTCACGGAAAGCGGCGCGGACCTGCTGCTGGCCGGGCACACGCACGGCGGCCAGCTGTGCATCCCCGGCTACGGCGCCCTGGTGGCCAACTGCGACATCCCCACGTGGCGGGCAAAGGGCCTCCACGACTGGTCCAGCAACGGAAGCACGACGCCGGTCAACGTCTCGGGCGGCATCGGCACCTCGCGCTTCGCCCCGGTCAGGATCGCCTGCAAGCCCGAGGCCGTCCTGCTGACCCTCACCTCCCCCAGTTGAACCGCACGCATTACGGTCCGCAATAACTGGGCAAGCAGCCGCCGGGGCGCCACGATCCCTGTGAATCGTCTCACGCCCATGGCATAGGGTAGTTGCTAGAGGAAACTACATTCGTTTTAGAGCTTGAGAAGCGGGCATGGCCAAGCAGACTCCATTCTTTCGATCCATCAGCCGTCTCTACCCCCACGTCCGGCCCATCATCCCCCGCCTTTTGCTGGGCCTTCTCTGCGCGCTCCTGGCCAGCATCGTGGCGCTGACCATTCCGCAGGTGCTGCGGATCCTGGTCAACACCGCCCTGCAGCCCGGCGGCGCACCGGAAGCAGTCTGGACCTCCGCGGGCGTCATCCTGGTGCTGGGCATCGCCGAGGCCGCCCTCGTAGCCCTGCGCCGGCAATTCGTGATCAACCCCGCAACCTCGGTGGAAACCCGGATGCGGGTTTCCCTCTACGACCACCTGCAGGACCTGGCCGTGTCGTTCCACGACCGGTGGGGTTCAGGCCAGCTGCTGTCCCGGGCCATGACGGACCTGAACTTCCTGCGGCGCTGGATGGCCTTTGGCGCCATCATGCTGGTGGTCACCACCCTCACCGTGATCATTGGCATCGTCGCGATGTTCGCCATGAGCTGGCGGCTGGCGCTGATCTTCCTGGCCGCGGCGGTTCCCATCACCGTCAACAGCTTCCGGTTCCGGACCCGGTTCAGCAAAGTAGCGCGGCGCAGCCAGGACCAGGCCGGCGACCTTGCCACCACGGTGGAGGAATCCGTCCACGGCATCCGGGTCCTCAAGGCCTTTGGCCGCAGCCGCGAGGCCCTGGAGAACTTCAATGAACAGGCAGAGGAACTGCGCCAGACGGAGATCGCGAAGGCGCGCCACCAGGCAACGTTCACCATGGTGGTCACCCTGCTCCCCGAACTCGCCCTGGGCGCCGGGCTGGTGGTCGGCGTCATGCTCTGCGCCAGCGGCCAGCTGAGCATCGGGTCGCTGGTCGCATTCTTCGCCACGGCCGCAGTCATCGCCTCACCCGTCGAGTTCTCCGGCATGCTGCTGGCCATGGCACTCACCGCCAAGACCGCCGTCGACCGCCACTACGAAGTGATGGACACGCCGAACACCATCACCAGCCCCGCCCAGCCCCGCCACCCGAACGAACCTGCCGGCGCGCTCCGCTTCAGCGACGCCACATTCGCCTTCGAGGACGCCCCGGACAGGCCCATCCTCAAGGACATCACCCTGGACATCCGGCCCGGTGAGACCATGGCCCTGGTGGGCACCACCGGCAGCGGCAAGAGCGCCCTGATCCAGCTGGTGCCGCGGCTGTACGACGTCACCGGCGGCGCCATCACCATCGACGGCGTGGACATCCGGGACTACGACGTGGCGGAACTGCGCCGCGTCGTGGCGGTGGCTTTCGAGGACACCACGCTCTTTTCCAACTCGGTGCGGGACAACGTCCTGCTCGGCGCGCCGGTGCGCAGCGACGACGTTTTGGATGAAGCCCTCGATGTGGCGCAGGCCCATTTTGCCTATTCCCTGCCCCAAGGCGTGGACACGCTGATCGGCGAGGAGGGCCTGAGCCTGTCCGGAGGCCAGCGCCAGCGCATTGCCTTGGCCCGTGCCATTGCTGCCCGGCCCCGCGTCCTCGTCCTGGACGATCCCCTGTCCGCCCTTGATGTCCACACCGAGGAACTGGTGGAGGCCCGGCTCCGCGAGGTCCTCAAGGACACCACCACCCTGATCGTGGCGCACCGCCCCTCCACCGTGGCCCTGGCGGACCGGGTGGCGCTGCTCGAGGACGGCCGCATCACCGCCGTGGGGACACACTCGCAGCTGCTGGCCGCCAACCACCATTACCGGTATGTCATCGCCAGCCTGGACCGGGAGCCCCGGGACCTGGACTCTGAACTGTCCGCCCTCGAGGACCAGGCAGAGGAAGTGACCCGATGAGCACCGCAACGTTCGGCACCGCCAACGAAGACAACGCCCACCTCAGCAAGAGCGACAGCAGGGCAGTACGACGGCGGTCACTCGCCTTGCTGCGGTCGCTGATCCGTCCGGTGCGGGTACGGTTCTGGCTGACCATCGCCATGGTGGTCCTGTCCCAGGCTGCCCGTGTGGCCGGCCCGGCGCTGATCGCCTTTGGCATCGACCACGCCCTTCCGGCCCTCCGCTCCGGGGACAACCTGCCGCTGGTGTTCACCGGTGCCGCCTACCTCCTGGCAGCCATAGCGACGGCGGGACTCACCGCCCTGTACGTCACCTCCACCGCGCGGCTCAGCCAGGCCATGCTCCTCGACCTGCGGGTCCGCGTCTTCCGCCACACCCAGCGGCTGAGCCTGGAATTCCACGAAAAGTACACCTCCGGCCGGATCATCGCCCGGCAGACCTCGGACCTGGAGGCACTGCGCGAACTGCTCGATTCAGGGGTCAGCTCGCTTGCCTCGGGCATCCTGTTCATGGCGTTTACCGCCGCCACCATCTTCGCCCTGGACTGGCGGAGCGGCCTGCTGGTGCTGGCCGCGGGGGTGCCCATGTTCTTCCTGTCCCGCTGGTACCAGAAGCACTCGCAGATCGCCTTCCGCGAGTCCCGGGTGGTCTCCGCCCGGCTGATCGTCCACTTCGTGGAAACCATGACCGGAATCCGCGCCGTCAAGGCGTTCCGCAAGGAAAAGGAGAACTCGCAGCGCTACGGACAGCTCGCCGAGGACTACCGCCTGGTCACCGTCCGCTCCATCAACCTCAACGGCATCTTCCAGCCCGGACTGGTCCTGATCGGCAACGTCTGCGTGGCCGTGGTGCTGCTGGTGGGCGGATTCCGGGTACTGGGCGGCAGCCTTGCCGTGGGCGTGCTCCTGGCCCTCATCCTCTCCACCAAGCGGTTCTTCCAACCCGTGGACCAGATGGCCATGTTCTATAACTCGTTCCAGAGCGCCCAGGCAGCCCTGGAGAAAGTCTCGGGCCTTCTCGAAGAGGTGCCCACGGTCCGGCCGCCGAAGAATCCGGTGCCCCTTCCCGCTGCCACGGGCCGGATCGATTTCAACGCGGTCGAATTCCGCTACGGCGACGACGGACCCCTGGTGGTGCCCCGCCTGGACCTGCATATTCCGGCAGGGCAGACTGTGGCCCTGGTGGGCCAGACGGGAGCGGGAAAGTCCACCTTGGCCAAGCTGATCGCCCGGTTCTATGACGTCACCTCCGGAACGATCACCCTGGATGGCGTGGACCTGCGGGACCTGGCCACCACCGATCTCCGCCGGAACATCGTGATGGTCACCCAGGAAGCCTTCCTGTTCAGTGGCTCGGTGGCGGACAACATCGCCCTGGGCCGGCCGGAGGCATCGCGCGCTGAGATCGAGGAAGCGGCAAAAGCGGTGGGGGCACACGGGTTCATCCTGGAGCTTCCCGAAGGTTACGACACCGACGTCAACAAACGCGGCGGCCGCGTGTCCTCCGGCCAGCGGCAGCTGATCAGCTTTGCCAGGGCGTTCCTGGCCCGGCCGGCGGTGCTGATCCTGGACGAAGCCACCTCCTCGCTGGACATCCCGTCCGAACGCCTGGTGCAGGCCGGGCTGGCGCGGCTCCTGGCGGGTACGGAGGCCGCGCGTCGTACGGCCCTGATCATCGCGCACAGGCTCTCAACGGTGGAGACGGCGGACCGGGTGCTGGTGGTCCACGACGGACGGATTGTGGAGGACGGCACGCCCGGGGAGCTCATCGGTGGCGGCGGACGCTTCGCCGACCTGCACGGGGCGTGGAAGGATTCCCTGGTCTGAGCCCGGCCGGGACGCCGGGCGGGCCGGATTTCGCATCGGGGCGGGGAATCGGCTATCCTTGTAAAGTTGCTTTTGCAGCGGATCGGGATGTAGCGCAGCTTGGTAGCGCGCTTCGTTCGGGACGAAGAGGTCGCAGGTTCAAATCCTGTCATCCCGACCAATCAGTGAAAGAGGGTCTCCTTGCGGAGGCCCTCTTTTTTCATCCCACCTTTTCATCTCAGTACGGTTACGGCAGCCACCTGTCACTTAACAGAAACAGCCCCGGAGCTGGTGCTCCGGGGCTGCTTCATCGCCTCCTGTTGATGAGGAAGCTGTTTACATCGGGTCCGGCCAGTTGCCCACGTAGGTGGTGTACGTGGTGTCCGTCGTGTCGGTGGTGCTCTTCTTGCCCTTGACCGGCTTGGACATCGGGTCCGGCCAGTTGCCCACGGCTACCGACGTACCGCTGTGGTCCGCGAGGGAACCGGCAGACAGCACGGCAGGAGCCGCAGCGGAAAAGGCCAGCGCGCCGGCCATGACGGCCGCAGTTGCGATCTTCTTCAACATAGAAAGGTTCCTCAATACGAGTCGGATTCGTTACAAAGCCAGCACTGTCCTTGTTGACACACATTGTAAAATATTTTCCACAGGGGCTGTCAAGCATTCGGCGGCCCAGCTGTCCGGAAGGAGGAAGCGCCGTGGGCAATGGATTCGGAGAAAAGCTCCGAGCGGAACGCCTTGAGCGTGGACTGACGCAGGCCGAACTGGGCAAGGACCTGTATTCACCAAGCTACATTTCCCTGCTCGAAACCGGCCGGCGTGAACCGACGGCGGAAGTGATTGAGGAACTGGCCCGCAGGCTGGAGCTGGCGCCCAAGGCCCTGGAGGCGTGGAGCCAGCCCATCTCCGTCAGCGACGCGGAGTACGTGCTCGCCGGGCTCTATGCGCGCCAGGCCTGGGACCTCAGGGACTACGAGCTGGCCGCAAGCCACGCTGCCACCGCAGCGAAGATCGCCCTCGAGGGCCGCAACACCAGCGCCTGGTGGAACATGATGTACATGCAGGCGGAATGCCTGATCAAGCAGGGCAACTGGCAGGAATGCCAGCGGATCATGGAGCACCTGCTGGAGCATCCCATGGCCACCGAATCCGCAGGCCTGGCCGTCCGCGCCCGGCAGATGCTCGCCGGCGTCTGCCAGGGACAGGGGCAGCTCAGTGCCGCGGTGGAGCATGCCAGCGAGGCAGTGAAACTATGCTCGCAGCTGCCTAAGGGCTCCACTTTGATTATCGGCGCCTATCGGGCGCTGATCGGTGCCCTCGCCGAAAGCGGCAGGCTGGATGAGGCCTGGAAATACTGCCAGGCAATGATCGACCACGTGGACGAGCTCTCCATGACCCAGCTCGCGGGCGAGGTTGCCTGGGTGGTGGGAAACGTCGCCTTCATGCGCCACGACTACACCGAGGGCGTCAAGCACCACGAACGGGCCGCGCGGCTCCTCTCCCCCGCCAACGACATCGAACTCTGGGCCAGGTTCAACAAGGCCTCCGCGGCGGTGCGCCTTTCCTCCGGGATTGTCGAGCCGGAAACCCTGTCGGCAATCGAGCGCGCCGAACTGGCGCTGTCCATTGTGGGTGGGAACAAGTCAGACCAGCTGGAGGTCGCCTTCATCCGGGCCCGCTGGCTGTACCTGACCGGGGACATCGTGGCCGCCGTCGAAAAGCTCCGCGAAATCCACGCCGAACGCGAGCACCTGGCAAAGCACACGGCCGGGGAGGTGTCCCTGCTCCTGGGCAAATCCCTGAAGGCCGCGGGCGACAACGACGAAGCCCTGGGGCACCTCGAGGAAGCGCAAAAGGCGTTCGCCGCGGCGGGGGCGCAGGACCGGGTCCAGCAGGCCCTGGACGCGATCCTTGAAATCAAGCTGGCCCAAAAACGGGCTGAGGCCGCAGCGAAAGCCAGCTGACAAACCGGTTACCGGAAGCAGGGGACCCGCAGCCGCGGGTCCCCTGCTTCCGTCCGTATGTCAGGAAAACGTGTTTCCCGTGATCTTTTCGTAGGCCTCGACGTAACGGCTGCGGGTGCGCTCCACGACCTCCGCGGGCAGTGCCGGCGGCGGGGTGTCTGAGGCCTTGTCCCAGCCGGACTCTGCCGAGGTCAGCCAGTCCCGGACGTACTGCTTGTCGTAGGACGGCTGCGCCTGTCCGGGCTTGTAGGTTGCGGCGTCCCAGAAGCGCGAGGAATCCGGGGTCAGCACCTCGTCGCCCAGGGTGATGGACCCGGAGACCGCATCGTAGCCAAACTCCACCTTGGTGTCCGCCAGGATGATGCCGCGCTCCCGGGCGATCTTTTCCGCCGTTGTGTAGATCTTCAAGGTCAGCTCGCTGAGGCGGGCGGCAATGTCGTCACCCACCAGCGCAACAACGGCGTCATAGGTGATGTTCTCGTCGTGCTCACCCACCAGGGCCTTGGCGGACGGGGTGAAGATCGCGTGCTCCAGCCGGGATCCGTCCACCAGCCCCTCGGGCAGCGGGATGTTGCACACCGTTCCGGACGCCTTGTATTCCTGCAGTCCGGAACCGGTGAGGTAGCCGCGGGCAATGCATTCCACTGGGAACATGTCCAGCTTCTTGCAGATCATGGCCCTGCCTTCGACCTCGGCCGGCACGCCGTCTTCCACGGTGGACCCCAGGACGTGGTGTTCGACGCCCAGCTGGTCGAACCACCAGAGGCTCAGCTGGGTGAGGATGCGCCCCTTGTCCGGGATTTCGCTGGACAGCACATGGTCGTAGGCGCTGATCCGGTCGCTGGCCACCACCAGCACGCAGTCCTGGCCCAGGCGCTGCTGGACGGACCCGTCGGCCGGCTCATAGAGGTCGCGGACCTTTCCGGAATAGACGTGCGTCCAGCCGGGCAGGTCCAGGGTCTTGGCAGCGTAGCCGCGGTTTCCTGCTGTTTCACTCATGTCAGGCCTTTGCTTTTACGATGGGCAGCGAACCGGTGGCACCGTAGGGGACCTTGATCTCCCCGCGGGCGGCCTTGCGGGCGATGTCCGTGCGGAACTGGGAGCCGTCCAGCTGCACCAGTTCAACGCCGTCGTATGCCCTTTCGCGCGCCTCCACCAGGTCACTGCCCAGGGCGACGACGGCGAGGACGCGGCCGCCGGCGGAAATGACCTTGCCGTCCTCATCCAGCGCGGTTCCGGCATGGATGACGTGCACGCCTTCCAGGGCTTCGACCTTCTTCAGGCCGCGGATCCGGTCACCGGTGCGCGGCTTGTCCGGGTAGTTTTCGGCAGCAATCACGACGGCGACGGCAGTTTCCTTGGCCCACCGCAGCTCTTCCGCCTTGTCCAGTTCGCCCTTGGCGGCTGCCATCAGGAGCGCACCGAGGGGCGTCTTGAGCCGGGCGAGGACAGCCTGGGTTTCGGGGTCGCCGAAGCGGACGTTGAATTCGATGACCCGGGTGCCGCGCGACGTCAGGGCAAGGCCGACGAACAGGACCCCGACAAACGGGGTGCCGCGTCGGGCCATTTCGTGGACGGTGGGCTGGGCCACCCGGTCCAGGACTTCCTGGACCAGGCCTTCGGGGGCCCATTCGAGCGGCGTGTAGGCGCCCATGCCGCCGGTGTTCGGGCCTTCGTCGTTGTCGAAGATGCGCTTGAAATCCTGGGCGGGCGAGAGCGCCACGGTGTTCTGGCCGTCGCAGAGGACGAACAGCGAAACTTCCGGGCCGTCAAGGAACTCTTCGATGACTACGGAGCCGCCGGCGTCGAAACAGGACTGGGCATGCGCCAGGGCTTCGTCGCGGTCCCTGGTGACCACGACGCCCTTGCCCGCGGCGAGCCCGTCGTCCTTGACGACGTAGGGGGCTCCGAAGGTGTCCAGGGCGGACGCGGCTTCTTCCGCGTTGGCGGCGACCATGGCCATTGCCGTGGGGACGCCTGCTTCCGCCATGACCTCCTTGGCGAACGCCTTTGACGCTTCAAGCTGCGCTGCGGCCTTGCTGGGTCCGAACACGGGAATGCCCGCTTCGCGCACGGCATCGGAGACGCCTGCGGCCAGCGGGGCTTCGGGGCCCACCACCACGAGGTCCACCGCGAGCCGGGTGGCCAGCCCGGCAACCGCTTCGGGATCGTTGCCGTTGATGTTGTAGGTGGGGACCAGCTTGCTGATGCCGGCATTGCCCGGCGCCGCGTGGACCTCGGACACGTTGGGGTCGGCAAGCAGGGAGCGGACAATGGCGTGTTCGCGGCCTCCGGGGCCAATGACGAGTACCTTCACAGTGTCCAAGGGTACTTTGTGCAGCCTTCCCACTCCTAAGCTGTGTCCTTCCCCGTCCGCCGGATCAATCCCTGCTGCCCGCGGCTCCGAACCCTATGCATGACAAAGCTTCGGAACAGGTTTGCAGGCCCCGCTCCCATGGCCGCATTGGCAGGCGTGGTGGCGGCCGCCGTCGTGCTCGCCGTTGCGGAGCTGATCGGGGCATTCTTCACCACGAGGGCGACTCCCCTGTTCGCTTTGGGGTCCACGTTCATTGACTTCACGCCGCCCGGGCTGAAGGACTTCGCCATCGCCACCTTCGGCACCAACGACAAGGCGGCCCTGTTTGTGGGCATGGGCCTGACCATCGCGGTGCTGGCCTGCGTGCTGGGCGTCGTGGCCTACCGCAAGTGGGCCCTGGGCGTCCTGGGCGTGCTGTTCATGGGCGCGGTGATCGTGGCCTGCGTCGTGACCCGCGCCGGAGTAGGACCCGCCGACGCCATCCCTTCGATCCTGGGAACCCTCGCCGGCCTGGTGGTCCTGCGCCGCCTGATGGTGCCGTTGTGGGGTTTGAAGGCGTGGCCGGAAGCCCCGGCAGATACAGCGGCCGACGGCGAAGACATGGTGGGGAGCGACGGCACCAGCCGCCGGCGCTTCTTTACCGCTGCCGGAGTCACGGCAGTGGCCGCCGGGGTGGCCGCCACCGGCGGCCGGCTGCTGGGAGCCGCGCGAAGCAATGTGGCCAAGGCACGCGAGGCACTGCGCCTGCCGTCACCTGCCCAGCCCGCAGCCCCGGTGCCGTCCGGAGTCCAGTCGCCCGTGGCAGGAGTGACGCCGTGGCTCACGCCAAATAGCGAGTTCTACCGGATCGACACCGCGCTGAGCGTTCCGGAGATCAACGTTGACGACTGGGAACTGCGTGTCCATGGACTGGTGGAGCAGGAAGTCAGGCTCACCTTCCAGGACCTGCTGGACGCCCGCCTCATCGAATCGCACGTCACCCTCACCTGTGTCTCCAACCCCGTGGGCGGCAACCTGGCCGGAAACGCCAAGTGGCTGGGCCTTCCCATCCGCGAGGTCCTGGCCCGGGCCAAACCCAAAGACGGGGCGGATATGGTGCTCTCCACCTCCATCGACGGCTTCAGCGCCTCCACCCCGCTGGAAGTCCTCCAGGACGACCGGGACGCCATGCTGGCCATCGGCATGAACGGCGAACCGCTCCCGCTGGAGCACGGCTACCCGGTCCGGATGGTGGTCCCGGGGCTGTACGGGTTCGTCTCCGCCACCAAATGGGTGGTGGACCTGGAAGTGACCCGCTTCGCGGACAACAAAGCCTATTGGACCAACCGCGGCTGGTCCGAGCGGGGCCCGATCAAGACCATGGCCAGGGTGGACGTGCCCAAATCCTTCGCGAAGGTACCTGCGGGTAAAGTCGCCGTGGGCGGTACCGCGTGGGCCCAGACCCGGGGCATCACCAAGGTGGAAATCCAGATCGACAACGGCGAGTGGGCCGAAGCCACCCTTTCCACCGAAGCCTCCACTGTTACCTGGCGCCAATGGTCCTACGAGTGGGACGCCACGCCGGGCCCCCACTACATCAAGGTCCGTGCCACGGACGGCACCGGCGAGGTCCAGACGGACCAGCGCGCCGACCCCGTCCCCGACGGCGCCTCCGGCTGGCAGTCGGTAATGGTCACCGTTCAGTAAGGACCGCTCCTCAGCAGGCCCCACCCTCCTGGCCCCTAGACTTGCACCATGCCGCATAATCCGCATGCCACCTTCACCGTGGACTCCGCCGTCGAACTGGCCGTGATCGAGCGCAGTGGCTTCGTGGAGTCACGGCACGTGGGCTCCGCCGTCCTCCTGTCCGCCGACGGATCGGTGGTGACCGAACTGGGCGACATCAACACCCCCATCTATGCCCGGTCCACCCTGAAGCCGTTCCAGGCCCTGGCGTCCATGCAGTCAGGCGTCCCCCTGCGCGGCGCCCAGGTTGCCGTTGCCTGCGGAAGCCACACCGGTTCCCTGGACCACATGGACGTCGTATCCGGGATGTTGAAGGCCGCCGGAGTCCGCGAAGACCAGCTGCAGTGCCCCGAAGCGTGGCCGCAGGACGAGACAGCCCGGAACTGGCTGGTGCGCTCCGAAAAAGGCAAGTCGAAGCTGGCCTGCAACTGCTCCGGCAAGCACGCCGCCTTCCTTTGGGCCTGCACCGAGAACGGGTGGGACACGCACAGCTACCTGGAGCCGAACCACCCGCTGCAGCAGCGGGTCCGGACCGTTATTGAGGAATACACCGGCGGGAAGATCGCGCACCTGGGGATTGACGGCTGCGGCGCGCCCGTGGCGGCTGTTTCCCTGAAAGGCCTGGCCCGCGCCTACTCCCAGCTGGCCAAGGCTCCCGGGGACCAGAGCTTCAGCGCCCGGGCTGCCACCATCGCCACCTCAATGCTCGATTATCCATGGGCCGTCCAGGGCCGCGGCGAAGCCAACACCCTGGTGATGGACGATCTGGAGATCATTGCCAAGATCGGCGCCGAAGGGGTCCTGGCGATGGCCACGCCGCAGGGCGTTTCGGTGGCCGTCAAGATCCTGGACGGAAATGTCCGCGCCACCTCGCTGGTGGCCCTGACCCTGCTGGCCGCGGCAGGCGCGGTGGACATTCCCGGGGTTGCCGGCGTCCTCGAGCGGGTGGTGGAGCCCGTCCTCGGCGGCGGCCGGCCGGTGGGCAGGATCCGGCTCGGCCCGGCGGTCTCCGCGCTCCTGGACTGAAGCAACCACCGCCGAAAGGAAGACCGGAAACATGGCCGTAGCCCGCCGTCGTATTGATGCCCAGGAAGGCAAGGCAGCACTGAAGGCCTGGCTGGAAGCCGGCCAGACGCCGTCGGGCACTGCCCTGCCGCGGACTGTCCTGGCCACGGCCGTCAGGTACTCATTGGAGGAGCTGACAGCACGCGCGCCCGGGAACTCCGTGGAGGTCCGGGTGCCGCCGTTTGGCGTCACCCAGTGTGTGGAAGGCCCGCGGCACACGCGCGGCACCCCGCCCAACGTCATCGAATGCGACGCCGCCACCTGGCTTGCGATGGTCACGGGCCAGTTGGACTGGGCGGACGCCGTCGGCGCCGGCAAGGTGGCCGCGTCCGGACTGCGCGCGGACCTGTCGGCCCTGCTGCCGCTCTAGGAAAGCCGACGGGCCCAGGAGGATTGCCTAGGACAGTTGCCGGGCGGACGGGCCGGCGTCCGCGGTGATGGGCTGCGGGACCCGGTTCTGGAGCCGGGTGGACAGCGCGGCCACGACGGCGAAGGCGAAAGCGCCCACCGCGATGAGAACGCACATCACGGCGACGGTGCCGTAGCCCGTGCTCCGCGGATCGAGGAACGGGTAGGGGTACCAGTCCACGATCGGGCCCCGGATGAGGCTGTAAACCAGGTAAAGCAACGGGAACGAAAGCCACAGCAGCGAGGTCCGGATGGAGATCCTGGTCCTGGGCAGGTCCACCAGCCAGTCGATCACCATGACGGTGGGCACCGTGTAGTGCAGCACCACGTTGACCCACGGAATGGGCGTGTTCACGTCCACATCGCTCAGCAGCAGGCTGTAGGTGATCCCGGTGACGGTCATGTAGACCGTGGCAGCGCCGCGGAGGAGTTCCAGCCACCGCGGGCTCTCCCCCTGCCACGCGAACCAGCCCGCGATTCCCAGGGTTACGAAGGCAATGATGTTGGATTCGATCGTGAAGTAGCTGAAGTAGTTGCCGGCCTTGGCGCCGGGGACGTTCTGCATGAGGTGCAGGAATTGGAACAGCACCGCGGCAAAGCCCAGCAGTGCGAACCAGAAGCGGAAAAGGGCCAGTCCCCGGTTTGCGGTCATGAGCTGATCCTAGGCCCTGCCGGGGCCGCCGCAGCGGCTGGCCTCCCGGCGTGCCTAGCCGCGGCCGATGAAGGGCATCCCGGCCGCGGTGACCACCACGGATCCCACGCTGGCCGTTGGCGGCATGTTGGCCATCATCAGCACGGCGCGCGCCGCGTCCGCCACCGGGAACATCGGCTCCACCTTGCGGCTGCCGTCCGCCTGGAGCGCCCCGGAACCGACTCCGATGGTGTCCATGATCTCCGTGGCCGTATTGCCGATGTCGATCTGCCCGCAGGTAATGCCAAAGCCGCGGCCATCCAGTTCAATGCTCTTGGTCAGCCCGGTCATGGCGTGCTTGGTCACGGTGTAGGCCACCGTCCTGGGCCGGGGGGAATGGGCCGAGATGGAGCCGTTGTTGATGATCCGGCCTCCCTGGGGTTCCTGCGCCTTCATGGTCCGGACAGCAGCCGCGGCGCACAGCATTGACCCCGTAAGGTTCACGGCCACGGTAGCGTTCCAGTCCGCCACGCTGATCTCGTCCACCGCTGCCGCGGGGCCAAACACCCCGGCGTTGTTGAACAGCACATCCACCCGCCCCCACTCGTGGCGGACGGCCTCGAAAAGCCGCTCGACGTCGTCGGGCCGGGTGACATCGCAGGGCACCACCAAAGCGTCCGGGCTGCCGTCCGCCGTCTCCTTCAACTGCGCTTCCCGCCGGCCGGCAAGGGCCACCCGGTAGCCTTCGGCCAGCATCTGCCGGGCCACCTCCCGGCCAATGCCGGATCCGGCCCCGGTGACGACGGCGACCCGTGCGGTGGGGAGGGAAGTGTTCATGCGTTCTCCTGGGTTAAAGCTGGGCCGGCACGGCCGGCGTGTTCAGCGGCCAGCCTATGACGGTCTTGGGCCGTGGGGCAGCAAAGGTCCGTACCTTGGAGGTGGACAGGCGCATCCGCACCAGGGATTCGGCGATGGTCACTGCAGAGGCTACGCCGTCCACCACGGGAACGCCGGCCCGCTGCCTGATCTGCTCGTCCAGGCCGGCCATGCCACCGCAGCCCAGCACAATCACTTCGGCCTTGTCCTGGCTGACGGCCAGCATTGCCTGGTTGATGATGGCCTCCACGGCACGCTCGGGCTCCTCCTCGAGCTCGAGCACGGCCATCCCGCTGGCCCGCACGGAAGCGCACCTGGCCTCCAGGCCGGCCAGCTTCAGGCGGTCTTCGATGAGCGGAACCGTGCGGTCCAGGGTGGTGACCACCGAGTACTTGTGGCCGAGGAACATGGCGGTGCTGGCGGCGGCTTCGGTGATGTCCACCACCGGTACGTCCAGCAGTTCCTGGAGACCTTCCCTGCCGTGTTCGCCATAGCCGGCCTGGATCACGGCGTCGAACGTGTCCGGGAAGGAGGTCACGGCGTCCATGACGGCGATGGCTGCTAAATAGCTCTCGAAGTTGCCTTCGCAGGAGTCGGCGCCGAACCTCGGGGTGATGCCGACGATTTCCGTGCCCGGCGCGGCCACGCTGCGCGCGGACGCCGCGATGGACTCGGTCATGGACTGCGTGGTGTTGACGTTTGCGACGAGTATGCGCATGGGAAAATCCTTTGTCCGGCGGGTTACCGGGGTTCCTTGCGGGGTGGGATGGGCGGGGTCAGTGGGTGCTGACGACGGCGATTGCCTCGCCGTCCCGGTCGACCAGCCTTTGGTTCCGGTCGGCAATGAAGAAATAGAGCGCCGCGGCAATGCCCGCCGCGAAGAACCAGGCGAAGGGGGCCGCGGATGCCAGCGCCGGCACGAAGGCAATCACCAGGGCGAGGACTGCGGCCGGCACCATGGCAATGATCGCGCGGGGGTTGACGCCCTTCCGGTAGAAGTACGCTCCCTCCGGCGAGGCCGTGTAGAGCTCCGGCACATTGACCTTGCCGCGGCGGATCAGCCAGTAGTCAGCCATGACGACGCCGAACAGCGGGCCGAGCAACGCGCCGAGGCCGCCGAGGAAGTACACGATGACCAGCGGGTTGTTGTAGAGGTTCCACGGCAGGATCACCAGGCCGATGGTGGCCGAGACCATGGCCGCCCTGCGGAAGTTCAACCGCCGCGGGAACAGGTTGGTGAGTGCGTAGACGGGGGCCACGAAGTTGGCCATGAGGTTCACGGCAATGGTCAGGATCAGCAGGGCCAGGCAGGCGAGGACCAGGAACAGCGTGTTCGGAATGGTCTGGACGATGTCCGAGGGGCTCTTGATGATGGTGCCGTTGATCTTGAACTGGCCGCCGGCCATGACCACGACGATGGCGCCGAACACCAGCATGTTGATGGGGATGCCCCAAAAATTGCCGCGGACCACTGCCTTCTTCGAGACCGCTGAGCGGGTGAAGTCGCAGAAGTTCAGGACGAACGTGCCGTAGATGGACACCCAGAGGGCACCGCCCGCGAAGATGGTCAGCCACATTTCCGGCCCTTCCAGGGCCTTGTTGGAGGACCAGGCGATGCTTCCCCCGGCTTCCACAAAGATCCAGATGGCCATTGCAGCCATGGTGGCCAGGATGACAGGGCCGGCGAAGGCCTCGTACTTGCGGATCATTTCCATGCCGAAGCTGACGATGACCAACTGGACCACCCAGAGGGCAACGAAGGCCATCCATCCCAGCGTGGAGAGGCCCAGGATGGAGTCCTGGTCCAGGTCGTGGAGGCCCGGGAACATCGCTACGAGCATGACGCGGAAAACGACGGAGGCAAGGTAGGTCTGGATGCCGAACCAGGCCACGGCCACTGCGCCGCGGAGAAGGCTGGCGATCTGGGCGCCCCTGATGCCGAAGCTGATGCGGCTCATCACCGGAAAGGGGACACCGGTCTTGACGCCCATGAAGCCGGAAAGGGTCAGGAGGCCGAACAGGAGCGCAGCACCGATGCCGAGCGCCATGAGGATCTGCCACCCGCCCAGGCCAAGGGCGAAGAGTCCGATGGCGAAGGCATAGTTGCCCAGGCTGTGCACATCATTGGCCCACAACGTGAAGATACTGTAGCTGGTCCAGCTGCGGCCGGCCCGCTTGGTGGGGGCAAGGTCCACGTTGTAGAGGGATGGGCTGATGCTTGTGCCTGAGGCGGCACTCGCCGATTCGCACAGGGCTTCGACACTGCCGGAGGCGTGGGCGGAACCGGCTGACGGCGTTGTCAGGTCCGTGTCCGCGGCAACGCCCGCCGATGGAGGGGTTTGCATAAAGGTCTCAATTCATTGGGGATTCCGCGTGGTGAGGCCACCCAAGGGGTGTTTCTGTTATTCCACATTGCGGAATCAAGATATTGAATAGTGAAATAATGGTATGACCTGCGTCACTGGGGGTCAAGCAGGAGCGGATTGGCTCGGCAGTCACAAACGGTTTCCTAATGCCCTCGGCCTGCCGTGCCGGGCCTGCGGCCGACATCACATTGACCGGACCGCCGACTCTCACTAATCTCGTCTAGCAATAATGTTTTCTCATATTGCGAAAACATAAGCCGATGCGTTCAAAGATGAGAAGAGGCTGACGTGGCTGCAGGAGAAGAT
>NZ_JWTB01000002.1 GCF_000813845.1 Pseudarthrobacter phenanthrenivorans
GCCTCCCACATTTAACACACACCTGCCACAACCACTTGCGGTGACCCCTGTTTCAGTGCCATCACCTGCACGAACTTGCGGTGGAGTAAGTGGCTCGGCAATTATGCTGCCGGAATGGATTCCTGGCATCAAAACCGGCTAAGCCTGAAACAGGTTGAACGCGTTGAGGCCTGGCTTCCTGGTGTCCGTTTGGTGAACGATTGTTCCTGGAAGCTCACAGATACCGTGGTACTAGAGGTTGAGCATAAAAAGCACAGGTACATCGTCAAAGCGGGCGGGATGTCCAACCATTTCATAAAGCGTGAGATTGCAGCCCACGCATCCGCTACGGCTGTCCTGGTCCGCCGAAGCCGTGCCCCGAAGCTCATCCATTCTGATGCCACGGCAAACGTCTTGCTGGCCGAGTGTCTTGAGGGGTGCCTTGTGGAAGGTCGTGAGTCCGAATACGCGATTGGCACCTATGTTCAGGCCGGGGCTCTCCTTCGTGCATTCCACGAACAGGCGGGTACCTGCGACGTCGAGTACGAGTCAGCGGCTACTGCTAAAGCACTGGCCTGGCTGGACGGACCCCACCGGATCGAAGATTCTGCAGCAAGACGCGCCAAAGCCCTACTTGGCGACTACAAGCCGGAGCCTGCAATTGTCGTTCCCACCCATGGTGACTGGCAGCCCCGCAATTGGCTTGTGGACGGGGCGGAATTGAAGATCATCGATTTTGGCAGGTACGCGTTGAGGCCGGCCGCCAGTGACTTCTGTCGGCTTGCCGTACAGCAGTGGCGTGCAGCCCCTCAGTTGGAGCGGGCCTTTCTTGCCGGATACGGTTCAGATCCAAGGCGCGGTGGGAACTGGAACATGATGCTCTTGCGCGAAGCCGTTTCCACCGCTGTTTGGGTATATCAGGTTGGCGACCATACCTTCGAAGAACAAGGCCATCGGATGCTCGCTGAGTCGCTGGAGAACTTCTAACGGGAGTCCCCGTGGCGCTCGCGCGACAAGAATCAAACAGCCCATGCGGGAAATCTGGCAGGAGGTGATGGCGCGTCGCGGGAAATCCGGCAGGAGGTGATGGCGCGTCGCGGGGAAACCGGCAGGAGGTGGTGGCGCGTCGCGGGGAAGCCGGCAGGAGGTGATGGCGCGTCGCGGGGAAACCGGCAGGAGGTGATGGCGCGTCGCGGGGAAACCGGCAGGAGGTGGTGGCGCGTCGCGTGGAAGCCGGCAGGAGGTGGTGGCGCGTCGCGGGGAAACCGGCAGGAGGTGATGGCGCGTCCCAGGGGGTTGGTGAAACAGGGGAGGGCAGATTGTTGAACAATCCGAGTTTTTAGGGCATTCTTGGATGAACAGCAATCCGAGACGGAGATCACAATGCCCAGCATCGACCTGAACAGCGACGTCGGCGAGTCCTTTGGGAACTGGTCCTTCGGCGACGACGCCGCCATTTTCGAGAGTGTTTCCAGCGCCAACGTAGCCTGCGGCTTCCACGCGGGCGACCCCGTGGGCATCATGGCCACGTGCCAGGCCGCCGTGAAGGCCGGCGTCACCGTGGGCGCCCACCCCGGCTACCGCGACCTCGCCGGCTTTGGCCGCCGCTTCGTGGACATGACTCCGGCGGAACTCACCGCAGACGTCGTCTACCAAATCGGCGCGGTCCAGGCCGTTGCCCTCGCCGCAGGGACCGCCGTGCGCTACGTCAAGCCCCACGGCGCCCTGTACAACACCATCGTCAACCACCCCCAGCAGGCCGGCGCCGTCGTTGCCGCCATCCTGGCCGTGGACCCCACCCTTCCCCTCATGGTCCTCCCCAACTCCGAGATCCAGCGCCAGGCCGACGCCGCCGGGCTGCGGACCGTGGCCGAAGCCTTCGCCGACCGCGCCTACAACCCGGACGGCACCCTGGTGTCCCGCCGCGAGCCCGGCGCCGTGCTGCACAAGGTGGAGGACGTCGTCGAACATGTCCTGCGCCTGGCCGGGGACGGCGTGGTCCGGGCCATCGACGGCTCGCTGGTACAGGTCAAGGCCGAAAGCATCTGCCTGCACGGTGACACGCCGGGTGCCGTTGCCATGGCCGCCGCCGTCCGCGCCGCGCTGCTGGACGCCGGCATCCAGATCCAAAGTTTCGCCTAGCCATGCCCACCACACAGCAGCAGGCACAGAAGCCGCCACACGCCGCACTGACCGGTATCCGGGCCGCCGGAGACTGCGCCATCCTGGTGGAGCTCCCCACCCTGGACTCCGTCCTCAGCCTCCAGGCGCAACTCACCGCACACCCCCAGCCGGGGCAGGTTGACGTCATTGCCGCGGCCCGGACCGTCCTCATCACCACGGACTCGCCCCACGCGGCACGGGCCCTGGCCACTCACGTGCGCAGCATCGACCTGGAAGCCCCGGCCGGCACCGAGAGCACGCTGGTCACCATCGACGTGGTGTACGACGGCGAGGACCTGGACGAGGTCGCGAAGCTCACCGGGCTGGACCGCCAGGGAGTCGTTGCCGCCCACAAAGGCCAGCTCTGGACCGCCGCCTTTGCCGGCTTCGCCCCCGGCTTCGCCTACCTCACGGGCGAAGATTCCCGCCTGGAAGTGCCGCGGCGCCACTCACCGAGGACGGCTGTGCCCGCCGGTGCCGTGGCACTGGGCGGCGCGTACTCGGCGGTCTACCCCCGGCAGTCGCCCGGCGGCTGGCAGCTGATCGGCCGGACCGAAGCAGTCATGTGGGACCTGGACCGCGAAAACCCGGCCCTGATCCGGCCCGGCGACACGGTCCGCTTCAACGCGGTGCGGGCGCAGGCCACCGTGACCGACCACGCTGTGACCGAACAGCGCGGGCCGGGCGCGGCCAGCACCGCGGCAACAGACCCCGCCACCGCAGGGCTTGCCGTCCGGAAGCCGGGACTCCAGGCCACCATCCAGGACCTGGGCCGCCCGGGCTACGCCTCCCTCGGCGTCAGCAGCGCCGGCGCCATGGACCGGGCGGCCCTCCGCCGCGCCAACCGCCTGGTGGGCAACGCCGAGGACGCGGCCGGCATCGAACTCCTCTTCGGCGGCCTGGAACTCGAGGCCCTCTCGGACCAGGTCCTGGCCGTCACCGGCGCAGAGGTTCCACTTGGGATCACGCCGCCGGAAGACGCGGCAGCAGGTACAACGGCGGCCCGGCACCCCGGGTGCGGCGCCCCCTTCGCGCTGCTGGCAGGGGAGAGGCTGACGGTGGGAAACCCCACGGCAGGGCTCCGCTCCTACCTCGGCGTCCGCGGCGGGATCGGCGGCCCCGACGCGCTGGGGAGCCGGTCCACGGACACCATGTCCGGGATCGGGCCCGAACCGCTCCAGGCTGGAACCATCCTTCCCGTGCTCGCACCGAAGCCGGGCAGCATCGTGGGCCACCCCGAGTCGTCACCCCTTCCGGACCAGTCCGCGGCAACCGTGCTCCGCGTGGTGCCCGGACCCCGGCAGGACTGGTTCAGTGCCCAAACCCTGCAGGACTTCCTGGAACAGGACTGGACCGTCACGCCGCAGTCCAACCGGATCGGACTGCGCCTCAACGGCCACGCCCTCACCCGGAGCCGCGACGGTGAACTGGCCAGCGAAGGAACGGTCCGGGGCGCCATCCAGGTGCCGCCGGAAGGCCAGCCTGTCCTCTTCCTCTCCGACAACCCGGTGACGGGCGGATACCCGGTGATCGCCGTCGTCGTCCACGCGGACCTGGACAAAGCGGCCCAACTTCCCCCGGGCGCCGCCGTGCGGTTCACCGCTGCAGCACCCCCGGCAGAACTGCCCGAAACAGCTAAGGAAAGCCCCCATGCGTAAAGTCCTCATAGCCAACCGCGGCGAGATCGCCGTCCGGATCGCCCGTGCCTGCGACGACGCAGGCCTGGAAAGCGTGGCAGTCTACGCCGACCCCGACGCCGATGCGCTGCACGTCTCAGCAGCCACGGAGGCGTACTCGCTGGCCGGATCCAGGCCCCAGGAAACCTACCTGGACATCGACAAGATCCTGGCCATTGCGGCCAAGAGCGGCGCCGACGCCGTCCACCCCGGCTACGGCTTCCTGTCCGAGAACGCAGGCTTTGCCCAGGCCGTGCTGGACGCCGGCCTGACCTGGATCGGCCCCTCCCCGGACACCATCCGCCTGCTGGGCGACAAGGTCAGCGCCCGCGAGGTGGCCGTCCGGGCCGGCGCCCCGCTGGCACCCGGCAGTGACGGGCCCGTGGACAGCGCCGCCGAGGTCCGTGCCTTCGCCGAGCAGGTGGGCCTCCCCGTGGCCATCAAGGCTGCCTTCGGCGGCGGCGGACGCGGCCTCAAAGTGGTCCGGAACCTGGCCGATATCGAGGAAAGCTTCGACTCGGCGGTCCGCGAGTCCCTTGCAGCCTTTGGCCGCAGCGAGTGCTACGTGGAGAAATTCCTGGACCGCCCCCGCCACGTGGAAGCACAGGTCATTGCGGACACGCACGGCAATGTGGTGGTGGTGGGCACGCGCGACTGCTCGCTGCAGCGCCGCCACCAGAAACTCGTGGAGGAAGCCCCCGCGCCATTCCTCACGCCGGACCAGCGGGCCGCCATCCATGCCTCTGCCAAGGCCATCTGCCGGGAGGCCGGATATGTCGGCGCCGGCACCGTGGAGTACCTGCTGGACGGCTCCGGTTTCCTCAGCTTCCTGGAGGTCAACACGCGGCTGCAGGTGGAGCACCCGATCACCGAGGAGACCTCCGGCGTGGACCTGGTGGCTGCCCAGCTGGCCATCGCGGCGGGGGAGCAGCTCCCCGTCCTGGAGGACCCGGAGCCGCGCGGCCACGCCTTCGAATTCCGCATCAACGCCGAGGATCCGGGCCGCGGATTCCTGCCCTCGCCCGGGACCGTGGAATCCTTCGAGGTGCCCACCGGGCCCGGGATCCGGCTGGATACGGGCGTCCGTGCCGGCTCTACGGTGCCCGGGCAGTTCGACTCGCTGCTGGCCAAGCTGGTGGTCACCGGTGCAGACCGCCAGCAGGCCCTCCGGCGTGCCCGCCGCGCCCTGCAGGACTTCCGGATCGGCGGACTGGCCACCGTGCTGCCCTTCCACCGGGCAGTGGTCGGGGCGCCGGACTTCACCCGCGAGGACCGGCTGGACACCTACACCACCTGGATTGAGAACGAATTCGCCACCGCCCTGGACGCGGACCCGGCCTTCAGCCCGGCCGCGCCGGATGAAGCCCGCCGGACCATCGGCATCGAGGTGGACGGCAAGCGGATGGAGTTGGGACTGCCCAAAGCGCTGCTGGATTCCCTGCTCGACGGCGGTGGCCGGCGGCATGCCGAAAGCCCGGACGCCAGCGGGGAGACGCTGCAGGAGACGAACGACGGCGACCTGCTGGCCACCATGGCCGGCACCGTGGTCAAGTGGCTGGCTGAGCCCGGGGCCAGCGTCGAGGAAGGCGAAGCGGTGCTGGTGCTCGAAGCCATGAAGATGGAGACGGCCGTGGCCGCACACCGCGCCGGGACAGTCGGTGAGCTGTACGCCGCGGCCGGAGACGCCGTCGGGCCCGGGCAGGTGCTCACCACCATTTCCTGAGCGCACGTCACGAGGGCATCCGCGCGAACACGCGGCAGACCGCAAGGCTGAACCAGAGCTGGAGGTCGTGGAACCTGTCCCGGAGCAGGTGGCCGGTGAAGAGCCCTGACGGTTCCTGGTGCGCGGAGAGCCAGTCACGCGCCTGATTGGTTTTTTCCGTTCGCAGGCCGGGGCGGATGATGCTGATGGCGTCGAGGGCGGAAACGAGGTCCGTCATCCAGAAGGGAAAGCAGAACTCGGTCCAGTCGGAGACGCGGCCCTTGTCAGGATAGGCGTCCGGCTCGAAGAAGCGGGCCGCCAGCATTTCCGCGGCCCTCTGTGCGGAGGTGCTTGCGCCGGGCGCGGGATGGGCACTGTAGGCCCTGAGCACCACCCCGGTGATCAGGTGCGAGAACGGCTGCGCCGGATCGCCGGGAATGGTCTGCGGCTCGTCCAGCGCGTCCAGATTCCTCCCACGGGTGCGGATGGGAAGGGCCCAGCCGCCGTCGTCCTGCCGCGACGCCTCAAGCCAGCTGAACGCGCGTTCTACGCGCGGGTCGTCGCCGTACCCCGCTTTGCACAGGAGTCCGATGAGGGCCGCCGTGTAGTTGGGAGACACCTGGTTGCCGTAAATCCCCCGAAGGTCACCCAGCCCGGACTGGTGTGAAAGCACATAACCGGCGGCCGCGGCGATGGCCCGATGCCGGCGGGTGAGCCCGAACATCTCGACGAGGAACCCGAGTTGCCGGTAGGTCTCCAGCAGGTCGTAGTCCATGCGGTCCCGGGGCCGTTTTCCCGGATAGGCCCACGACCCATCCGCCGCTTGGTGCCGCAGGATCCGGCGGGGGACCGGAAGGTCCCAGAGTGCCTCGTCCGGCGCACCCGCGGGAGCGGCTGGCAGCCCTCCCGGCCCGGCGACCAGCTCGCGGACGGCCCAGGAGCGCACGGCAGGGTGGCCACTGGACAGCAGCGGGGCGATCGGGTCGAACCGGAGGCCGTCAAGCCACGTCATGGTCACCATGATGGCGGAATACGTCCCGTGCGGACAGGGTACCGGTGTCCTGCCGGATATCGTGGTGCCATGACGTTTGACGAGGTACTGGCCGATCTCCAAGCCCAGGCCAGAACCACCAAGCACGCCGAAACCGGCTTGTGGGTGGCCGCCCAGCTCCGCAGCAGGATCGCGGCCGGCCAGCTCAAGCCCGGTTCGAAGCTCGCGGAGGAAGCCCTCCGGGAGGCACTTGGCGTGTCCCGGAACACGCTCCGGGAAGCCTTCACGGCGCTCCATGCCGAGCACATCGTCACCCGGATCCCCAACCGCGGCGTGTTCGTGGCGCACCCCACCGCTGACGATATCCGCGAAATCTACCGTGTCCGGCGGTTCCTGGAGCCCGCCGCGGTGCTCTGGTCCCGCGACGCCCCGACGGAGGTCCTGGCGGGCATCATCAAGGCCGCCAGGGCCGCCGCCGCGGAGGGGGACATCCCCGGCATGGCCGGAGCCAACCAGGACTTCCACCGAGCCATCGTTGACCGCGCCGGAAGCGAGCGGCTCAACAGCCTGATGGACCAGGTGCTGGCCGAGATGCGGCTGGTGTTCCACTCCATGGCCGCCAACCCCGCCTTCCACGAACCGTACGTGGAGGACAACGCGAAGATCGTGGAACTCCTGGAGACCGGGGAACTCGCCGCGGCAGCGGACTTCCTGGCCGCCTACCTGGACCGCGCCGAGGCCCAGCTGCTCGACGCCGTCGGCCGCTAGCCAACCCTTCCCCAAAAAGGGGGGTTGCAGGATTGTTGAACAAAAAGCTATGCTTTAGATCACACCGTTGTTCTGCAGCTCACTTAACCCTGCAGCCCCAACGTGACAGGGGCTCCCGCCCCTCGGCGCCGTCACCCCCACTTGACCAACCCACGGACGCGCCGGCCCCCACTTTCGCAGACCCGTCACGGGTCCCCTGGGAAGGGATAATCATGCTTGTACTCATCGGGGTGCTGCTGGTGATCGTTGGCTTCGCCATCCGCCTGAACCCCCTGATTGTCGTCACCGTCGCCGGCATCGTCACCGCACTGCTGGGCGGGATGAACCCCGCGCAGATCCTTGACTCGTTCGGCACCGGCTTCGCCAGCAGCCGCTCCGTCACCATCTTCGTGGCGGTGCTGCCGGTGGTGGGCATCATCGAGTTCTTCGGGCTGCAGGAGCAGGCCAAGGTCCTCATCGGCCGGCTCGCCAAGCTCACGGCAGGCCGCGTCCTGATCGGCTACCTGGCCGTCCGCCAGATCACCGCCGCGGTGGGCCTGAACAGCATCGGCGGCCACGCCCAGACCGTCCGCCCGCTGGTGTTCCCCATGGCCGAGGGCGCCGCGCTGCGCCGCTACGGCCATGTGCCGGAGAAGATCAGCGAGAAGATCAAGGGCCACTCCGCCGGCGCGGACAACGTGGGCGTGTTCTTCGGCGAAGACGTGTTCGTGGCCGTCGGCTCCATCCTGCTGATCACAACGTTCGTGGACACCACCTACCACCTGCACCTGGAACCGCTTCAGCTGGCCCTCTGGGCCATCCCCACCGCCATCGCGGCCTTCCTCATCCACGGCTTCCGGCTGCTGCGCCTGGACAAGCAGCTGGACAAGGAATACCGCGACTACGAGCTCACCGCCCAGAAGGAAACCGCAGGAGAAGCCAAATGATCAACGTTGAAGCCGTCTACTGGCTGATCGGCATTCTGTTCGTCGCCTGGGCATCATTGATTGCCGCCGACACCAAACACCCCCGCCGCTGGGGCAGCTCGGCCTTCTGGGGGCTGCTGGGCCTGTGCTTCTTCTACAGCACCTGGGTCCAGGCAGGCACCGCACCCGGCTGGATCCTGGGCATCGCCGTCCTGATCCTGGTGGTGCTGGCCTCCACCGGCCTGCTGGGCCACGGCAAGCACCGCACCTCCACCGTCCACGAGCGGGAGGCCTTCGCCAAGCGCTTCGGCAACAAGCTCTTCATTCCGGCCCTGACGCTGCCCCTGGTCACCGTCATCCTCGTGCTCGCCGCCCCCGTGCTGTCCATCGGCGGCACCCCGCTGCTCGACCCCAAGAACACCACGCTGGTAGCCCTGGCCATCGGCGCCGTGGCCGCCGTCGTCGTCGCCCTCGTGATCCTCAAGCCCAAGAACCCGGCGACGCCCATCTTCGAAAGCCGCCGGATCCTCGAATCCATCGGCTGGGCTGCGCTGCTGCCGCAGATGCTCACCACGCTGGGCATCCTGTTCACCAAGGCGGGAGTGGGCACCGCCGTGGGCACCCTGGCCTCCGGCCTGCTGCCCAAAGGCTCGCTGATCGCCGGCGTGATCGTGTACTGCGTGGGCATGTTCCTGTTCACCGTGCTGATGGGCAACGGCTTCGCGGCCTTCCCCATCATGACCGCGGCCATCGGCTGGCCCGTGCTGGTGGAGACCTTCCACGGCGACCCGGCGATCGTCTTCGCCATCGGCATGCTGGCCGGTTTCTGCGGCACGCTCTGCACGCCCATGGCCGCCAACTTCAACCTGGTGCCGTCCGCGCTGCTGGAGATGAAGAACAAGTACGGCGTCATCACGGCGCAGGTGGGCACGGCCATTCCGCTGCTGGCGGTCAACATCGCACTGATGTACTTCCTGGCCTTCCACTAACCCTTTCCACCCACCCTGGCCTTCAAAGGAGCATGATGGACAACGACCTTCGCGCGCAGGCGGCACCGGAGTACGCAGCCGTGGTGTTGGGCAACCTCTCCGAGCCCTTCCCGCACTCGGCCCACCACACCCAGGTGTCCGCCCAGGACCGGCCCATCCCGGAGGAAATCCACCCCGCCTTCTACACCTCCTTCGACTGGCACTCCTGCGTCCACATGCACTGGCTGGGTGCCAGCCTGCTGGGTGCCGCGCAGGAAGGGACCGGAAAGGCGTCCGACGGCGGCGCGGCGGCCTGGGTGGACAGCTCCACCGCTGCGTCACTGCGCCAGGCGCTGGGTGCCAACCTGACGCCCGCCAAGCTGGCGGTGGAACGGGACTACCTGCTGGCCAACCCGTCCTGGGAGCGGCCGTACGGCTGGGCGTGGCTGATGCGGCTGGCCGCCACCTGCTCCGCGTCCCCGGATGCGGAGATCCGCGAATGGGGCGCCGCCCTGGATCCCCTGGTGGATGCCGTGGCGGACCTCAGTGCGGCCTGGATGGCCAAGGCGCAGTATCCCGTGCGGCACGGGCTGCACACCAACGCCGCCTTCGGCGTGGGCTACATGCTGGATGCGTTCCGGTCGCTGGGCCGGGCTGATGCCGCCGCGGCCTGCGAGGAAGCGGCCCGGTCGTGGTTTGGAAACGACCGCGGCTGGCCGGGCGACTGGGAGCTCAGCGGGCAGGACTTCCTCTCCGCCGGCCTGAGCGAGGCGGACCTGATGCGCCGTGTCCTGACGGCTGACGGGTTCGCCGACTGGTTCGCCGGGTTCCTGCCTGACCTCATCGCCGAGTCGCGGATCCTGCAGCCGGTGGGCGTGACGGATGAGACGGACGGCTACCTGGTGCACCTGCATGGCCTGAACCTGACCCGCGCCGGGCAGGTGGCCCGGATCATCGCCACGCTCCGCGAATCCTCCATATCGGAGGCCTCCGCCTCGGCGGCCGTGCTCAACGAGGCCCTGGACCCGCTGCTCAAAGCCGGGCTCCGCGGGCTGGAGAGCGGCGACTTCATGTCCACGCACTGGCTGGCCAGCTTCGCCTGGGATGCGCTGGGCTCCGTGGCGGCGCTGGACTGAGTCTTCCCGGACTGACCATCCAGCAGGTGACGGGATGAACCAGTCACACTCGGTGTGAAAGGACGCGGCGGTGCCCAAACGGGCGCCGCCGCGTTAGTCTTTTTCCACCACGCCCAGCGCGTGACCTGGGAGCAGCGGGCAGGGTCGTAATGAGCTGACTGTCCGCCCGCGAGCCCAGAGGAAGATCATGCGCCAGCACGTCAGTACCTGCCCGTCAGACCCTGCAACGGCAGGGCAAACCGCCCTCAAGCCCAGGAGGAAGCGGACCAGGCATCCCCGGTTGGCCGTCGGCGACCGGGTCCGGTTTGCCGAAGGAACCGTGGCAGGCACTGGCGTTGTGGACGCCGTTACATCGGATTACTCCGTCATCTGGATCTGGACGGACGAAGGCCAGGGGCGCCGGATGTTCCTGCAGGGCTACGGAAGCATCGTTACTGCCATTTAGGGTGGGTGCCGGCCGGGTCCAGGCCGCCGCAGGCTAGGTTCGACGACGGACATCGGGCCGGCGGGGGCGGCCCGCCACGAGCCACGCAACTCCGCCCACCACGCTGCCGAAGACGAGGAGCACCAGCCAGACGTCCCGGTCGAAGGTCCGCATGTCCCGTTCGTCCGTCTGGCTGAAGTCCACCAGGCTGTAGCCCCAAACGGCCAGGCAGGGGATGAGGACCAGCCAGGGGAGCCACTGCGCGGCACCGGTCGCGTTCATAGGACCAGTATGCTCCGGTTCCCTGAAGTCGGCGGGCCTACTGCCCGTGCTGGGTGTACTCCCCGGAGCGGCGGGCACGCCGCTCGTCGGCCTGGCGGATCCCGTCGCGGACGCCGGCACGGATGACGCCGTACAGGATGTAGAAGAAGACCGCGCCGACGAGGACAAACAGGACAAGCCCGGTAAGGTCACCCATTGCTGCGCTCCTCCTCTGGCCAGTACGGCTGAACGGACGCCGCTGCCTGACGCAAGGCCCCGCCGTCGAGCATCAATGAGGTTTCCTCCAGGCCGAAATCCGTCCACTGGCAAACCAGCCGAAGGTCGCCGGCAGGCGGAAGCGGCCACAGCCAGAGGGTGCCGCTGCCGGAGAACTCTTCATCGCCCCCGCCGCCCCCGCCGCCGTTCAGGGCGAGGACCGGAGGCTCCGGGTTGGTGCCCGGCTCCACCAGCCCGTAGGGAATTTGGCTGCCGGTGCTCGCTTTTGAACCGTCAGGAAATTCGACGCCGAACATCAACCCGGTATGTCGTTCGCTGCGCCCGCGAAAGCCCCTGCCGGGCTGGAAGAACAGCGGCTGCAAATCGTCCCAGTCCCTATCGGATTGATCGGTCCGGCGGAACAGCCAGGACAGGTTGAACACGCATCCGGTGGAGAACACGTCCGCGCTCTTGACCGCCACCACCATTCCCGGCGTCCGGCTCACGAACAGGCCGAGATGGACAACGGCAGGCAGTTCATACGCGGGTGCAGCCACCCAAGGGGGCGGGACGTGCCTGGTAGACCGCGGCCGCGGCGGCAGGGGAGGGACGGGGAAGTCCTGGAAGAAGGTCATGGTGGTCCTTGGATCCGCTGGCTGCGACCGACCAGCGGAACGGCGGCAGCGCCGCCATGGATCCCCCAATCCGTCCTTACCCAGCCAGTCTAGCCCCGGGTCGGTCGCTTTCCCGCGGGCCCAAGGGCCCAGGGCATTCGCCGCCTTTTGGTGGGACAATGGAGGCAGGGCACCTGTCACGGCGCCGGCCCGGCGACGGCACGTCCCGCCACCCACAGGAGGGGATCCTGATGGACCCCACCACCATCCTTGTTATTGTCCTTGTGGTCCTGCTGCTGGTCGTTGCCAGGATGTCCATCCGGATCGTGCGCCAGTACGAGAAGGGCGTGCTGTTCCGGCTTGGCAGGGTTGTTGGCGTCAGGGATCCAGGGCTGCGGCTGATCATCCCGGTCATCGACCGGCTGCCGCTGGTCAGCCTGCGCATCGTCACCATGCCCATCCAGTCCCAAGGCATCATCACGCAGGACAATGTCAGCGTCGATGTCTCTGCGGTGGCCTACTACCGTGTGGTGGACGCCGTGAAGTCAGTCATCGCGATCGAAAACGTGGCCGCAGCCATCGACCAGATCGCCCAGACCACCCTGCGCAAAGTCGTGGGCCGCCACACGCTGGACCAGACGCTGTCCGAGACCGAACGGATCAACGGCGACATCCGCGAAATCCTCGACGTACTCACCGTCGAATGGGGTGTGGAGGTCACCCTGGTGGAGCTGAAGGACATCCAACTGCCTGACAGCATGAAACGCGCCATGGCCCGCCAGGCCGAAGCCGAACGTGAAAAGAGGGCGAAGATCATCGCCGCCGAAGGCGAAGCCATCGCGGCAGCTGCCCTCGGTGACGCCTCCGACACCATGATGGCCCACCCGCTGGCGCTGCAGCTCCGGAACCTGCAGTCCCTGGTGGAAATCGGCGTCGACAAGAACACCACCGTCGTCTTCCCGGCCCCGCTCATGAGCACCATCGGCGAACTCTCCGCGTTCCTGGCCCGCGAAAACCAAGCCGCGTCCTCCGGCGGAAAGTCGCCGGTCAAAGCGGCCTGACGCCAAGGCACCGGCGGGCAGGTGGAGCATCCCCGGCTGCCCGCCGCGGTCCCGGCCGTTTGGGTGCCTGACTCCGGCGGGCACTAAAGTCGATGCCATGACCACTGCTGCTCTACGGCCTGTCTACTTTCTTTCGGACAGTACCGGCATCACCGCGGAAACGCTGGGCAACACGTTGCTGACCCAGTTCCCGGTGGCCGACTTTGACCGCGTCACCATCCCGTTCATCACCACTGCCGAACAGGCGCGGTCCGTGGTGCGCACCATCGACGGCCTGGCCGCCACCGGGCCCCGGCCGCTGGTCTTCTCCACCGCCGTCAGCAGCGAGATCCGGCAGATCCTGGCCGGTTGCAAGGGCGTCATCGTTGACCTGATCGGCACCCACGTGGGTGTCCTGGAAGAGGCGCTGGGCACGCCCGCCAGCGGCGAACCGGGCAGGGCGCACGGGCTGGGAAACGCCGCCCGGTACCAGTCCAGGATGGCGGCGGTGGAGTACGCGATGGAGCACGACGACGGGCAGAGCCTGCGTGCGCTGGAAAAGGCCCAGGTGATCCTGGTGGCCCCGTCCCGGTGCGGCAAGACGCCCACCACCATGTACCTGGCGCTGCAGCACGGGATCTTCGCGGCGAACTTCCCGCTGGTGGATGAGGACTTCCAGCGGGACGGGCTGCCCAAACCGCTGCGGCCGTTCGTGTCGAAGTGTTTCGGCCTGTCCTCCAACCCGCTGCGTCTGAGCCAGATCCGTACCGAACGGCGCCCCAGCTCGCCCTACGCGTCACTGCGGCAGTGCGGTTTTGAGCTGCGCAGCGCCGAGCAGCTGTATGTCTCGCACCGGATCCCGTACCTGAACTCGGCCACCGTCTCCGTGGAGGAAATGGCGGCCACCATCCTGCAGCGGATGAACCTCAAGCACTGACAAAACTTTTAACAGATGTGGTGTGGGGCACATCATGTGGAAAGTGTGCCGGGAACCTGCCACTGTTGACAGGAATTTTCATCCGGCCGCCCACTACCGTGGGCGGCCGGTCCACGCCTACGCCACCCCACTGCAAAGGAGCAGCAATTATGACGACGGACGTTCTGTGGTTCTCTGAACTTGGACTCAAGGACCTGGACAAGGTGGGCGGCAAGAATGCCTCCCTGGGCGAGATGGTGCAGAACCTCACCTCCGCCGGCGTGCAGGTCCCGGACGGCTTCGCCACCACCGCGGACGCCTACCGCCGGTTCCTGGCCGACTCGGGCCTGGACCAGAAAATCGCCGACCGGCTGGTCGGGCTGGACACCGACGACGTGACCGCCCTGGCCTCCGCCGGCCAGGAAATCCGGGCCCTGGTCCGCGACACCCCCTTCCTGCCGGACTTCGAGGCACAGGTGCGCGAGGCGTACCAGCAGCTGGTCGACAAGCACACCGGCTCCGCCGACCTGTCCTGGGCCGTCCGCTCCAGCGCCACCGCCGAGGACCTTCCGGATGCCTCCTTCGCCGGGCAGCAGGAAACCTTCCTGAACGTCCGCGGGATCGAGAACATCCTCCAGGCGATCAAGGACGTCTTCGCCTCGCTCTACAACGACCGCGCCATCGCCTACCGCGTGCACCACAAGTTCGAGCACGCCGAGGTGGCACTCTCGGCGGGCATCCAGCGGATGGTGCGCTCCGACGTCGGCGCGTCCGGCGTCATGTTCACCATGGACACCGAGTCGGGGTTCCAGGACGCCGTCTTCGTCACCTCCTCCTACGGGCTCGGCGAAGCCGTGGTGCAGGGCGCCGTGAACCCGGACGAGTTCTACGTGTACAAGCCCGCCCTGGCCGCCGGCCGTCCCGCGATCCTCAAGCGCGGCCTCGGCGAGAAGGCGCTGCAGATGACCTACACCACCAACAGCGAGATCGGCCGCACCATCGACTTCGTGCCGGTGGAGGACTCCCTGCGCGCCCGCTTCAGCCTGACGGACGACGACGTGGAGCAGCTCGCCCGCCACGCTGTCGCCATTGAGAAGCATTACGGCCGCCCGATGGACATTGAGTGGGGCAAGGACGGCATCGACGGCGGCTTGTACATCCTGCAGGCCCGGCCGGAAACCGTGCAGTCGCGCCGGGCGCCGGGCAGCATGAGCCGGTTCCGCCTCAACGGCACCGGCCCGGTGCTGGTGGAAGGCCGCGCCATCGGCCAGCGGATCGGGGCCGGGAAGGTCCGGATCCTGACCGCCATTGACCAGATGGCCTCCTTCCAGACCGGCGACGTCCTGGTGGCGGACATGACCGACCCCGACTGGGAACCGATCATGAAGCGTGCCTCGGCCATCGTCACCAACCGCGGCGGACGCACCTGCCACGCCGCCATCATCGCCCGTGAACTGGGGATTCCCGCCGTCGTGGGCACCGGCAACGCCACCGACGCCCTCTCTGACGGCCAGGAAGTCACCGTGTCCTGCGCCGACGGTGAGACCGGGGCCATCTACCAGGGGCTGCTGGACTTCAGCGTGGAGGAAACCGGCATCACCAATCTGCCGGAGGCGCCGGTGAAGGTGATGATGAACGTGGGCACCCCGGAGCAGGCCTTCACGTTCGCGCAGCTGCCCAACCACGGCGTGGGCCTGGCCCGGCTGGAATTCATCATCAACCGGCAGATCGGTATCCACCCCAAGGCCCTGTTGAACCTGGACAGCCAGCCGGCAGACGTGGCAGCGGAGATCCGGGACCGCATCAGCGCCTACGACAGCCCGCGCGACTACTACATCAAGCGCCTGGCCGAAGGCGTGGCCACCATCGCCGCCGCCTTCGCCCCGGAGCCCGTGATCGTCCGGATGTCCGACTTCAAGTCCAACGAATACGCCAACCTGATCGGCGGCCCGGCCTACGAGCCGCACGAAGAGAACCCCATGATCGGCTTCCGCGGTGCCTCCCGCTACCTGGAGCCGTCCTTCCGGGACTGCTTCGACCTTGAGTGCGAGGCGTTGTCCTTCGTCCGCAACGAGATGGGCCTGACCAACGTCAAGCTGATGATCCCGTTCGTGCGGACCCTGGATGAGGCGCAGGGCGTCATCGAACTGCTCGCCGAGAACGGCCTGCGCCGCGGCGAGAACGGGCTCGAGGTGATCATGATGTGCGAACTGCCGTCCAACGCGCTGCTCGCCGATGAGTTCCTGGAGTACTTCGATGGGTTCTCCATCGGCTCCAACGACATGACGCAGCTGACGCTGGGCCTGGACCGCGACTCGGCGATCGTGGCCAACAGCTTCGACGAGCGGGACGCCGCCGTGAAGAAGCTGCTCAGCATGGCCATCAAAGCGTGCCGCGCCCGGGAAAAGTACGTGGGCATCTGCGGCCAGGGTCCCAGTGACCACCCGGACTTTGCCGAATGGCTGGTGAAGGAGGGCGTCAATTCGGTCTCCCTGAACCCGGATACCGTGGTGGACACCTGGATCCGTCTCGCCGGGGCATCGGAGGAAACGCCGAACGTCGCCGCGGCTGCCGGCGTATAGCGGGTAGGCCCTTACCCCTGGGCCGGCTCGGGCAGCAGCCCGAGCTGGCCCAGGAGTTCCAGCTGGTCGAAGTAGGCGCGATGCGAGGTGATGAGCCCGTCCTCCACCGTCGCGACGTCGCAGCTGCGCACCCGGACCTGCCTCCCGGTGGACGGCAGGGTCCCGCCCGTGGGCAGGGCCAGCGGCCCGGTGTTCGTCCCCACCACGAAGCCTTCATCAATAGCCACATTCCCGGCCTCGTGCCGGTCCGCGTGCTCGTACCGGACGTCGGGCATGGCCTCCCAGAAACCGGCGAAGTAGCGTGCGATTGCCTCACGCCCGGTGATTCCGTCCCGGTCCGGGGTCCGGAGCGCAGCGTCTGCGGCGTAACACCCTGCGAGCGCCTCCTTGTCCTTCGCGGCCATGGCCGCCATCAGCCGGTCCATGACCCCGCGTGCCTGTCCCATTGCAGCCTCCCTTGCTCCCGTCCTGTCCATCCGGACGCCCAGGTAAGGGCGCCGTAAGGGGAAAATACGACGGCGGCATGGGCGGCCGCGATCCCCTCGCCGGGGGTTTCGGCGGACGGGAAAACCCCCGGTTTGGGGGATTGCCGCGCTGCCCGGCGGGCGGATACTTGAGGTATGTGGGAGGAGCGCGCGGAGCGTGCCCGGCGTGACATCGCCGCCCTGGCCGCCGGCGGCATGGACCTGCCTGACCTCTACACCTCGGCGCTCGCCGTGGTGCAGCGGGAGGTGCCGTTCGAGCAGGGGTGCTGGGCCGGCGTCGACCCCGCCTCCATGGTGATGACCTCCGTCACCAACTGGAAGCCGTGGCCGGTGGCGGAGCACCAGTTCGAAGAGTACTTCCTCCGCTTTGCCCAGTCCGAATACACGGGCCAGGAACCCAACACGTTCGCCGAGCTGCTGCGCCGCCCCCACCCCGTCGCCAGGATCTCGGACGCACCGTACCGGGAGGTGGCCCGCAGCGTCCGGATCAACGAGCTGATCAAGCCGCTGGGCTTTGACCATGAGCTGCGCGCAGCCTTCCGGGTGGACGAGCTGTGCTGGGGAGTGGGCAGCATCTTCCGGCAGGGCGGCCCCGACTTTTCCGACCGGGAAGTGGAATTCCTGGGCGCGGTGACGGCCACCCTTGCGGCCGCCACCAGGGCAGCGGTCCGGGTGGCGCACCCCGCCGGGCCGGCCGCCGTCGGGCCCGTGATCGTCCTGGCCGGGCTGCACGGCGACCTGCGCGCAGCCACGCCTGCCGCCGCCTCCTGGCTTGCCGACGTGGAGGAGGCCGCCCCCGGCCGCTTCAGCCAGACGCTGTTTTCGGTGGTGGCGCAGGCCTCTGCCGCGGCATCGGGAACCGCGCGGGCCAGGATGCGCGACGCCGGGAACAGCTGGGTGGTGCTGCAGGCCAGCCGCCTGATCACCGGCGACGACCCCGAACAGATGGTGGTCACCGTGGAACCGGCCACCACCCACGACCTCGCCGGCCTGCTGTTGATGGCATACGGGGTCACCGCCCGGGAACGGGACGTGTGCCTGGAGGTGCTGGCGGGAAGCTCGACGGCGGAGATCGCCCGGCACCTGTTCATTTCCCCGCACACGGTGCACGACCACCTGAAGTCGCTGTTTGAAAAGATCGGCGTCGGCAGCCGCGGGGAGCTGGTGGCCCGGCTCGTGGCCTGAAGGGCGGAGGAATTCCATGCAACCACTGGCGGGCTCCGTACGTCAGCACCCGCTGCCGTGGTACTTCGCCGTGACCTTCCTCCTGTCCTGGGGCGCCATCGTGACGGCCGTGTGGGCAGTCACTGGCGGCCTCTCGCCCACACCGGAACAATTCCAGCGCACCCTCCCCGCCACCGTGCCGGCCATGCTGCTGGGGCCCGCGGTGGCCGGCCTGGTCCTGACGGGGATCCTGTCGGGGCGGGACGGCTACCGGGACCTTTGGGCCCGGCTGCTCACCTGGCGCGTCGACGGGCGCTGGTACCTCTTCGCCCTGCTGGTCGCTCCCGTGACGCTGGCCGTCCCCGTTCTGGTGCTCTGGATTTCTTCCCTGGACTATGCGCCGCGGATTGCCACCGAGCCGGACCGGGCGGGGACACTTGTCTCGGCCGCCGTCCTGGGGCTGGTGGTCGGGCTGCTCGAGGAGATCGGCTGGACCGGCTTCGCCATTCCCAGGGCCAGGGAGCACTACAGCATTCTTTGGACAGGGGTTTTGGTGGGGGTGCTGTGGGGAGCCTGGCACTTCTTCGTGAACTTCTGGGGCGGCGGCGGGACGAACGGGGGCGTGCCCCTGACGGTCTTCATGCCGCTGTGGGTCGCCGCGGTGCTGGCCGGCCAGCTGACGGCCTACCGGGTGCTCATGGTCTGGGTGTATGAGCACACGGGGAGCGTCTCCGTGGCGGCGTTGATGCACGCCAGCCTGGCGGCGTTCCAGTTCATCCTCAACCCGCTGACCCCAGGAGTTCCCCAGCAGGTCTACCCCTGGGGGCAGGCGGCTGCGATGTGGCTGGTGGTAGCCGCCGTGGCTCTGACTCACCGGGGCGAGATGACGGGCCCGCGGCGTTTCCTGCCCATCCACATCAAGTCAGGGCACCGGCGGAGGTAGCCGCCCGCTTTCACGCCGGGGCGGGGTCACTCTGGATTTTCGGCTGCCAGGATCTGTTCGCGCAGGATGTCCGCGTGCCCGCAGTGCTGCGCCAGCTCCCGCAGCATGTGGAGGTAGACCCAGCGCAGCGGGAGCGGCCCCCGCCGGTTGCCGGTCACTACGTCGTCGAGGCCAAGAGGGGCGGCCGCTGCCCGGGATGCGGCGCAGGCCTCCCGGTGGGCCGCCCGTACGGAGGCGATGGTGTCGCCGTCAGCCAGGATGAACGATTCGTCAGGGGTGGCGGGAATGCCTATCCCGCTGCGGGGACGGCCGGTGAAGGCTTCGTCGAACCAGACCTTCTCCACGAAGGTGGCATGCTTCACCAGCCCCAGCAGGGTGGTGCGGGAGGGAACCATCCGGCGCCGGGCCTGCTCCTCGGTGAGCCCGGCCAGGCACTCGTTGAGCATCTCCCGGTGCTCGTCAATAAAGAACTCGAACTGGATGCGCCAGGGCTCGTTGATGACGTCGTCCATGGAGTGGAAGTGGGAAGCCATACGCAGACCCTAGCAAGCCGGGCCGCAGGCACCGCGGCTACTGCCGTGGCCCGGGAGGGCGCCGGTGGCGGTGGTGCAGCTCGTAGTGGTCGAACACATCGGAGGATGTGTCTCCCACGTGGCCGAACTTTCCCCGCAGCACCCCGGCCAGGTCCTCCAGTGCCGCGTAGAGCATCCGCCCGGCGAACCGAAGCTCGGGGTTGTCGCTGTCCTGGGCATCTGAGGCCAGGCGGTGGGCATAGGCGATGGTGGCCGGAAGGGACCCGCGCTGCTCCACCTCGTGGAAATAGTAGGTCTCGTGGAAGGACAGCAGGTCGATGCTGACGGAGGCCACGTTTCCGGCCATCGATTCCAGCAGGGCAGCAGCGTGCCGGGCCTCAAGGGAAGCGATGCCGGACGGGCCGGCCGCCTCCCGGAAGAGGTTCAGTTGATGGGCCAGCGCGCGCCGCCGGCTCAGGGCGGGGTAGGTCTGCAGGATCCACGAGACGGTGGCGGTGAGCAGGCCGAAACCGGCCACGGCCTGGAACGCCATCACCAGCCGCAGCAGCGGATGCGTCGCCACGATCTCGCCGAATCCCGCGGTGGAGAGGGCCACCAGAGAGATATACAGGGCCTCGGCGAAGTCGGCCTGCCGGGGCACGTCGGCCGAGTAGGAGAACCCGTCCGGAAGGTGCGGGAGGTACAGCAGCGCCCAGCCCACCGCAGCCAGGGCGGCCCACGCCGCGATGACGGCGGCCATGGCCAGCGGTGCAGCGACGGTGGAGGCTCCGCCCCTGAGCTTCCTGGATGCCAGCCAGAACCCGCGCATGATGGTCCGGCCCACCGGACCCGAGCCGTGCGGGTACAGGAGCGTGTGGAAGACGTCGGCCACCATCAGCAGAATCAGTGCCGCGCCGGCCACGGTCAGGAGTACGTCCTCGAAGTCCATGCCTCATCTTAAGTTGCGCAGGATCGCCGGCGCCCCGGCGGAGATTGCAGGGGTACGACGGCGGCGGCCGGCCCGGGTGCCGGTCCGACTGGCTAGGCTGGCGCCATGGACTTTCGACTTCGCCAGGCCACCCCGGAGGACGCCGGGGCAGTGGTGCTGATGCAGACGCTGGCGCACGAGGAGTGCTACCGGCACCTGCTGTCACCGGAGTTCTTCCAGCGGCGCCGGGCAGCCATCCCGGAACGGGTGGAGCGCCGGCGTGCGTTCCTGGCCACCGGAGATCCGCGGATCCTTGCCTTCGACGCCACCGGCGAACTGGTGGGCTATGCCGACGCAGGCCCGGGCCGGGAGGACGACGCCCCCGAACCCGTGGAGCTGTACTCGCTCTATACCCTCCGGCGCACCTATGGGACCGGCCTGGGGGCAGCCCTGGTGCGTGCCGCCGTCGGCCCCGGTCCGTCCTACCTCTGGGTGCT
This sequence comes from Pseudarthrobacter phenanthrenivorans, assembly GCF_000813845.1. Taxonomy (GTDB): domain Bacteria; phylum Actinomycetota; class Actinomycetes; order Actinomycetales; family Micrococcaceae; genus Arthrobacter; species Arthrobacter phenanthrenivorans_B. Next base: position 20,871 of record NZ_JWTB01000002.1, read on the forward strand.
GGAGAACAATCCGCGGGCGCTCGCCTTCTACCTGAAGCAGGGGTTCCGGCCCGACGGCAAGCGCAACACCCTGCCCGTGGAGTGGGAGGAACTGCCCGAGCTCCGGCTGGTCCGCCGGGACGCGGCGGGAATCCAAGGGTGAGCAGGACCTACACGTACTTTGCGGCCCTGGTCGGCACGGTCTGCGTGGCGTTCATCCTCGCCATGCTCTTCCTGCCGTTGACGCGGACGGTCCGCAGCGATGTGCTGCAGGGTTTCCTGATCGGCTTCGGCCTGGCCTTTGTGACAGCCCAGGCCTACGCGAGGATCAAAGCGGTGAGGACCAACGGGTGGACCACCATGCCCCGGCTGGGCAATCCGGGCAACGGCATGCTGATGCGGGCGGCCTGCGCGCAACTGTTCCCCGGCCCCGTCAACACGGCAGAGGAAGCGGTGTACTGGTGGACCAACTCGGATGGGAATGGTGCGGCGCTGGACGGCCGGCACCGCTACCTCCTCCGGTTCCCTGCCGGCGGCCTGCCGCCGAACGACGCCTTCTGGTCGCTCACCATGGGCGATGCGCGGAACCGTTTCGTCCCCAATCCCCTCCGGAGGTACAGCGTGGGCGACCGGTCCGGGCTCATCCCCAACCCTGACGGGTCCGTCGACATCCACATCCAGGCCGCGGCTCCGCCTGGACGGGACGCAAACTGGCTTCCCGCGCCGTCCGGAAAGTTCATTTTGTGGCTCCGCGTCTACCAGCCGGGCCCGGCGATCCTGGCGGGAAGCTACGTGGTGCCGGCCGTGGCCAGGGTGGAAGGCGCGACGCCGTGAGACTGGAGCACCTCCTGATCTTCGGCGCGGTCATGGCCGCCACCTGGTTCGCCGCGACCTATTTTTGGCCCCGCATGCTCCTGTCGGTGTTCAAGCGCGCCATCCTGGCCAAGGGGTTCGGTGAGGGGCCCATCCCCGTCAACACGCTCTACACGCAGTCGCAGGCCCTCTTCGCCGACCCCCTGCAGGTGCCCGCGGGCGGCTCGAAACTTGCCTCGGCCGGCGTCAACCGGGACACCCTCCTGACGCTCGCCTGGCTGGACCTCTCGAAGGGCCCGCTGGTCCTCCACGTCCCGGATATGGCAGGGCGCTACTACAGCGTCCAGTTCACCAACCCGGCGACCAACACCAATTTCGCCTATGTGGGGAAGCGCACCACCGGTACCGGGGCCGGCGATTTCCTCATCACCGGGCCCGGGTGGTCCGGCATCGTCCCCGACGGGATGGGGCATATTGCGTCGCCACGGCGTTCGGTGCTCCTGGTCGGCAGGGTGCTGGTCCTGGACGGGGCTGACCTGGCAACCGCGCATCGGCTGTCCACACGGATGGGCCTGGCGCCCGGCTGGCAGCGCCCGGCGGGGGTGTAAGGCACGACGGCGGCGCGCAGCGCGGGTGCGCCGCCGCTGTACTCTGGGGGCGGGCTTACAGTGCGCGGGCGAGCGCCCGGCCCACGGTGCGGCCGGTGAAAAGGCAACCGCCCAGGAAGGTGCCCTCCAGCGCGTTGTATCCATGGGCGCCGCCGCCGCCAAAGCCCGCAGCTTCTCCTGCGGCGTAGAGCCCGGGAATCGGGGCCCCGTCCTGGCCGAGGGCCTGCCCGTCCAGGTTGGTCTGGATCCCGCCCAGCGACTTCCGCGTGACCACGTGCAGCCTGACGGCGATCAGCGGACCCGCGGCCGGGTCCAGAATCCGGTGCGGCTTCACGGTCCGGAAGAGCCTGTCGCCCAGGTACCGGCGGCTGTTGCGGATGCCCGTGACCTGGGCGTCCTTGGAATAGGGGTTCCGGATCTCGGCGTCGCGCTCCCCGATCTGCCGCCGGAGCAGCGCGTGATCCAGCAGCGGCTGGTCCGTCAGCCCGTTCATCCCGCGCACCAGCTCCTCCAGGGTGTCCGCCACCACGAAGTCCGCGCCGTGTTCCTTGAACGCCTCGATGGGCCCGGACGCGCCGCGTCCCAGCCGGGTCTTCAGCAGCAGCTTCAGGTCCCGGTTGGTGATGTCCGGGTTCTGCTCCGAACCGGAGAGGGCGAATTCCTTCTCGATGATGCGTTGGTTGAGGATGAACCAGGAATGGTCGTACTGCGCGGGGCCGGGGGTGGTCCGCAGCAGGCGCAGGGTGCCCAGGGTATCGTAGCCCGGCAGGCCGGGGGAGGGGAGCCGCCGGCCCAGGGCGTCGAACCACAGGGACGAGGGGCCGGGGAGGATCCGGATGGCGTGGTCCGGCCAGATGGGGTTCCAGTTCTGGATCCCTTCGGTGTAGTGCCACATCCGGTCGCGGTTCACCAGCCGCACGCCGGACCCGTCCGCGATGTCGAGCATCCTTCCGTCCACATGCTGCGGAACGCCGGTGACCATCTTCCGCGGCGGTGTTCCCAGCCGGTCCGGCCACCATTTCCGCACCAGGGTATGATTACCGCCGATGCCGCCGGAGGCGATCACCACTGCCTGCGCCCGCAGCTCGAACCCGCGCACCACATCCCGGTTGGAGGACACCCCGCGCGGGGCGTCATCGGGTGCCAGCACGGCGCCGCGCACCCCGGTGACCGTCCCGCCGTCGGACGTTAAACCGTCCACCCGGTGCCGGAAGAAGAACTGGACGCCGCCCGCCGAGGCAGCCGCCCGGGCTTTGGCGGCGAACGGTTCCGATACCCCGGTGCCGGTTCCCCAGGGAACGTGGAAGCGGGGGACCGAGTTGCCGTGGCCGCCCGCCCTGCCGTCGCCGCGTTCGGCCCAGCCCACCAGGGGCGTGAACCGGATGCCCTGGCCGTGCAGCCAGGCGCGCTTCTCGCCGGCGGCGAACTCCACGAACGCACGGCCCCACCGCTGCGCCCACTCGTCCTCGGGAAGCGGGCCGGACAGGCGGTCCCACTGCGCCGACCCCTGCCAGTCCTGCCAGGCCAGCTCAAAGGAGTCCTTCACGCCCAGGCGGCGCTGCATCGGAGTGTCCACCAGGAAGAGGCCGCCCAGCGACCAGAACGCCTGCCCGCCCAGGTTGGCGGGGTTCTCCTGCTCCACGATGGCCACCCGCTTGCCGGCCCGGACCAACTCATTGCTGGCCACCAGGCCGGCCAGGCCGCCGCCGATGATGATGACGTCCGCGTCCATCCGGTCCCCTTTTCGGCTGGTGCCTGACCCGTCAGACGCCTGCGTTGTAAACGTCGAGTCCGAACCGGTTCAGTCCGGGTGACCCAGCGTAACCCAGGTAGGGAAGACCGAACGTGTCCTCGATGCTGGCCAACAGGCTGTAGTGGTTGTAGGGGGTGGTGGACCACGTGCCGCCCTTGGTGAACGGGGAGAGGACCAGGGCGCCCACCCGGCCACCGCCCATCCCGGTGATGCCTGGCAGCGGCGCATTGGGGCCGGGGCCCTCGCCGCAGCAGGCGCTGGCATCGGACTGCGGCCCGTCAGACTCATCGAAGGTAATGACCAGGACCCCGTCCTGCTTGAACGCCGGGGATGAGGTGATCGCCGGCACCCACTGCCTGAGCCACTCGTCGGCGCTCGCCAGCCCGCCCGGCTGGCCGTCCACGCAGGGGGCGTCGTGCCCGTCGTGGCAGAGATTGGGCGTGATCATCGACAGGTTTGGGGTAGTGGCAACCGTTGCGAGGTCTGTCGTCAAGGCGCTGAGGTCCACATCATTGGCCGCGCAGTCCGGCGATCCCGTGATGCCGGCGAAGTAGACGAAGGGATTGTGCCTGGCGGCGTACTGGTCTCCGACCTTCGCCTTCTGCGTGTCGTCGACGGCGCCCAGCGCAGGATGGCGGCACGGTGAGCCCATGTCCTCCATGTACCCTTTCCAGGTCTTCCCGGCAGCCTTCAACTGTCCGGCCACGGTGGGGACGGTGTCGGGGAACACGCAGCCGTCCCCCACCGCCTGGCCGGGGCTGGCCGTGCCCGCACCCACAAACGGCGTATAGGTCTGGCAGTCCGCCTGCATTTGGGGATTGGGCCCCTGGCCGGAAATCTGCGCCACATAGTTGGGCTGGGAGTTGTGGGCCGTACCGTAGTACTGGTTCAGCAGCACGCCCTGGCTGCGGAGGGTCTGCGAAAGGTAGGGAGCGGCCGACGCCGGGCCCCAGGTTTCGTCGTAGCCCTTGTTTTCGAGGTTGATGACGAAGACGTGGTTGGCTCCGGGCAGGTAGCCTTTGCTGGTGGATGCGGCGGGGGCAGCCGCTGTGGCGGCAACCGGGGTGGAGGTGGCCGCGGCGCCGCCGAATAGGGCAGCGGCGGCTACCGCGATAACTGCAGCGGCAGTTTGAAGTCTCAGTTTCACGGGAGTGTCCATCCGTCGGCGAGTGCTTTGTCCTTCAGTCCCGACCATTCCTCCGCCGGCGGCGGCCCGACGGGGCTGCATGCGGGACCCGCCACGAATGGCGGGACCAAGTACGTGGGGGCGGAAAGGTTGGCCGGGGTGCCGAAGTCAAGGACTTCGGCAATGTTCCTGGCAGCCTGGTCCCGCGGCGTCAGGGGAGCGAGGTTCCAGCGCCATTCGATCGCCTTGAGGACCGAGGTGTGATCGTAGACATCGTGGGCTACGTACCGGCGGCGGGCGCGGGGCGAGACCACCAGCGATGGAACACGGAAGCCGCGCAGGGCCGTGTCGGGGCTGGTGTCCGGGGCCGTTCCAGGCGGCACATGGTCGTAGAAGCCGCCCGCTTCGTCGTAGTTGACCACCAGCAGGGTGTTGGCCCAGCCGGGTCCGGACGTGACGGCGTTGTAGACCTCCGCCAGGAACGTTTCGCCGGAGCGGATGTCGGCGTGGGGGTGGTCGTCCCCGGACGTGCCGGAGCCCTCGTCCGTGAAGCGAGGATCCACGAAGGACACGGCCGGAAGGGCTCCTGCCGAGCAGTCCGTGAGGAACTCCGCATACGGGCGGGAGATCCCCTGGTACTTCGTTCCCCACAGCGCGGTGAAGGGGATATCGCCGTAGTAGTACTTGCCGGAAACGCCTGCTGCAGCCAGCCGGTCCCAGATGGTGGGAAGCGTGGAGGTTGCGGAGGAGTTGTGGATCCGGTCCGTGGCAGCAGCGTGCTGGTAGAAACGGTTGGGGTAGGTTTCCGCCATGGTTGCCGCAAAGTAGCGGTCGCAGACTGTCCAGTCCGGCCCGGCCTGCCGCCAGAAGTCCAGGTCGGCCGCGCCGTAGTAGCCGACGGCGAACTCGTCATTTTCGCCGGCCCGCAGCCAGCCGTCGTTCCTGCCGTTGTTGTACTGGATCCGGCCGCCCTCATAGGAGTGGTCGGGATCCGGGTGGCCGCAGCCCTGGTAATCGGCCAGGTGGTAGGTGGAGTGCGGGATGCCGTAGCGGTCGGTGTAGCTCAAGCCGGACTGTGCCCCGTCGGCGCCGGGCATCCAGCCCAGGAAGTGGTCGAAGGAGCGGTTCTCCATCATCACCACGATGATGTGCTCAATGCCCGAAGTCCCTGGGTCCGGAAGCGCAGCAGGGGCCGCTGCGGCCGGCCGGAGCGTGCTGCCGGCGGCCAGCGTGGTGGCCGCCGCGGTGCCTGCTGCGAAGAAGCGGCGTCTCGAAAGATTCACGTCAGATTCCTTGTCCGTCACGGAAGACGGCGAAGCGGGCACGCCCCCCCACGATGGGCCGATCGCCGAACCGAAGTTACTGGTCGGTAAGATTTTCGCGTTCCCCAGTAGATCACGGCCCGGTTGCCGCCAAGGCCGGAACGAGGCTCTGTTCATGCAGTGTTAATCAGAGGTTCCGCCGGGGCTGCGCCTCGGCTCGAAGACCGTTTGCCGCGCATTCCCCGCCGCTCGGCGCAGAATTAGTATGTTTACTGACGATTTGGCTGATGATTACCGAAGGCATCAGTCCTGACGGGGGTAGGGCCTTTCGCCTCTGGATCGATCAGACATCGACGTCTTCGACAAGCAAAGGGAATCAACCATGGGCTTCCTGGACCGTGACCACTCCGTTGCCCCGCCGGGCTTCAACCGCTGGCTGGTCCCGCCGGCAGCGCTCGCCGTCCATCTATGCATCGGCCAGGCCTACGCCACCAGCGTGTACAAGACCGCGCTGGTCAAGCATTTCGGCGCCAGCCTGACCGAGATCGGCGTGATCTTCTCCATCGCCATCGTGATGCTGGGCCTTTCCGCCGCGGTCATGGGCACCTGGGTGGACACCAACGGCCCGCGCAAGGCGATGTTCACCTCCGCGATCTTCTGGGCCGGCGGCTTCCTGATCGGCTCGCTCGGCATCTTCACGCGCCAGCTTTGGCTGGTCTACCTGGGCTACGGCGTGGTGGGCGGCATCGGCCTGGGCATCGGCTACATCTCTCCCGTGTCCACGCTGATCAAGTGGTTCCCGGACCGGCCGGGCCTGGCCACCGGCATGGCGATCATGGGCTTTGGCGGCGGCGCGCTGATCGCCAGCCCGGTATCCCAGGCGCTGCTCAAGGCGTACGACCCCAATTCCGGCTCGCAGGGCTGGGTAGCCAGCGGCGACGCCGTGGGCAAGCTCTTCCTGACCCTCGCCGCCGTCTACCTCGCCTACATGCTGTTCGGCGCGTTCACCGTCCGGGTGCCGGCGGAGGGATGGCGTCCCGCAGGGTTCGACCCCGCCAAGGTCAAGGCCGCCAAGCTGGTGACCACGGAGAACGTCTCGGCGAAAAACGCCATCAAGACCCGCCAGTTCTGGCTGGTCTGGGTTGCGCTGTTCTGCAACGTCACCGCGGGCATCGGCATCCTGGAACAGGCCGCGCCCATGATCCAGGACTTCTTCCGGCAGGCCGACGGCAAGTCCCTGGTGAGCGCCGGGGTGGCCGCGGGCTTCGTGGGGCTGCTGTCCATCGGCAACATGTCCGGCCGGTTCGCCTGGTCCGCCACCTCCGACGTCACCGGCCGCAAGCGCATCTACATGATGTACCTGGGCGTGGGCGCCGTGCTGTACACGGTGCTGGCGTTCGCCGGGTCCACGGCCACCGCGCTGTATGTGGTGCTGGCCTTCATCATCATCTCGTTCTACGGAGGCGGGTTCGCCACCGTCCCGGCCTACCTGCGGGACCTTTTCGGGACGTACCAGGTGGGCGCCATCCACGGCCGGCTGCTCACTGCCTGGTCAGCGGCCGGGGTGGCGGGCCCGTTGATCGTCAACAGCATCCTGGATGCGCAGGGCAAGCCCGGTCAGCTCAACGCCGTGTCCTACCAGCCCGCGCTGCTGACCATGGTGGCGCTGCTGGTGATCGGCTTCGTGTCCAACCTGCTGGTCAAGCCCGTCGATGACCGGTTCCACGAACCCCGCCCCGAGCGGCACGAATCTCCCCTGGAGGCCTGACATGAGCAGCACAGCACACACCCCCGGCGCGCACGAGCCCGTCAAGCGCTCCACCGGCCGGCTGGTCCTGGCCTGGGTTTTGGTGGGGATCCCGTTGGCCTTCGGAGTCTTCCAGACGCTGACCCAGGTGGCCGCGCTGTTCGGCTGAGCTCTTCAGTTCCGTGCGCCGCCCTTGGTGGCACACTGGCCCAGTTTTCAGGAACGGACGCCCACGGAACCGTTGGGTTTCCGCCGATCCGCTCCGAAAACTGGGCCAGTCCGTGCGCGGGCGTCACGCGGAGCAGGCTTTTATCGAAACGGACGGCGGCGGCGCCGGGGTTTCCGGGGTTCCGCCGCCGCCCGTGGGCCCAGAGCATGCTCTGCGTGACGCGGGTGCGTGAGTTCAGGCCGGCGCAGGCTTGGTTATCCGCCGGTGCAGGATGGTCGCCGAAATCCAGGTGACAAGGCCGCAGGCCGCGGCGCCCCAGAGGATGTCCGTTACTGCCACCAGGGCCGTGAAGTCCTTGAGCACGGCGAAACCGGTCAAAGCCCAGGTGGCGTAGGTGAAGAACCCGAACAGCGCAGCGCCGCCAACCCGCTGCCGGACCGCCAGGTCCCGGTGGTTCGGCCGGACACCGTAGTGCACCATGCCGGCCACGAAGATGACGTAGAACAGCACGGCGCCCGGCAGGTTCGCCTTGGGCGCGAGGAGGCCACCGATCTGGCTTTGGTAGAGCGGATTGGCCACCAGCAGGATCCAGGCCACGTCCAGCACCGCGAAGACCACGGCGGTCACAATGTAGGCGGTCAGCCAGTTCGTGGTGCGGTGACTCATGCAGGGCTCCTTGGGGCAGCGGGTAAACCGGTCTGCAGCAGTTCGTTGCCGCTGCCCGCCCGGACTGGGCACCGGAGCTCCCGAAAGGCCGCACCACCCATACTTTCCCCGGTCCGCTCCGAAGACCAAGTGGACGAGGCCACCGCGGCTGAGTTGGATGTTGGTACAACCGTGCCCCGTTGGGCGCGGCAGGGACCGGCCGTGCAGCAGCGCGCGGCCGGCTGCGAAAGGGACGTGTCCGTGAACGAAAAGAGCCGCAAGGCGCTCATCAGCATCGTCATTGCCGTGGTGGTGGCGGTGCTCATCGCCCTGGCAGGGAGCCAGGGCGGGGCCAGGATCGGCGGGTTCCCCGTGTTCGCGCTGGGTGTCGCCGCGGCGTTCGTGATCCAGTGGCTGGTCTTCATCCCCTCCTACAAAGCGCAGACGGAGAAGTTTTACGACCTCACCGGCGCCCTGACGTACATCTCCATCACCGTGTTCCTGGTCCTGGCCTCGCCGGGCATCGACGCCCGCGGCATGCTGCTGGCGGCCATGGTGGTGCTCTGGGCCGCGCGGCTGGGCAGCTTCCTGTTCCTGCGGATCAGCAAGCACGGCAAGGACGACCGCTTCGATGAGCTCAAGCCGGACCTGTTCCGCTTCCTGAACACGTGGACCATCCAGGGCCTGTGGGTGGTGCTCACCGCCGCCCTTGCATGGGTGGCCATCACCTCGGACAAGAAGGTGGGCCTGGATGCATTCTTCTGGGTGGGCCTGCTGGTCTGGGCCGTGGGCATCAGCATCGAGACAGTGGCGGACGTGCAAAAGAACCGGTTCAAGGACGAGGCCGCCAACAAGGGCCGCTTCATCAGCACCGGCCTCTGGTCAAAGTCCCGCCACCCCAACTACTTCGGCGAGATCACGCTGTGGGTGGGCGTGGCCATCATCGCCCTGCCGGTCCTCCAGGGCTGGCAGTGGGCCGCCCTCATCTCTCCGGTCTTCGTCACCCTGCTGCTCACCAAGGGAAGCGGGGTGCCGCCGCTGGAGAAGAAGGCGGACAAGAAGTGGGGCGGCCAGGCTGACTACGAGGCCTACAAGAAGAACACGCCGGTGCTGGTACCCAGGCTGAAGTAGGGCTTCGCAGGCAGGACGGACGACGCCGGCACCCGGGTGGGTGCCGGCGTCGTCCTTTATCCCGGCTAAAGCCTGGGATCCCCAAGTACCCCCTATTCGGGGAAGCAGGTATCGGTTACTCGTGACTCCCGCCTGCCCCGGATCTAGCCTCGAAAGACAGTGCCGCTAAGCAGATGCGCTCGCGCTGCCGATGCTTCTGGGGACATTGGAGTTCAACTCCGGGGGGCAACATTGTCAAAGTACGGATTTTTCAACAAGGCGTCATCCGGCAGTGGGAGCGTGCTGTCCCGGCTGGGCAAGTCCAGGGACATGCGGCCGGGGGCGCTGCTGACGGCGCTGGTGCTCGCGGCCGAGGGCGGCATGGTGATGTTGCCGGTGGCTGCGACCGCGGCCGGTCCTAATCTGCCAGCGGCCACGAACTGCACGCCGCAACTCCTTCCCGGCCTCGGCGGCAGGGGCAGCAACGCCGTCGCGTCGAGCAGCAACGGCCTGGTGGTCGGCCTCGCCGATACCGCCGCCGGCGAGTCGGTGCCGGTGCTCTGGCGGAACGGCCAACCCACCCAGCTTGCGATCCCGCTCCAGGCCGCGGCCCCGGCGTCCGTGAACGCGGCAGGAGTCGTCGTCGGCACAGGGTATGACACCGCCAATGAGCTGCTGGTGGGCTGGTGGTGGCAGGACGGGCAGTACCATCCCTTACCGGTCAAACCCGGAGACATAGCGATGCCGGCGGCAGTGAATGACAGCGGCGTCGTCGCCGGGGCGCTGGTCGCAGACGAGGAACATTCAGACGGGCCGGGTGCCGACGAAGATGAGCGGCCCGCGGTTTGGCCCTCCGTGACCACGGCACCCCGCGAACTCACGCTGCCCTCCGGAACCCGGGGCGGACATGCCTTCGCGGTCGGCCCGGACGGCACCGCCGGCGGGGTGGCCATTGGGGACGACGCCACTCCGGTCCTCTGGGGGCCGGACGGCTCTCCGAAGGCCCTGCCCACCCTTAGCGGCAAAGGCGGAGTAGTGCTCGGGATCGATTCGACCGGGCAGGCAGTGGGCCAGAGCGGCGTGGCCGACGGAACCCACGCCGTGGCCTGGGCCGCGACCGGCGCCGTCACCGACGTCGGGGCTGCCGCTGCCGGTGCCACGTCCAGTGCCGCCTCAGCGATTGCAGGTGTGACGGTGGGAGCAGGCAGTTCGCCCTCCTTCCGTGCATCCAGGCCGCAAGCCGTGATCTGGATCGGCAAGAGTGCACGGATCCTGCCGCCGGGATCCGATGCCCAGTTCACCGGCGTGTCCGGGTCCGCGACCTCGGTGTCAGGCCAGGGTGCCAACGCCGTTGTCATCGGCTTCTCCGCAGCTGACAACGGACTGCGCCGCGCAACCGAATGGAGCTGCAAGTGAAAGGCCAGGGGCGCTTGCGCCATCCAGTAAGCGCGGTGCTGGCCGTCCTGCTCGGCGCCGTCCTCGTACTCGGCAACATTGACGTCCTTAGCCCGCGGAACGACTCGGAGGCCTCCGCCGCAACGTCGGTGAGCCTGGGGTTCGCCGGTGACACCGGCGGCAACACGGTGACCGGGAAGGTGATTGACGCGGCACGCAACGCCGGCACCTCGGCATTCTTCAACCTCGGCGACCTGTCCTACTCCCAGATCACCCCGGAATCGGCCTGGTGCTCGTTCGTCAAGCAGCATGCCGGGTCCATGCCCTACGAATTCATCACCGGGAACCACGAGGACGACGGGCCCGACGGCGTGTGGTCCAACTTCGCCTCGTGCCTGCCGGACCAGCTCGGCTCGGTAGGAAACTACGCCCAGCAGTTCTACACCGACTACCCGGCCAGCAGCCCCCTGGTCCGACTGATCATGGTGTCCCCGAAGCTGACCTACAGCGGCAGCGGCCTTGACTGGTCCTACAAGTCCGGCACCCAGGGCTACAAGTTCGTCACGTCGGCCATCGACTCGGCGCGCGCTGCCGGGATCCCGTTCGTGGTGGTGGGCATGCACATGTACTGCCTGTCGATGGTCAACTACCCCTGCGCCGCGAGCCCGGACTTGATGAACATGCTCGTGTCCAAGAAGGTGGACCTGTACCTGCAGGCGCATGACCACGCGTACGCCCGCAGCTACCCGCTCGCGCTCAAAGGCAGCTGCACGGCCATCCCGGTCAGCAGCTTCAACCCGGACTGTGTGGCCGACACGGACCCCAACGGCCAATTCGCCGCCGGCACCGGAACCATCCTGGCCACCGTGGGTTCGGGCGGCAGGTCGATCAACAGTGAAAGCAACACGACGACGGCGCCGTACTTCCAGAGCTTCATGGGGAGCAACAACAACCCCACCTACGGCTTCCTGAACGTGTCGGTCACAAGCACCACCTTGACCGGGTCCTTCGTCCGGGCTTCGGGCGGAACCTACACGGACAAGTTCACCATCACACGGCCCGCGCCGTCGCCGAGCCCCACGCCGACGCCCACAACGACGGCCACGCCGACCCCCACTCCCACACCGACCCCAACGCCGACACCGACCCCAACGCCGACACCGACGCCGTCGCCCACCACCACGACGCCGCCGCCAACAACGTCGGCTGTCTCGGTCCGGTCGTTCGCGAGCGGGGCAGGGGAGCTGACGGCTGCCGGCTCGTACACAACGTCGCTGCCGGCAGGCTGGCAACCCGGCGACACGGTTTTCCTGTACTCCCAGGTGACGGTCGCCGGATCGGCCAACACCACCGCTCCGGCGGGATGGACAAAGGCGGTGGGTGACTTCACCAGCGCCGGATCCACCTCCGCGCACCAGGCGGTCTGGTACCGGGTGATGCAGGCCGGGGACCCGGCTCCTAGCGTCGCCGAACCGGCGTCCCGGTATGCCTGGTCGACGGTGGCGGTACAGGGCGCCAACACCACCACGCCGCTGGACGTTCCGCCCGCCACTGACACCAACAGCGGTGTGGCATACCCGGATGTGCGGGCTCCGTCCATCACGCCGGTGACACCGGGAGCGCTGTTGCTGACAGCCCACGGCCTGCGGAACTCCACCAACTCGGCAACCACGCAGTTCGCCCCGCCCGCAGGGATGACAGAGGTCACCGACGTGAGCTCGGGCATCGCGTCCAAGTCGAATGCGGCCATCGAGGTGAACTCGCTGGCCCTGACCGATACCTCCGCCACCGGCACCAGGACGGCCACGGCAGCGTCAAGCCTGGGCTCGCTCATCAACCAGTGCGGCTCGGCCATCGTAGTGCGGCCGGCAGGCCCGTAAGGCAGGCCCGTAAGCCTGGCCTGATGGCGAAGGACACGAAGTAGCGTTCTGCGGCGGAATTCGACGGCGGCATCCGGAACCGGGTGCCGCCGTCGAACGTTGGTCAGGTACGATTTAACCCATCAAGGGGAGTACTCCCGACTGTGAGTGGCCCGTCAATACGGATGCAGCGATGCATCCCGGGCCACCGGCTCCGGTTCCTGCCGGGCGGAGGAGACCTTGGCGTACATGTCAACGCCTACCCCTTTGGAGTGCCCGCCATGCAGGTAACACCCCTCATCTGGATCATCACCATCGCCGTGACCATCCTGTTCTTCGTTTATGAGTTCTTCGCCCACGTCCGCAAACCCCACGAACCGTCCATCGGCGAGTCCGCCCGCTGGTCGGCGTTCTACATCGGCCTCGCGCTCCTGTTCGGCGTCGGGATCGGCATGTTCTCGGGATGGACATTCGGCGGGGAGTACTTCGCCGGCTACCTCACCGAAAAAGCGTTGTCCGTGGACAACCTGTTCGTCTTCCTCATCGTGATGACAGGGTTCGCCGTCCCCAAGAAGTACCAGCAGAAGGTACTCATGGTGGGCATCATCATCGCCCTCATCCTCCGCGGCGGGTTCATCGCCATCGGCGCCACCCTGATCGAAAACTTCTCCTGGGTGTTCTACATCTTCGGCGCGCTGCTGCTGTTCCTCGCGTACCGGCAGGCGTTCGGCGGCCACGACGCCAACCCGGCGGACGGCAGGTTCATGAAGCTGGTGCGCCGCGTCCTGCCGGTCACCCCGGACTACCACCGGGACCGGCTGACCGTGAAGCAGGACGGCAAGCGGTTCGTGACGCCGATGCTGCTCACCATCATCGCCATCGGCTTCGTGGACCTGATCTTCGCCGTCGACTCCATCCCCGCGATCTACGGCCTGACCAGCGAGGCGTACATCGTCTTCACCGCCAACGCGTTCGCCCTGATGGGCCTGCGGCAGCTGTTCTTCCTGATCGGCGGACTGCTGGAGCGCCTGGTGTACCTCGCCCAGGGGCTGGCCGTCATCCTTGCGTTCATCGGTGTGAAGCTGGTCTTCCACGCCCTGCACGTCAACGAGCTCCCGTTCATCAATGGCGGCCAGCCGCTCCTGTGGGTGCCCGAGATCCCCATTTGGTTCTCCCTGCTCTTCATCGCCGCAACCATCCTGGTGGCCACGGTGGCCAGCCTGGCCAAGACCCGCCGCCCCGGCAGCGGGGGCCCCGAGGTCCACGGCGATCCGGGCACCCGGGAGGCGGTGGCAGGTTCCCACGCCGGTGAGGACACGGACTCCACGGCCGGCGCCCCGCGCTAGGCTCCTGCCGGCCAGGTAAGCAGGACGCCCGACGGCGGCACCCGGCGTGGGTGCCGCCGTCGCCACGTCCGGAGCGGGACGCCGGAGGGGGTCATCGCACCGCCGGGGCCAGTCACCCGCAGGATCGGCGCAGGAGTCGGGAAGGATTGCCCCAGGTCCGCCTGAACAGGCCATTGAGTGGATTTGCCGCCGCTAGGATTTTCCTCGGCGTCAGCGCAATTGGGGGCTGACGCCCTTCACTCATCGTGCACAACTGGGGAACTGTTTGTCCGCCTACACGTCCTTGCCCACCACCACGTCGGCGTCCGGCACCCGCTGGGCAGCCGGCGTCGTCCTCTCCGCTTTGCTGGCGCTCTTCGGCGCGAACCTTCCGGCCGTGGCAGCGGAGAGCACCACCACCGTCGAGCCGGGAACAGTCCAGGCCGCCGACCTGCTGGAGACCCTTCCGGTCAAGGGCCGGGCACCGAAGACCGGGTATGAGCGGTCGCTGTTCGGGGCAACGTGGGCGGACGTGGACCAGAACGGCTGCGACACGCGCAACGACATCCTCAACCGGGACCTCACGGACATCACCTACGTGACCAGCGTTCCCTGCACCGTTAAGGCCGGGGTGCTTGCAGACCCTTACACGGGCACCGTCATCAACTTCGTCCGCGGCACCACCACCAGCAGCGCCGTACAGATTGACCACGTGGTGGCACTGAGCGACGCCTGGCAGAAAGGGGCCCAGCAGCTGACCACGGAGCAGCGGACGGCATTCGCGAATGATCCGCTGAACCTGCAGGCCACGGACGGGCCCACCAACCAGCAAAAGGGCGACGGCGACGCCGCCACCTGGCTGCCGCCGGCCAAGGGCTTCCGCTGCGAATACGTGGCACGACAGGTTTCGGTAAAGGCGCGCTACAGCCTGTGGGTGACGCAGGCGGAGCACGACGCCATCGCCGGCATCCTGGCGGGTTGCCCGGGACAGATTGCGCCGTCCACCGTGCAGCCGGCAGCCGCTGCCACCGTTGTCTACTACGCCAACTGCACCGAGGCGGCCGCCGCCGGGGCCGCGCCCCTTTACGCCGGCAGTCCCGGGTACCGGCAGGGGCTGGACGGCGACGGCGACGGGGTGGCGTGCGAAGGGTAGCCGGCCCAAGGCGGGGAGCCTGTGGACGGCCACATGGTGCCTGGCGTCCACCACGGCCGGGTCCGGCAAGGGTTTCCGCGGCATATGCGCCACACTTGAGGTTGCTCCCCAACGAAAGCAGGATCCCGTGATCACCCTCCAGCAGGACGCCGACGGCTTCATCCGCATGACCCGGCATTACCCGGCCAGCGTCCGGATCCGCATCGACTTCAACGACGGCAGCACCGGCGAGTTCTCCGGCAAGACCCTCAACAACGCCTACGACGCGGCACTCGCCGAGTTCCGCGCCAGGAACGGGCTTGACGCGCGGGGCTTCAACCGCGCCCCGGCGGGCCGGACCAACTCCGGCAACAGGGTTGATTTCGTTCCCGTGCATCCGGGCATGGGGGAGTAGGCCGCGGGGTCTCAGGCCCGGGGCAACGAGGTCATTTAGTTGGCATTGCTGCCGGTTTCATGGGCCCTGGCGACGAAGTGTTCCACGCGGCGGTCCGGAACCAGCCAGATCAGCGCCACGATGGTGAACACGGCGATGCCGAACAGCGGCTGGACCAGGGTGAGTCCGATCCCGGCCAGGTAGATCGCGGGCGACGCCTTGCCCTTCCAGTCCCGGCCCACGGCCTGGGCGAGTGCCCCGTCCCTGCCCTGTGCCGCGATCAGCCGCCGTTCCAGGATGAAGTACGCGATCGCGGCGCACAGCAGGTTGATGCCGTAGAGCAGCACCGGCACTTGCATGAAGCCGGACTCGTCCATCCACCGGGTGGTGAACGGGAACAGGGACAGCCAGAACAGCAGGTGAAGGTTGGCCCAGAGGATGGACCCGTTCACCCTGCTCGCCAGGTGGATCATGTGGTGGTGGTTGTTCCAGTAGATCCCCACATAGACGAAGCTCAGGAGATAGGTGAAGAGCGTCGGCAGGATGGCGGCAACGCCCTCCCACGTTGGTTCCTCCGGCGTGTGCAGTTCCAGGACCATGATGGTGATGATGATGGCCAGTACACCATCGCTGAAGGCTTCGAGCCGGTTCTTGTTCACCCGAATATCATGCGCCCAAGTCAGGATCCGGGCATCACCCGGTGGTGGCTGTTCCCGCGCCGCCGTCCACATCGCCGTGGTCAACCGTCCTGCCCTGCGGGCCGTGGCCGGCCGCGTCCCGGCCCCTGTGGCCAACCGTCCTGACCCCGCGGGCCGGTGGGCGGCCGCGTCCCGGCTAGGCTGGAACCGGATACACACCAGCAACCGGATGAAGGGACACGCCTTGGCAGATGGCCGAGCACCCGCGGCACCCTTTGACCGCGCCGTCCTGATTTTCAATCCGGGCAGGGCCGGAATGGGCGGGCGGATCGGGGCCCTGCAGCGGGAGCTGGCCATGGACCTGCCTGGCCTGCCCGTTGAGCTGTTGCCCACGGAATACGCCGGGCACGCCCGCGGGCTTGCGAGGACCGAAGCCAGCCGGGGCGCCCCGTTGATCGTGTCAGTGAGCGGCGACGGCGGGTACAACGAGGTGGTCAACGGCGTGATGGACGTTGCCGGCAGCAACGCGGTGTGCACCGTGGTCCCTGCCGGAAATGCCAATGACCACTTCCGGAGCCGGCCGGCACGGTCCTTCGCTGACGCCGTTGGCGCGGGCGGGGTCCGGCACATCGACCTGCTGCAGGCAACGTTCCGTTCGGGAGGCCGGGAGCAGGTCCAGTATGCGCACTCCTACATTGGCTTCGGACTCACGCCGCTGATGGCCATCGGCATCGAACAGGGCGGCAAGGGAAAGGTCCTTGAACTTGTTTCCGTTGCCCGGACGCTGTCCCGCCTCAAGCCGTTCGAGCTGGTGCGCGACGACGGGGCCACCGCCACCTTCGACAGCCTGATCCTGGCCAACATCTCACGGATGGCGAAGTACGGAACGGTCAGCGAGTCACACCGCCCGGATGACGGCCGCTTCGAGGTAGTGACGCTGCCCCACGCCGGGCTCACGAAAATGGCCCTGATGACGCTCCGCGCCGTGACGCTGGGACTGGGACATCAGCCCAGCGTCACAAGCTATGCATTTTCCACGCGGGACGCCGTGCCGTGCCAGATTGACGGCGAGGTGGTCCACCTCCAGGCCGGCGCCCACGTGCAGGTGGACAGCGCCAAGGGCGCCCTCGCCACTCTTTGAACCCGCGTCCGGGAACGGGGGCCCGCTTTCCGGCGGCGCGTTCCTACGGCTGGACTGAATCGAAGAACGTGTAGCCCGGGTCCGGCTTTGCGGGCTCAGCCTCCTGGGACTTCGTCCGGATGAAGTCCACGTCCTCCTGGCTAAGGGTGGTTTCGCCGTGCGGATCGCCGTTGGTCTCCTCGCCGGTGGCTGCACTGATTTGCGCGGAAAGTGTCCGCGGAAGGATCATGCAGCCGGGGTTTTCCAGCAGCCACTGCGTTACGGGGGAGGGAAGCCGGTTCCACTGGTCCCGGATGCTCAAATCGGTCATGGTGTGCCTTTCGCGGGCTGTGGTTCATGGGTGGGCGGTTGGCGGGGGCGGGTTAGTCGAAGTGGATGTCGGCCGCGGCCCGGCGGAGCGCCTCAAGACGCTGCTCCTCAACGAGGCCCAGGGCTTCCAGTTCTTCGGCCCGGTCGGTGCGTTCCTGGGCCGCCTGCGCCGAGATGTCCCGCAGGAGCAAACCCAGGAGGTGGGCCAGCCCCGACTTGAGGTCTGCCAGGTTGGTGTTGCTTACCAGGAGGCGGCGGTCGGAGACTCGGAGGTCCACGTCGCTGTATCCCGCTTCGGCGAGGCGCCGCTTGGTGCCGGGGCCGTGCAGAAGGTCGATCTCGCGCGGCTGCGGCCGGCGGGAGAAGACCACCGGGACGGTGTAGCGGGTGGGCCCCTGCGCGGTGCCCAGGTCATGCGGAAGCGCGGACGCGAGGACTCCGCTAAGGGCCAGTGCCGAGTCAGCGCGGACGGCGAAGTCTTGGGTGGTGGTCATGGTGTTCTACCAGCGTTCTGGAAAATGCACTGCCGGATCCCGGAATAGGGCCGGCTGTGAAGGGGGCAGGGGACCCGGGGCCGGGTCGGCTGCGGGGGAGGGAACGGTCGGATGCCGTTGGGGCCGTGGTGCGCTCTTGGCCGCCCTCGTCGTCACAATTCCCTGCAGCGCCGGTATCAAAGTCACTCGGTACGGCGCTGGTCAGCAGCCCGGGAGGGCCGCAAAGAATTGAACTCGTTTTCGGGACGCCGGATACCAGTCACGGTGTTCCGAGATACTTTGAGTCTACGCCTGTTGGCAAGCCCCGGACGGCGCGGCTGCATGCGGCATTCCCGTGACGGGGGAGCGGTCACCTTCCGGAGCCGTGGCGCGCCTAGCTCCGGCGGACGGCCGTGGGGGAAGGAACAGCCCGAAGCGGCGGGAATTCAGCGGGGACCTGCGGTTCTGAAGGGCTCGCAGAGGTGTCTATACCGCCGAATGTCGGGCGCTGGCCGGACCGGTAGGCGACGTCGATGACAGGCTCGATTTCGTCAAACACGGTGTGGTTTCCGGGAAGGACCACGTGGGCCAGGAACTCCGATTCCAGGGTGGCGATGCCGGCCGCCGCTGCGCCCAGCTTGGCGTCGATGGACAGGGCCAGGGCGTGCCAGGATTTGCGGTTGGCCCGCTCCAAAATCTTGGCATTCGCTTCGCGGCGCCGGCTGTCCGCGACGTCCCCCTTGATTTCCAGGGCGCCCTCAGACTGCAGCAACGGCATGACGATGCGGAACTGCCTGCCATCACCCCTAAAGGCGACAGCGCTCAGGTTCCCCCGCTGGGTAAACACAACGTCCGTTGCGCCGTACTCCGCCAGCGCCTGCCTGATGTGTTTCCGGGAAGCCTCGCTGCTGAAGGAGTCGCCCCGGGTGTAAGGACCTGTCATCTTCCAACTATGCGCCTCGCGGCCCCTCTTTCCTAACGGTCCAGCGCGGTGGACGGACGCTCCATGGTGACTGTCCCGGTGTCGCCGTCCACGGTGACCTGCTGGCCGCCGGCCAGCCGCTGCGTGGCCACGCCCGTACCCAGGACCGCGGGGATGCCGTACTCGCGGGCCACGATGGAACTGTGGCTGAGCGGGCCGCCGACGTCGGTCACCACCGCCGAGGCCATGGCAAACAGAGGGGTCCACGCCGGCGTGGTCATCCGGGCCACCAGCACCTCGCCGGGCTGCATCCGGCCGAAATCCTCCGGGCCGCGCAGCACGCGGGCAGCCGCGGTCACCCGGCCGGAACTGGCGCCGGCGCCCTTGATCACGGCGCCGGGCTGGTGCTGCGGGCCCGCCGGCATCATGGACCCGAACGCCTTCTCCATCCACGGTTTCTGGGGCAGCATCTGCGGCGCGGTGGCCTTGGCCTGACCCCGCCACAGCATCCTGCGCTCCTCGACGGCGGCAGCCCGGACGGGACGCGGGGCCCCGGTCACCGCGGCCGGCGTCCCGGGTTCAGCCAGCCCAAACTCGACAGCACTCTGCAGCTCCCTGAAGCGCAACCAGAAGACATCGTCAGCCGAGGCGACCACCCCGGAAGCCACCAGCCGACGCCCGAGCTCCAGCAGCATGCTCCGCAGCAGCGGCCAGGCGAGTCCGACGTCGGCCAGCGCGTCTTCGCGGACCGGCGCCGCCTCCTGCGCCCACCTCAGCAGGCGGAGGAACACGGCACGCCGCCGCGGCCCCAGCCGCCCTGCGGCGTCGCGGGTGAGCGACTCCCGGCGTTCCGTCAGCTGACGCTGCCGCTCGTGCGGGTCCGTTCCCTGCCCGCGCAGGTAGAACTTCACGGTCTCCAGCTGGGCGGAGGGGTCGTCCGCCGGCACCGGGGTGGCAAAGTCCAGGTTGTAGACCGCGTGGCCGTAGAGCCCCAGGTGCTCCCGGAAGGCAAACCGCCATTCCTGCCACAGGGCGTTGTCCACCCCTTCCGGCGCGGATCCGGTCCGCTGGCACTCGGCGAGCTCCGCCGTCGTCCGTTCCAGCAGGGCCGATGCCAGCGCGGGGTCGCTGCGCGCCCAGCCGGCGAGGTCGTACAGCGACTTTTCCGCGCGGATCGGTTCGCTGTCGAAGCCCAGGAGGAACGTCTGGGCCGGGGGATCGCCGGCGCGCCGCACCAGCCTGTCGTAGAAGGCCCGGAAGGAGATTTCGCTCATGTCGGCGAGCGGGATGATGGATTGCACGGCGGTGTAGTAGACGGTGCCGGCATCCAGGAGTTCCTGCACCCCCGCCAGCAGCCGGCCGCCCGGGAGCCCGGCCGGCGGATGCCTGGACCAGTCCTTGATCACGCGTTCGTAGCGCGGATGCGAATGGTCCCGCCAGCCCGCGATGCCCATGTGCGCCTTGCCCCGGAACAGCGCGCCGAGCGCCGGCACGGTCCGGCCCGTCATCCGCCACATGGCCGAGGTGCGGTAGTAGTAATAGGCGTAGCCGTTGATGGTGGGGAAGCGGACGTCGCCCTCGCGCAGCGCGTTGATGCCCAGGGCATCGTTCATCAGGGCCGAGAGGGAGCGCGTCACCGAGCCGTCGATGAGGTCGGCGAACAGCGGCGAGAGCGGCTCCGGCATCTGCTCCACAATGCTGGCCCGGAAGTAGAGGCCCTTGGGGTAGGGGACCGGCCAGGTGTCCGGGGTGTCGGCCGCCGGCTCGGGCAGCGCGGTGATGGGGCGGGACTGCAGCAGGAAGAAGCCGCCGCCGGCGCGCGCCCATTCGATGTCCTGCGGGGACCCGAAGCGCTCGGCCGCCTGCCGGCCATACGCGGCCAGCGCGGCTGCGGCGTCGTCGTCGAGGACGGGCGCACGACGGCGGTCTTCCGCCACCGGCTGCTCCACGGTGCCGTTCTCCGCGGGCACGGTCATGACGTGCTTGTCGGCCGTGTGCCGCGAAAGGACGGTGCCCGTGGCGGCCTCCACCACCAGGTCATCGGTGGTGACGGTCCCGCCGACCACGGCCTCGCCCAGGCCCCAGGCGGCGCTGATCACCGTCTGGTCGCGGTGGCCGTTGGCGGGGTTGGCGGTGAATATGACCCCGGCGGCGTCGGCGTCCACCATCTGCTGCACCACGACGGCGAGGCGCACCTTGTCAGGCCGCACGCCTTCGCGGGCGCGGTAGGCCATGGCGCGCGCCGTCCAGAGGGAGGCCCAGCAGTTGATGACGGCCTGGGCGAGGGCCTCCGGGCCGCTGATGTTCAGGTACGTGTCCTGCTGTCCGGCGAAGCTGGCGGAGGCGAGGTCCTCGGCGGTGGCGGAGGAGCGGACCGATACTGGAGTGCCGCTGCCGCTGCCGCTGCCGAGGCGTGCGTAGACGGCCTCGAGGTCGGCTTTGATGGCGTCCGGCACGGTGCCTTTGTGGAACAGGGTCTGGATCAGCACGGACGCATGCTCATACTCCTGCGGCGATGCGTCGGGCGGGAGCGCGGCGAGGTCCTGGACGGCGGCGTCCAGGTGGTTGGCGCTGACGAACTCCCGGTACGCGTCCGTGGTCAGGACGAACCCCGGCGGGACGGGCAGCCCGGCCTGGATGAGGCCGCCGAGCCCCACCGCCTTGCCGCCGGCCAGGGCCACCTCGTCGCGGCCCACCTCGCCCAAACTCTTGATGTATGTCATGGCTTTGCCCTAGCTGCCAACCGGCGTCGTCCGTGTCCAAAGCAGCGCCTCAAGGAGTGCGACCTGTTCCAGCGTCGGCCCAGCCGAACCGATCCGCTAGGGCCGAATGGCCTTTGGGGCAGCAAAGCGGGTGTTTCCGCAGGGACAGCCAATGTGACCTGCATCTTGCTGTGAGCTGCTTCACGCCGTAGACTCCCGAACAACTTATGATGCTCAATGAGCAACAAGATTCCATGGAGGCGAAAGTGGCAGAGAACTTGAGGGCGGGGTCCGACGGCGGCACGGCCAGCGGCAAGGCGACCCAAGTGGAAACCTATGGGATCGAACAGATCCCCGAGAAGGACCGCAACGCCAGCGCCCTCGACCTGTTCAGGGTCTCCTTCGGCGGTGCCAACACGTTTGCCACGGCGTTCCTCGGAGCCTTTCCCATTCTTTTCGGGCTTTCCTTCTGGCAGGGCCTGGCGGCCACACTCACGGGTCTGGTTGTCGGTGCACTGCTCCTGGCGCCTATGGCAGTGTTCGGCCCCACGAACGGCACCAATAACGCGGTCTCCTCGTCGGCCCACTTGGGCGTGCATGGCCGGATCGTCGGATCATTCCTGTCCCTCCTGACGGCCACGGCCTTCTTCTCCATTTCGGTCTGGAGTTCGGGTGACGCTTTGGTCGGAGGCCTGAACCGTCTCGTGGGCGTCCCCCAGGACATGGGATCCTTCGCCGTGGCCTACGGCCTGTTCGGGGCGCTGGTGCTGGTGGTCTGCATCTACGGCTTCCGCTTCATGCTCCTGGTCAACAAGATCGCCGTTATCGCCGCCACCCTGTTGTTCGTCGTCGGATTCATTGCCTTCGCCGGTGATCTCGACCTCAACTTCGCCGGGGCTTTCGGCACGGGCTGGGACGGGGTGGGCGTCGAGGGTTTCATCCCCGCCTTCATTGGTGCCGCCTTGATCGTCATGTCCAACCCGATCTCGTTCGGCGCCTTCCTGGGCGACTGGGCCCGCTACATTCCCACCGCCACTCCCAAACGGAAGGTCATCGGGGCTGCCTTCCTCGCCCAGTTGGCCACCCTGGTGCCATTCGTGTTTGGCCTTGCTACTGCGTCCGTCATCGCTACCAAGGCGCCGGAGTTCATGGACCCGGCCGCGCCCAACTACGTCGGCGGACTGCTGGCTGTCTCGCCGGCGTGGTACTTCATCCCGCTGTGCGCCATAGCGTTGATCGGCGGCATGTCCACGGGCGCCTCGTCCCTGTACGGCACCGGGCTTGATTTCAGCAGCGTTTTTCCCCGGTTCAACCGTGTCCAGGCCACCGTCTTCATCGGGTTGCTCGCCATAGCGTTCATCTTCATTGGCCGCTTCGCCTTCAACCTCGTGCAGAGCATCTCCACCTTCGCCACCCTGATTGTCACCTGCACCGCGCCCTGGATGGTGGTGATGATCATCGGCTTCATCACCCGCCGGGGCTGGTACGACGCCGATGCCCTCCAGGTCTTCAACCGGCGCCAGACGGGTGGCCGGTACTGGTTCAACCACGGGTGGAACTTGCGCGGCATGGCGTCCTGGCTGGTCAGCGCTGCTGCGGGCCTGAGCCTGGTCAATATGCCCGGCCAGTTCCAGGGCCCACTGGGCAACCTGGCAGGCGGCGTAGACATCAGCCTCCCCGCCTCGCTGGTCCTCGCGGCCGTGCTTTACCTCGGACTCCTATGGCTCTTTCCGGAACCCCGCGCTGTCTTCCCGGCCGCCGGCCCGCGCTGGATCCCGAGCCGGGACACCCCGGTGGCCCCTTTGAAAGACAGTAAGGGCAATGTGGTTGCTGCCGGGAGCACGGGACCGGAAAGCGAGGAGCCGGAGCCGGCGGAACTGGTGGCCCAGCCGTGACGTGGATGGACCTCAGTGTGCCGCTTCGGTCGGGCATGCCCGTCTATCCCGGTGACCCCGCCGTGAGCATTGCCCCGGCCCTGACGGTGCCTGTCCACGGAGCGAACGTTCTCTCGCTCTCGATCGGCTCGCATTCGGGTACCCACGTCGACGCGCCGTACCACGTGCACGACGGCTGGGAGCGGCTCGATGAGCTGCCGCCGGCACGTTTCAGCGGTCCGGTGGAGCTGGTGGATGTCCGCAGTGCGGGGCCGGGCGGCGTCATCACCGCCGGACATCTGGACGGCATTCTTCCGGCCGCCTTTGCCGCGGACGGCGGGCCCGGACAGCAGTACCGGATCCTGCTGCTGCACACCGGCTTCTCGGAGCACTGGGAGTCGCCGGAGTATGTCAACCACCCGTTCCTCGACGCTTCGGCCGCCCGGCTCATCGTTGAGCGTGGCTATCGAATGGTGGGGCTGGATGCATTGAGCGTGGACAGAAGTGCTGGCGGGACGGCTGGCCAGGGAGATACCGCGGACGGATCATTTCCGGCACACCACATCCTGGCAGGCAGCGGTTGCGCGATTGTGGAGAACTTGACCGGACTTGGGCAGGTAGCCAACGCCCTTGCCGACGGCGCCGAGGTGGACGTGTTCCTTTTCCCCCTCAACATCCCCAATGCGGACGGCGCCCCGATCAGGGCGGTGGCACGCGCAACGTTCCCTGACGGGGCCCCCCGGGCTGGGATGGCCGGAATGCGGGGCCTGACGCGCACCGACGTCGAGGAAGCTGCGGCCCGGCTGGTCGCCGCGTTCGCGGCCACGGATACCGAACGTTACTTCGCCTGCTTCAGCCCGTCGGCGACCTTCATCTTCCACCCGGAGCCGGCGATGCTCGGCTCCAGGGACGAGTACAGGACACTCTGGGACGGCTGGATCGACGCCGGATGGAAGGTGCTCGACTGCCGCAGCAGCGAGCAGCAGATCCAGCTCCTGGGCGATACCGCCGTCTTTACCCACCGCGTGGAGACCACGATGCAGACCGACCCGAGCGGAGCCACTGCGGTCAGCGATGAGCGCGAAACGATCGTCTTCACGCGTACTGGAGGAGTTCTGGCCGCCGTCCATGAGCACCTCTCGCCGGTGCCGCCTCACGTGCCGGAATGACGCTGGGGCTCCTGCCCCGGCGCCTCCTCCAGCACCGCGTCGCTGCCTGGCGGATAAGGCGCGGCCTGGGGAACGCCCCGCGCCGCCGTCGGGGTTTGGTAGCTACGCCGCTTTAATGGACGGACCCGGCGAAAGGGTCCCTTGCTTGGCGCGGCGGTGGATGAAGAACTCTGCCACGGCCAAACTGAGTATCCAGGATGCCCCGATAAGCACGGCCCGGCTTAGTTCGGTGACCGGCCCCACCAGTGCAATCCAGGGAATGGTGACCACCACGATGGTTCCCTGGGCAATGCCGATGGCGTATGCCCTGGACATCCACTCGCTGTGCCGGACGTAGTTGCGGCGCCGCACAGCGATGAATCCCAGCACAATGAACGCCACCATCGCGGATCCGAACACCAGCCGAAGGGCCAGGAGGAGGGAACCGTCCAGGGGCGGAAGGTCATAGAAGACGGCCATCCACAGTCCGGATAGAGCGGCCAGCAGACCCGTGGGGGCGAGGATCCGGCCGGCAGCTTTATGCCAGCTGGGCCGGCGGCGCGTGCCGCGGCGGAGGGAGGGTACGAACTGGAACGCGCCCAGAACCAGGTAGACGGTGACCGTGGGGATGTGGATCAGCACGGGAACGGGTGAGTCGAAGAACCTCGCGTTGTCCGGCCGCACCTGGCCTCCGGCAAGCTCGGTCAGCCGTAGGGCTTCGGCAAGGACCGGTACCAGGCTGAGGAGAATCAGGCCGGCGGGAACGAGCCAGCGGGCTGCGGGGGCCGGACGGGAGCGGGGAATGGCTGCAGTGTTCATGGGATGGCACCTCTGGTCCAGGCGGCAGCAGGGCGGCCGGGCTTTGACCGTGGCTCGGATGTTCAGGACTGAGGGATGGACTCCAGCGTGGCGGCCGGAACAACAACGCCCAGCAGCGTGCGTTCATACGGCCTACGCCCAACGTACTGCACGTGGCCCGGGTAAGCGATAGGCGCCGGCATATCCCCGGAACGAAGCCCGCGGATAAAGGGGGACCACCCCTTATTGACTGCCCGCAGCCCGAGGAATAGCGTCTGCGGTAACGGGGCCCGTCGCCCCGTTTCCACACAATAGGGGCCGGATCTGGGCCGCTCCTGCACGGCCATCGAGCCAGGTGAGGAGGATTCTGTGGACGCCGTCCCCACCAGCCGCGCCCGGAATCCGCGGGGTGCCTTCCCGATGGCCGCGGAACACGAAGTCAGCGATCCAGGGAAGGACACACCATGCCGAAGTATCTGTTTGAAGCAACGTATGTGGGCCAGGGCATCAAGGGGCTCATGAAGGAAGGCGGAACCGCGCGGCGTGACGCCCTGACCGAGGCGCTGAAGTCCGTAGGCGGAACGCTGGACAGTTTCTACTACGCCTTTGGCTACTACGACGTCCTGGGCGTCTTTGACGTACCGGATGACGCCAGTGCCGCGGCACTGTCGCTGCTGATCAACTCGACGGGCACCGTCAACGTCCGCCTCAAGCCATTGCTGAGCGTGGAGGACCTGGACGAAGCCGCCAAGAAGACCCCGGCCTACCGGGCGCCCGGGCAGTAGGGGAGGTCCGGCACCAAGCTGCGTCCCGGCGTCGTACGAAATCACGACGCCGGGACGCCGGCTTGGGAGGGCGGGCGGACGCGCCGCCCGGCTCAGACGAGCTGCAGGCCGTCCGCGACCACCTTGCCGCGGTGGATGACGGTGCGGCCGGGCAGCTTGTCCATGACGGCGGCGGTCACCGAGTCGCCCTCCAGCAGCACCAGCTCGGCAGGATCTCCCACCTTCAGGCCAGGCCGGTCCGCCACGGACGCGAGCCGCTGCGCGGTGGGGTCGATGATGCTGGCGCCGCCGATGGTGGCCACCGCCGCGCAGTGCTCGATCAGTTCGTCCGCCCGGAACTTGTTGGTGAACGCCAGCTGCCAGGTCCGGTCCAGCATGTCCGCGTTCCCGTAGGGCGACCAGTAGTCGCGCTGGCCGTCCTCGCCCAGGCCCACCCGGACCCCCGCCGCCGCCAGCTGCTGCAGCGGCAGCGGCCACCCGGCCGGCGCGACGGTGGCGACGGAAACGTCCAGGCCTGCCATCTGGTCGATGAGCTCCTGAAGCTCACCGGCCGGGAGCTCCGCGAGGCAGAAGGCGTGCGAAATGGTCACCAGACCCTGCATGCCCAGCGCCTTGGTGCGGTCCAGGATCAGCTGGCTGCTGAACAGGCCCAGCTGGCCGGGCTCGTGCAGGTGGATGTCCACCGGCAGGCCGTACTTTTCCGCCAGGCCGAAGACGATATCCAGGTGCCGCGCCGGGTCTCGGTCCAGCGCGCACGGGTCGATCCCGCCCACCACGTCGGCACCCAGCTTCAGCGCCTCCTCCAGGACCTCGGCGCTGCCGGGCTCCCGGAGCAGCCCCGCCTGCGGAAACGCGATCACCGCAACATCCGCCCGGTCCCGGTGCGATTCCCGGGCGGCGAGGACGGCCTCGAAACGCTCCAGCCCGGCGTCGGCGTCCACCTGCGCGTAACTGCGCACCCGCGTGGTGCCGCGCTCGATCATCGCGCCCAGGGTGTGGGTGGCCCGCTCGGCGATGGAGGCCTCGGCGTCCCGCCAGTTCCGGCGGTCGTTGAGCATCATGTTCCACACCCCAGGCGAGCCGGTGTGCGGGCGGAACGGCAGGCCCAACCGGGTCGAGTCGAGGTGGACGTGGACGTCGGAGAAGGACGGCAGCAGGATCCGGCCGCGGCCCTCCACCTCTTCACTGCTTGCTTGAGCGGTGCCGGCGGCTGACGGAGCCCCGTCCAGGGTGGCGGGCACGACGGCGGCGATCACCCCGCCGTCGAGCGTTACGTCGGCGGCGTCCCCGCCCCAGGGACGGACATTGCGCAGAACCACAGTCATGCCTTGCAGTCTATGGCTGGGCGTGCCGCGGGGGTTGGCTGGCGGCGTCCGGCTGGTCACCGCCAGCCGGTCCCTTTGGGTTCGTGGCAAAGTCGGGCCGGCCCAGGCGGCGGAGCAGGGAGACGGCGTCGTCGACAGGTACCGAGTCGAAGAACTGCGCATCGGCGAGTTCGACGGCGGCGATGGCGCGCGGCGCGAGGTCCGCTCCGGCGTCGGTGACGCGCAGCCGCTTGGCACGCGTGTCGGCGGGATCGACTTCCCGTTCGATGAGTCCTTTAGCCTCCAGCGTGCGCAGGACCTGCGAGGCCATTTTGACGTCGGTCCCGGCCTGGCGGGCCACGGCCAGCTGGTTCGGGTGCACACCCTGGCCATTGAGCCACCAGGCGCACGCGAGCAGGACGAACTGGACGTGGGTGAGACCCAGCGGATCCAGGGCTGCCGCCATGTCCCGCTGCCAGCGCAGGGTGGCGTGCCAGAGCAGGAAACCGGGGCTGTCGCCGGGGTTGAGGGGCATCAGCCGCCCGCCATCTTCACGAGAGCTGCCATCGTCTCGGGCCAGTCCGCGGTGATGCCAGGACCGATCTCCGGGCCGGCTTCGTCGGCGCCGCTGCCGGTGATCTCCATGCGGTAGACCACCCGGGTCCTGCCCTGGTCCGCGTCGATGCGATGGGTGGTGCGCAGCAGCAGGTCCCCGAACCGGGCCTCGTCCACAAAGCGTTCGTTTTCCACTGCCTCGGCGATGACGAGGGGGATCGGATCGTCACCCGGGGGCGTCATGAGGATCTGGCTGCCTGCTGCGAACGGGCCGTTGATCTCGATTTTCTCGATCTCCGCGTTCCAGGTGCCCCAGTTCTCAACGTCGGACCAGAGGCGCCAGATCGCTTCCGGTGCGGCCGTCGTCTCTACTGCGTTCTGGTACTCCCACATCATTAGCCTCCTGGAAAGATAGTCTGTGTATAGATTATCTTTCCGAAGACTATCTTTTGTCCAGAGCGACCCCGCGTATTCCTGGCCGCCTTGGGCTGGCTAGCCGCCAAGGTTGATGTACGCGTGCCAGTACCGGGAGTTGGTCCTGGAGGAAGCCAGCACCACCAGGCCGGTCTGGCTGGTGACGTTTTGCTTGGTTGATGTGGGGTCGTTGATGTCCGTGTCGGTGCTGCTGCTGATGATGGGAGTGCCGGCTCCGCGGGCGAAGGAAATATGGTCAATAGGGGACTTCTTGTAATAGACGGTGCCGCCCTCCTCCGGCGCCACCGCGAACATCCAGACCTGGTGGTGCTCCTCGTCGATCATCACCATGGGCCGGGTGTGGAGGTCCTGCACCTCGCCGAACTCGGCGCTGCTCCAGTCGCCCTTACCGTCGCGCACCAGGAGCGCCACCAACGTCTGGCCCGCGTTCCGGTTGGCGGTCTTGATGGCGGCGAAGAGGCGGCCGCTGTCGTCACTGGCCAGCTGTTTGAGGTTCAGGTGGTCGTTGGCGCATCCGCCGGTGCAGTTCTTGCCTCCGCCGTACGCCACCTCGGTCTGCCACGACTTGTCCGGCTGGCCGTCCTGGTGGATGGCAAAGTAGAACTTCTTTTGCCCCGGCTTTTGGTTGCTCCACATGATCCCGATCTTGTCGCCCTGGAACGAGGTGACGGCGGAGATGTCGTCGTAGTGCACCTGGGCGTTGGTGGTCGGCAGGACGAAGGGGGTTCCCCATGCTGTGTCGCTGGTGGTCGAGTGGTTCACATAGACGCGGTTGTTGTTGTCGGCCGAAACGGAGGTGTAGGTGACCCACAGCGTGCCGAGGGAGTCCTTGGCCACCGTGATTGATTCCGTACTCCCGCTGTGAAGGGTGACGGGGAATCCGGCGTCTTCTGCGTAGGTCTTGGTCAACGCGTCATAGCTGAAGCGGTGAAGCTCCGCGGACCCGGAGGTCACCACCTGCTGGGACGGTGGCGAGTTCCATTCCGAGCGCACGGTGGTGCCCGAGACCACGTAAAGCTTGCCGTTCGGGGCGTCCCAGAGCGCATCGCCGCGGGCACTCGCCCGTGCGTCCACCACCGTTGGCGTCTCCTGCCACGCCTGCGTCGCCGCGTCGAGCCGGTGGATCGTCGTAGCGTGGGCTGCCGGGCTCCACATCAGCCCCCACCAGTTCCCGTCCTGGAACCACAGCTTGCTTTGGGCTTTGTCGGCCGTCGGGGTCCTGACGCCGTCGCCGGCGTAGGACGGCCCGGGAATTCCGACGTCGGCCGCCTGGGCTGGGAGGGGGAGCGCGGCAGCGCCTGCCAGCGCGAGGAGCAGGGCGATGACAAGGCGAAGCAGGCGCATAACGGTCCCCTCAGAGCTATGTCGGTGGCCGGGAGGCTGTTTCATCACCTCCCGGCCGGATCACCATACGTCCGCTGAAACCCCCTGAGGCCGGAGGGGTGCCAGATAGGGGAGCTCAAAGGGGAGGGCATTAGGTAGGTGTTGCCCGTGATCTTCCAAGGGCGACCAGAAGATCGCGGGGTCGAGGACGCTGAGGGCCACTGGCCGAGGCGGGTCCCGACGTTGAGACCCGCCTCGTACTTGTCAGCGGCTTGCACCCACCGCCGCCCACGCCTTGGTCCGTCGTTCGGCATGATCACGGCGGGCTTTCAGGGCAACAGCAAGGCTTACAGCCACGAACCGGGTTGCCGTTCCTGGGGCCGCCCTCGCAACCAGGTCCATGTCGGCGCTGATCACGGTGCCCACCATCGCGTAGCCGCCGCCGGAGACGGCATCGCGGTGCAGAATGATGGGCTGGGTCCCGCCGGGGATCTGGATGGAGCCTACGGCATACCCTGCGTCCACAATGTTGGAGGGATCCGAGCCGGCGCCGAAAGGCTGTTCCCGCTCCTTCCATTTCACCCCCGGACCGGAGTAGCGAAGACCCATCCGGTCAGCTACGGGAGTCACTTTCCACTCCTCGTTGAGTAGGTTGCCCAGCCCTTCATCGGTCAGGCGGTGGTCATACAACCCCAGCACGATCCGGACTTCCTGCTCCTTGGCGTAAACAGGCCGGAATTCATCCGGGACACTTTCTGCCTGGGGGAGTCCTCCCCCGTTGAGGGGAGCGCCCACGGGGACAACGTCGCCTGTCTCGAGCTTGCGGCCCTTGAACCCGCCGATCCCGCCCAGGCTGTACGTGGACCGGCTGCCCAGCACCTCCGGGACGTCGATGCCGCCTTGGACCGCGATGTAGTAGCGGGTGCCGCCCTGGATGACGCCGAAGGAAAGCTGGTCCCCGGCCTTCAGCAGCAGGCGGCTCCACTGCGGCCGCGGCTCCCCGTTGACCTTGACCTCCACAGGGGCGCCGGTGACAGCGATGACGGCGTCGCTGTCGGTGGTCAGCACCGGTCCCAGGTAGGTGCATTCAAGGACCGCTTCGCGTGCCGTGTTGCCCACCAGGGCGTTTCCCAGCTCGGCGGAGTACTGGTCCATGGAGCCGCTTTGCGGGATGCCCACGTTGTAGTGGCCGGTGCGGCCCTGGTCCTGGACAGTGGTGGCCAGGCCCGGGTTTCCAATTTCAAATGCCATTGAGGGCCTCCATGAGTTCACGGTTGTAGCCTTCCGGGTCGGCCAGTGCCCTGGACAGCTCGAAGGTCACCGGCGCCTGCCGGTAGCGGAAGGTGCCGGCCGAGATCTCGGCCTGGATGGCGTTGTATTCCGTCTCGGTCACCGGCTTGAACTTCACGATGTCCCCGGGGCGGAAGAACACCATGAAGTCCTTGAAGTCCGCCAGTGCCTGGTCGGGGTCAAAGATAGGGGCGGCGGCCACGCCGAACATTTGGTACCCGCCGGCGCCCCGGACGGAATAGATGCAGCCGAAGCATCCGCCGTGCCCCACGGTGAGCCTGGGGGTGTCGGTCCGCGGGCTCACGTACTTGGGCACCTCCAGCTGCTTGTCCCGGTCCACCAGCTGGAACAGGAACGGCAGCCCGGCCACGAAGCCCACCATGGACACCAGCCACGGCTGTTCGTGGTGCCGCTGGATAAACTCCGCAGCGTCCTTAAGATGGTTGACCTTGGCCGCGTAATCGATGTCGCTGCCTTCAGGCTCCTGGTGGAACCCTTCACGGAACCGCTGGGCCACTTCCGCGGTGAACGGGTCCTCGTACCAGACCGGGACCTCAACGATCCGGGTCTCCAGTGCCCGTTCCTGGTGGGACGTCAGGTCCCGCTCGATGTCGCGCACAGCTGTTTCCAGCTGTTCCGGAGGCAGGACGTCGGGATCGAAGCGCACCAGCAGGGATGCGTTGGCCGGGCAGATGTCCACGATTCCCTGGAGTCCGGCGTCGGAGAGCCTGCCGGCGATGGACATGACCTTGAAGTTCGCGGGCAGGCTCATCGCTTCGGAGACTTCCACGAACAGGAATTCGTCCCCGCCCCAGGTGTAGCGCGCCCCGGGGAGGACAGCGGCTTCGGTGGTCATTTTGCCCCCATCAGGTCGGCTGCGGTTTCGATGAACTTGGAGTGGTGGCTGACCTCGGCGAATTCTGGCCGCGCCAGCAGCGCCAGGTGGACGGGGACGGTGGTCTTGACCCCTTCAATGTGTGTTGCCTCCAGCGCCGCCAACGTGGCGGCGATGGCGGCATTCCGGTCCGGGGCATGGACGGCAAGCTTGGCCAGGAGGGAGTCGTAGTAGGGGCTCACAACCGAACCTGCTTCCACTCCTGTGTCCACGCGGATGCCCTCACCCGATGGCCAGTCCAGGGACCGGATGGTTCCGGGGCTGGGGAAGAAGTGGTTGCTGGGGTCTTCCGCGTTGATGCGGCATTCGATGGCGTGGCCGCTGATGTGCACATCGTCCTGGGAAATGGACATGGATCCGGTGGAGGCAATCAGGAGCTGCTCGCGGACCAGGTCCACGCCGGTGATCTGCTCGGTGATGGGGTGCTCCACCTGGATGCGGGTGTTCATTTCAATGAATGCCGCCTCGTGGTTGAGGGGGTCGTACAGGAACTCCACAGTCCCCGCTCCGTGGTAGCCGCACTCGCGGGCAAGGGCCACGGAGGACTCCCGGATGGTTGCGCGGACGGCTTCAGGAAGATTTGGGGCCGGCGCTTCCTCCAGAACCTTCTGGGAACGGCGCTGCATGGAACAGTCGCGGTCGCCAAGGTGGATGAAGTTGGTTCCATCGCCCAGGACCTGCACCTCAACATGGCGGGCGTGCTCCACGAACCGTTCCAGGTAGACGGTGGCGTCGCCGAAGACGGCGGCCGCCTCGCCCCTGGCCATCTCGATGGTTTCCAGGAGTTCACTTTCGTCGTGCACGAACCGGATTCCCCTGCCACCCCCGCCGGCGGAAGCCTTCACCACCAGCGGGTACCCGATGCCGCGTGCAATTGCGACGGCATCAGCTTCCGGATCCAGGGGGCCGTCCGACCCCCGAAGCACGGGGACTCCGGCCTTGGCCGCAGCTTCCCGGGCCAGTGACTTGTTACCCATCATGGCGATGGTGTCCGCGTTCGGGCCCACCCAGGTCAGGCCTGCTTCCGCCACCTTCCGGGCGAAGTCGGCATTCTCCGAGAGGAAACCGTAGCCCGGGTGCACGGCGTCGCACCCCTGCTCTTGGGCCGCGGCCACAAGTGCGTCCTGGTTCAGGTAGCTGGCCGCTGCCTGAGCCGGGCCGACCACTACGTAGTGGTCGGCGGACTTGGCTGCCAGCGATTCCGCATCGGGCTCGCTGACCCCCAGGGCCGTCTCAATGCCCATTTCACGGGCGGTCCTGGCGATCCGTACGGCAATCTCGCCGCGGTTTGCGATGAACAGTTTCATGGGCTGCCTTTATCCTTCCCGGATGACGACGATGGTGTCGCCAGGGTTGACCATCTCGCCTTCGTTGACTTCAAAGGATTCAAGGGTGCCGGCGACGTCGGACTGGATCTCGGTGAACTGCTTCATGATCTCCACGATGCCGATGGTCTGGCCGACTTCGATGGTGTCGCCTTCATTGGCGAAAGGGGGTTTGCCCGGGCCGGGCTTGCGGTAGAAGACTCCGGGAAGTGGGGAAACGATCGTGGCCATGTGCTTGTCGCTTTCAGGAGTGGGTGGAAGTGGATGAGTCGAGTGCCTTGCGCACGGCTGAGGCGACGGCCACGGCGTTGGGAGCATCGGAGTGCACGCAGATGCTCTGGAACGCGATGTTCAGGGGAGTGCCGTCGACGGCGGGAACGGGTTCACCAGCCACGGCCCGGCTGACACGTTCTGCGGCCGCGGCCGGGTCGGTGGGCTCGGGCCGGCGCTGGATGAGGAGCTCACCGCCCGGGCCGTAGTTGAGGTCCACGTAGAGTTCCGCAACGAAGTCCACGCCTAAGGCGCGGCACACCGTTTCGTGGGCGGTGCCTGCCAAGCCGTAGAAAGGAACACCGAATTGTTTCGCCGTCCCGGCCGCCGCCTGCATGAGCTCTTCGTCTCCGGCGAGCATGCCGTACAGGGCACCGTGGGGTTTGATGTGGTTGAGGGACAGCCCGTTCTTTGCCAGGAAAGCGGTCAAAGCCCCGGTCTGGTACAGGATGATCGACTCAACCTCGTCCGGGCTGAGGACCATGCGGCGGCGGCCGAAACCCATGGGATCGGGGAGGCCGGGATGGGCTCCGACGGCCACCCCGTGTTCGGCGGCAAGGGCCACCGTCCGGTTCATGACGTCCGGGTCCCCGGCGTGGTAGCCGCAGGCGACGTTGGCGACATCGATGATCTCCATCAGGGCAACGTCGTTTCCGAACTCATGCAATCCAAAGCCTTCACCCATGTCCGAATTCAGGAGCACCCGGGCAGGCGTGGTTTCCGTCACGTTTTTTTGCATGCTGGCAACGGTACAGAGCCAGCGGACCGGCCGGAATTGGGCGGATCGCCGAATATGGGCACGCGGATTATGCTTCTTGCACTAACCCTGAGGAGTTGCCATGCGTGTTGCCGATCTACTGGCGGATCCGGCGCTGAACATCCGCCTTGCTGTGCAGGGCAGCCCGGAACGCGTCGCCCGGCCCATCGCCTGGTGTGCACCCACGGAGCACATGGACCCAACGCCCTTCCTCAGCGTCAACGCTCTGCTGCTGACCAACGGGATGGGCCTCAACGTCAAGGACTACCGGATCTGGGATGCCTACGTTGAACGCCTGATGTCCGTTCCCGTGTCCGCTCTCGTTTTCGGCCTGGGCGCCGCACACCGCGAACTGCCGGCCGGCCTGGTAAAGGCCTGCGAAGCCCACGGCCTTCCGTTGCTTGAACTGCCTCCGGAGGTGCCGTTCATCCTGGTGATGCGGCACGTGGACCAGCGCATCGCGGCCGAACGCTATGCGGAGCTCCGCGCCGGGTGGGAGCTGGCGGATGAGTGCACCAGGCTGGCGGCGGGAGGCCATTCCCTGGCGCAGGTTCTGGAGCGGGTGGCCACCGCCGTCCGCGCGCGGGTGGCGGTCCTTGACCACAACGGCTTTGAACTCCTGTCCGCAGGAACAGCGGACGGCGGAACGGCCCGGACCACGCTGAGACTGCCCAGCGGCGGAATCCTCCACTTCAGGCTGGCCATCGAGGGCATCACGAGCAGCCTGGTCCTGCAGCCGCTGCTGGGGCCGGTGGCTGCGGTCATTGCCATGCAGCTGAGCTACACCCTGGGTTCGCGCTCGCCCCTGCATTCGCGGGAGGCCGCCCGGTTCATGGAGGCGCTTTACGAGGCAAGGGGAACGCCCGCAGCGGCCCTGCGGCGCTACGCTGTGGAGGCCGGATTCAAGCCCGAGGGGGAGTGGGGTGCGGTGCTGATCGGCGCTGCCGGGGAGGTGGCCCCCGCAAAGCTGAGGACCATCGCTTGGCGGGTGCGGGTCGGCCTGCAGGCCGAGTACAGCACCGTGCGGTTCATGGAGGAGGCCGGCCTCACCACCGTGCTGGTGCAGCGCGGGGAAGCCGGGATGGAACTGATGGACGCCGTCCGGAAGTCTTTCCAGGACGCGCCGGAACTCTCCGCTGTCGTCTCCGGGTGCG
This sequence comes from Pseudarthrobacter phenanthrenivorans, assembly GCF_000813845.1. GTDB lineage: Bacteria > Actinomycetota > Actinomycetes > Actinomycetales > Micrococcaceae > Arthrobacter > Arthrobacter phenanthrenivorans_B. Next base: position 56,286 of record NZ_JWTB01000002.1, read on the forward strand.
GGAACCTGGACGAACTGCCGCTGGTGCTCCAGCTGGCCCGCCGCCGTGTGGGCGAGCCGGGGCTCCATCAGGCGCCGGTCGCTGACTTGGCCGGCGTGGTGGAAGGCCTGCCCGGCGCCGGGCTGGTGGCCATGTCCCGGCGGCTCCTGGCCCCGTTGATGTCCGACGGCGGCACGGCCTTGCGCGAAACGCTCGAGGCCTACCTGCGGCACAGCGGGAATACCCGCGAGACCTGCAGGGAGCTCTTCATCCACCGCAACACCCTGACGTACAGGTTGCGCAAGATTGAGGAGCTTCTCCGGGTTGACCTGGACGACGGCGAAGTGCGGGCAACCTGCCTGCTGGCACTGCGGATCGTCGCCGCCGGAACCTAGTTGGCGGCCATTTCCGCGGGCGCCCTGGCGGCGCTGCTTTCCCGGACGCACAGGGTGGGCGTCAGCCGTTCAGGTTGGGGTCTTTCGCCCCTGAGTACGGCCTGGATCAACTGCACTGCCGTCCGCCCGATGTCGGCCATCGGGGAATGGACGGAGGTCAGCGGAATGGGAAGTTCGGCGGCCAGGGAGGTGTCGTTGTAGCCCACCACCGCCACATCCTGACCCACGGTGAGGCCGTGGGAGCGCAAGGCTCCCATGGCTCCAATGGCGGCAAAGTCGTTGACGGCGAAGATGGCGGTGGGCCGCGGCCTGCGGCTGGCGAGGATCCTTTCCCCTGCCTCCCGGCCCCCGGCCGTATCGAACCTGGACCAGACCACTTCATCGTCCGAGATGGTGCCGCCCAGAGACCGCCAGCGGTCCAGGAAGCCGGCGGTGCGGTCGACGGCGGTGCTTGCGTACGGTTCACCGGCGATCACGGCGACCTGCCGGTGGCCCATCTCCCACAGGTGGCTGGCCACGAGTTCGCCGCCGACGACGTCGTCACAGGTGGCAGAGGGGTAGCCGGGCACCCGGCGGTTCATGAGGACGAACGGGACCTTCCGGTCGGTCAGTTCCTGCAGGAGGCCGCCGTCAAGGTGCGCGTCACCAATGATGAGGCCGTCCACGCGGCGCGCCAGCATCAGGTCTATCTTCCGCCGCTGTTCCTCGGGATCATCGCGGGAGTTCATCACGAAGGCGGAGTAACCCACCTCGGCGGAGGCCTCGTCGATGCCCTCGTACATGATGGCCAGGACCAGGTCCGAGAGCCGCGGGACGATCACCCCGAGCAGCTTGGTCCGACGGGTGCGAAGGCTGGCCGCCTGCGGGTCGGGGGAGTAGCCGAGCTTTCGGGCCAGGTCGCGGACGCGCTCTGCGGTGGCTGCCGAGGCTGCTCCCTTGGCGACGTCAGAGCCGGAATGCAGGACCCTGGAGACTGTGGACGGATGCACGCCCAGTTCCCGGGCCAAATCCTTCAGCGTGACTGTCCGGCCGCCGTCGGCCTTTTCTTGCATGTCCATTCTCCTGCCCACTGTAATCCAGGTCCGCCGCCCGGCCCTTCACAGCAGGGTTACAAGCGGCTCTTGACGTGATTCGCTTCACATCCTATAGTCGTTCATCAACGCAACCCAAACGTTTGGGTAGAGTTCCCAAAACTTCCTCCCGGCACCCCCATCCCCGGCGCCGCCAGCCTTGTCCCGTGCAATACCCGTCTTCCGCGCAGTGCTACCCAAACGATTGGGTTTCCCGTCGCGGAGCAAACCACCGGAGCTGAAATGACCCTTACCGACTCTCATGTCGTGCTGCTGGCTACCGGAGGCACCATCTCGTCGCGTTCTTCCCAGGGCGGCGGCGCAGTCGCCTCCGATACCGGGGAGCAAGTGTTCAAAGCCCTCGGCTCGCCCGCCTCCCACCCCGTCCGGGTCCTCGATGTCTTCCAGAAAGGGTCCTACCTCCTGACATTCGAGGACATGCTCCGGATCTGCGCCACTATCAAGGACGTCCTTAAGGACCCCAAGGTCCTGGGCGTGGTGGTGACCCATGGGACGGACACCATGGAGGAGACTGCCTACCTTGCCGACCTGACCCACAGCGACGAGCGGCCGGTTGTCTTCACCGGCTCGCAGCGGGCCGCCGACTCCGACGCTCCCGACGGCCCGGACAACGTGGCCCGGGCCATCGCCGTCGCGGGTTCAAAAGAGGGAAAAGGAAAAGGCGTGATGGTGTGCTTTGCAGGCACCATATTCCCGGCCGCCGGCGTCAGGAAAAGCCAGACTCTTCGGCTCAATGCCTTTGCGAACCCCGATTTCGGGGTACTTGGCCAGGTATCAGCCCGGGGAGAAGTTGCAATGGCGGGCAGTGGCAGCAGGCGTGAGGCCCTGCCTTTGCCCCAGCCCGACGGCCGCTCCCCACGGGTGGACCTGGTTGCCGCCTACCCCGGCGCCGACTCCACCCTGATGCACGCCGCCCTTGAAGCAGGAGCGGAAGGCATCGTCCTGCAAGGAACCGGAAGCGGCAATGCCAACCGCAACCTCTGCTCCAAGGTCGCCGCCGCGGTGGCGTCCGGCGTCGTGGTGGTCACCAGCACGCGCGTGGACGCGGGCCCCGTGGTCCCCATCTACGGAGCAGGCGGCGGAGGTGAAGACCTCCGGGCCGCCGGTGCCGTAGCCTCCGGCCACCTCCGACCGTCCCAGTCGCTGATCTTGCTCAGCCTCCTGCTCCGGATCAACCCCGACAGGACGTGGATCACCGAAATCTTCACCCAACGAGGGAGGCCCCCTGAACCTTCCGCCTGACACCCCAGAACATCCCGGTTTATTCATATTGAAAGGAAATTCCCATGGCAAAGGACATTCAAGTCGCCTTCGGTGTGGACGTTGACGCCGTCGCAGGCCAGCTCGGCTCCTACGGAGGCGAGGACTCGCCCTGTGATATCTCGCGCGGCATGTTCGCCGGCGAGGTCGGCGGGCCCCGCCTGATCCGCCTTTTCGAAAAGTACAACCTTCCGTCCACGTGGTTCGTGCCGGGGCACTCCATCGAAACCTTCCCCGATCTGACGCGCATGATCGCTGATGCCGGACACGAAATAGGCGTGCATGGATACTCGCACGAGAACCCGATCGCGATGACGCGCGAGCAGGAGACGGCGATCCTTGACCGGTCCATCGAACTCATCGAGAAAGTCTCGGGCAAACGCCCCACGGGCTACGTCGCCCCCTGGTGGGAGTTCTCGCCCGTCACCAACGAAATCCTGCTTGAACGGGGCATCAAGTACGACCACTCCCTGATGCACCGCGACTTCGAGCCGTACTACGTCCGGGTGGGCGACTCATGGAAAAAGATCGACTACACCAAGGATGCCCAGACCTGGATGGAGCCGTTGGTACGCGGAGAGGAAACCGACCTCGTTGAGATCCCGGCCAACTGGTACCTCGATGACCTGCCGCCCATGATGTTCATCAAGTCCGCGCCCAACTCGCACGGCTTCGTCAACCCCCGCGACATCGAGGAAATGTGGCGGGACCAGTTCGACTGGGTCCACCGCGAAATGGACCAGGCCGTCTTCACCATGACCATCCACCCGGACGTCTCCGGCCGTCCCCAGGTGCTCCTCATGCTCGAGCGCCTCATCGAACACATCAACTCCCATGAGGGCGTCACCTGGTGCACCTTCGACCAGATCGCCGACTCCTTCCTCGCACGCAGCCCCCGAAAGGACAGCAAGTCATGAGCATCCACGAACCGGCTGTCGACCTGTCGCAGCCCCGGCCGGACGAGAAGCGCCGCTTCCCGGTCTTTTCCAAGCGCAACACCTCAACCGCCACCGTGCTCGCCCTGCTCGCGTGGACCGTGGCCGTCTTCGACTACGGGCTGTTCGGCACGCTGCTGCCGGCCATGGAGCAGGAATTCGGCTGGACCGCCCCCGAGGCGTACGCCATCAACACGTGGATCGCCGTCGGTACCGCCATTGTCTGCTTCGGCATCGGGCCGGTCATCGACCGCCTGGGACGGCGCAAAGGCATGATGACCACCATCGGCGGCACCGCCGTCGTCTCCGGACTGACGGCACTGATCCCCACCGGCATCCCCTTCTTCAGCAACGCCATGCTGGTGGTGGTCCGTTCCTTCGGCGGCCTCGGATTCTCCGAGCAGGCCGTGAACGCCACCTACATGAACGAGGTCTACCAGGTCACCGAGGTGGCCGATAAGCGCAAGCGCCCCGGCTTCCATTACTCCTTCATCCAGGGAGGATGGCCGCTCGGCTTCCTGCTGGCCAGCGCACTGGCCCTGGCCTTCCTGCCCTCCCTGGGCTGGCGCGCCCTGTACCTGATGGCCACCATCCCGGCCGCCGTCATCGTCTGGGTCATCGCCAGGAAGCTCAAGGAAACACCCCAGTTCGAGCTGCACCACAAGTTGACCGAGCTTGAAAAGCACGGAAAGACGGAGGACGCGCACGCCCTCGCCCACTCCTACGGCGTCGAGCACTCCTCGGCAGCGCCCCTCAAGCGCATCTGGGAGCCGCACCTGCGCCGGAACACCATTGTGTTCTCGCTCGCCTGGATCGTGAACTTCTTCGGCATCACCATCTTCAGCGTCCTCGGCAGCTCGGTACTGAAGAACGCGAAGGGCGTAGAGCTTTCCGATGCGTTCTGGATGCTGATCGTCATCAACCTGCTGGCCTACTTCGGCTACGTCTTCCACGGCTGGCTCGGTGACAAGATCGGCCGCAAGCGGACCATCATCGGCGGCTGGATCCTCTCGGGCATCTCCTTCTCCATCATGCTCAGCCCGATCGCCACCAGCCCGTTCATGATCATCCTGACCTACGGCGCTGGCCTGTTCTTCCTGGTGGGCCCCTACGCCGCCATCCAGTACTTCATGGCCGAGTGCTACCCGGTGAGCTGCCGGGCCACCGGAACCGCCTTCATCGGTGCCATGAGCCAGCCCGGAACCATCCTCGGCGGCGCCATCTTCACCGCCATCGCTGCCGGTGCCGGCACCGGCGCCGCGGCCCTCTGGGTCGGTGCCCTGGGCACCCTGGTCTCCGGACTCCTGATGATCGCCGCCAAGCCGCCTGTTGAAGCCCTGATGGAGGACCACCCCCATGACGTCGCCTAACAAAGTCGCCATCATCACCGGTGCCGCCAGCGGCATCGGCCGTGCCCTCGCCGTTCACTATGCGCGGCAGGGGGTGGTGTCGGTCATCGGCACCTTCCCGGGCGATCCCCACGACCCCCAGGAAACCCTCCGGCTGGTCAAGGAGGCCAACGGCGAGGCGGTGATCCACGAAGTGGACGTCCGCACCACCGCCTCCGTGGACGCCCTGGCCCAGCGGGCTCTGGACGAGTACGGCCGGCTGGACTACGCCATCGCCAACGCGGGCATCCTCCGCAATTCCCCGCTGGGGGAGATGACGGACGAACGCTGGCACGACATGCTCAACGTGGACCTCACCGGCGTGCTGCGCACGCTGCGGGCCGGGGCAGAGAGAATGACCGACGGCGGCGCGCTGGTTGCGGTCTCGTCCATCGCCGGCGGGGTCTACGGGTGGGAGGAACACGCGCACTATGCTGCCGCCAAGGCCGGCGTCCTGGGCCTGGTCCGCAGCGTGGCCGTGGAGCTCGGCCCGCGGCAGATCCGTGCCAACGCCGTGATCCCCGGCCTCATCGAAACGCCGCAGTCCCTGGACCCGGTGAACTCGCTGGGACCCGAAGGGCTTCAGCGGGCCGGGAACGACATCCCCTGGGGGCGGGTGGGCAAACCGGAGGAAGTGGCCAGCGTAATCGGGTTCCTCACCTCCGATGATTCCCGGTACATCACGGGCCAGGCGCTGGTGGTTGACGGCGGCCTCACCGTAAAGATGCGCGCCTGAGGGCGCGCCGGGAAGGAAAGGACACCATGAACATATCGACCCAGGCTGACCAGGCCGCCGGACACGCCCAAGCAGGGAAAGGCCGCGGGGTGGTAGTCACCGGCGGTTCCAGCGGGATCGGCAAGGCCATTGCCGAGGCCTTCCTGGCCAACGGGGACCGGGTGGCCGTCCTGGACCGGGCTGGAGGTGACGGCACCATCCAGGTGGACGTTGCGGATGAAGCCAGCGTCCGGGCCGCGTTCGCTGAGGCCCGGGAGAGGCTGGGCGGCATCGACGTCCTGGTCAACAGCGCGGGCCTGCTGACGGAGTCCCCACTGGAGGACATGTCCCTGGCCATGTGGAACGAGACCCTCACGGTGGACCTGACCGGTGTGTTCCTCTGCTGCCGGGAGGTGGTGGGGGAGATGCGGCAGCGCAAGTGGGGCCGCATCATCAACATCGCCTCCCAGCTGGCCATCAAGGGCGGTGTGGGGTTGACGCACTACAGTGCCGCGAAGGCAGGCGTGGTGGGTCTTTCCAAGGCGCTTGCCCTGGAGACGGCGGCCGACAATGTGCTGGTCAACTGCATCGCCCCAGGCCCGATTGAAACGCCTTTGGTGGAGGGCATCTCGGAAAGCTGGAAGGCCGCGAAACGGGCTGAACTTCCGCTCCGGCGCTTCGGGACGCCGGCGGAAGTGGCACCGGCGGCAGTGCTGCTGGCCAGCGACCCGGGCGGAAACCTGTTCGTGGGACAGACGCTGGGGCCCAACTCCGGCGACGTCATGCCGTAAGGAAGGGGAGCGACATGTGCGGTGCCTGCGGAAGGACCACCGTTGCCGATCCTGCCCTGGGACCGGTGCGGACCATGCGGCAACATCTGATCGTGGCCGCCACGGTCAACGCCGTTTGCGCCGGCCTTCCGGGCGCCCCGAAGGTTACTGCCCTCAAGGACGGGTGGCTGATTACCGGCGCCGCCGGGGCTTCGATGCAGTGCCAGACGCTTGAAGAACTGTGGTCCGCCGTGCTCGGCTGCTTTCCTGACGCAGTGGTTGTAGATCGACTGCGTACACGGCGGCAGGCGTACGCAGCTGATCCAGCCAACGCGGGCCTGCCGGCACGCGCGGCTGGAATGCATCCGAACCCGGATGCGGCCAATACCCCAAAGGAGATTGTGAATGACTGACTACACCCCGCTCTGGTCACCCATCCGGATCGGTTCCACGGAACTGGAGAACCGGATTGCGCTGGCTCCCATGACGAGGATCAGCGCAACGGAGGACGGGCACGCCACGGAAAGAATGGCTTCCTACTATCGGACGTTTGCCCGCGGCGGCTTCGGGCTGCTGATCACGGAAGGCATCTATCCGGACACCGCCCACAGCCAGGGCTACCACTTCCAGCCCGGCATCGCCACGGAGGAGCAGGCCCGGTCCTGGGCGGACGTGGTGGACGGGGTTCACGCGGAGGGGGCCAAGATCTTCGCCCAGCTGATGCACGCGGGGGCGCAGAGCCAGGGGAACCGGTATGTGGCCACCTCGGTGGGACCCTCGGCGGTGGCGCCCAAGGGGGAGCAGCTGGGGTTCTACCGCGGCGAAGGCCCCTATCCCGTTCCTTCCGCGATCACCCTGTCCCAGATGCAAGAGGTGCGGGATGGCTTCGTGTCGGCAGCACTGCACGCGCAGCGGGCCGGCTTTGACGGCGTCGAGATCCACGGTGCCAACGGGTACCTGTTGGACCAGTTCCTCACGGACTACCTGAACCAGCGCGACGACCAGTACGGCGGCTCAGCGGAAAACAGGGTGCGGCTGGCCGCTGAAATCTGCCACGACGTCCGCGAGGCCGTTGGCCCGGACATGACGGTGGGGATCCGCATCTCCCAGGCCAAGGTCAGCGACACCGAGCACAAGTGGAGCGGGGGAGTGGAAGAAGCCCAGGTCATTTTTGGCGCACTGGGCGCGACGGGCATCGATTTTGTCCATACCACCGAGTACCGCGCCACCGAGCCTGCGTTCGCGGATGCCGGGGTATCGCTGGCTGCGCTGGCGAAGAAGTACTCGGGTGTGCCGGTGATCGCCAACGGCAAGCTGGACGATCCGGACACTGCAGCGTCCATGCTGGCGGAGGGCTCGGCGGACGTCGTGGCGCTCGGCAAGGGAGCCCTCGCCAACCGGAACTGGCCGCACCTTGTCCGCAACAACATGGAGTTCGAGGATCTGGACCCCGCCATCTTCGCTCCGCTGGCGGATGTGAAGGACTGGGAGCTGGAGGACGGGTAGCCCCTTGGTGCCGAAGCCGCAGGTAACAAGAGCAACGGTCAGGATGCCCTGGCCAGTCAGCAGCAGCCAAAGCAGCGAACGCAGGTGACTGGCGCTGCCTGCCCCACAGCAAAGCAAGGCCTCCGGTGAGTACCGGAGGCCTTGCTTTGTTGTGGATGAATTTGCTTATTTGACGGCGACGAAGACTTTGTCTGCGATCATGCCCGGCCGGACAGCGAGAACGCCCTGGTTTGCTGTCGCGGTTGGTACCTGAATGGCGATGTTGCCGGTTGCAGTGCCGCCGTTGTAGAGGATATTGCTATCGATGGCATCAGGTGCAACGACACTGTGGTCGAACCTATTCACAGTCTTCCCGTCGGCAGTGACATAGTCGACCGAGACGAAGGAAGGGGTCTGTCCATTGGCGTCCTTACCGATGTAAGTCGCCGAGTAGTTGACCAGAATGTACTCTGACCCCGCAGCGGGAGGGTCATTGAACTGGTTGGCCGCCACGACTTTATCGGTAGCAGGGAGGGTGACGGAGTTAACCACTACCCGCCAATCCTTTGACTCCACGACTGAACCGATTGGCGAAGGATTTTCGCGTGTTCCGGTCTTCGCTCCCGCCTGCTCTGCTGCTGGAGCGCCACTACCTGCTTCAGCGGTTGGCGCCGAAACTTTGGTGTCGCCGCCTCCGAAAGCGTCCTTGGCCGACGCCGTGACAACGGAGAAGAATACGGCAAAGCCGACGATGGTTCCCACGATCGACAAGATCAGGGCTGTGATGCCCATTCCCTTGGCTTTGTCTTTCAAGAAGAGGGAAACAATTGCCAGGATGAACGCAATCGGCAGCAAGACCCAACCGATAATAAGAGCCCCGGGGATGCATGCAAAGATGAAACCGACAATTGCGGCAATGAGTGCGACGAGCCCGATCACATTTCGCTGCTTTTTTGCCTTTGCGTACTCTTGCGGGCCCGAAGCGCCCGGAGGACCGTAATTTGGTGGCATGGGTGGAAATTGCGGTTGCTGGTGGGGCGCAGTCTGCTGTGAGCTTGCCCCCGGAAGCTCTGGTGTAGTCATGCAATGATGATGGCAGAATATTTGGCTTTTCGCATTCATGACTCTTTATTTTGAAAATGACTAACTCGCTGCGATTTTCGCCTTGTTTCTGGGGCTGCAGCTTCTGGAGCCGTTTAATCTTGCCCTAGTGGTGTGATGATATGTGGTCTCTGGTGGGACAAATTTGCACAGATCTTGACGCAATTTTGATTAATTTGCAGCATTCGGTGCGGGACATCCGTCACGAAGAACGGACCGCAGATATACAGGCACGACGTCGCTGCCCCGCTTTCGCGGGGCGTCACCACCCTCTAATCGATGAGCCCGTTCCGGACTGCGAACAAGGTGGCGCCCACCCGGTTGGTCGCACCGATCTTCGTGTAGATGTGCTCCACGTGGTTGCGGACCGTCTTGCGGGCAAGGAACAGGCTGGCGGCGATCTCGGCCGGGGTCATTCCCCGGCACAGCATGCCGAGGATTTCCACTTCCCTCGGCGTGAGCCCGGCTGGAGCGGCAGGGCGGCGGTGCGGCTGCTGGCCGGCCGCTGTGAGCACGGCGTCCGCGGCCTCGGGGCTGATGCGGCCGGCGGAAACTTCCTGCCGCAGCCTGGCAGCGGCGTCGGCCGGTGGGAGCGCGGCCCGGTGCGGGCGCGGCTCCAGGGAGGCATGGTACGAGTCCGCGGCCGCCAGGATCCGCTGCTTGATCCCCAGTTCCGCGCCGCCAATTCCTCGGGGGTAGCCTGACCCGTCCAGCCGCTCATGGTGCAGGCCGGTCAAAGCCGCCTCGCCCTTCAAACCGGGAACGCGGCCGAGGATCCGTTCGCCCAGGTAGGGATGCAATTGAATGCGTTCCAGGTCCGCACGGGACAGGGGCTCCTTCTTGTCCCACACCTGGTTGGATACTCCCAGCCGGCCCAGGTCGTGCACCCATCCTGCGCGGCGGAGCTGCGTGACGTCGTCGGCCGGCAGCCCGTGTATCTCGCCCGCGGCGGCCGCGAGGGCAGCCACGGCGCGCGAATGTCCGGCAGTGTACGGAGATTTGAGGTCCGCGAAGTCGCCGACGGCCTGGAGTACCGCGTCCAGCTGCGGGCCGGACAGGGGAGCGTCGCTGGGAGCCAGGTCCAGGGCCGCCTGCCAGCAGTCGACGTCGAGCAGTCCTTCGCTGAGCGCCCCGGCCTGGTCGATGAACAGCCCGGCCAGGGCCGGATCGAACTGGCTGCCGCGCCGCGCCCGCACCATGGCCACCGCCCCGGCCACGCCCTCCTGCCGCAGGAACACCTCCGCCGTATCAGCGAGGTGCATGATCCGCATTTCCAGCGGGATGTCCGGCCCAGCGACGCCCTCCGGCAGGCCCTTGCCGTCCCATCGCTCAAAGGTGTGGGCAAGCAGTCCTGCCACGCCGCCGTCGAGCCCCACATTGCTGGCCAGCACCCCGGCGGAGATGCAGTGCGAGGCAATCATGTTGCGCACCGCGGCGCTGCCCGTCGCCGCGAAACGCGTCCAGTAGGCAAACCGGGCCAGCGGCGGGAGGCCCGCGCCGGCATGGCTGAACATGCCGGCGTACATGGGCAGCCCGTGCTGGTCGCGGTTGTAGTAATCGGCGCGGAAGGCGATGTCGTCCGTGAACAGCGCCGCCAGTTCGAAGGAATCCGCGTGGCAGCCGATCCATGCCACCTGGTTGGCGTAGTAGAGCCTGCCCTGGCCGGCGGCGTCAACGCCCGCGGCCTTGGCGATCCGCAACGCCAGCAGGCAGGAGCGCAGCATGTGCTCCATCGGTTGCCCCAGGCCCAGGTCGATGGCGAGCGACAGCGCGGCCAGGACTTCACTGCGTCGGGGTCCAGCCGGTGGCTGCTTCACACGTGCCATTCTAGGGACGCCATCACCTCGGGCAGTAGGGGGCGGCGGGCCGTAGGAACCGGCCCACCGCCGTCATGCCGCCTGTTTCTTCCCGGTACGTTCGCTGGCGGGTTCCGGCTCTCGGGCACGGGCGGTGGACGGGAACCGCACGCCCACCTGCGCTCCGAACAGTCCGCGTTGCGGAAGCCAGAAGTCCGCCAGGTGGTCCTGCACCTCCAGCGGGCCGGGCTGTCCCGCGTCCTCACCCAGGATGGTTGCCTGGGAGTCCGTGACCAGCCACAGCTTGCGCGGCTGGGCCTGGAACGTCTGGCCGTTGGGCACCACGCCGGAGACCCTCATCCTGCCGGCGTTCAGCAGCGGCCCGGCGAATGCCCCCATGGCGCGGAGCACCAGCTCGTTGCGCCACAGGCTTTCGGGCATCCGCATGGCCATGGCGGTCAGCATCGAGGTGGCCGCGGAGGTCCCCAGCTCCAGGCGCCAGTCAATGACGCCCGGGACCGTGATCCGGGCGGTGAAGGGCCCGCTCCACTGGATGTGGATGTCGGTCTCCGCCGTATGGTGCACGGCCGCCCCGAAGTAGCGTGCGCAGCTGAACTCCGGCGCGGTGTTGGCGTAGATGGTCCACTCGCCGCCGGGCGTGCGGTGCCAGACGGAGCGGTAGCCGGGGCCCACCGAGCTCACGGGAAAATCCCGGAAGGCCAGGTAGTGGCCGGTGGTGAAAGACAATCCCAGGACGGCGTAGCCGGCGAAATGCTCCGCTGCGTCGTAAGGAAGTTCGGCAAGTGTCGGCGTTGCCTCTGCTGATGACTGCGGCTGGTAGATGGTCATGGCCGCCTCCTTTTCTCTATGCGATGAGATTAGGACCGGGCCACAGCAAGGGCATGGGGCAAGTGCCCCATTTAGGATCGGCTTCTACACGGCGTCGATGGCGTCGAGCCATTCCAGGAACGTCTGGCGTCCGACGGCGGAACCCGGCGCCGGGATCAGCGCGCCGTTGCGCATTGCCCTGCCCATGGGGCCGGGCACCCGGAGCGGGACGATCCGCTTTTTCTGCCCCGTCTTGGCCAGATAGGCCGCGACCAGGCTCTTCAGTTGTTCGGCCCGCGGGCCGCCGAGGTCCGGGATGCGTCCGTGCGGGCCGGCCTCGGCCGCGTCCACCAGGGCCGCGGCCACCTCCTTTGCCGCCACCGGCTGGGTGAGCATGATGGGCACGAAAACCAGGGGACCCACTGAGGCGGCCTTGATGGACATCGGCACGAACTCGTGGAACTGGGTGGACCGGAGGAGGGTCCAGGGAATGCCGCCGTGCCTGACTTCGTCCTCCTGCACCAGCTTCCCTGCGTACAGTCCGGAATTGGCGTTGTCGATTCCCACAATGGACAGCGCCACGTGGTGCGTTACGCCGGCGCTCTTCTCCGCCGCCAACAGGTTCTGGGTAGCGTTGGTGAAGAAGTCCACGGCTTTCTTGGTGGACACGGTTTGGATTCCGGCGACGTCGATCACTGTTTCGACCTCCTGGAGTGCCTGGTCGAGGCCACGCCCGGTGACCAGGTCCACTCCTTCGGTGCGGCTGAGGCTGACCACGTGGTGCCCGCGCTCCCTGGCGATGGCCACCACGTGGCGGCCCACCGCACCTGTTCCCCCTGCAACGGCAATCCTCATGGAAGCAATCCTAGGCGGGTCCTCCGACAAAGCTTCTGGTCTGCGGGCGTTTCGTTGGAAGGCCGGTCTGTGTAGAGCTTGCCGCCATAAACTGCCGCCACAGCACCGTGCTGGTGGAGACCTCAGAGGAGCCGAGCGAGGGCACAAAACGCTGGTGGCCGTCGGGCCCGACGGCGGCCGGGAATCCGAGTTCGTCGGTCGATGGCAGATCTTGGCGGATCTGTGGCCATGGCTAAAGGCTACGCGTCATCTCCGATGACGGGGTGGTTGTCCCGGAGCCACTCGGCTATTCGACGGGTTCGGTTCCTGATGTGATCCAGTGTGGCATCAGGCCCGGCTCTGGTCAGCCGCCTGACGTGGACGTGAGCCTTCCCACGTTATTCTGATTTATTCATAATAAGCCGGTAAACTTAATTACAGGCCACCGTAGCCCTTGAGTACCGCACCGGTGAACATACCCGGGCCAGCGGGGCACGCGACACAACGCGCATCCGCCCTCCTGCTTGAGCGGCACAAGAACCTGTACGGCCCCCATCCCAAACTCCACGGAGAACCCATGACTCTGCTGACCGAACGCCCATCCACCGCCGAAACCACCCCTAAGACCGCTCCCACTGGCACCGCGGTGCGCGGCGGCAGCTATGTGACTCTCCCCGGCGGCCGCGTCCCGGCCGGCGCCGAGGGCAACTATGTCACCGCCGCTGGCGCCCCAAACCTGCGCCCCGTCACCCGTGGCAGCTACGTCACAGTGGACGGCGCTCCTGTTGTTGCCGCCAACGTCATCGGGGGCAGCTACGTAACGCTTCCCGCGGCGGCCTAAGCTTCCACCCGCTCTGCGGGGATAGCACCACTCCGCGGCATAAAAGGAGGCCGACGGCGACA
>NZ_JWTB01000020.1 GCF_000813845.1 Pseudarthrobacter phenanthrenivorans
ACCGGACCTTGGCCCGGAACCGGGAGGGCACGAGCTCGCCGGGTGCGGCGCCGCGGGCCGGGGTGGGCGCGGCAGGGTCGAAGAAGTGCGCCACCAACCCTGCGGCCCCGGCCGGGGTGAGGCCTTCGGTTTCGTCCGCCACAATGCGGGCGTGCTGCCAGGACATCTCACCGGCGGCCAGGGCGTCCAGGACCGGCGGCAGGGAGCAGACCCGGCGGGACTGCTCCACCAAACCACCTGCCGCGGCGGAGCTGATGGTCAGGACCCCGGCGATCTCCTCCACGGCCGACATCGCCGCAAAGGTGCGCTCCTGCACCGGCGGGTCCGGGGCCAGCATCGCCTGCTGGAACTCAACAGCGTCGGCAACATCGCGCGCTTTCACCGCGGCGAGCCGGCCCTCCAGCCGCTTCACCACCTCCAGCCGTTCCAGCCGGAGCTCATACCGCCGCTGCAACACATCCAGATCACTGCCAGCATCAGCGCCGGAAGCCAAAGCAGCATCCTCCCGGTCCAGCGCGCGAAGAGCGGCAACAGAGGCAGAAACACCCTCCGTCACAACCCCAACACCGCTGCCGACTCCCATACCCACATCATCCAACGAGGGTCCGACATTGAGCACTGAAACCAGGGTGCAGGGCCGCCATGGGCCCGGAAGCCCGGCACTGTCAGGCCACCATTTCTGTGTCCGGCGCCGGCGCAGGCACCCTTGAAGCCTTGGCGCGCAGGGCAAACATCAAAACGGCGCCGAGCAGCGCCGGCGCCGCAAACGCCATCGCGGCAACCGGCACCCCGCCACCAAAGCCAACCAGCAGCGCACCGTAGGAAGGCCCGGCGATGGCACCCAGCCTGCCGACGGCAAGGGCCCAGCCAAGGCCGGTGGCCCGGGTGGCCGCCGGGTAGAACTGGGCGATGTAGTCGTTGATCATGTTCTGCGTTCCCAGCCCGCCAAAGCCGGCGACGGCGGCCAGGACAGTCATGAGCGCGGCCGGCGGATTGAAGGCCATCAGCAGCAGGGCCGCCGCGGCGCTGACGAATCCGGTAACTACCAGCGGCCTCGGGCCCACCTTCTGGCTGGCGACGGATGCCAACACGGTGCCGACGACGGCCCCCACGGAGTAGGCGAGCAGGAAAGACACAGAGGATCCGACGCCGAAGCCTGCCGTGCGCATGATCTGCGGCAACCAGGTGCTCACACCAAAGATGGTCAGCAGGCTCAGGACGGTGACCGCCCAGAGCAACACGGTGGTGCGGGTTGTCCCGTTGGCGAACAGTGCGCGGGTGGGGGAGGTGCGGAGGGCCGACGCCGGGGCATCGGTGGTGCGGGGCAGGCCGTAGGCGTCCTCGATCCTGTCCGCCTCGGCAGTGCGGCGCTGCGTCCGAAGGAACGACGGCGACTCCGGCAGCAGGACCCAGGCGAAGGGAGTGATGAGGAGCCCAGCGGCACCAATGGCGTAGACCGGACGGAAGCCGCTGGATTCCAGCAATGTCAGTGAACTCAGGGATGCGATCACCGTTCCGACGGCGGGTCCCGTGAGGACTGCGCCCAGCACCAGGGACTTCCGGCCGGGTGGGGCGAACTCGTTGGTGAGTGCCACCGCCGTCGGAAGCAGTCCGCCCACGCCGAAGCAGGCGATAAAGCGGAACGCTGCGAACAGCTCCCACGTCGGGGCCACGGAGCAGGCCAGCATGGCAAGCGAAAACAGTGCCAGCGCGCTGACGAAAATCCTGCGCCGGCCAAGCCGGTCCGTCAGCGTACCGACGATCAGGGAGCCGAGCAGCATCCCCACCAGGGCGATTGAACCCACGGCGCCGGCTGCGGCAGGTGTGGCGTTATACGGTGGGCGTCCTATCAGTCCGGGCAGCGTGGCGCCGTAGACGTAAAGGTCATAGCCATCGGCGAGGAGACCCAGCCAGCACAGCACGAAGATAGCGGCCAGGGACTTCCTTGGGGCATTGGAGTTCATCGTTGATTCCAATCGGATAGTGGCGCCGGTTGGCTCCGGCTGTTGTCCAACAGCCTGCCCGCCGCCAAACCGCGCAGAAATCGTGCTTTTCACTGAGTGAAACTGCAGTTTGTGGTGCAGAGCACAGAAGCCAGGCTGGAAGGAAGGGAACCGAAGGGAGATGCGGTGGCGGGAGCAGGACGTGCTGCCAGGGAAGGCCGGGACCTTGTGGGCCAGCCGGTGGTGGTGCGGGCCCTCAGCCTGCTGGCACAGTTCACCGAACAGCGCCGCGCCCTGAACCTGTCTGAGCTGTCCCGCCTGGCCGGCCTCGCTCCCGCCACCGCCTTAAGGCTGGTCCGGCACTTGACGGAGTGGGGCGCGCTGGAACGCCTTGAGGACGGCCGTTATGTGGTGGGGGTGCGCCTGTGGGAGATTGCCTCGCTCTCGCCCCGGGGCCATGGGGTGCGTCAGATCGCTCTGCCTTACCTGGAGGACCTGTACGAAGTGACGCGGCACCATGTCCTGCTCTCCGTTCTCGAAGGACGGGACGCGGTCCTGATCGACAGGCTCTCCTCCCGGACGGCGACTGAGGTGGCCTACCGTGTGGGAGGCCGAATGCCCCTGCGGACCACCGCCGTCGGCCAGGTCCTTCTTGCCAACGCCGGACCGGAGCTGCTGCAGGAACTGCTGGAGGATCCCGCGGTGCCCGAATTAGGGCTGGGCACCCTTGCCGCCGGGCGGCTCCGCGCTGTCCTTGCGGAGGTAAAGCAGTCCGGCGTCGCCGTCGTTCGAAGAAAGCATCCCTCCCGCACGGTCTCGGTGGCGGCGCCCATCCACGGGGCGGACGGCGGTGTGGCGGCCGCGTTGTCCATCGTGGTGCCCGATGCTGAGACGCCTGCGCACGAATTGGTCCCGCTCGTCCGGGCAGCCGCCCGGGCTATCTCCCGGAGCCTTGGCCACCAGATGAAAGCCAGCGGGGCCTGGCGGCATCCACAAGTGCAGGATGTTCGACGCCGGGGCGGGTGAACAGCGTCTCTGCCGCAAAGATTCCGATCGGGTATTTTCGTCACCTGCCCTCACCCTTTACAGTGGAAACACTAAGCATGCTGTCTATTTTGGGAGGGTGAACCTGATGCGGAAAGTATCTGCGCTTGGAGTGGTGACTGCGGCAATGCTGGCACTGGCCGGCTGCTCGGGAGGCGGCAGCGGTACTGCCAGTCCGTCAGGAACGACGTCGGCCTCGGCCTCCGCCAGCCCGTCGGCGAGTGCGAAGGTGTATTCGGAGGATGAGCTCCGCAATCTCATTTCAGGCATGAAGGACGCCGACGGCAATGAACTGAAGCTCTACTCGAAGGAGCAGGTTGACCAGGGCGGGAACATCGCCAACCTGCTGATGAGCACCGCAACCATTGATCCCAAGGACTGCAAGGACATCGCCACTGCCGGTTTGCTGGACAAGGTGGAAAGCGGTGACGTTGCCGTGGCGCTGTCCGAGGGCAACCAGCCCCGCACCTTGTCCGCCCAGTCCGGCAGCGAAGGCCCTGACGCCGTCAAGACGCTCAATGACATCAGCGGCAAGATGGACCAGTGTGCCAAGTTCTCGGTCTCCGCGCTGGGGCAGAAGTACGAAGTATCCAGCCAGGAACTCCAGGCGGACACGGACGCGGACAAGACCTTCGCCACCGTCAGCACCCGCAGCGGTGACAACCAGCAGGAGCTGATGCAGGTTTCGGCCGCGCAGGGACGTCTCCTGGTGGTTGCCACCAAGAGCGGAACCGATCTGGGGGACAAGGACAAGAAGGAGCTTGAGGACCTGATCAACGACGTGCTGAAGAAGGCTGAAAGCGGCTCGACGTCCAGCGCTTCAGCAACCAGATCATCCGGCTCGTCGGGCATGTCCTCTCCGAGCAGTTCGGCGTCGTCAACCGCGTCGCCAACCGCATCGTCCACCTCTTCGGCGACGATGTCCTCGGGCAGCGGCGCCTCGTCGTCGGCCTCGCCGAGCGCCTCGCGCTGAGGGCGCCTGCCCTGCCGGCACCCTGGCATGGAAGCGAAAGGGGTGGGCCGGGACTGTTCAGTCCCGGCCCACCCCTTGGCGTGTGCGCGCAGCAGGCTGCCTACTTGGCCTTGCTGCCCAGCCCGGCCCGGGCGGCGTTGTCGGCGGGAAGTTCTGCAACTACCTCCCGGGTGGGGGCGCCGCTGAACTTGGGAGAGGGGTCCTGGCCCTCGGAAAGCCGCTTCAATTCCTGGCCTTCGAAATCCTCCTCTTTGCCGAGCAGGATCGCGGAGTCGTGGTTGGTGATCTCACCGTTGAAGGCGCGCAGCATGACACTGCGGTCGAACTGTCCCTCCCATTTGGAGACGATGAACGTGGCCACGCAGTTGCCCAGCAGGTTGACCACCACGCGCATCGAGTCCATGAGCCGGTCTGCGCCCAGGAGGAGCGCGACGCCGGCCACCGGGAAGATGCCGAGCGCTGCGGCGGTTGCCGAGAGGGCAAGGAAGGATGAACCGGGCACGCCGGCCATGCCCTTGGATGTCAGCAGGAGCACCCCGAGGGCGGCCAGTTGCTGGCCAAGGTCAAGGTTGTGGCCAAAGGCCTGGGCCAGGAAGAGCAGGGAGATGGACAGGTAGATTGCCGCGCCGTCCAGGTTGAAGGAGTAGCCCGTGGGGACCACCAGCCCAGTGGTGGCGCGCGAGCAGCCCGCGTTGGTCAGCTTGGTCATGATCCGGGGCATCACTGCCTCGGTTGACGCCGTACCCAGCGCCAGGAGGAATTCTTCCCGGGTGTACTTCAGGAACTGCCAGAGCGGCACCCGGGCAAATCCCCAGGCCACGACAAAGAGCAGGCCGATGAAGACCAGCGCCGCGCCGTAGCAGGCGGCAATCAGGACCGCGTAGGTGCCCAGCGTGTCCAGCCCGTACTGGCCGATGATGAACGCCATGGCTCCGAACGCGCCGATGGGTGCGACCTTCATAATCCAGGCCATGATCTTGAAGATCAGTTCGAGGACGGTTTCCATGACGTTGATGACCGGCATGCACTTTTCGCGCCCGATAACCACAATCGCGGCACCGAAGAAGACCGAGAAGAAGAGGACCTGCAGGAGGCTGTTGCTGGCGAACGCCCCGATGACGCTGGCGGGAATGATGTCGAGGATGAAGGATGCGGCGTCCTTGGGGGCCGCCGAACCGGTCTTCGCGTCCAGGTCTGCCTGGGAGAGTGTTGCCGGGTCGATGTTCAGGCCGGCGCCCGGCTGGACGATGTTTCCGACGATCAATCCGAAGACCAGGGCGAACAGTGTTGCTGCCGTGAAGTAGAGCAGGGCCTTGACCCCAACCCTTCCAACCGCTTTGACGTCGCCAACGGCCGAAATTCCGGTAACGATCACCAGGAAGATCAGCGGCGCGATGATCATCTTGATGAGTTTGATGAAGCCATCTCCGAGCGGCCTCAGTTGTGCTCCGAGGTCCGGCCAGAAATGCCCGATGAGGACACCTGCCACGACGGCGATCAGAATCTGGAAGAAGAGCGACTTGTACAGCGGCTTCCTCTTCGCGGGCACCGAACTCGCCTTCAGTGCCTCAGGGTTTGGGATCTTCATTGACCTTTGCCTATCAATTGGGAACAGCCCGTTTGCGGGGCTGTTTCCAAAGTAATCCTCGTCACAGTTATTCCGCAAGAGGAAAACCAAATTCCGCAATGTGGAAGCCTAGCTGCGCTTTGTGACTGGCGTGGACGCCAGGGACACCAGCTGCTCCAGCACCTGGTCCGGCGCTGCGGAGGCGTCCACCTTGACGAATTCCACGTATTCCGTCAGGTTCCGGTATCCGGAGGCAAAGGCTTCAAGGTCTTCGAGGCTTTCCGAATCAGTCCCGCGGGCAACAATCCTGCGGTGTGCCACGTCCGGCTCGATGTCCAGGTGGCAGATGGCAGCAGGTGCCGGCAGGCGGGACAACAACCAGGGGAGGAACCGCCCGCGGGGAAGGCCTTTCGCGAGCCGCAGGGCCAGCTGGCAATGCAGGTGCCGGTCCATGACCACCACCCCGTCGAAACGGCAGGCGCGCAGGTGCGAGACGAGCACGTTGCCAACCCGAAGTACGGTTTCGACGGCGTCAGCCACCTTGGGAGGAAGCTGCACTCCCAGCCGGGCCGCCAGCACTGACATGACCCGACGGCCTGCATGGTTGTTGAGCAACAGGGCCCTGCCGCCACGGGCCCTCACGTCGGCAACCAAAGCGCGGGCCGCCGTCGACTTCCCTGATCCGTCGATACCAGTCAGGACAATGATCATCCGGCCTCCTCCCGCTGATCCGTGTCCGTTTTAACGCAGGGCAGGGGCCTAACGTCCCCCGTCCAGGCGGCGGCCGGGCGCCCACAGCAGGGCGGCCCGCCAGCAGATGCTGACGGGCCGCCCCGGGGGAAACGTTGGGTTACATGATGCCGGTGGGTACCAGCAGTGCCCAGGCCAGGGCCGGAGCCACCAGCACGACGCCGCCGGCATAGAACATCAGTTGCTTGTAGACGCGCTGCCGGTCGTCTTCGCGAGCATTGGCCACTACCAGTGCGCCGTCCGTGGAGAACGGGGAAACGTCGACGACGGTGGCCGCGATGGCCAGCGCCGCTACCGTTCCGGAGGCGCTGAGGGAGCTGGTGGCCAGCAGGGGTCCGGCCATCGGGATGAAGGCGGTCAGCAACGCGGTGGAGGAGGCGAATGCGGACCCGATGCCGATCACGTAGCAGAGGACGAGGGCGATCAGCAGCGGCGCACCCAGGGCCAGGGCCTGCTCGGCCAGGGTGTCGATGACGCCTACGTGCTGCAGCAGGGAAACGTAAGTGATCATGCCGGCAACCAGCAGGACAGTGGACCAGGAAATACCGCCGATGAAGGTCTTGTGTTCCTTGATGTTGACGAACGCGAGCAGGAGGCCGGCAGACAGTGCCACGAACCCGATGGGCATGTGGAAGCCGAGGGTGCACACCAGCATCACCGCGATCAGGGCCAGGGTCAGGACCTGCTGGCCGTGGGGGCGTCCGGTGGAGGTGTCAACATCAACGTGCTGGCCGGAAGCGCCGTCACGCAGCTTGCCGATCAGGGCGAACAGGACGATGGTCAGCACCGAGAGGATGAGGTTCAGGGCGAAGCTGGCGATGAACAGGCCGCCTTGGGAGATGAGGAAATCGTTCTTCAGTGCGATGTCATGCACCAGCACGCCGGCAACGGACAGGGGGGAGAACCCGCCGGCGTGGGCGTCGTTGATGATGAACGCGCCCATGACGACCGGATGGATGCGCGATTCGTAGGCGAATCCGATGGCTGCGGGAGCGAGCAGTGCGATGGCGGCGGGCGAGAAGGTTCCGAGCGAGGTCAGTGCGGCGGCGATCAGGAAGAACACCCACGGCAGCAGCAGCGTCTTGCCGCGGACCATCCGGACACAGCCCTTGACGATGATGTCGATGGTGCCGTTCCGCTGCGCCATGCTGAAGAAGTAGGTGACACCGATGATGGTCAGGACGATGCTGGCCGGGAACTCGTCGAGGATCTGCTTGTCCGACATCCCCAGCATGAAGTAGCCGACGCCGAAGGACGCCACCAGCCCCATCACGCCGATGTTCAGCGGCCACTTGGTGGCGACGACGAACATCACCACCAGTATTACCAGCGGGATGATCTGGACAGCAGTCATGGAGGGCTCCGGGTTCGGGGCGGCCGCCGGGTTGAGCATGCCGCCGAGAACGAGGGCAAGCGCCCCCAGGATGGCCACGCCGGCCACCGTCCACAGCAGGATACGACGCCGGGAGGAAGAGCGTGCTGGTCGCCCCTCCGGCGTTTCCACTGCGGGCGCTGCAGTGCGCTCCCCGTCAGTGCCAGGCGAGTCTTTGGTCAGGACAGTCTTGGCCATGGTGGCCTCCTTAGAGGGTAGCGCCCGCGAGGGAGGCAGCGGCGGCGCTGCCGGAAACCCCGGGGAGATGGATGATGGTGGTGGCGATGGTGCGGGCAGTGCGGTCGACGCCGACGAGCAGGCTTCCGTCCAGTTCCTCGGTCCATGTCTCGATCACCCCGGCCGGGGTGCGCAGGTGCAGCGTGGCGCCACGGGGTGCGCCGGTGATGGCATGCAGGACGGTTCCCGGCGTCCGTGCCGCCAGGGTCAGGGCGATGCTTCCCGTGATGGCCAGGGCGGGGTGCGGCTTGCCCATGGAGAGCATCATGACGTTGACATCGCACGCGGGGTCCGTTCCGGCAGGAGCCCCGACGACGGCGAGCTTGGGTATCGCCCGCGCCGCACCGGCTGCGGTGGACGCCAGGCCCATCCGCACCGCCGCCTGGCGGCGGACCTGTTCCAGGACGTCGAGCTGCTGTTCCACGCCGGACGTCCAGCTGTCGAACCGCGCCGGATCGAGGCCCAGTTCCCCGGCCCGGACCATGACTACCGGGGCTCCGGCGTCCACCATCGAAACAGTCCAGTTCTTTCCTCCGGCGCTGATGGTGTCCACTGCTGCACCGGTGGGCAGGAGCGCTCCGGTGGTCTTGCCCGCAGGGTCGTGGAAACCCAGGCCCACCAGGTGTCCGGGGAAGGGAACGCCGGGCATGTTTGCAGCCGGGACCTCCGGCAGCGAACCGTCCGGAGTGGCAACCCGCTGCACGATGATCTGGCCTGTGTTGGTGTTCCGGGTGACGACGCGCGTCATGTCGCCGTCGGGGACCACCCAGCCTTTCTCGATGGCATAAAGACCAACTACTGCCGAGCAGTTGCCGCAGTTGCTGCCCCAGTCGACGGCCGCTTCTTCGATGCCCACCTGTGCGAAGGTGAACTCGATGTCCACCCCGTCCCCGGCCGGCCGGTGCAGGATCACGGCCTTACTGGTGGTGGAAGTGGCCCCGCCCACGCCGTCGATCTGCCGGGAATCGGGACTGCCGAACAGCCGCGGCAGCAGCTCGTCCAGGCCGGCGCCGCCTTCCTGAAGGTGTTCGGCCTCGAATACCCAGCACTTGCTGGTGCCCCCGCGCATCCATTCCGCTTCAAACCTCATTGTTGTCCCACATCTCCTTGTGCCTGGTTTCCGGTCGGCGCCTGTTTCGAGAATGAGCCAGGTCACAAATTAAGACAATGTTCAATAATTGAAGAGGCATGTAGCATTGCTTCAATCACTGCCCTAGAGCGGAGAGGTGGACGCCCGAATCCGGCGTTGAGCCGCCTGTAAGCCCGCCTGGTACCGCGAACCGCCGCAAATCTTCAGGCAATGAACCACATCGAGGGAAGGATGAAGAGTTGCTTCACGATGATGAGGAGTATTTGTTCGATATCCGGCGGCTTGCGCTGCTGCTGGAGGTGGTGGAGCAGGGATCCATTACCGCGGCGGCCGAGTTGAAGATGTACAGCCCCTCGGCCGTCTCGCAGCAACTCAGGAAACTGGAACAGGAAGTGGGCCAGCCGCTGCTGAACCGCCGTTCCCGGGGCGTGGTGCCCACGGAGGCCGGACAAATGCTTGCGGGCCACGCGCGCAAGATCGTGCGGCAAATGCACGCCGCGCAGTCGGACCTGAACCAGCTGGCGGGACTCAACCGTGGCTCGCTGACGGTGGGGACCTTTCCCACCCTGGCAGGGTCATTCCTGCCCATCGTGATCCGTGCCTTCAAGAAGCGGTACCCGTCGATAGGCCTGTCCCTGCGCAGCGCCCGCTTCGACGAACTCGTGGCGGACCTCGAATCAGGGGTTACCGGCTTGTGCCTGCTGTGGGACTACCCCTGGAATCCGTTCCACGATGATGCCATCCGCGTCACGGAGGTATTCCGTGAGAGCACTGTGGTCCTGGTGGCCCGCGGGCACCGGCTGGAAGGCCGGAAGCAGGTCAGCATGGAGGACCTCCGGAACGAATCATGGATCGTGCGGGCGGAGGCCCATCCTGTGGTGGAGGTGTTGCAGAGGTCCGCCCACGACGCCGGGTTTGAACCGGCCATTGCGTTCCAGGCCAACGACTACCAGGAAGCGCAGGCCATGGTCAGCGTGGGCATGGGAGTGGCGATGGTTCCCAAGACGGCAGTGGCACTCCAGCATCCTGACGTGCGGGTACTCAGCCTCGGTGAGGCAGCGCCGCTTCGCCGGGTATTACTGGCACAGCGCCAGGACAAGGTCTACGCTCCGGCCGAGGTGGCCTTCCACTCAACCCTGCTGGAAATAGCGCGGGAACGGGCCGGCGACTATCTCTAGACCGTAGGCTGGAAGCCGGCGGGGTCCTATTCCGGCCGCGCACAGCAGTTCCCAGGTGAAAGGCAGGACTATGACCGTTTCCAGTGACGACCCCCAGAACGCAGCAGACCTCCGGGGGCCCGGCGACCCCGATGAGGCCGCGGACCAGGCCGCCAAGGCGCCCCAGTCCGGCCAGCACCCGGAACAGCACGGCGCAGCAAATATCCGTGAGGAACAGCAGGCCCATGCCGCCGGGATGGTGCCGGCCTCGTACGTGGGAGGCGAAGACGGTGCCCCGGAGCACAAGCCGGAAGAGGCGCTGGGGGAGCCCGGTACCTGGGACGACGAAGTCTGAGCATGATCACACGGGACGACGTCGACCAGGCGGCACGCAGGACCGCAGGGCTGATCCGCCGGACCCCGGTTTTGGCGGCAGATGCCAATGGCGTCCAGGGCGAAGTGTGGTTCAAATGCGAATTCATGCAGCACACCGGCACGTTCAAGGCCAGGGGTGCCCTTAACCGCATCATGGCCAGCAAGGAGCGCGGGGAACTCCGCGCCGATGTGGGGGTGGTGGTGGCATCAGGTGGAAACGCCGGGCTGGCCAACGCCTATGCTGCCGCCCAGCTGGGGGTGCCGGCCACGGTCTTCGTTCCTGAGGCCGCCCCCGCCGTCAAGGTCGCCAAGCTGAAGGCCATCGGGGCCACGGTGGTCCAGGGCGGAGCCGAGTACGCCGCGGCCTACCAGGCCGCCGTGGCCCGCGCGGAAGAAACCGGCGCGGTCTACTGCCACGCCTATGACCAGCCGGAAATCGCCGCCGGGGCAGGAACAGTTGGAACAGAGCTGCTCGAACAGGTGCCGGACGTAGACACCATCCTGGTGGCCGTGGGCGGTGGCGGGCTGATGGCCGGAGTGGCCGCCGCCGTCGAAGGCTCCGCCAAAGTCGTGGCAGTGGAACCGGCAACCGCGCCCACCCTGCATGCCGCTTTGGCGGCGGGGGAACCGGTGGACGTCGCCGTTTCCGGCGTCGCGGCGGACTCCCTGGGTGCCCGCCGCATAGGCGACATCGGATTCTCGGTGGCGCTCCGCTGCGGCGTCGAAAGCGTCCTGGTGACGGACGAACAGATCGTAGCCGCGCGCTCCGCGCTGTGGAACGACTACCGGATCGTGGTGGAGCACGGCGCTGCGGCCGCCTACGCTGCCCTGGCCTCGGGTGCGTACGTGCCCCGGGAGGATGAACGCGTCGCCGTCATTCTGTGCGGCGCCAACACCGACCCGGCCACGCTCTAGGCCAAAAGGAGGGCCGGCCGCCTGTCCCGCAGGCGGCCGGCCGATTCGCAGGGTTGTTTAGCCGCCGGCCTGGCCGCAGAACTTGCTGTAGGTGCTGCCGGCTTCCTGGTAACCGGACTGCAGGTCAGCGAGCTTGTCCTTGTCCGGGTTTTCCTTGGCCTGCTCGTCCGTGTAGGCGAGGATCGAAGCGAGAGCGGGCTTGAGGTCGTTCGAGGCCACCGCGTGGATGGGCCGGATCTGGTTGGCGAGGTTGTTCATGCCCGTCTTGCCGGCGTTGTTGGCGGGGTTCGACACAACGGCCTGGATCCGCTCGCAGGTTTCGGCGGTGGACAGTTGGTGCGTGGCGGAGCAGGCCGTGGCGGAAGCTACGAGGCCGGCGGCAAACAGGGCTGTGGCGAATTTCTTCATGGGTCCCTCGGTAGTGGTCAGAGGTTTCGATTGTAAGCAGATTGGGTACCCCCTTGCCTTCGCAAGCGTCCCACCTGCGCTTAAACTGGCAGCACCAATCGTGCGGAGCTTCCGCAGATGGCCCCGCGCGCAGCAACCAGACTAAGGAACCAGCATGCGCCAAACAGTGTGCCGCCGTGCCGCGGCAGGGCTTGCGGCCTCTTTCTCCCTGCTTCTCCCCACGGCCCTTCCGGCCGGAGCCGCGCCGCCTTCAGGGGAGATAGTGCTCGACGGCGCCACCTCCGCCGAGGGCATCGCGGCAGGGGAGGGCAAGACGTTCTATGCAGGTGAACTCACCACGGGCGATATTTTCCGCGGCGACATCCGGAAGGACACTGCGACCCGCTTCATCGACGCACCGGCCGGCCGTGCCGCCGCCGGAATGAAGGCCGATACCTGCCATCACCTGCTGTTTGTGGCGGGAGCCGCCACCGGCAAGGCGTTCGTCTACAACACCGACACCGGGGAACCGGTGGCCGACGTCGACCTTGCCGGAGGATTCATCAATGACGTCACCCTCACCAGTGACGGGGCCTGGTTCACCAACTCGGCCGCCGCGGAACTCTACTTCCTGCCGGTAGGCGAACACGGCGAACTGGGCAAGGTGAAGACCCTCAAGCTCCACGGTCCGGCCGCCGACCTTAAGGAAGGGTTCAACCTCAACGGGATTGCCGCGTCCGCTGACGGCAAGGTCCTCATTGTGGCCCACTCCGTCAACGGTGCCCTGTACACCGTGAATCCAAAGAACGGCAAGAGCGCAGAAATCAGGGGCGCCAAGGTTCCGTTTGTGGACGGCATCCTGGTGCGGGGCGACAACGTCTGGGCGGTCCAGAACCAGCTGAACCAAATAACGCGCCTTGATCTTTCCGCCGACCTGTCCTCCGCCGTGGTCAGGAACACCATCAGGAGTGACGACTTCAATATCCCCACTACCGTGGCGCTGTTCGGGGAGGACACCCTCGCAGCGGTCAATGCACAGTTCAACCAGCCGCCCAGCCCGTACGAAGTGGTGCTGGTACCGGCCTGGAAATAGGGCGGACACCAAACCGGCCGGCAGGGTTTCCTGCCGGCCGGCTTCCTGCGGCTGGCCAGGTTGGGAGTGGCAGGCCGGCTGGATGGTCCCGCCTGGATGGTCCGGCTAGATGGTCCGCGGCGCCTTGGCCAGGTTGTCCTTCAGTTCGGCGGCCGTTTGCCGGGCCACGTAGGCCGGGCGGTCCCGCTCCACGCGCCAGCTCTCCGAGAGCGGCCCCACGTTGACGGTGTCAAAACCGAATTCGTCGTACAGGCGGGTGACCAGTTCGGCGGCTTCCGGGTAGTCGCTGGCGGTGGCCAGCGCGCGGCGGTCCTGGGTGCCGGCGGGAGTCCCGTCCGTGGTGATGTCCTTCGCCATGATGTGGTTGAAGCCCTTGGCCACCTTGGACTGGGGGAGGTGTTCCTGCAGCAGGCCCGAAGTGGTGGCCTGCCCCTGGTCCAGGGCGGGAACCCGGCCGTCCCGTTCCCAGTAGTAGTTGTTGGTGTCGATCACAATCTTGCCGGCCAGCGGCTCCACCGGGATGTCCTTGTAGTTCTTCAGCGGAACGGTAACCACGGCGAAGTCACCGGCCGCTGCCGCTTCGGCTGCCGTGGCTGCCCGCGCCTTGGGGCCCAGCTCCGCCACCAGGTCCTGGAGGGTTTCCGGTCCCCGCGAGTTGCTGATGACCACGTCGTAGCCCAGCTCCACGGCCTTCCGTGCAACCTGGCTTCCAATATGTCCTGCACCGATGATTCCGATTGTTGTCATATGGGCGGCAACAGCAGCCGGTGCCAGGATATTTCGGATCCGCCAAAAGGCGGCTTCAGTCCTGTTCGCTGCGGGGGTTTTGTTGGCCGGGGGAACGCCGTGCTGCGCGGTCCACGATTTCCTGGGCAATCGCGTAGACCTTCTTGTTGAGTGCCTGGCTCTGTTGACTGATCAGTTCATAGGCCTCATCAGCCGTTGCTCCCGTGCGGCCCATCAGGATGCCCTTGGCCTGTTCGATGATGGCGCGGTTGCGGGCAGATGCGGCTACGGCTTCCGTTGCCAGCTGGTGGCGGTCCGTATGGATGGACTGGGTCAGGTCCACCACCACCCCCCATACCCCGACGGGCTCGCCTCCTTCGTAGATGAAGTCGGCGGAATACATCAGCTTGTGCTGCCGGTCCTTCCGGTCGCGGATGGACACGTACACAGATGACGGGCCGCCGGACTCGGAGACGCGGTCCCAGAAGGCCAGTACCGCTGCCCGGTCGGCTGGTTCGATGTGGGCAAGGGCCATGTCCATGGACGGGACCACATCGCCGCGCTCGTACCCGTAGATGCGGTACAGGTCGTCCGACCAGCGGAAGACGCCGTCCGCGAAGAAGTACTCAACCAGGCCGGTGGGGCAGTTGAGGTAGAAATCGTTGACAGTCTCCGCCGAGGGTGGGGCGGAGGAGGTGCTGTGGGAAACCGCGATGCTGTTTGGGGTCGCAGTGCTGTTGGAGGTCATGGGCGGGCCGTTCGACGTGCTGTGTCCGGACCGCCCCCTGGCCCGGTTTCAAAGGAACAGAATATAACAACGTCCGGCTTCTCGTGCCGGTTCCCCAAGCGGAATACGGTTACGCCCCCAGGTACCGGCCGGGCCGGTGGTTCAGCGCCAGCACGAGGTTCAGGAGGGTGGCGCCGGCCGCGGACAGCAAGACCAGCAGTGGCGGAACGAGGGCCAGTGAGGAGAGCACGATGGCCACGTCCAGCACCATCTGCACGTACCCGGCGCGCCATCCCAGTTTTTCCTGCAGCAGCAGGGCCATGATGTTGAAGCCGCCCAGGCTCGATTGGTGCCGGAACAGGATCAGGAGCCCGACGCCGGCGAGCAGGTTTCCGCCGAGCACGCCGTAGACGGGGTCAATGTCCAGCGTTCCCAGCGCTGCAGGATGAAGGCTCGCCATCAGCGAGACCAAGGCAATCGCGGCTCCGGTGCGAAGCGCGAAATTCCAGCCCTTCTTCCACACGGCCAAGGCGAAAAACGGCAGATTCACGGCAAAGAAGATGACGCCGAACGGCAGTGCCACCGAATAGCTGACCAGCAGCGCCAGCCCGGCCGTGCCGCCCGTGACGGCCCCGCTCGACTTGAGCAGGAACAGCCCCAGCGAGGCCGCGAAGGTACCGGTCAGAATGCCCAGGACGTCCTCAAGCACGGAATGACGGACGGCCGACGGCGGCACGGAACCTCCCGCCGTCGGCTCCCCCACGTGCCCTCCCGGGGAAGCGGGCGCCGTCGCAACGGAAGCGTCCACGGCGGTTCTCACTTGGCCGCCTGCGGAGCTTCAGCGTCCGTAACATCCGCGTCCGGGAGGAAACGCCCGCGGTCGGCCAGGACGGCAAGGACGCGGTCGTTGGTCCGCGCATCGGCCAGGGTGATGCGGACTCCGTCCAGCGCATAACCGCGGGCCAGGATATCGGCGCCGGCCAGGGCCTCAAGCAGCTGGGTGCGAAGCGCGTCGGAGGCCCGGATCCAGTAGAAGTTGGCCTGGCTGTCAGGAACGGTCCAGCCGCAGCGGCGGAGGGCCTCGATCACGCGGGTCCGCTCGCGGGCCACCTCCCCGGTGCGCTCGAGGATTTCGTCCCCCGCGGCGAGCGAGGCTACCGCGGCCGCCTGCGCCATCCTGTTGACGCCAAAGGGAACGGCAGTGCGTCGCAGGCCCTCGGCGATATTGGGGCGGGCGATGGCGTAACCGATGCGCAGGCCGGCCAGTCCGTACGCTTTGGAGAAGGTCCGCAGGATGCAGAGGTTGGGGTGGCGGCGGTAGACATCGAGCGAATCAATGCCGGCGCCGCGCTGGAATTCGATGTAGGCCTCGTCCAGGACCACCAGCACCCGCCGTGGAACCGCCCCGAGGAATCGTTCCAGGGCCTCCCGGGTGATCGACACCCCGGTGGGGTTGTTCGGCGAGCAGAGGATCACCACGCTGGTGCGTTCGGTGATGGCAGCGGCCATGGCGTCCAGGTCGTGGTGCTCGTTGGGGAGCAGCGGCACGGGGACCGGGACGGCGCCGGCCACCGCCACCAGGATGGGGTAGGCCTCGAAGGACCGCCATGCGTACACCACTTCGTCGCCGTGGCCGCAGACGGCGGAAATGATCTGCTGCAGCACGCCGGAGCTCCCGGGGCCGGCGGCAACTTCGTCGGGGCTGACGCCGAAGTGGCGGGCGATGGCGTCCCGTGCCTCCACCGCGCCCATGCTGGGGTACCGGTGGATCCGGTCCGCTTCGGCTGATATCGCCTTGACCACGGAGGGCAGTGGGGCGAAGTGGCTTTCGTTCGAAGCCAGCGCGGCTGTCAGCCCAGACGCTGCGCTCTTGCCGGCCACGTAGGCGGGGAGTTGGGCGACGGCGGCGCGGACCTCGGGCGCCGCAGTTTCGGAAAAGGTGCTGGTCATGGACAGCATCGTGCGGCAGGACAGGACACCTGCGCAACAGAGCAGATTTTGATAGGACAGATCCCGGCGCCAGGACCTTTCATAGTGGCAAAATGCTCAGTATGCACCTCATTGATGCCCTCGACGCAGAGATCCTCCTCACACTCGACCGGGACCCGCAGGCCACCGTCCTGTCCCTCTCCCGCGCGCTGGGAGTGGCGCGCAATACCGTGCATGCCCGGCTCCGCCGGTTGGCGGGGGACGGGAGCCTGGCCCCGTTCAGCCAGCGGGTCCGGACCGAAGCTCTGGGCCTGCCGCTCATCGCCTTCATCTCCATCTCCATCAGCCAGTCCGCCAGCGACCAAGCCGTTGCCGCGCTGCATGACATCCCGGAAATCATCGAGATGCATGCCACCACCGGTGATGCCGACCTGCTCGCGAAGGTGGCCGCGAGGGACCCGGCCGACCTGCACCGGGTCACCAACGCAATGCTGGCGATTGACGGCGTCGTGCGTACCAGCACAGCCATGTCACTGGTGGAAGTGATGCCCACGCGCACCCTGCCGCTGCTCCGGGCGGCGGCTCAGAAGTAGGATTCGGGCCTACGAGAACGGCCCGAGAAGCACCATCCGCAAACGCAACAGAACAATTTCTCCCAATCACTTTCGGTCAAACCCTTGACCGGATTTGTCAGGCGCTGATAAACCTAAAGGGCAGAAAGCGCTTTCCTCCCCGCTCGCATCCCCTCCGAAATCACTCGCGGAACGATGCTGTGCGCGGAATGAAACGTTCCAAACTGTCGTGCGGCAGATCAGGCTGCCGCCGCATCAAAGGAGATGTTCTCTTGGCAAACCCCTCAATGTGTTCCCCCAAACGCCGGACGGGCAGGGCGTGGAAGACCGCACCCGCCGCCACCCTCACCGCGGCCGCGCTCGCCTTGACGGGAGTGCCGCTGGCGCTGGCTGATCCCGGCCCAGCCGCACCCGCAGGTCCGGCGGCACCAACAGGTCAAGGCCCCGCCC
This sequence comes from Pseudarthrobacter phenanthrenivorans, assembly GCF_000813845.1. Taxonomy (GTDB): domain Bacteria; phylum Actinomycetota; class Actinomycetes; order Actinomycetales; family Micrococcaceae; genus Arthrobacter; species Arthrobacter phenanthrenivorans_B. The sequence continues at coordinate 17,308 of NZ_JWTB01000020.1, forward strand.
GCCAGGTGGAGAACCTGGACCGTGCCCCGGTAGCTGTCCTGACCGACCAGGGTGTCACGCTGGGCTGGCGGATGCTCGGCCTGGACAAGGACAGCGTAGGCTTCCACGTCATCCGCGATGGAGTCCAGATCACCGACGAGCCCATCCGCAACACCACCACCTACGTGGACGCGGCCGGAACGGCGGATTCGAAATACGTCATCAAGACCGTCGGCAACGGCAATGGACAGGACAAGCTCACCGCGGAGTTCACTCCGCTGGCCCAGAACTACCTGCCCATCAAGCTGGACAAGCCGGCCGACGGCGTCAGCAAGGACGGCAAGCCCTACACCTACAGCGCCAACGACTCCAGCGTGGCAGACCTGGACGGTGACGGCACGTACGAGATCATCCAGCTCTGGAACCCCTCCAACGCCCAGGACAACTCCAAGTCGGGCTACACCGGCAACGTCTACGTCGACGCCTACAGGATGGACGGCACCAAACTGTGGCGCATCGACCTGGGCCGCAACATCCGGGCAGGCGCCCACTACACGCAGATGCTTGCCTACGATTTCGATGGTGACGGCAAGGCGGAAGTTGCCTTCAAGACCGCTGACGGCACCACGGATGCCGCCGGTACCGTCATTGGCGACCCCGCCGCGGATTACCGCAACAGCGCCGGCTATGTGCTGGCCGGACCGGAGTTCCTCACTGTCTTCAACGGCGCCAGCGGGACCATCATGGACACCGTCCCCTACGATCCGCCCCGCGGCACGGTGTCCGCCTGGGGAGACAGCTATGGCAACCGGGTGGACCGCTTCCTGGCGGGTGTGGCCTACCTGGACGGGGAGCACCCCTCCATGATGTTCAGCCGCGGCTACTACACCCGCACCGTCCTGGTCACCTATGACCTGGTGAACGGCAAGCTGGCCAAGAGGTGGAAGTTCGATTCCGACGTTGCGGGCGCCGAATACAAGGGGCAGGGCAACCACAACCTGTCCGTGGCGGACGTGGACCAGGACGGCAAGGACGAGTTTGTCTTCGGTTCCATGACCATCGACGACGACGGCACCCCGCTGTACAACACCAAGCTGGGCCACGGCGATGCCATCCACACTGGCGACCTTGACCCCTCCCGCCCGGGGCTGGAGACGTTTGCCGTCCATGAGAGCATGTCTGCCAGCGGCAACCGTGGTGCCACGTTCCGGGATTCCGCCACCGGCGAGGTGTTGTGGAGCATCCCTGCCACCAAGGACACCGGCCGCGGCGCCACGGGGGACATCGACCCCCGCTTCCCGGGTTCGGAAAGCTGGGCCGTGGGCGGCGACGCGGCCTGGAACTCACCGGTCGGCTTCCTCATGTCCGCCAAGGGGGAGCGGATTTCGGACAAGATCCCGGCGGCGAACTTCATGGCGTGGTGGGACGGTGACCTGCTGCGCGAAATTGTCGACCACGACTTCAATGCCGAGGCCGGCATGGGGGTGCCCACCATCTCCAAGTGGAACTGGGAAACCGAATCCACCGACCGCTTGCTGACCGCCACCGGCGCCCGCACCAACAACCACACCAAGGGCAATCCGTCCCTGCAGGCGGACCTGCTGGGTGACTGGCGTGAGGAACTGGTGTTCCCGTCCACGGACAGCACCGAACTCCGGATCTACACCACCACCTCACCCACTGAGGTCCGGCTGCGCACGCTGATGCACGATCCCATGTACCGGACGGCAGTGGCCCGTGAAACCGTGGGCTACAACCAGCCTCCGCACCCCAGCTTCTTCATCGGCGAGGGGATGCAGACGCCTGCCATGCCGGCTGTCTTCTACGCAGGCAAGACTAAGTAGGAGGCAGACAGCAAAGTGCCGCCCGCCTTGGGGGAAGGCGGGCGGCACTTTGCTTGGGTGCAGGGTGGGTCAGTGGCCGCCGAGGTTGCCGCCGACGGGCGGCAGCCCGCCGTCGTCGCGGCGGTCGTCCGCACGCCGTTCACCGGCGCTCAGGTTTTCACCCTCAAGGGTGTCGTCCGACTCGCCCGTGGTGTCCACCAGGCCGTTGGTCTGGTCGAACGGGTGCCCGATCCTGCCGTCATCCAGGTCCGCAACGGAACCGGAGGACCCGGCGCTCGACGTCGTGCCCGACGTCGTTCCCGCTGCATGGATTCCAGTCCCAGCCTCCGCCGAGCCGGCGGTGGAACCCGTGGTGAGGGGCTCCGCAGGAACAACCGGCTCCGCCGGGACCGCGTGGGCCGTGTCGATGACCGTTGCGTCCTTGTCTTTGTTGGCGCCGGCAGCCATCGCCGCCGCGGCGCCCGCGGCGGCTGCAATGCCGACGCCGGCCGCAACCTTGCCGGAGACGCCGGCCTTGCCGGAGTCGCCGCGGGAAGCGCCCGCATGCTCAACGCCGGGGGTACCCACGGCAGCGCCCGTGTTGACGGAACCCCGCCATGCGCCGCTGGCATAGCCTTCGTCCTCGATGAATTCCTTGAACCGCTGCAGGTCGGCCTCGGCCTGCCGGTCCACCACGTTCAGTTTGTCCCCCACCTTCTCGACGATGCCCTCGGGCTCGTATTCCAGGGTCAGCCGGATGGAGGTCTGGCCGCCTCCAACGTCCTCGAACTCAACCGCCCCGGCATTCGTGGCCCCCTCGGTGGCCGCCCAGGCAACCTTACGGTCAGGGACCTGTTCAAGGATCCGGGCCTCCCACTGGCGGCGGACCCCGCCGATTTCAGCCACCCACTCCAGCCGGTCGTCGCTGAGCTGCGTTACGCTCTTGACGCCGCCCATGAAGTGCGGAAACTCCTCGAACTGGGTCCACTGGTTATAAGCGGTGCTCACCGGTACGTTCACCAGAATGCGTTTTTCCACCTTCGTGCTCATAACGTCTCCTTCGCTTTGCTACCGGACGCTGATGACTCGGTAATAATCATCAGCATGCTTACCAATGTACCTTCTGGTCCGGCAGGTTTCCAGAGTTGGGTGGGGCGGGAGTCCTAGGGGAGGTGCCGGCCGACCAGGGCCAGGTTTTGGATCACCGCAAGCCCGAACTGCGCGGTGTCGTTGGTGGAGACCGTGGGCGCTTCATCCACCGCGAGCAGCACAAACGGCGGTTCGATCCTTCGGAGCGTGAATGCTGACTCGTGGTTCAGGTGTTCGCCGCCTTCGGCGAAGCTCTCCCACGCCCGGGCGGCGAGGTCCTGGTCGCCCAGCCGCGCAGCCGCGTACGCGGTGAGCCTGCTGTGGGCCTGGGTGAGGTAGATGCCCTCCAGCGGCTGGCCCACAGCCTCCACCTGCTCCTCCTTGGTGGCAAGGAACAGGCGGCAGTACTGCAGCCAGGCCCGCTCGAACCCGGGGTCGTCAACCAGATCCACCAGTTCGCTGCAGATCTCCACCAGCCCGAACACGGCGCTGAGGTGCGACACCGAGATCTGCTCCCGGCCGGTGTCGAACCGGCCCCTGTCCAGGTCATACAGCGCCTCGCCGGTGAGGAAGCCGTACTTGAGGGCGCCGATGTCCGCCATGGTGCCCAGCAGCCGGTCCCGGGACCGCGGATTGCCGGTGCGTTCCCAGTCAGTGAGCCAGGTGGCGGCGAGCGACCCCCAGTCCGTGCCCAGGCCCACGCCCAGGGCCCCGCGGTCCGGCCGGTACGTGGCGGCGTCCGGGCGGACCTTGCGGACCGGGTCCAGGCCCAGGAAGTTCTGGTCGCTGTCCACCAGCTCTGTGAGCAGGTCACCGGTGCGCTCGTCCGCCGTCAGGTAGTAGTAGAAGCGGCGGTAGGCCGGGGTGCTGATCCGCAGCTGCTTCGCGCTGCAGCCCCAGTGCTGCACGTTGTGCCGGGAGCCCAGGCCCTTCCAGGGCCCCAAGTGGTACACGTCCACCTCGCCCGTGTGCCGGGTCATGGCCTCGGCGAAGCGGAAGATGTCCGCGCGGCCGGAACGCAGGTAGGAGTACCAGAGCCACAGGTCCGGGGAGAGCTCGGAGTTGTCCCACGCGTAGCCGCCCACGTCGTAGCGCCACACGTGCCGGTCGAAATCGTACGTATGCATGACGTCGCCGTAGTTCCAGAATCCATACCATCGGCGCTGCTCCACCTGGCCGGCGTAGAAGTCGAACAGGAAGTCCAGCCGGTCCTCCAGCCGTGCCCGTTCCGGAGTGCTGCGGTCCACGGGGGCCCAGTCACCGAAAACACCCACGGAATGCAGGTAGTCCGGGGTAGCCTGCAGCAAGGCCGGGGTGGAGGCCGAGGCTGCATCGGCGGCGAGGCTTTCCGTGGACGGCGTGGCGTCATAGGCGAACAGGGTCAGCTCATGGGTGCGGGCAATTCCGGTGGGATTGCCGAATCCGGGTTCATAGTCCTCGTACGTGATCTCCAGTCCCTCAAGCTGCTCCTCGAAGGTGTCCTGGCCCAGGCCGTCATGGTAGAACCGCAGATCCATCGGCTGGGCCTCGGGGGAGTACAGCCATGCCGTAAGGGATGCTTCGGCGCCGGCGGCGCCGCGGATGTCCAGCTGCCCCGGATGGGACTGCCAGAAGTCCTTGATTCCCACACCCAGGCCACCCCGCGGACCGCTCAGTGAGCAGAAGCCGGCCGACCGCGTGCCGCCGGAAATGCCCACCCAGCCGTGGCCGGGGGCTGTCCGCTTCCGCAGGTCAAAGCCGTCGGCGCTGAGCTGGGTGAGGGTGTAGTCACCCCATGAGGGGATGAGGTGCAGGCGCTCCGAGACCTCCGGATTCCACGTTTCGGGGGCTGGCGTGGCGCGCCCGGCCACCTGGGCTTCCCGCACCTCAGTACCCGGGTCCCGGCGGAGTCCGGTGAGCCCGCGGACTGCTTCGGTGAGGAAGCCGCCGTCGGCTCCGGCGATCCGGATATGGCGGTTGTGCAGTTCATCCTCCAACGGCACCGTGAAGCGGACGCCCAGTCCGGCCAGGAAGTCCCGTTCAGCGTCCCCGTCCCAGACGAATGTGTGCACCATGCGCACGCTGCGGGCATTGGCGTAGAAGTAGAACCGCACCACAAACGGCAGCCAGCCCTGCTGGCCGCTTCCGGGAGCGTCCGGCCGGTGCGTGCCTTCCAGCCGCACCACCGCCCGGACGGGACCGGACTGTTCCACAACGACGGCGGTCACCTCGCCGGTGTAGGCGTCCCGGCCCACGCTTCCTGCACCTTCGGGAAGGCCGTCCTGCAGCAGGCTGACCAGCCGGGCGTCGCGCGCCACCTCCCGTCCGTTCCGGGAGAGGCTGCTGAACAGGGTGGCCCCGGCGCGGTTAAGCACCATCGTCAGGGCGCCGGTATCGATGGTGAGGGTGTCGTCACCGTCGTCGACCGTGACCAAGGCGGCGCCCGACGGCGGCTGGCCGGCAACGGTGGCTGCGTCGCCGTCGGTTGTCACATGGTAGGCGTCCGACGGCTGGTCTGTTGCGGGCAGGGCGATGCCCGCCCACTTCAGGGAGCCGTCCGGCCAGGTGGCCAGGGGCCAGGCCTGGCTGGCGACGCGGGTGCCGGCAGCGTCCTGCACGCCCAGGGCGTCCGCGCCGGACACGGTGCCGCGCGGGAAGGGCATGCCCCAGGTGGTTCCGCTGCTGATTTCAGCTGGGACCTGGCCATCGATCCACCTGATGGGGGTGTTGTCCGTCATGTCATCCAATTCCACTGGTGATGGGGCGCTTCGAAGGTGCGCAGAGGTGCGGGAAAGCGCTTTCTTGATCGAATTACAACGTAGTAGACCGCTGGCGGGCGTGCAAGGGGTAATTCGAGGGCAGGCTATTCGCCGGCCGTACCGCCTGTGCCACTGCCTGGTTGTGGACCCGGCCGTCGTCGGCCGTTGCCTGGATGTCAGGACTTCCGGGCGCTCTGGCCGCCGCCGTGCTTCTGTGCTGGACTGGTGGGGCAGTGGGCACCACCCGCCGTTCCCAGCGCCCGCCGCAGGGCGCGGCGCCATTCCAGCCACAGTCAGCCGGCCGGCCGCGGCCGGCCGTTGGGAAGGATTACTCATGGCACAGTACAAGATCGGATATTTCGTAGGCAGCCTGGCCAGCGGGTCCATCAACCGGGTCCTGGCCAACGCCCTGATCAAACTCGCCCCGGAGGAACTGGAATTCGCCGAGATCCCCATCAAAGACCTCCCGCTCTACAGCTACGACTACGACGCCGACTTCCCGCCGGAGGGCCGTGCGCTCAAGGAAGCCATCGAGACCGCGGACGGGATCCTGTTCGTATCCCCCGAGTACAACCGCTCCATCCCCGGCGCCCTCAAGAACGCCATCGACTGGGGCTCCCGCCCCTGGGGCACCAACTCGTTTGCCCGCAAGCCCACGGGAATCATCGGCGCCTCCCCGGGCAGCATTGGGACGGCGGTGATGCAGTCCTCCATGCGGGCTGTCCTGAGCTTCCTGGACGCGCCGCAGCTCAACGCCCCCGAGGCCTACGTCAAGTACGACCCCGCCGTTTTCGGTGACGACGGCGAGGTCAAGGATGAGTCCACCGCCAAATTCCTGCGCCACTACATGGACGAGTATGCGGCGTTCGTCGCCAGGGTCCTGGCCGCCAACGCGCCCGGGCACATCGGCGACCTGGAGCCGGACAGCGCCAAGCTCTCCCGCTGATTTTCCGGTCCCCGGCCGGCATGCGGATGCCCGCCGTCCCAGCAACGGCGGGCATCCGGGTCTTTGGTCCGCAGCCCAATCCAGCGGCGCCCACTCCAGCGGCAGCCCAGTCCAGCGGGAGGGTCAGTCCAGCGGCAGGGTTACTGTCACGCTGGTGCCGCTGCCGGGAGTGGAGCTGATGTCCACGGCACCGCCGGCTTCCTGCACTGCCACCGCCATCAGGCGCAGCCCGTACCCGTGGTGGCGCCCGCAGGTGGCGAGGCTGCTGTCAAAGCCTGTGCCGTCGTCGGCCACCACAAGGCGGATGCCGTGGTCAACGGCTGCCAGCTGGATGTTCAACGAGGACGCGGAGGAGAACTTGAACGCGTTGCTCAAGGCCTCGCGGGCGGACTGGTAGAGGAGGGACGCGCAGTCCGCCGGGATCTCGATGCCCCAGTGCGGAGTATCCCAGTGGACCGCGGTCCCGCGCTGGCGCAGGGGAGCCGTCAACCGGTCGATGCATCCGGCCAGCCCCAACGTGTGGAAGTCCAGCGGCTGTTTGTCCGTCAGCACTCCCCCCACGGTTGTGACTTCGTTGTCCAACGCTGCTTTGCTTCCCATGACTTCCTGCTCCCCACAAGCTGGTTTTGTCTTATGGCTTCAGCGTGGACCTGGAAGTTCTAGGGATCGCAAGGTTTGACTCAAGATCCCATCAATTCCCAGCGCGCTGCCTGACGCGGGCCGTACGCCTGGCCGACCCGGACCCGGCCCGGCAGGGACCGGCTTTGTTTCAGCTCCAGCGGACGGGGGACGGAAGACATATGCCTACCTGGTTAATGTCACTTGTCTGGGGCACCGGCGCCGGTGCCGCCCTGGTCCTGGGCGCCGCCGTGTCGTGGCGCTGGTCCATTCCGTCCAAAGTCGTCTCCACGATCATGGCCTTCGGCGCGGGCGTGCTGATCTCGGCCCTTGCCTTTGAGCTGGTGGACGAGGCCGTCAAGGGCGGCGGCCTGTGGCCCACCGCCGCGGGGTTCCTGGCCGGCGCCGTGGTGTATGTGGGTGCCAACATGCTCCTGGCCCGGGCCGGAGCCAAGCACCGCAAGCGGTCGGGGGACCAGCAGCCCTCCGAAAAGGACGATCCGGGCAGCGGCACGGCCATCGCCGTCGGCGCCTTGCTGGACGGTGTGCCGGAGTCCGTGGTGCTGGGCGTCGGCCTGCTGGCCGGGGGAGCGGTAAGTCCCGCCATGCTGGCGGCGGTCTTTATTTCCAACGTGCCGGAGGGGCTGTCCGGAACGGCCGGCATGAAGAAGGCAGGCCGGAGCAGGGGCTACGTGTTTGGGCTGTGGGGCGGCATTGCGGTCCTCAGCGGGCTGGCGGCACTGCTGGGATACGTGGCGCTGGAAAATGCGCCCGAGGAGCTGGTGGCCTTCATCACCGCCGTCGCCGCCGGCGGCATCCTGGCGATGCTGGCGGACACCATGATCCCCGAGGCTTTCGAGGAGCACCACAACCTGACGGGGCTCACCGCTTCCGTGGGTTTCCTGACGGCATTCACCGTGCACCATCTGGGGTGACGGAGCCGGTGAACACCGGCAGCACGGACACGGCGTCAAAGACGACGGACCGTATCCGCAGCATGTAGCGTGCAGGGAGATCAATAGCCTGAGGGGGCAGCGCTTTGAATTTCACCTATTACGGGCAGCGACCGCCGGAACCGTTGACGTTGTTCTGGAAGCTCGTCATCACGCTGGCCGCAATCGTCGGCGTTTCCACCTGCACCATCCTCGGGCTCCTTTACGTGCACCTCTTCGTCGGGACCCCCGGGACTGTGGGAGTGCTGGAGCGGCAGTTGACCAAGCAGGATGCCATCCCCGCCATCCAGGATGAGGAAGGCGACGCGAAAATCGGCGAAGCCCGCTTCCTGGCCTCGTACGAGGACATCTCCTACTACGCCACCCCCGGCATGGAGCCCGGGGTGGCCTGTCTGGTGGGAAAGGCGCCATGGGACGACTACTGGTCCTACTGGGAAGCGTGCAGCGAGATCCGCGATGGCCGGGACGTCCTGGTGGAAGTGCAGGATCCCGACACCAGGGACATCCTTTTTGTTCCCGACCAGTTCGACCACGGCCCGCTGGAACGGGACGGCTGGGTCACCCTGCACCGCAACCTGCTGATCCAGCCCCTGTCTGAAGCCCCGCAACCTGCCGATCCCCCGCAATCTGGAGAACGCCTGACCAGCAACGCCCTTCATCTGAAGGCACCGGTACCGGCAACGGCGGAGTAGGCCCGGCACGCTCCAGGCGGACCACTGCAGCCGCCTCAAGGGGACCGCTCCCGGCCCTTGCTAAGGTGGACGCCACTGCGCCCCGCGCCCGGGATACCTTCTGCCACTGCGGATATTCGGGCCTGCGGGCCACCCCGCCTCTTGCGAATGGAGCTTCCTTGTCCTTGATTGTCGGTGCCTACCCTGCCCAGCCTGCCGAACGTCAGGAGCAGTTCCATCACGGCCTTGCCGGCATACCCTCCATCCGGGGACTGGAACTCCCGTATGGTCCGTACGGCGGTACCGGATGGCCGGCCGGGGCAGCCGATGGATGGTCGGCCATGGTCACGGCCATCCCGGGCACCATGCAGCGGCTGGACACCAACGGCACGTTCGGGCTGGCGTCCGCCGATCCTCAAGGCCGCCGGGAAGCCCTGGAATTCGTGGCCGGCGTGCGGGCTTATGCGCATCAGCTCCGGGACGAGGGACATGAGGTGGAGGCGGTGGAACTGCATTCCGCCCCGACCCGCAGCGCCTCGGCCCACTGGTTCCAGGAATCACTCAAGGAAGTCCTCGAGTGGGACTGGGGAACGGCCCGCATACTCATCGAGCACTGCGACGCCCCACGCCCCGGCAGCACCCCGGAAAAAGGTTTCCTGGCCTTCGCGGAGGAAGTGGACACCGCCGTCGCACTCCGCGGCCAGGGCTGGGAGCAGGTAGGCGTCAGCGTGAACTGGGGACGCTCCGTCATTGAGTCGGGCAACCCGGATACGGCGGTGCAGCATCTGGCGCTGGGGCGGGAGGCAGGGGTTCTTGCGGGCCTGATGTTCTCCGGCTGCTCGCCGGAGGAAACCGGATTCGGCTACCCCTGGATCGACGCGCACCTTCCGGCCGTGGAGGTTGACGGAGCGCCTCCGAGTTCCCTCCTGAACGGCCGGGAGATCGAGCGCTGCCTGGAGGCCGCGGGGCCCGTTCCCATCCTGGGCTTCAAGGTGGGGCTTGGGCCGCAGGAGATCACGCCGGCCGAACGCGTGGACCGGTTCCGGCAGATGTCGAGCCTGCTGGGCGGGTAAGGGCCCACGTTCCAGGGGCACCTGCGCTACACAAGCACCGGTGCCGCCAGCCTGCCGTCCCGCATGGTGGCCACGGCATCCGTCAGGGGTACGAACTCGGTGTCATGGGTGACCATCACGGTCGCCACCGAAAATTCGCTGGTCACCTGCCGGAGCAGGCCGATGATCGAGGCGCTGCGCTCGTGGTCCAGCGCCGCCGTCGGCTCATCCACGAGCAGCACCTTGGGGCTGCCCATGAGCGCGCGGGCAATGTTCACCCGCTGCCGCTGGCCGCCCGACAGCTGGTGCGGCAGCTTGTCCGCGCTTGCGGACAGGCCCACCACATCCAGCAGCGCAGCTGCCTTGGCGCGGGCCGCCCGCACCGGACCGCCGCGCAGGTGATCGCCGATGATGAGTTGTTCGACGGCGGTGAGCGAGGGCAGCAGGTTGGGCTGCTGGAAGATGATGCCCACCTTGCTCCGCCGCAGGGCGGTGAGCTCTTTGTCCCTGAGGCCCGTGGTGTCGGTCCCGTCGATGACGACTTGCCCGCGGGTGGGGCGGACAAGCGTGGCGGCGGCGGCCAGGAGGCTGGACTTGCCGGACCCTGAAGGCCCCACAAGGGAAACCAACTGGCCCGCGTGCGCGGTGAGGCTCACCCGGTCCAGGGCGGTGGTGGTGCCGCCTCCGTCCGGGTATTCGAGGGTGACGTCAACCAGGTTCAGGGGAGCAGGACTAGTCATGAAGGATTCCTTTCGGGAAACGGGAGGTTCAGTTGCCGCCGAGGGCCAGCAGCGGGTCGACGGCGGTGGCGCGCCGGACCGCCAGGGCGGCGCCGGCCAGGCCCAGGGCGACGATCCCGACGACGGGCACCACCGTGGTGCCCAGGTCCAGCAGGAAGGGGGCAGCCTTGGCTGCGAATGATCCGGCGGCGGCACCCACGGCTCCACCTGCGCCCGCACCCGCCACCAGGACGATCGCGGCCTGGGCCATGGCGTCCCGGAGGATGTAGGAACCGGGCGCGCCCATGGCCTTCAGGACGGCGATATCGCGGGTGCGCTGGATGGTCCAGACGGTCAGGAACGCCACGATCACCAGGGCCGAGATTCCGTACAGGAATGCCTGCATCAGGGTCAGGGAGCCGTTCTCGCTCTTAAAGGAGCCCAGCGCCTGGAAGGAACCGGTGCGGGACTGGCTGACGGTGCCCGCCGCAGCATCCGCCGCGACCTCGTCCACCGCCGCCCCGTCCGCGTAGGTGACGGCGACGACGGTGGCCACCTGGCCGCCGTCGGACGCGTGCGCGGCCTTGGCCCACGAGGGGAGCGCCGTCCACACCACGCTGGTGTGCGCGTACCACTGGTCAGGGACCACGCCGGCGACGGAGAGGTCCACGCCGCCCACGGAAATCGTGTCCCCTTGGCCAACGGACAGTGCCTCCGCGGTCGAGTTGCCCACCACGGCGGTGCCGGCGGTGACCCCTGCCGGCGCCAATGGACTCCCTGGCGCGACGCCGAAGACTGCCACGTTCGCGGTGCCCGCACCGCTGGCCGTTTGCGCCCGGGTCTGGGTGATGCCGAGCGGCTCGGCGGACTGGACGCCGGGCTGGTTCCGCCAGCGGTCAACCTGGGCTGCGGTCACGGAGCTGTCCGTGTAGGACGCTTTGGGTTCGGCCTGCCGCGGCGCCCCGAAGGCGATGGTGTCCACCGGCCGGGCGGTGGCGGCTCCCAGCTTGTCGATGGCCGAGGTGGACTGCTCGGCGAGCCCTGCCGTCAGGCCGGACAGCATGACCAGCAGCAGGGTGATCAGGGCTACGACGCCGCCCATCATGGCGAACCGGCCTTTGGCGAAGCGGATGTCGCGGATTGCCAGGAACACGTTGTTTCTTCTCTCAGCAGGGGTGGATTCTTCTGTCCTTCCACTCTTCCGGCGGCAGGCCGGGGCCGCATCGCGGGGACGGTTGATCCGCGGGCATGGAATGGTTGAACGCGGAGTCAACCTTTCGGTTGATCCGGCGCCGGCATCCGCGGCATAAGCTGATGAAATGCCTGCCACGCCCCTGCTCCCATCACCCGCGGAGCCTGCCGGCATCCCGGCGAAGGGGCCGCTGAATGCCCTGGAAAACGCGTCGTCTGCGGCCATCCTCAGGGTCCTGCGCGTCACCCTCCACACGGGTTTCGCCGTCCTGCTGGCCGTGGCCCTGGTCCGGATGCTGGTGGCCGGCGGTCCGCTGCGCTGGCTCTGGGCGGCCGCCGCCGTCGTCCTGGCTGCCGTGTACCTGGCCGGGACCGTCCTCGAAAAGCGCCATGCCGAGGCCCGGACCGGGTTCAACCCGCGCCGCTACGGCTTGCTGTGGCTGGGACTGGTGACAGCCCTGTGGGCGTTCCTGCTGGCCGGCAGCGCCGACTTCGCGTGGCTTGCCTTCCCGATCTTCTTCCTGCACCTGCACCTGCTGCCCCGCCGCGCCGCCCTGCCGGCGATCGCACTCATGACCATGGCGGTGATCGCCTCCCAGTGGGCTGCGAGCGGTGCCCCGGTCCCGCACGCTGCCGCCGTCGTCGGGCCCGTGCTGGGGGCTGCTTTCTCCGTGATCACCGGCCTTGCCTACGCCGCCCTGTACCGGGAAGCCGAGAACCAGCGGCGCGCGGCGGACGAGCTTCGCCGCACCCGGGAGGAGCTGGCCAGGTCGCAGCATGAGGCGGGCATGCTGGCGGAGCGCGAGCGGCTGGCCCGGGAAGTCCACGACACCCTGGCGCAGGGCCTGTCCAGCATCGTGCTCCTTGGACGGGCCGCCGGGCAGTCGCTGGTAGAGGGTGATGCGGCCACGGCTTCGGCCCGGCTGGCCCTGGTGCAGCAGACTGCGGCGGACAACCTTGCCGAGGCGCGCAGCTTTGTCCGCGGCCTGGCGTCACCGCAGCTGGAGGGGGCCACACTGGTGGAAGCCCTGCAGCGGCTGTGCGATCGGACGGAGACTGACGCTGCAGCGTCCGGAATGGCACTGCGCTGCCGCCTGGAGGTGGACGGTGAGCCGCGGGACCTGCCCCAGCCGGTGCGCGTGACCCTGCTGCGGGCGGCGCAGGCGAGCCTCGCGAACGTCCGGGAACACGCCCGGGCCGCGACCGCCGTCGTCAGCCTGGCCTTCCTGGGCAGCGAGGTGACCATGGACATTTACGACGACGGCACGGGCTTTGACCCGTCAGCTGCGGCAGCTGCCACGGGCGCCGCCGACGGCAGCGGGTTCGGGCTGCGCTCGCTGGCGGAGCGCGTCAAGGCGCTGAACGGCTCGGTGGCAGTGGAGTCAGCACCGGGCGAGGGCACCGTGGTGGGCATCCGGCTGCCGCTGGAGGGTGGAATCGATGGGTGAGGTGCGCGTTCTGCTGGTGGATGACCACCCTGTGGTCCGGGCCGGGCTCAGGGCGATGCTCACCGGTTTCGACGGGATTTCGATCGCCGCGGAAGCCGCCGACGGCAGGGCCGCGCTGCATGAGCTGGCGCGGCTGACGGCGCTGGGTGAGGCACCGGACGTTGTCCTCATGGACCTGCAGATGGGGGAGGGGATGGATGGCGTTACGGCCACCGCTGAAATCCGGAAGCTCCACGGCGCGCCGCCGGTCCTCATCCTCACCACGTACGACACGGACGCGGACATCCTCGCCGCGGTGGAGGCCGGGGCCGGCGGCTACATGCTGAAAGACGCGCCGCCGGAACAGCTGCGCCAGGCGGTCCTGCAGGCGGCGGCGGGCGGGACGGTCCTGGCGCCGCGGGCGGCGGCGCTGCTGATGGACCGGATCAGCAACCCCGGCACCGCGCTTACCCCGCGGGAAGTGCAGCTGCTGGAACTGCTGGCCACCGGCCTCTCCAACCGGGCCATCGCCAAGCAGGTCTTCATCTCGGAGGCCACGGTGAAGACGCATCTGGTCCACATCTACGGCAAGCTCGGCGTGGACAACCGGACTGCCGCCATCGCCGTGGCCACGCAGCGGCGGATCATCCGGCCGCCGGGCGGCAAGGGCTGACGTCAGCGGGAGCATGGCGGCCCTACCGTGCAGTAGGTTTATTCCACTGACCCCAGGCCATGCTGTTCAAAGGAGAATGAATGTCCCGTCCGGTTCCAGCCGTTGATGCCCTGCTTGCCACCTACGGCGCGGCCGACGCATGCGCCGCCGACCTGCTGTGTGACAACCACGATCCCGATGCCGTTGCATTCACCGTGGTCGCAGCCGACCTCTCCGCGGAGGACATCACCTACGGCGAACTGCGGGAGCGCTCGGAACGGGGAGCCGCCGCCCTGGCAGAACTGGGGGTCGGCCCCGGGGACGCGGTGGCCACCCTGATGGGGAAATCGGCCGACCTCGTGGTCATGCTCCTGGCCATCTGGCGGCGCGGCGCCGTCCACGTGCCACTGTTCACGGCGTTCGCGTGGCCGGCCATCGAGCTTCGGCTCACCGCTTCCCGCGCAAAGGCTGTGATCACCGACGCCGACCAGCGGGTGAAGATCAAGGACACCGGAGCCGCCGTCGTGGTTGCCGGTGCAGAAGCCGCCCACCCCGACCTGGCGCTCGCGCCGCTCCTGGCCCGGCAGCAGCCGGGGATCCCGTCCGAAGCCGTGGGCGGCGACGCCGCCCTGGTGCTGATCTTCACGTCCGGAACCACCGGCGCCCCCAAGGGGGTGCCGGTCCCCGTCCGGGCGCTGGCCGCCTTCCGCCAGTACGTGGAACTGGGCCTGGACGTCAGTGAAGAGGACGTGTTCTGGAACGCCGCAGACCCGGGCTGGGCCTATGGCCTGTACTACGGGATCCTCGGCCCCATGGCGGCGGGACGGCGGAACCTCCTGCTTCGCCCCGGCTTCTCCCCGGAACTCAGCTTCAAAGTGCTGGATGCCTTCTCCGTCACCAACTTTGCCGCCGCTCCCACGGTTTACCGCACCATGCGCGCGAAGACCGGCGCCGGAACCGGGCCCTTCCACCTTCGGCGCGCCTCATCCGCCGGTGAGCCGCTGACGCCGGAGGTGATCAGCTGGGCGCGGGAGGTGCTGGGTGTTCCCGTGCGGGACCACTACGGGCAGACCGAACACGGAATGATGATTATCAACGCCTGGCATGACGACGTGAGGACGGAGCTTCGGCCAGGTTCCATGGGCCGGCCCCTGCCGGGATGGAGCTGTGCGGTCCTCAAGGACAACGCCGACGAGCCGGCCGCCCCGGGTGAGCTGGGCCGCGTTGCCGTCAACGTGGCTAACAGCCCGATGATGTGGTTCAAGGGGTACCAGGATGCGCCGGAGAAGACGGCCGAACGGTTCAGCGCGGACGCCCAGTGGTACCTGACCGGCGACGCGGGCATGGTGGATGAGGACGGCTACTACTTCTTCTCCTCCCGCGATGACGACGTGATCATCATGGCCGGCTACCGGATTGGGCCCTTTGATGTGGAGAGCGTCCTGTCCACCCATCCGGCCGTCCTGGAAAGCGCCGTGGTGGGCGCCCCCGACGAACTGCGCGGCGAAGTCCTCGAGGCGTACGTTGTCCTGGCAGAGGGGACAACCGGCAGCGATGCGCTGGTGGCTGAACTGCAGGCCATGGTCAAGACGCAGTTCGCGGCCCACGCCTATCCGCGCCGCATCCACTTCGTGGAGGAGCTGCCCAAAACGCCGTCCGGGAAGCTGCAGCGCTACATCCTGAGGCAGCAGCGGGCGGCGGAACTCGGCCGGTAGCAGGGCCGGAACGGACGACGGCGGGGCGCGGGCACCAGGGTTCCATGCCTGGGTGCCGCACGCCGCCGTCGTGGTTCTTTTAGTGCCTCGCGTCAGGCCGACCCGCCCACCAGCCGCTGGCCGGTCATGAACGGCGCATGCGTGGCCGGCGCCACGTTTTCCGCCTGGCTTCCCGCCAAATGTGTTGGCCCTAACAGGTTTCCTCAGGAACTCAACGCGGAAACGTCCCGAATTTCCCTTTTTGCGCGGTCTTCTTGACCCAACTTTGTAGCTTTGTTGCCACTTCTCTGCCGCTCGTTTGAGGTCCGCTTGGAACACTCAAAAAGAAACTGATGCAGCGGATATTGGGGTGGATGAAGTGAAGTGCCATGCGTGGAATTCGACACGCAAAACCGTCGCCGGGATTTCCCGGCGGGCGGCAATTTAGTGATCACCGTCATAATTCCGGCCCACAATGAAGAATCGGGAATTGGCGAAACCCTCAGGTCCCTCAGGAACCAGACAGTTGTTCCGCACAGGGTAATTGTCGTTGCAGACAACTGCACCGACGCCACCGAGGAAATTTCCCTGGCCGCAGGGGCCGAGGTTGTGAGGACCGAAGGCAACACGGACAAGAAAGCCGGGGCGTTGAACTTCGTCCTGGCTGGCCTGCTGCCCGGTTCCGCGCCGGAGGACCTGATCCTGGTGCAGGACGCGGACTCGCAGCTGAGCCCGGACTTTATCGAGCGCTCAGTGGGCTACCTGGCCGCGGATCCACGACTGGGTGCAGTGGGAGGCGTCTTCAGCGGCGGCCGCGGCGGCGGTTTTGTGGGGCACCTGCAGCGCAACGAGTATGCGCGCTATGCCCGGGACGTGCGCCGCCTGAACGGCAAGTGCCTGGTGGTCACGGGCACGGCCGCCCTGTTCCGGGCCCGGACCCTCCGGGACGTGGTGGAGGCCCGCCTGGCCGGTGTCCTGCCACCGGGAAACGGCAGCGGCGGCGTCTATGACACTTCGGTGCTCACGGAGGACAACGAACTGTCCTTCGCGCTGCTGACCCTCAAGTACCGCATCCGCTCCCCGGCCGACTGCACGCTGGTCACGGAGGTCATGCCCACCTGGCGCGAATTATGGGCCCAACGGCTGCGGTGGAAGCGCGGCGCGGTGGAGAACTGCGTCCAGTACGGGTGGACCCGGGTTACCCGTCCCTACTGGGGCCGGCAGTTCCTTTCGGTGGTTGGCGTAGTGGTTACCCTTGCCTACCTCAGTACGGTGGCGGTTGCACTGGCCACGGGCGCGGGAATGCATATCCAGCCTTTCTGGCTCGCCGTGACCGGTGTCTTCGTGATCGAACGTGTAGTGACTGTACGCCTGAGGGGGTGGCGGTACATGCTTGCCGCCCTCACGATGTATGAGCTGGTCATCGACCTGTTCCTGCAGGCAGTCCACGCGAAGGCCTATGCAGATGCAGTATTCAACAAGAAGAAAGCGTGGTAACCCATGTACAACAATCCAGCAATTCCCGCGGCAGCCGGGGCCGGGTCGGGCACCCTGGCCATGACCGGTGCGGGCGATATCTTCTGGTTCGCCCTAGCAGCCTTCGCGCTCCTGGCGCTCGGCATTGCCATCAAGAGGATCGTCCCGGTCCGCAGCTCCAAGTAGCGCGCGCTGCCAGGGACGGCATGGAAAATGCGGCTTACCGGAGCGGTAGCCGCATTTTCCATGTGTGGACTGCGGGCTAGGTGGTCACGGTGACCGGATTGGAACACGCCGAGGCATCGCAGATTTTGTAGGTGGTGGTGCTGCCGCCCTTGGCGCTGGTGGTGAAGCTCCCGGTGTTGGGAACGGACTTCTGCGTGTTGTTGGCCCACAGCGTGACGTCGGTGCCGGTGGCCCCGCTCCATGTCAGCGCGGTGGACCTGATGGACTTGGACTTGGTGGTCGAGGCACTGAGCTTGATGGCTGACACCTGCCCTGAAGGTGCCGGCGCTGCGGCGGCCGTGAAGGAAAAGTCCCGGACCACCACGCTCTCGGGTTTCACGTGGGCAGGATCGCCGCCTCCTCCGCCCGTTACCCAAAGGTCGAAGTGGACCTGTTCCTTGGCCGGCACCGGAACGGTGGAGCCTTCGAGGACCGTCCGCTTGAGAAGCGTGCCGTTGTAGCCTTCGCCGGCGAAGGTCTCGAAGGTGATCCGTCCCGGCTCCCACACCATCCGGTGGGTGGTGATGGGGCTGTTCGTAACGTCGAAGGTCACCGTGTTATTGCCCTGGCCCGGCGGCTTGGTGGCATCGAACCAGTAGCCGTGCCCCTGGCTGACGGGCCAAGACTGGCCGTACGCGGCCCCTCCGCCCCAGGCCGACGCCTCACAGAGGTCGATTTCGTTGTAGCCAGGCGCGGCGAGGGGGTCGTACGTGAAGAGGCAGCCCCACACGACTTCCTTTTGAAGCATGCTGAGGTCCTTTTCAACGGTTGTGCTGTAGGTGCCGTAGCCGAACCCGTGCCGGGTGGACTGGAACTCCGCGCCCACGGGTGCATCCCCGGTGGGATTGGTGAGGTTCAATGTGACGTAGCCGTTGGCGTCCGGGTTGCCAACATTGGCGGCGGCAAACAGCCGGTTGTACTGCGGCGCGCCGCCCCAGGAACGCTTCTCCCAGTTGAAGCCCTTCCAGGCGAAGCTGCCGGCCGGCCCGGGATTTGGATCAAGGGGAGTTGTGTCGGCGGACTGTGCGGCAGGCATACCTGCCAGCGTAGCCACGGCAACGGCTGCCAGGATTGGCCAGGCCTTCCGGCGGCGTGCGGGACGGTAGGAGGAAAAGCGAAAACAAGCCATGCAAACGCCCCTTATCAACTGCTCCCAGCGAGCAAAGTTGCGCCCCTGTTGAGCACAGGTTGATCATCAGCCACCCGCCGGGAAAAAGGCAATAGATAATTCACGCTTTCAGGATTTTGAAGCTGCCTCAAGGAACGCGCATTTATCAATCAAGCTCAAGGCTGGCGCACAGTAACCGAAAGAATGGTTTTTCAAGCAGCCAACTGGGTAATGTCCTAAGGACGCAACGGCGCGATTCGCCGGCCATCCAACCACCATTTGACTTCGAATTCCTTTCAGGCAGTTTGTTGTCCCGGTCAGGGAAGCCATGGGCTGCTGCCCATGCAAGGACCAAAAGGTCCCACGGGCAGTGCCGCATTCTGAAGGTGGCCGGCAATCACAACTTTTTAAATGGGGGCATGGATGGTTGAGCGCGGCGTTGCCGTGGTGGTGGAAGACGACGACGATGTGCGCACCGTTTTGACGGACGTCCTGCTGCAGTCGGGCTTCGCTGTCAAGACCGCTTCCACGGGCAAGGACGGGGTGGAAGCTGTGCGCAGCCGCCACCCTGACATTGTCCTGATGGACGTGGGCCTGCCTGACTTTGACGGCTTTGAGGCCTCGCGGCGGATCCGCACATTCAGTGACGCCTACCTGATCATCATCACCGGCCGGGTGGATGAGGCGGATGCCTTGATGGGCTTCGAGGCCGGCGCGGACGACTACCTGCATAAGCCGTTCCGGCCCAGGGAACTCCGGGCCAGGATCGGGGCCATGCTTCGCCGGCCCAGGACCCAGGGTCCACATCGGCCGGAAAGCCTTGCGCCCGAACTCCGCCCGCCGGCCCGGCCGACGGACCCTGCGCTTGCGATGCCCGCAGCTGAGGGGTTGGCAGAAGCAGGCAAGGCCGCGAACCGCGGCTACGACTTTGCCCACAAAGGCCTTACCCTGCACGAGGACTCCCGGCAGGCGGCCATCAACAGCGTTCCGGTGGAGCTGACCCGCACCCAGTTCGACCTGCTGTTGGTGCTGATGGAAAACGGCCGGACGGTGCAAACCAAGGCCGACCTTGTGCGCAGGCTGCGCAATGAACCGTACAACACCGGCTCATTCGTCAGCTCGGGAGAAGAACGGGCGGTGGAAGTTCATCTTGGCAACCTTCGGCGCCGGCTGGGTGACAGTTCCCGCCGGCCCCGGTGGGTCGAAACCGTCCGTGGGGTGGGGTACCGCCTGACCCAGTGACGGGGAAAAGTCTCGCCGAAGTCCGGCGCCTTTTGCCGTGGCGGCTGTTAGCGTGGAGGCCCAGCCACTGAAGGAGGAGCGATGTCCATCAATTCACCTGATTCACTGCCCGAAGAAGATCCGCAGGAGGGTTCGGCGGCGGATGCCGCCGGGAACGGGTCCGGCAAGGGCAAGGCCGACGGCGGGATCCCTGGCGGTAAGGACGGCGTCGGTATTTCCGATGGTGCCGAGCCCAACACCTTCGAGCCCGAGGAGGACCCGGACGCCGCCGCAGGCGCGGCGGACGACTGACCCCCGCCGGCACCGATGGACCAGGCAGCCGCTCAAGGTTGGCTCAAGATTGACCGAAGGTGCTGTTTTTGGTGCAGCTGCCTGCCTACTGGCCGGTAATTTTAAAGCGCTTCCGGTCAGTTCCCCGGCAGGAAGCATTGGAAGCCCCTGCGCTGGAGCCTGACTCGCGCGGGGGCTTCCCCCCAACACCAGGGCTGCCTCAGCGGGCGGCAGGGGCCACGTCCTCGAAGTGCTCAACGACCGGAAACGGCTCATAGAAGTGGTGCAGCAGCGCCCGCCATTGCTGATACTCCGGGGATCCACGAAAACCCACCGTATGGTCCTCCAGGGTCTCCCACGTGACCAGCAGCAAATAGGTACCGGGGGATTCGATGGAGCGGGACAGCGACAGCGAGACGAAGCCCGGCATGGAAGCGATAATCGGCCGGGCCAGTTCAAAAGCAGCCTCGAATTCCACGTCCCGGCCCGGAAGGACGGGGAGCAGCGCATGTTCGGTGATCACCGCCCTATTTTCGCAGGTCAACTGTGGGATCCGGGCCGGCGCATTCCCGGGATGCTGTGGCAGGGCTGTACGATCTCCGGGGACCCTTTTGTGGTCGGAAAGGGGGACGGGAATTTGGCGGGCACTCATTCCACTGGGACTGCTCTCAGGGACGCGGCGAACCGTGACGAACTGCTGCAGGAATATGGCCTGGCGTCCTCCGCCTCAGAGGCATCCCGGTACCCCGCTGTGGAACTTTCCCTGGAACCCCTCCAGAACCTGGTCGAGTTGGCCGCCAAGCTCTGTGGTGTCCCTTTCGGCGTCATCAACGTGGTCACATCGGATGAGCAACGCCAGGTGGCCGCCGTCGGCTTTGAAGCAGCCGTATGCGCGCGGGAGGACTCGATGTGTGCGCAGGTCTTCCTCTCGGGGAGGACAACCGTTGTTCCCGACGCTTCCCAGGACCCCCGGCTTGTATCGAACCCCTTCGTGACCGGGGAGATCGCTGCCGTGCGGTTTTATGCCTCGGTGCCGCTGGAGACGGCGTCGGGGTTCGTGCTCGGATCGCTGTGCGTCTTCTCCAATACGGCCGGCACGCCGGAGCAGGACCAGCTGGACATGCTGGAGATCCTGGCCCGCCAGGCGGTACAGCTCCTGGAACTTCAGAGGCGCACCCTGCAGCTGAACACCGCGCTGGAGGAGGTGCGGGAAAGCAACGCCAAGCTGGCAGAGTTCGCCGGCCGCGTCAGCCATGACCTCCGCGGACCGCTGACCACCATGCTGGGCTATGTGGAGATGGGCGAGGACGACCCCGAGGTGGGCAGCGACCACCCGGCGGCCGAGTATTTCCAGCTGATTGGCTCCAGTGGGCACCGGATGCTCCGCATGCTTGAGGATGTCCTGACCTATTCCCGGATGGGCGGAGGCATCCAGCGCCAGCGCACGTCACTCCGGGCTGTGGCGACCGAGGTGGCCAGGGACCTGGGGTTGCCGTTTGGCCCCGACGCTGTCCTGGACAGCGGGGACATGACGCTCCAGGTGGACCGCGGCCAGCTGCGGACCCTGCTGCAAAACCTGGTGGCAAATGCGGTGAACTACCAGAGCCCGGAGCGGGACTTGGCGGTGCGGATCAGCGGCACTTCGAACTATCACGGATCAACGGTGGTAGTGGCCGACAACGGCAAGGGGATAGCGCCGGAGGACCGGCAGCGCGTGCTGGAGCCGCTGGTCCGGCTGCACCGGGAGGGTGACGGGCAGGGCTCGGGGCTGGGCCTGGCCATCTGCCGCCGGATCGCGGAAGCGCACGGAGGGGAGCTGAGCCTCAAGGAGACTCCCGGCGGAGGAACCACGGCCGTGATCAGCTTCCCCGACGACGCTTAGACGCTTAACGGCCACACGGAGGCGGGGCCGGCTGCAGTGGCAGCCGGCCCCGTCCCTGTTCAGTTCTTAGCTGGGATCAGTTCAGGTCGAACCGGTCCAGCTCCATGACCTTGGTCCAGGCGGCCACGAAGTCGTTGACGAACTTCTCCTTGGCGTCGTCGCTGGCGTAGACCTCGGCGAGGGCCCGCAGCTGCGAGTTGGAGCCGAAGACCAGGTCCACCGGCGTGGCCGTCCACTTCAGTTCGCCGCTGGCAACGTCGGTGATCTCGTAGATGTTTTCGCCGGACTCGGACGCCTTCCACTTGGTGCCGGGCGAGAGCAAATTGACGAAGAAGTCGTTCGTCAGGACCTGCGGCTTGTCCGTCAGCACGCCGTGGCTGGAACCGCCCACATTGGTGCCCAGGGCACGCATGCCGCCCACCAGCGCCGTCATTTCCGGGGCAGTAAGGTCCAGCATGTAGGCCTTGTCCAGCAGCAGCGTTTCCGGCTGAAGCTTCTGCCCGGGGCGCAGGTAGTTGCGGAACCCGTCGGCCCGCGGCTGCAGGTACTGGAAGGATTCGACGTCGGTCTGGTCCTGCGAGGCGTCCGTACGTCCGGGGCGGAACGGCACCGTGACGGGGAACCCGGCGTCGGCTGCTGCCTTTTCGACGGCGGCCGCGCCGCCCAGGACGATCAGGTCCGCCAGTGAGACCTTCTTGCCGCCGGCCTGGGCCGAGTTGAACTCCTCCTGCACCTTTTCGAGCACCGGAAGAACGGTTGCCAGCTCTTCCGGTTCGGAGGCTTCCCAACTGCGCTGCGGTTCCAGCCGGATCCGGGCGCCGTTGGCGCCGCCCCGCCGGTCCGTCTTGCGGTAGGTGGCGGCCGACGCCCAGGCCGTGCCGGCCAGCTGCGGGATGGTCAGGCCGGAATCCAGCAGCTTGGCCTTCAGCGAGGCGATGTCCTGGTCATCGACCAGTTCATGGTCGACGGCGGGAACGGGATCCTGCCACAGCTGGGCTTCCGGAACCCAGGGGCCCAGCATGTGCGGGCCCACGGGACCCATGTCACGGTGCAGCAGCTTGTACCAGGCCTTGGCGAATGCCAGGGCGAACTCGTCCGGGTTCTTCAGGAAGCGGCGGCCTATTTCCTCGTAGACGGGGTCGAAGCGCAGCGACAGGTCGGTGGTGAGCATCGTGGGGCGGTGCTTCTTGTTGGGGTCGTGGGCGTCCGGAATGATTTCCGGGGCGTCCTTGGCCACCCACTGGTGTGCGCCGCCGGGGCTCTTGACCAGTTCCCACTCGTACTCGAAGAGGATTTCGAGGAACCGGTTGCTCCACTGGGTCGGCTTGTCCGTCCAGGTGACCTCCAGGCCCGAGGTGATGGTGTCCGCGCCCTTGCCGGAGCCATAGGTGCTGAGCCAGCCCAGTCCCTGCGCCTCCAGGTTGGCGCCTTCCGGTTCGGGGCCCACGTGCGCGTCGGCGGGCCCGGCGCCGTGGGTCTTGCCGAACGTGTGGCCGCCGGCGATCAGGGCGAAGGTCTCTTCATCGTTCATCGCCATCCGCTTGAACGTCTCGCGGATAAAGGCCGCCGCCGCCACCGGATCCGGATTGCCCATGGGGCCTTCGGGGTTGACATAGATCAGGCCCATTTCGGTGGAGCCGACGTCCTCCGCCATCTGGCCTTCGCCGATGTAGCGTTCGTCGCCCAGCCAGGCGTCTTCGGGGCCCCAGAAGATCTCTTCCGGCTCCCACACGTCCTCACGGCCGAAGGCGAAGCCGAACGTCGTGAAACCCATGGACTCCAAGGCCACGTTGCCGGCCAGGACCAGGAGGTCGGCCCAGGAGACTTTCTGGCCGTACTTCTGCTTGACCGGCCAGAGGAGCCGCCGGGCCTTGTCCAGGTTGGCGTTGTCCGGCCAGCTGTTCAGCGGCGCGAACCGCTGGCCGCCGTCGCCCGCTCCGCCGCGGCCGTCGTGGACGCGGTAGGTGCCGGCCGCGTGCCAGCTCATGCGGATCATCAGGCCGCCGTAGTGGCCGAAGTCCGCCGGCCACCAGTCCTGGGAGGTGGTCAGGACCTCGGTGATGTCCCGCTTGAGGGCCTCGACGTCGAGCTTCTGGAATTCCTCGCGGTAGTTGAAGGAGGTGCCAAGGGGGTTGCTGGCCTGGCCGTGGGCGTGCAGCACGGAGAGGTCCAGCTGGTTGGGCCACCAATCCTGGAGGGTCCGTGGCCGGGTGCCTTTGGGCTGGGGCGAATCGATGGCAGGGTTTTCACTCTCGCTGCCCTGGGCAGTGGCACTGCCATGGGCCACCGGGCACCCGCCCTCAACCTTCTGGTCCAGGCCCTGTGCGCTCCCGGGAGTGGGGACCGGGGGATGGTCTTGGGGTTCGGTCATGTGCTTTTCTCCTTCCGTTGGGCCGAGGCCGCGGTTGGACTCGGGCAGCCGGTGCAACCCTCCCATTGGAACATAGACGGAGGTGCGGAGGAGACCCCTCTTTCAGCGCCGGCCTCCTCCGCTTGAGTTAGCGGTCCGTAACAGTTGGTCAATCGGTTGTGGGACTTCCGCCGCCTTATTTCATAATCAAAAGTGCGGATTCCGGGGGCTGGTCCGCGCGCCAACCATTCCGTCCCACCCTTGCGTGGAGACCTTCAAAATTTCAGGAAACAACTTCATGGACGGTTCAAGCCTTGTTGCCCTCTTCCTTGCAAGGAGCGACGATACTGCCACCAGCGCCCTGCCGCGTGCGCCGAGGAAGGTCCGGGCAAAGAAGCCCGGCCTGTCCCGGCGGGAAGCCTTCCGGGGCCGGCTGGCAAGCGCCCTGCACCGCCTGGCGTGGGCCATTGAACCTGATGCGACGGGCACGTACTAGCGCCTTTAGTGCGTTGCGCCCAGTTCGATGAGCAGGACGCCGCCGATAATGAGGCCGAGTCCAAGCATCATGACGGCTGTGATGGTCTCCTTGAAGAAGATGCGGCTGGCCACGGCAGTCAGCGCCACGCCGGCTGCCGCCCAGATTCCGTAGGCAACCCCGAGGGCCATGCCCTGTTGCAGGGTCAGCGTCAGGAACGTGAAGGCCACGACGTAGCCGACGCCGACCTGCAGGTACCAGCGCCGCTTGCCACCGGAGGCCACGCGCAGGAACAGGGTGGCGGTGACCTCGGTCAGGATCGCTCCGGCCAGCAACAGCCACATCATCGGCTGGCCAACTCCTTCACCGGTTCGTCGGCGGCCTCTTTGCGTGGGCCGAGTTCAACGCACAGTACCCCGCCAATCACCATGGCGACACCGACCATCATCAGGGGTGTCAGTGCTTCGCCAAAGAGGACAGCGGCCAGCAACACCGTGAGGGTTACTCCCAGCGCAGACCAGAAGCCGTAGGCAACGCCAAGGCCCAGCCCCTTGCGGAGGACTCCTGCGAGCAGGGCAAAGGAGGCGGCATACCCGATAACCACCACGACGAAGAGAGCCGGATTGTCCAGGGCCGCCTTCAAGGAGAGGGATGCCGTCACCTCACTCAGAATCGCCCCGGCGAGAAAAATCCACTTCATCCATCAGTCCTTGAAAAGTTGTGGCGAGGCTGCCGCTGCTGTCCTGGATGGACAGCAGCGGCAGTCCCGCGGGTACGCCATCAGGCGTGAGCGCCGCAGATGGCCTCGTCCATGGTCGCACGACCGTCCGGAAGGCCGTTGGGAGACACAATGCACCCCGCCTTGATAACCGTTCGGGATCGGCTCTCGTCCCAGAGCACTGAGGGCTCCTCGAAGGGATTGCCGTCCAGTATCACCAAGTCCGCGCATGCCCCCTTCGCGATGCGGCCCAGGTCTTCGCGCCGGAGCAGTGCCGCGTTCGTTGAAGTCGCAGAGCGGAGTGCGTCGTGGACGCCGAGCACTTCGCACTGCAGGCGAAGCCCGGCCAGCTGTTCATCCTCGAGCTCACCCATGAGGTCGCTGCCGAAGCCAATCCGGACACCGGCGTCGCGCGCCAGTGTGACGGCGTTCTTGCCGGCGGCCAGCACTTCCTGGTTCTTGGCGGCGCCCACCTCGGTAAGTCCGATTTCCGCTCCACGGCGGCCCATCGCGTCGTACGTCACCAACGTGGGCACGAGGTAGACGTCATGTTCCGCCATGAGGCGGGCGGTTTCAGCATCCAGTAGGTTGCCGTGTTCGATGCAGCGGACTCCGTTGAGGACTGAGTGCGTGATGGCTTCTGGTGAGTAGGCGTGCGCGGTGGCGTAGCTGCCCCGCCGCGATGCCTCTTCGGTGACCACGCGGATTTCCGCCGCGCTGTACTGGGGCACACGGATCGGATCGACCGGAGAAATCACTCCTCCGGAGGTCATGAGCTTGATGGCCGTTGCGCCGGTCCGGAACCGGTGGCGCACCGCCAGCAGCAGGTCCTCGACGCCGTCCACCACCTCGCACATGTGGCCGCCATGGAAGCAGCTTCCATCGTTCGCGGCGCGGATGTCGCCGTGGCCGCCGGTCTGGCTCAGCGCCGGACCGGTAAAGAAATACCGGGGACCGGGGTACAGTCCTTCCTCGATCGCAGTTGCCAGGCCTACGTCACCCCCGGCCACATCCCGCACTGAGGTGAAGCCCCGGCCGAGCGCGGCCTCAAGCCTGCGGGCACCGGCCAGAGCTGAGTAGCTCAACGGCCCGGTTTCGTTTATCGCCGACGTCAGGCTGAGCGCATAGGCATGGAAGTGGGCATCGATGAGGCCGGGAATCACCACCCGGCCGCCCGCGTCGAGTACGATTCCGGCGCCACTGCCTTCGTCGGTGCTTTCGACGGCGGTGATCCTGCCGTCACGGACAATGATGGAGCCCTCAATGAGTGCGGGGGATTCGCCGTCGAAGATCCTGGCGTTCCGAATGGTCAGGTTTCCCTGGGAGTTGGGGATCACGTGGAGTGTTTCCTTCCTGTTGCAGGGCGCCGCTAGCTGGTGGCTGCCAGAGCGTCTTCGAGGAGCTGGACAGAGCGCCTCGCAACCTCTACGGCGGCGTCCACCGAGGACTGGTCATAGCTGCCTTCGGGCGCCAGGAAGTTCATCGAGCCGATCGTACGGCCGCCGCTCACCACCGGAACATTGACGATCGCGCCGCATCCCAGCGATTCGATGATTCCGGAGTCGAAGAAGAAAGCCCTGACCGCCTCCCTGTCAGCGCCCAGGAACGGCTGCTGGCCGATGAGGACCTGCTCCAGCCAAACGGGGTTGGTGTCGCCCTCGAGGGTCTTCTTTCCGCCAACCGGGTACACCTCGGGGTGGGTGGTGTAGATGCGCGCCATGCTGCTGCCTTCGTCGGCGATGACGGAGGCAGTGAAGAGACGGACGCCGACATTCTCCCTGGCGGAGGCGTAGACGTCGTCGAAGGATTCAAACTGGGAACTCATTGGAGTCCTTTCTGGTTAGGTGCGGATCTTTGAAAGTTTGTTTTCCTTGTGCTGTCGCCTGCAGCACGCCCAGGATCAGATGGACGGACAGCAACTCGGACGGATTGTCCAACGGGACGCCCAGCTCGCGCGCACGGGTCAGCCGGGCCTGGAGGGTGTTGCGGTGCACGTCGAGGGCGGCC
Organism: Pseudarthrobacter phenanthrenivorans; assembly: GCF_000813845.1. Classification (GTDB taxonomy): domain Bacteria; phylum Actinomycetota; class Actinomycetes; order Actinomycetales; family Micrococcaceae; genus Arthrobacter; species Arthrobacter phenanthrenivorans_B. Next base: position 44,613 of record NZ_JWTB01000020.1, read on the forward strand.
GCAGCCACGCTTACTGACCCGCGGTGAGCAAGGAATGCTGCTACCGCAGCCACTATCGCGTCCCTGTCAGGGGAGGCCATCAGCCTTGGCAGGGTCAGCTCAGCCACCAGGGCCACAGCGTCCCTGTCGACGAATGTGGTGGCTGCGGCTACGCCCAGGCCGGCGAAGCCCAGGACCGTGCCTTGTCCCGCTGACAGGGCGGAGACAGCAGCCAGCCGTGCCTCCTGAATAGTGGACGGAAGCGGTGGAGCCTCCTCCGCCCAGCGGGACAGGCCGGCCACCAGGCCCAGCTCGGCCAAGGCAGGCTGGAGCCGTGCCTTGAGCCGGAGTTCAAGCTGTGCCACAACTGCCTCGTGCGCGGCCGGAACAAGTGCCAGCCAGCCGCCGTCGACCTCCGCCAGGGGACTGCGTGCAGCGACCTTCCGCCAGAGCAGCCGCAACACAGCGGTCAAGTCGTTTCCGGGCGCGTGCATGCCGCCGCTGCGGCAGAACCACACAGCGGTGTAGCGTTCGTGCCGGCGCCACCCAAGCTGTGAGAGGAGGTGCCGGTGGTCTTCCTCAAAGACCGTGCCGGAAGAACCTGGGCCTTGGTCCAGCCCGGCAAGTGCCGCGGTGGGAACGGCACGGGCAGCGCCCCTCGAATTGCCCATCAACCATGCGGCCTTCACGGAAGGGGCAGCCACTTCCAGGATCGAACGGACCAGCCGCAGGTTGAGGACGCCGGAGGCCGGTACGCGCGCGGTGAGGGCCGAAGGGGCGGCGGCGTTGGCAGTGCCCACGTCAACCTTGATGACCTCTGCCGGGTCCCGCGGGGCAATGCCGGCTGAGGCGAGGACGATGCCGTCGTATTCCAGCGAGACGCCCACACCGTCCAGTTCACCGGAGATGGTCTTGAGGACGTCACTGAGCGTAGTGTCCTTGGCCACGGCGCGGGCGAACCGGGCGAGCTCGGCATCCACCACGGACAGGGCGGCACCGATTTCAGCGGCCAAAGCCAACGCGACTCCGGCGGGGTTTCCTTCCGCCGCCAGGAGGGTGATGCCCAGCCGCTCAGCCAGGCCGATCACAGCACTGGAATAGGTGCTCCCGGCGACGACGACGGCACTGGCCCGCCGCTCCCACGCATGCCTCAGTGCGGCCGATACGAGCCATCCACCCGAGCCCATTTCTGCCGAGAGGACCACCACGGTGTTCGGCCGCACCCGCTGGATAGCCTCGAGCTGGGAGACCAGAACGACGCTTTCAATCAGAGCACTGGCGGGGGTGAGATACAGCGGGGTGGTGCCGCGCAGCGACCCGTGCGCCAGCAGGCCCGCAACATCGAGCCGGGTGTCCGTGTCCTTCCTCGACCTAGCCATGGTGCCGCCTTGGATGCTTGAGCGGAATGCCGAATGCAGCCGGTTCGGCCAGGTCCAGCCCCGCCTCCGAATACCATTGCGGCGCGGCGTTGAGTTTGAGCACATCGACGACGTTGCCTAACCTGAGGTCGTCGAGGCTGGCCACGGAGCCGTGCTCGGAGTTGAGCAGTGTCACCATGTCGGGGACGGCCGCTGCTACGGCACCGTCCACGAGCACCAGCAGAATCTCATTCTGGATCTCCAGCCGGATGATCTGCCCGGTGGTTTCATCCTCCAGCGTCACACTGGAGGGCTGGGCCGGCAGTCCCAGGTCAGTGGGGCGGGAGAAACCTTCGATGTGGCTCACCCGCGCCCGTGCAATCCGCGTCACGCCCAGGAAGTCGGCAAGTGACAGGAATTTGCTCTCCGCCGAGGTTTCGGCGTCGAGGATCTCTCCTATGCGGATCATCCGGCTGATGGAGCCGTGGACTCCATGCTCTGCCAGCTGCCGCGCAGAACATGGATACATCACGGTGGCGGCCCAGCCGCCGAGCTCGGTGACGAGAGCGCGGACCAGCGTCTCAGCGCGCTGCGGATCACCCGCCTCCACCAGCGCCCGCTCACCGGTCACTCCCATGAGCGCTATGGGGCCGATAGCCACGCCCCCGATGTTCAAGGTGGTCTGGCTGATCAGGGGGAAGACGCGCCCCATCGGATCGGAGTCGATTACAGGAAGGGAAGACTGCAGCCCCACCATCAGCGGAATGATTCCGTTGATGTTGGCGGCGGCGAGTGAATAGATGGCCCGCACCTTGCGTCCGAGCCTGGTTTCGATGGCCTCGATACAGCCGGTGAATTCGTCTCCCACGGGTGGCATGTCAGCAATGAACAGTCCTTGGGTCACCATGCCGACAGCCACCACTAGATCCTCCGGGGCGAGTTCCTCCACGGTGATGAGCTCGACGGACCGGTCCTGCATTGCCTCCTGGATCATGCCAGCGTAGACGTGGATGGCGGTGGGATCGATGGCGCAGGCCAGGAAATGGGCGCCGGTTCGGAGGTGCGCCACGTCGTCGGCCGTGAGAATGGTGCTCATGCCGTGGCCTCCACGGCATGAGCGGTCGGCGCCCGTTCCTCAGAGCCGGACCTGCCACCCGCGGCCTGAACCCGGATCCGGACGATTCCGGGGTTCCCGTATGGCATGGCGAAGACGTTTGATTCAATGATGCGGGTGTCCGTGGGACTCGCGCCCAGCTGGACTGCACCCGAGCTCGCTTCCTCCTCGGCCCGGTGCTGCACTCGCTGGAGCTCCGCCTGTCCGCTTACCCTTTCAAGCCTGTCGATCCACGCCGTCAGCGGTGTCGCGGCACAGCCTATGAGGGCCAGATCCCGGGCAACTGGAAGTGTTGGCACCAGGTTGTACTCAAGCGCGGTGTCCTGGCTGGTGCGGATGTCGGCGACCACTGACGGGATGTCGGGCCGGACTGGATGGTTGGCCGTGTATGGTTCCACGATGGCGGCGTTGGTGGCGAGGCTCGCTTCATACCCCTGCCGGATGAGGCTGCGCGCAACAGGAAGACCGCCGCGCATCTTTCCGACGCGCACACCCTGATCGGTGCAGACAACCACTTCGCCGTCACGCAGCCCGCCCAGCGTTGCGGCGCCGAGGAGTGCCATGGCAGGTTCCGGACGAAGGGCGTGCACGGGGGCTACCGCCAGCCGCGCAAGGGGTGCCCGCCCGCCGTCGTTCCTGGCATAGGAGAGGGTGGCCGAGGGGAAGTGACGCTTTCCTGCCTCTTCCAGCATTGCCGCCAGCTCTTCGCCCGATTCCATCAGGGCGCTGTTGAGGACGGCCGTGTAGTCACGGTCGCGGAACACGCTTGAGTAGAAATCACTGGAGATGCTGATCCGCATGCCGCTGTTGTTGGACAGAATGGCATCCGCGATGCGGGTTTCGTGCTCCGGGGAGGCGGTGGAACCGACGGCGGTGATGGCTACGTTCCTGACGCCTGGAGACAGGATGGAGGGCAATTCCAGCAGGAATGCTTTCAGGTCAAGCGGCGCCAGCGGCCGTCCCCGCAGGTCGTGGCCGCCGCGGACATGCATAGTCCTGATGACTGCAGGCTCGATATGTGCAGGAAGCTTGGTGTTGTGGAACTGATCAGCCGGAGGGCGGGGAGAGATGCGGATAGCGACCACGTCCCCTGGGTGCCCCGCGGCGAGTACGTTTCCTACGTCGGCCGTTATGTCTGTGATCCGGCCTCCGAACTGCTGGCGTAACGCGGACAGCACCCGGTCCAGCGCTTCAGCCAGGCTGCCGGCCTTCATATGTTCGGCCAGGGAGATGACGGAGCGTCCCTCCAGAACAAGCGCCCGGCAACTGCTGCCCTGGAGCATCAGTCCTATCCGCATTGCCGGGCCTCCTGTTCAACTTCCTGCCGGGCCCCTGGCCCGCGGTGCATCCGTGTCATATCTCTAGGGTCCACCTTGGACAGTCATCTGGTGGCTTTGCGGAAGAACAATCCGTCGGCTGCAACGGCCACCAGGATAAGGACGCCGGTCACCACCTGCTGGTAAGTGGTATCCCAATGCAGCAGGTTGAAACCGTTGCTGATGACGGTGAGGATCATGACTCCCACGAATGCCCTCCACATGGCGCCTTGTCCGCCCAGGATGCTGGTGCCACCGATAACCACAGCGGCGATGGCCGTGAGTTCGATGCCGATGGCCATGGCCGGCTGGGCCGAGCCAGCACGCGAGGCCAGGATCATCCCGGCCATTGCCGAGCAGAGGCCGCTGATAGCGAAGACGGCAATGTGGATTGAACCCGTACGGATGCCACTGAGACGTGCGGCTTCCTGGTTGCCGCCCACCGCGTAGATCCTGCGGCCGAAGGTGGTGCGCCAGAGGACAATTCCCAGCACCGTGGTCATGGCCAGCATCAATACCGAGCCGGCGGTGAGGCCGAAGAGGCTGGGCCAGGTCCAGGTCTGGAAGGAGGCGAGCTGGTCAGGCAGCGGTGCGACAATTGCGCCGCCGGTGATGACAATCGCCACCCCCCGGTAAATGATGCTTACCGCCAGCGTCCCGATGAACGAGTTGACCTTCGTGCTGACCACGATGAGCCCGGTAACCGTCCCCAGCAGGGCGCCCACCAGCAAAGCCCCGAAGAACCCTGCCGCAACACCGAAATGCTGGGTGAGCATCACGCCTGAAATGGCGGAGACCGCGAGCGTGGCGGTGGAGGAGAGGTCAAAGACCCCGCTGATGATGCATAGCGTGGCTGCCGCGGCGAGCAGCCCCACCACGGCGGCCTGGTCGAACAGATTGATGAAATTGCGGCCAGTGAGGAATGTTCCGGTGTTCAGGGCCAGGAACAGCATGATGGCGGCCAGGCCAAAAACGATACCGAAGTCTTTCAGGTTCAGATTGAACTTTTTTTCTGCCGTCGACGGCACGGCAACTGTGGTTGTGGTCATGTGGATTCACCTATTTCAGAAAAGCGGACGTCATGACTTCATCGCGGGAGGCGTTCCGGTCGAACTCGGCAACTATGCGCCCGTGCCTCATGACATGGATACGGTGTGACAGGCCGAGCACTTCCTCGAGCTCGGAGCTGACCACGATGACTGCTGTGCCCTTCGCAGCCAGTTCAACGATGATGCTGTGGATCCGGGCCTTGGCGGCGATGTCCACTCCCCGGGTTGGTTCATCCACCAGCAGCACCGCCGGAGGGTTCAGCAGCCATTTGGCAAAAAGTGCCTTCTGCTGGTTCCCGCCGGACAGGTTGGCTACAGGCTGTCCCGGGCGGGCGCCGCGCAGGTCAACGGATTTGCTGACGTCCCTGACGGCCGTCCTTTCCCACTGTGCCCTGACGAAGCCGGCCCATGATCGTGCGGGCAGGGTGGAGAGGGCGATGTTCTCGGCGGTCGAGCGGGACATGACCAAACCCTGTTCCTTCCGCGACTCGGGAATGAGCGCAATGCCAGCCTTGATGGCGTCCCTGATGGAGCTGGGGCGGATGCGGCGGCCGTTGATTTCGACGTTGCCGCCGGTGGCCCGGTCAGCACCGAAAACGGCGAGCAGGGTTTCGCTGCGGCCGCTGCCCACCAGCCCGGCGATGCCCAGGATCTCTCCGCGGCGGACCTCCAACGATATGTCCTTGACCTTGGCGCTGGTCAGTCCGGTGACCCGGACAACTGTCTCAGCATCGGAGGGAACCTGTGGAACCTCCGGGATGAGGAAGTCCACCTCCCGGCCCACCATCAGCCGCACGAGCGACTCCGGCGTATGGCCGGCGGCGTCTTCGGTGACGATATGCTGTCCGTCGCGCAGAATGGTCACCCGGTCCACCAGGTCCAGGACTTCCTCCAGGTAATGGGAGACGAGGAGGACTGTGGTTCCGGTGCGGGCCAGTCTCTTGATGACCTGCAGGAGTTTTTCCTTCTCGGCCTCGTTAAGGACCGCCGTGGGTTCGTCCATGCACAGCACCTTCGCCCCGCGGGCGAGGGCCTTCAGGATTTCCACCTGCTGCTGTTGTCCGATCGGGAGGTTCCCCACGGTTGCCCGGGGGTCCGGGTCAAAACCGGTCTCTTCCAACAGCCGGGCAAATTGCTCGCCGTCCCGGTTCGGGTGGAGGAGGCTTCCCCTGTTCGACCAGCGGCCCAGGAAGACATTCTCCAGCACCGACAGGTTGGGGATCAGTGCCAGTTCCTGGGAGATGAGCGAAATCCCGTGGGCGATGGCATCCCGGGGCGTTGTGATCCTGACCGGATGTCCGTCCAATTCCATGCTGCCGGAGTCCGCCATGATGGCACCACCCAGGATTTTCAGCAGTGTGCTCTTTCCTGCGCCGTTTTCCCCCATGATGCCGTGGATTTCCCCGGGGGTTACCGACAGCGTGACGTCCTTCAGGACCGTGGTGGCACCGTAACGTTTACCGATTCCGGAGACGGTGATCTCCGGGGCGGTCCTCCGGCCGGCATGCTCGCGGTTTTCCAATTGTTGTATAGCCATGTTGACCTCTGGAAATGGAAGGGACTTTAGGGTCAGGGTCCCCTGGGGCCGAAGCGGTCAGGCTCCGGCCCCGGGGTTGCCCGCGGGAGGGGGACTAGTCGGAGTACTTTGAGACGTAGTTCAAGGCATCAAGTGCCTCTTTGGTGCCCTTGCCGTTGTTGGGGGAGAGGCTGGCTTCGTCGATGGCAGTTTCCACCTGATTGCCCCGCGCCTTGGCGAGCCCCAGTTCGGCAGCCTTGGCGCCGTTGGCAACGACGTCACTGACGTAGATGGAGAACCATTTGCCGGACCGGACCGCTTCCACGTTGGAAACGGATGCGCCGTTGCCGATGAACTTGATGCCACTATTCCCGGCGGCTGCGGCGGCCCCGGTGATGGCCTGGGATGCGCCGATCACCACGTCAACGTCAGGGTTCGCCTGCGAGACGTTCTGGAATGCCTGGCGGCCGCCGTCCTGCGTGTAGCCACCCTCCACGCTGGCCACGAGCTTGATCTTCGGATCGGTGGCCAGTTCCGCCTTCACTGCATCGGTCCGGGCATTGTCCAGGGGCAGGGACTTGAAGCCTTCAAGGTAGGCCACCTTGCACGTGTCGCCCGGCACCGTGGCACAGGCTTCCTTGCCCATCTCGCCGAGCACCTTGCCGTTGCGGGTGGGCAGGTCGACGATGCTGATGGCACCAGGGATCTGCGGCTGGATGGTGTCGAACTTTGGCCCGATGACCGAGAACTCAACGACCACCGTGATGCCCGCCTGTACGGCCTGGGTCAAAGGTGCGATGAGGGCCTGGTTGTCATTTGCCTGGACGACGATCACCTCGAATTGCTTGGAGGTGACCGCATCCTGGATTTGTTGGACCTGCGTCTGGGCACTGAAATTGGAGTCCACGAAGGTGGCGCTGGCGTTGTTGGCTTTGGCCGCCTGCTCCACGCCGAGGTACGTGCCCTGGGCAAAGCCGTTGGATTTGGCAAAACCGAAGAATCCAACGTTGAGTTTCTGGTCTGCACGGGCAGCCGCTGCTTCTGTGGTGCTGCTTTGGGCGGGCGGGGCGCATGCTGAGGTCAGCAGGGCGAGGCTCATGAGGGCCATCGCTGCGGCTGGACGCTTGGTGATTTTCACGGTCTGTCCTTTCTATGCGGCGTTTAGTAGCCGTAGTGGGTCTTGGCGAAGTCCTCGGTGATGAAACCGTTGACAATGTCGTACTCAATGTCTTCGCGGCTACGTTTGGAGACATCTCCGAAACCGCCACCGCCCCCAACGGCCAGGCGGACGACGTCGCCGGCCTTGACCTTCCGTGCGTTGGCCTTCAGCGTCCGGGCCTCATCGTGGCGGCCAGGATTGATCACCACTTCCGGGCCCTGGGCGTCAGACCCGCCGAAGAGACCCCAGGCCGGCGTCTTGGACCGTTCGAACCAGAGGCCCACCACGCAGTCGGCCAGGAACTCGTATTCACGGATCACTCCGTTGCCGCCGCGCCACTGCCCGGGGCCACCGGAGTTCGGCCGGATGGAGTATTCGTTGATCCGCAGCGGGTAACGGGTTTCCATCATTTCGATGGGCAGGTCCTTGAGCGAGCCGTTGACGTTGTTGATCATGGCGGATTCGCCGTCCGTGCCCTGCCAGGCGCCCCAGCCGCCCAGGGTGGCTTCCATGCTGACAAAGTTCCGGCCGAAGCGGGGATCGAAGCCGGCGGCGGTGATGATCATTGAGTCGCCGTGGCTGGCGCTGGCTACGCGTTCAGGCATGGCGGGTGCCATTGCCTTGGAGACCAGGTCGATCAGTAGTCCCAGATGGGAGAAGTACCACTGGCAGGGTGCGGGTGCCACGGCGCCGAGCACCGAGCCGGAACGCACTTGGGTGGTCAGCGGGCGGAAGGATCCGCCGTTGGAGTTGGAGTCCGGGCTGACCAGGAGCTTGTATCCCACACGCAGGGCCGAAACGGCTTGGGCTGCGCCGCAGTTGACCGGGCCCATGGTCTGGTCGGCGGAGCCGGTAACGTCGAAGTCGACCGTGTCGCCGGCGACCGTGATCTTCAGCCTGATGGGGATGGGGGTGTCCAGGTTGATGCCGTCGTTGTCCAGCACACCTTCGGCTTCGTAGACGCCGTCCGGGATGTTGCGGACCGTTTCGCGTTCGATCTCCTCAGTCTGGCGGAAGATTTCATCGCGGGCAGCATCGAGCTGTTCCATGCCGTACCTGCCCACCAGCTCCTTCATCCGGGTGGTTCCCATCCGGAGTGCGGCGATCATCGCGTGCATGTCGCCGATGGTCTGGTAGGGGAAGCGCACGTTGGTACGAATCAGGTCCACCACGGAGGTTTCAATGCCGGCTTCCATGAGCTTGACCGGCCCCATGCGGAAGCCTTCCTGGAAGATGTCCGTGGCATCCATCGAGCCGCCCACATCCTTGGACCCCATGTCCATCCAGTGCGCACGCGTGGCGGCGAAGCCAACCACCGAGCCGTTATCAAAAATCGGCGCGAAAATGGTGACATCGTTCAGGTGGGTTCCGCCGAGGTAGGAGTCGTTAAGGATCCACACGTCCCCTTCCTGCCAGACCTCACGGCCGTACAGCTCCTCCACGGCGATGGAGCACGTTTCCAGGTTGCCGAGGAACAGGGGGAGCCCGGCGGACTGTCCGAGGACGCGGTGTTCGGTGTCCAGCAGCGCCACCACGCAGTCACCGCCCTCGTAGAGGATGGGTGAGTAGGCGGAGCGGATCAGGGTGGCGTTCATATCGTCCGCGGCGCTGGTTAGCGCGTTGCGGATGATTTCCACGGTTACGGGATCCAGGGTTTTGACTGCAGCGATTGTCATTAGTGGTACCTCAATTTCCTTCTGCGTCTTCAGTGCGGATGACCAGGGAGCCGAACTCGTCGACCGTGACGTTGAACCCGGGGGGCACCACGGTGGTGGCGGTCTGTTCCACGATGACGGCGGGGCCTTCGAAGGCGTGCCCGGCGGCCAGGTCGTCGCGGCGCACCACGGTGGTCTCGTGTTCTTCGTGGTCAAAGACCACCCGGCGCATTTCGTGCTTGAACTGCGGGCTCTGTGCGGCGGCGAAGAGCGGTGCCTCCAGCCGGCCCAGGTCACCAACGGCCTGCGTCCGCAGTGCCACGATTTCGATGGGGGCGCCCAGGTTGGAGTGCCCGTAGCGCTCGTGGTACATCGCGGAGAAGCGGGCAGCCAGGTCGGCGACGAAGCCGTCTGACTCGGGTTCGTCGGCCGAGGTCAGCGGAACGTTCAGCGAAAATTCCTGCGACTGGTAGCGCACGTCCACGGAGGCGGTGGTGCGGCGGCTTTCCTCGGGGACGCCCTCGGAGACCAGGGACTTCAGGCCCTCCACTTCCATCCTTCGCAGGACACCGGCCATGTCAGCCACGTCGATGTCCTCGTCGAGGAAGAAGTACGGTTCGGAGAAGTCCTTGCGGATGTTCGTCTGCAGCATGCCCCATGCCGAGAACGCACCGGGGAAACGGGGAACCACGGTTTCCGGGATCCCCAGCTCCTTGGCGAGGAAGACTGCGTGCATGGGCCCTGCGCCGCCGAATGCGACGAGGGCAAAGTCGCGCGGTTCGATGCCACGGGAGATGGTGATGGTCCTGATGGCCTGCGCCATCTGGGAGTTTGCGACGTCGCAGATGCCTTCGGCCATGGCGATCGGGTCCATGCCGAGTTCGTCTCCGACTGTTTTGAGTGCCGTGATGGCCGCTTCCCGGTCCAGGGCAACCTGTCCGCCTGCGAACCAGTCGGGATCGACCCGACCGAGCACCAGGTTGGCGTCGGTGACGGTGGGTTCGGTGCCGCCGCGGCCGTAGCAGGCCGGGCCGGGGGTGGCCCCCGCCGAACGTGGGCCCACTCGGAGGCCGCCGGCTTCGAGCCACGCCACAGAGCCGCCGCCGGCCCCCACGGTGTGGATGTTGACGACGCTCATGAGCATCGGCAGGCCTTCGAGGTGGGCTTCGGTGGACACGTCGGGTTTCCCGTCGACCACCAGGGAGACGTCGAAGGAGGTGCCACCCATGTCAACACCGATGAGGTTGCGGTTGCCTGACACGCCGGCCAGCTCGACGTCGCCCATTGCGCCGCCGACCGGCCCGGACAGCAGCGTCTGAAGGGGACGCTTGCGGGCGGACTCGGCGGTGAGCACACCGCCGGAGGACTGCATAATGTGCAGGGGAGCCTCCACGCCGCGGTCGGCAAGCTTCTCCTCCAGGTCCAGTAGGTAGTTGCGGACCACGGGGCCCGTGTATGCCTCGACGACGGCGGACGAGGTGCGCTCGTATTCGCGCCATTCCTTGGCTGCTTCATGCGAAAGGGAGATGGTGAAGTCTTCGCCCAGTTCTTCGAGCAGGATTTCGCGGGCACGAAGTTCATGGGCCGGGTTCTTGTAGCTGAAGAGGAAGGCTACGGCCACGGCGCCGTATCCTTCGTCCAGAGCCCGGCGGGCTGCTTGGCGGACCGCCACTTCGTCGAGTGGCCGGATCTCGTGGCCCTGACCGTCGAAGCGGCCGCCGACGCCGATGACGTCCTTCCGCTCGACCAGGGGAGCCGGCTTGCGGTATTGGGCGTTGTAGAGCTCCAGGCGGGGGCCGCGGGCGATGTGGTAAGAGTCCTCGACGCCGGCCGTGGCCAGCAGCAGTACGGGAACGCCGCGGCGCTCGAGGAAAGCGTTCAGGCCCTGGGTGGTGCCGTGCACCAGGAATTCGATATCGGAAAGGTCGGTAACAATCGATTCGAGTCCGGCGATGACTCCGGCACTCAGGTTGCCCGGTGTGGTTGATGCTTTTGTCGCTTCATAGGTTCCTGCAGCCTGGTCGTACGCCACGATGTCCGTGAACGTTCCGCCGATATCCATCGACACCCTGTAGTTCGGCATCTTTATCTCCTCATGGTTCTGGGGGTGGAACTTGGTGTGTGGAAGATCACGTTAGGCGTGAGGGGTTCCGGGACCGGGTGCGTCGTGCACAATTCTGGAGAAGGAGAAAGTGCATGCGGCCTAAAGAGGCGCTGGGAAGGCCGGTTTGGAAGGGAGTTTTTGCAACGCAAAAAGCGGGGATGGCATTTCAAGCCTGGTGCTTGACGCATTCAAACTGGTGTGTCGCCCTGTCCTCCCGTACGCAGGCGGTGGACCTGCAAATCTGGCGGTGCTGGCTTCGCAGGGGACGGATACGCTGTGGGAGAACCCGCCCAACTTCCTCCACCAACGCCCGGTTAAGTCCCAGTTTCCGGACGTACACTGACCTCGCACCACGTTTTGTGGACACACCGTCAGGTTGGAGCCCGCCTTGCTCTGGAAGTTGCTTGTCGAATACCTGCGGCCGCACCGGCCGCTGCTGGCCGCCGTCGTGGTGTTCCAGCTGGCGCAGTCCATTGCGTCGCTGTACCTGCCCACGCTGAACGCGGACATCATTGACCAGGGGGTGGCCCGGGGCGATACCGGCTACATCCTCTCCACCGGCAGCTTCATGCTGCTCATAACCCTGGCGCAGATCGTGTGCGCTGTAGTGGCCGTGTACTTCGGCGCCAAAGCCGCCATGGGACTGGGCCGGGACCTGCGCGGCGCCATCTTTGAACGCGTGGGCGAGTTCTCCGAACAGGAAGTCACGCGCTTCGGCGCACCCAGCCTGATCACCCGGTCCACCAACGACGTCCAGCAGGTCCAGCAGCTTGTCCTGATGTCCGCGACGCTCATGGTGGCGGCCCCCATGCTGAGTATCGGCGGGGTGATCATGGCCATCCGGCAGGACGCCCAGCTGTCCTGGCTCATCGCCGTGTGCGTCCCGGTGCTGCTGATCGCCGTCGGACTTATTGTCACCCGGATGGTGCCGCTGTTCCGCAAGATGCAGGCCCGGATCGATACCGTGAACCGCGTCCTGCGGGAGCAGTTGACGGGCATCCGCGTGGTGCGCGCCTTCGTGCGGGAGGACATGGAAACCGCGCGCTTCGCCCGCGCCAACACGGACGTCACGGACGTGGCCCTCCGCGCCGGCCAGCTGATGGCGCTCATGTTCCCCGTAGTAATGCTGGTCCTGAACGTTTCCAGCGTGGCGGTGATCTGGTTCGGCTCGTTCCGGATCGAGGACGGGTCCATGCAGGTGGGCACCCTGATCGCGTTCCTGAGCTACCTGATGCAGATCCTGATGTCCGTCATGATGGCCACCTTCATGGCGGTGATGATTCCGCGCGCGTCGGTGTCCGCGGACCGCATTGGCGAGGTGCTGGGCACCAGCTCCAGCGTGGTGCCGCCCAAGGCGCCGGTCACCAGCGCGGTCCGGCGCGGTGAGCTGGAAATGCGCGACGTCGGATTCGCCTACCCGGGTGCCGACCAGCCCGTCCTGTCCGGGATCAGCTTCACCGCCCGCGCGGGGGAGACGACGGCGATCATCGGCAGCACCGGCTCGGGCAAGACCACCCTGGTGAACCTCATGCCCCGGCTCTTCGATGTCACTTCCGGCGCCGTGCTGATGGACGGCGTGGACGTGCGGGACCTGGACCCGGACCTGCTGTGGGGGCACATTGGCCTGGTGCCGCAGAAGCCTTACCTGTTCTCCGGCACCGTGCGCAGCAACCTGTTGTACGGCAACCCGGACGCCACCGAGGATGAGTTGTGGGACGCGCTGGAGATCGCCCAGGCCCGCGACTTCGTGGAGCAGATGGAGGATGGCCTGGACGCGGCCATCTCCCAGGGCGGTACCAACGTCTCCGGCGGGCAGCGGCAACGGCTGGCGATTGCACGGGCGCTGGTGAAGCGGCCCGAGCTCTACATCTTTGACGATTCGTTCTCGTCCCTGGACACCGGGACGGACGCCCGGCTGCGGCAGGCGCTCAAGCGCAGCACCGCCGGTGCCACCATGGTGATCATCGCCCAGCGCGTGTCCAGCATTACGGACGCGGACCAGATTTTGGTGCTCGACGACGGCAGGATCGTTGCGCACGGCACGCACCATGAGTTGCTGGAGAGTTCGGGGACATACCGCGAGATTGTCTCCTCCCAGCTGGCGGCGGAGGAGACGGTATGAGCCACGGACCCACTCCAGTGCGCGGTGCCAAAGGCGCGCCCTCTGGTACCGCAGGCGGGGGCAAAGCCGGCCAGGCCGACGTCGTACGCATTCCGCGCCCGGCAGGCGGACCCGGAAGGGGCGGACCCTTTGCCGGGATGAATGTCCCGGCGGAGAAGGCAATGAACTTCAGTGGCTCCGCCAAGCGGCTGCTGGCTACCCTGCGGCCGGAACGCGCGTGGCTGATCCTGGTGCTGGTCATGGCCGTGGCGGGTGTGGTGCTGCAGGTCATCGGGCCGCGGCTGCTGGGTGAAGGCACCAACCTGATCTTCGCCGGGGTCGTGTCCAAGCAGCTGCCGCCGGGCATGACGCAGGCGCAGCTGATTGCGATGCTGCGGGCGTCGGGGGAGAACCAGAAGGCAGACATGCTCAGCGCCATGACGCTGACGCCGGGAATGGGGATCGACTTCGGGGCGCTGGCCAGTGTGCTGACGTGGGCGCTGGTGCTGTACGTGCTGGGTTCGGCGTTCATGTGGGGGCAGGCGTATGTGCTGAACGGCGTGGTGCAGCGGACGGTGTTCGGGCTGCGGGAAAAGATCGAGGCGAAGATCAACCGGCTGCCGCTGCGGTACTTCGACTCGATCCAGCGCGGTGAGCTGCTCAGCCGGGTGACCAACGATGTGGACAACATTTCGCAGAGCCTGCAGCAGTCCATCAGCCAGGCGGTGACGTCGCTGCTGACGGTGCTGGGCGTGCTGGTGATGATGTTCATCCTCTCGCCCACGCTGGCGCTGATCGCTCTGGTGACCATTCCGCTGACGCTCGGCATCACGGCCCTTATTGCCAAGCGATCGCAGAAACTGTTCGTGCAGCAGTGGAAGAACACGGGCGAGCTGAACGGGCAGATCGAGGAGACGTACACCGGGCATGCGCTGGTGAAGGTGTTCGGTCGGCAGCGTGAGGTGGGGGAGCGGTTCCGGCAGAAGAATGCCGAGCTGTATGACGCCAGCTTCGGTGCGCAGTTCATTTCCGGGCTGATCATGCCGGCCATGACGTTTATCGGGAACCTGGTGTATGTGGGGATCGCCGTGGTGGGTGGCCTGCAGGTGGCGTCCGGTGCGATGCAGCTGGGCGATGTGCAGGCGTTCATCCAGTACTCACGGCAGTTCACGCAGCCGCTGGCGCAGCTGGGATCCATGGCGAACCTGCTGCAGTCCGGGGTGGCCTCTGCGGAGCGGGTGTTTGAGCTGCTGGACACGGAGGAACAGACCGCCGATCCCGTGGGAGCTGGGTTGCAGAGCCCGGATAGTGCCGTGCGCGGGCGGCTGGTGTTTGAGGATGTGTACTTCTCCTATTCGCCGGACAAGCCGCTGATTTCCGGGCTTTCGTTGGTGGCGGAGCCGGGGCAGACGGTGGCGATTGTGGGGCCGACCGGTGCGGGCAAGACCACGCTGGTGAACCTGATGATGCGGTTCTATGAGCTGGATGCCGGCCGGATCACGCTGGACGGCGTGGATATCACCACCATGAGCCGAAATGACCTGCGCTCGCGGATGGGGATGGTGCTGCAGGATACGTGGCTGTTCGGCGGGACCATCCGGGACAACATCGCGTACGGCCGGCCCACTGCTTCCTCGGAGGAGGTGCTTGAGGCCGCGCGGGCAACGTATGTGGACCGGTTCGTGAAGTCCCTGCCCGAGGGGTACGACACCGTGCTGGACGACGAAGGTGCCAACGTATCCGCCGGTGAGAAGCAGTTGCTGACGATCGCGCGGGCGTTCCTGGCTTCGCCTTCTGTTTTGATCCTGGACGAGGCCACATCTTCCGTGGACACCCGGACCGAGGTGCTGGTGCAGAAGGCGATGAGCGCTTTGCGGTCCGACAGGACGTCCTTTGTGATTGCGCACCGCCTGTCCACGATCCGCGACGCCGACCTCATCCTGGTCATGGAGAACGGGCAGATCGTGGAGCAAGGGAACCACGGTTCTTTGTTGGCCGCCGGCGGGGCTTACGCGCGGCTGTACGAGGCCCAGTTCGCGGCGCCCGTGGCGGAGGTTTGAAGGCGGTTTTCAGGTATAGGGACGCTTCTGTGGTGACAATGCCGTGCCATTTAATTACTTGATGATGAGACGTGAGGGGAGGGATAAGGAAGAGTTTTTGTCCCCGGAGCTGCAGGAAACTCCGCGCTGTTCGGAACTAGATTCAGTCCTAAGCTTCGCTTCGCTTTATCTAGTTGTCCGCTGGATCCAGATCTGAGGCCATTAATTCCTGAGTCAGAGGTCCGTCGGGGGATACAATGTATTGATCCTTCCAGACCGGATCAATGATAATAAGGGTTTTGTCATTTCCCGGAAATTCGGCCTGATAATAATGTTGTATTGCGCGTTTCTCAATTTCACTCAAAGCCGTACTAGAATCAAGGACGTCCAAATTTTCATTCACTGTTCTAAAATCTAGGATCGCAGTGCGCCCCCTAATAACCTTGTAGGCTTTGGTCGTGAAACTTTGTCCCTTGTAACGTTCACCGACGGAGACGGGGGTCGGGTTAATAACGGGCACCGTAAGTGCTTTGTCAAAGTCTCTAACAATGCGCAGCAGCTCATCAATTTTCTCGGTATCGGGCCGCTCGGGAGTTTTCGTCCTAGTTGCGGCTTCCTTCTTAAGCTTCTCGACAGCATCTTGTAGCTGCGGCCATTCCATGTCTATACGGGAATCTAAGGTTTCCTGCTTGATATTTGGGCCATATTCATTCAAGGACTTCATTAGTGATTTGAAGCCCTGTATGTTAGCCATCTTCATTTGGAAATTTTTGAAAGGACCAGCGACGTCGCTTGTGTCTTCAAAGTTTAGGAGGAGTACCCCTAGGCGCTTCCTGCGGTCCGAAACTTGCCGCGACAATGCTCCGGCCTCATAGTTCAGCCACTGTTCTAGTTGATTCTCTCTTGATACGCATATGATCCCAAAATCCGTATCATTGAGCTCCTCCTCAATTTGCGCCAGCCATTGCTCCCCCGCGGGAATCTCTGGGCTGTAAAAAGTAGTAACGGTGTCAAAAAGTCGTCCGATTGCCTCATTGAGCACCCCTGCAAAGTGGCAGGAGTTTTTGGACCAACTAATAAAGACTTTCAAAACGGTTCATCTCCCAGGGAGTTCGCGCTTATCGGTGACAGTATCAACTCGGCTGGCTTGAGTGGCTGGAACTTTATAGGTAGCTCTTCACCGTGGCCCGAAGAGCCTCAGTGTGTTCGTAGATCTCCTCGAGCGAGTTGATGGGCACTCGAGTCTCTTCTTTGCTTTCGTCAAAGATGCCGATGTACTTCTGCGTTCGGTTGAAGTGCAACCGGGCAATGGGCTTGCGGTTGTTGTCGTCGAGGAGCACCGCGAAATAGGACTTTGCATCACGCTGGGCCACCCGAGCCGGTTTGACCTCGCTGCAGACAATTGCGCGCACGATTTGGTAGCCCTCGATTTCTTCAAGCGTCGTCTCGAGTCCATCGGCTTCCGCGAGGTCGGCTTCTGCGACCGGGGCGCTGGTGACAGCCAAGGGTGCGGCGGTGTCCTCAGTTTGCGGGAATCCAGGATTGCCCAAGGCCTTCTTCAACCGCTCGTTCACTTGGTCATTGAGGAACTGCTTTGTAGCCTTTCCGACCAGCGTTGTGAACTGCTCCCGCACTTTTTGCGTGTACGGCCCGGAATAGACCCTGGCTGTCAGGAACTTGACCCATTCATCTTCAGGCTCCTTGAACTGTGCTGCCAGGGTCCGCTTGAGCTCGCCGATGTATTTAAGTTCGCCGGCGGCACTAATAATCGAGTCGAGGTCGAAAACGTCCTTGGACAGCTTCTGCAGCTCAGGGATAAGCGACTGGTCGATGTCGTTCAAGTCCAGCACAAGGAAAGGCTTGGCATCCATGCGGTTTGGTGCGTCAAGGTCCGTGAAGAACTGGTAAACCTCGCCGTTAGTAAGGATGGCGATCCGCGCGTTGGTGACGGCAAAGTAGCGGAAGAGCTGTGATGCGTGCTCGATCTTCACGGGCTCCGTGGACTTCTTGCACTCAATCAGGATCTGCACCTCGCCGTCCTTGACGATGGCGTAGTCGATCTTTTCGCCCTTCTTAAGGCCGACATCGGCAATGAACTCGGGAACGACCTCCAGCGGATTGAAGACGTCATAGCCAAGAATCGTCGAGATGAACGGCATCACGAAGGCGTTCTTTGTTGCCTCTTCTGTCTGGATTACGCCCCGCTGCTGACGCACCTTTGCCGCCAAAGCTGAAAGCTTCTCTGCGAATTCCATTTCGTACCCCCAGTAAGTTTCCTGTAGCCGGACACCACCATGTGCCCGACAGCAATTTCAAGCTGCTGCAGCAAAACTTACATCCGAGGAGCGACATTTACACGCAAGTGGCTAATGGCCGTCGTCATGTTGCACACAGTCGCCATCAGCTAGAGGCGGGGGGATTGAACCCCATCCCACGCACGAACAAAAGCGGACGACGCCGTGTCCCCACCCACCGTCGTCCGCTCCCTCCAAGCGGTCCGGGGCGGCTGGGTGCCGGAAGCCAAAATGTCACACCCCCCTGCCAAGCTTTGGGTATGGAAACCTGGGCGGTGGTGGATGCAGGAGGCAGTGCCGGACTGCCCGCTGCCGTTACCTCCATAAGGGGGCTGGCGGACGAGCTGGTTGACGTCCTTGGCCCGTCTTCAGGAGATTCGGACGGCGATCACCGGGATGCTTACGATCCACTGGGCCAACTTGCTGATTCGTACCTGGACGGTCTGGGTGTTGTGGCCCGGATCGAAGCCGCCATCGCCGCCGTCAAAGTGCGCCTCCTCGCCGGGTATGCGGAGGCAACCGCTGCCATGGAGGGACCGGCGGACAGCGCATATGAGTCCTCAGCACGCGAGATGAGCCTGGTGGCGGAAGTCGCCTGCGTCCTGACTGTTGGGGAGCGTGCCGCGGCGGCACTGCTGGGTGAGGCGCACGCGCTGACCACAACGTTGCCCGCGGCACTGGATGCGTTGCAGTCGGGAAAGATTTCCTGGCAGCACGCCCGGATCATCGTCGATGAAACCACCGGCCTGGACAAGACCGCCGCCTCCGCGCTGGAGGCGCATTTCCTGGACCCGGAGGCTCCGAATGCGGCCAGGGGTGCCGCGGCAGGGGAGCTGGCGCCAGCCCGGTTTAGGCGGAAGGTACGGGCCTGGCGGGAACGCCATCAACCCGAATCCCTTGAGATCAGGCACATGAGGTCCGTGGAAGACCGGCGGATGGAATACTCTCCGGACCGCAATGGCATGGCATGGGTCTCGCTCTATATGCCTGCGGACAAGGCCTGCGCCATTTGGAACAAGGCCACAGCCCTGGCGCGTGGACTGCAGGGACCGGAAGAACCGCGGACCCTCACCCAAATCAGGGTCGACGAGGCCGCCAGATTGTTGCTTGGCACCTCAGGCGGGAATGCCGGGGCCGGGCCATCCCTCACAGCGGACGTCCTGGTCACAGTGCCGGTCTTCTCCCTCTTGGGCGCCACGGATGAACCCGCGGACCTTGACAACTACGGACCCATCCCGGCATCGATGGCTCGCAAACTCGTCGCGGAAGGTGCCGGTTCCTTCTACCGGGTGTTGGTGGACCCGCGGGACGGGGCGCCGCTGGAAATCGGCCGCACGAGCTACCGGCTTCCGGAATCCTTGAAGCGGTGGCTGCGGATGCGCGATGGAAAGTGCACGTTTCCCGGCTGCAGCAATCCGAGCCAGGACAATGAGGCGGACCACCTCACGGCTTGGGAGCATGGAGGCGCCACGGGGATCAGCAACCTGGGTCAGTTGTGTCCCAAGCATCATCGGCTCAAGCATCGAACCCGCTGGGGTCCGGGACCTGCGGCCAGGAATGAACCGCCCGGCTGGGTCTCGCCGTCGGGCCGCAAATACAACGCCGAACGAGCGGACCGGGAACCAACGCTCTGGCCTCCAGGGTGCCTCCCGAACGGAAACAGCCCGTTGGAGTCACTCATCGTTGATTTCCTCGTTGCCTCGTAACCGTCCCACTGGGCCCGGGCGCAGCAAACCGCTGCTGTGCCCGGGCATGCGGGGAGGTCTCGCGCTTCCCGTGCCGTTCACCAGCCGTCAACCAGCAGGCCCCACAGCGTTTCGGCAGACCCAGCAGTCTTTTCACGCACCCTCCCGCCCGGCACCCCCAGCCTGGACGGTCATCCCCAAGGCACCAGGAGTCTTCCGTGTTCGTGAAAAGAACCATCGCTGCCGTCGCTGCCCTCACTTTCCTGGCCGGGACAGCCGCCCCAGCCCAGGCGCAGACGCAAGCCCAAACCCAGGCCCCGGCTGAGGCACCCAAGCCGGCTCCCGTCGTCGTCGGCCAACCCCTCGCCGGAACACACGCCCACAACGATTACGAGCACGACCGCCCCCTGCACGACGCGCTGGAGCACGGCTTCACCAGCGTTGAGGCGGACGTATGGCTGGTGGACGGCGAGCTGCGCGTGGCCCACGACCTCGCGGATGCCAAGCAGGGCGTCACCCTGGAGAGCCTCTACCTTGACCCGCTCCAGGACCTGGTCCGCAGCACGCCCGGGCACAGCGTCTACCCCCACTGGGACGGCAGCCTGCAGCTCCTCATCGACATCAAGAGCGAGGGCGAGGCCACCTACGCTGCCGTCGAGCAGGAACTGGCCGAACACCGCGACATCATGAGCCGCTACACCAATGGCAACGTCAAGACCGGCCCGGTCACCGCGGTGATCAGCGGCAACCGCCCGCTGGCCACCATGCAGGCGCAAACCCAGCGCTCCAGCTTCTACGACGGCCGCTCCACCGACCTCGCCTCCGGCCTGCCCGCCTCCCTGATGCCGCTGGTCAGCGACAACTGGACCAAGCTCTTCACCTGGCAGGGCGTCGGCCCCATGCCAGAGGCCGAGCGCGCTAAATTGCGCGCCTTCGTGGCCACCGCCCACGCCAATGGCTACCGCGTCCGCTTTTGGGCCACCCCGGACCAGCCCGGCGCCGCCCGCGATGCCCTTTGGACCGAGCTCGCCAATGCAGGCGTGGACCACATCAACACCGACGACCTCGCCGGCCTCCAGCAGTTCCTCACCGCCCGCGCAGCCTAGGCAACCAGCAGAAACAGGAGCAATTCCATGCCCACAAAGATCGTGAAAACCACGACGGCGGCGCTCGCCCTGGCGCTCGGCCTCCTTGCGTCCCAGCCCGCCTTCGCCCAAACAGCACAAGCGGACAGCACCAGCAACGACAACCAGGCCTTCACCTTCGCCGCCATCGGCGACATCCCCTACGGCGCCGCGGAGATCGCCAAGTTCCCGTCCCGCATCCAGGATCTCAACGCGGACAAGGACCTGACGTTTGTAGCACACGTGGGCGATATCAAGAACGGTTCCTCCGTTTGCTCGGACGAGTACTTCTCCTCCATCCGCGCCCAGTTCAACACCTTCACCCATCCTCTGGTCTACACGCCCGGCGACAACGAGTGGGTGGACTGCCACCGGACCAACAATGGCGCCTACAACCCGCTGGAGCGCCTCGACAAGCTCCGGGAGATCTTCTTCAACCAGCCCGGCAAAACCCTTGGTGCCACCATGCCCGTGAAGAGCCAGGAGAACCTGGGACTCCCGGAGGACGTCAGCTTCACCAGGAACCGGGTGGCCTTCTCCGTGCTCAACGTCCAGGGCAGCAACAACTCCCTCCTGCCATGGACGGGCCTGGGCAAGACGGCGCCCACCCCGGAGCAGTTGGCGGAGGTGGACTACCGGACGGATGCGGTCATCGCCCAGATCCGCCAGACCTTCGCCGATGCGCGGCGCAGCAATGACCGGGCCGTGGTCCTTCTGCAGCAGGCGGACATGTTCGACCCCTCGCTGCTCGAGGCAGCGACCGCCAACCCGGACACGGTCTCCGGTTTCCGCCGGATCGTGCAGGCCATCGTCGAAGAGACCAACCGCTTCGACGCCCCGGTCTACCTGGTGAACGGCGACAGCCACGTTTTCGCCGAGAACCAGCCCCTCGCCGCGGGCTCACCCTGGCTGGACATCTACGGCTCACCGGCTGCGGACAACCTGCAGCGCATCACCGTGGACGGCGCCAACAACGCCGTGGACTATGTCCGCTTCACGGTCGCCGGCAACGGCGCCAAAGGCGCTGACGTGCTGAGCTGGGAAAAGGTCCCCTTCAGCCAGTAGCCACCTGGCGGAAACGGACGACGGCGGGTGCCCACCCGCCGTCGTCCGCTGTGGATTATTGGGTCTGGACACAGGTGGCCGCCGGATTTATTGTGCAAGCGTGGCGGCTGCCTGACTGGCAGGATGGCAAGCTCTGCCGGTCCGCTGTTGCAGCCGTCCATCATGAGGAGGCAGCAGATGACACACGTTGAAGAGGTTGAGGAGACCGTGGAAGTGGCTGTCCCGGTTCGGACGGCTTACAACCAGTGGACCCAGTTCGAATCCTTTCCGCAGTTCATGTCCGGCGTCGAGTCGATCACCCAGCTGACTGATACCACCAACCACTGGGTCACCAACGTGGGCGGCGCGAAGCGGGAGTTCGACACTGAAATCGTCGACCAGGAGCCGGATGACAGGATCGCCTGGCGCAGCACCGACGGCAAGTCGCACGCCGGCATCATCAGGTTCACGCCGATGGATGCCAACCACACCAAGGTCAAAGTGCACTTCGAATGGACTCCGGAAAACGCCACGGAAAAGGTAGGCGCGGCCCTGAAGATCGACGAGATGCAGGTCAAGGCCGACATGCGCAGGTTCAAGGAATTCATCGAATCGCGCGGCACGGAAACCGGTGGCTGGCGCGGCGACGTCTAGGAATGAAGTCCAGGAAAACGGAAGCGGGCGACGGCGGCTGCCCACCCGCCGTCGTCCGCTTTCCTTATGTGCCTGGCAGGTGCCTGGCTAGAGTCGGAGCTCCATGAAGACGCTGTTTGGGTCCGGCACGTAGTCGGCGAAGGGCGGGCATTCGGTGAAGCCGTGGCGGGCGTAGAGGCGGCGCGCGGGTGCGAAGTAGTCCTCGGTCCCGGTTTCCAGGCAGACCCGCTCCAGGTTCCTGGCCCTCGCGTCGTCGAGGATGTGCCGGAGCATGCGGGTGGCTACGCCACGGCTCCGGGCGGATTCTGTGGTGCGCATGGACTTGAGTTCGCCATCCGTTGCCTGGCCCGTGGGGGAGTCCAGGAGCTTCAGGGCGCCGCATCCCAGCAGGTTCCCGTCCTCCCGGGCCGTCCAGAAAGTGATCGACGGCGCGGACAGCGCGGAGTGGTCCAGGGCGTGGACGCTTTCGGCCGGCGAGGTGGCGAACATGTCCGCCAGGTGTTCGCTGAGGAGCTGCTGGACATCACTGCGTGCGGCGTGGTCCCGGTCAATGGAAATCATCGCCCTCAAATGTACCCGTTGCGCGGCGCGGTCCGGTGTGCCATGATTCCCGTGATCGTGACCCGTCCCCAGGAGGTGAGACCCATGAAAGCTGTATCCGTAATGGGTGCTCCCTCGCAGCCCACGATCACGCGGCTGAACTAGTCGCCGCCGGGAGCGCCGCACAGGCAATTCGCGAAAGGCGACTCCCATGAATTCAACACCTTCTTCCATCGCACAGTCCGTGCCGGCCTCCCGCCGCGCCCTGGTCCTCGGCGGCGGCGGATCAACCGGCAACGCATGGCTGATCGGCGTCCTTGCCGGCGTGGCCGATGCCGGGCTGGATGTGACCACTGCTGACCTGGTCATCGGAACCTCGGCCGGATCCACCGCGGCGGCCCAAGTTTCCGGCGCCGCGCCGGCGGACCTGTACGCCGCCGTCGTTGACGCCGCGCCTCAGCAGCGAACGGCTCCGGCCGGGGCAGCCGGTGGGGTCCCCGCCGCCAGGCCGGTGTCCGACCACCTTGAGCGGACCGGCCGGATTATTGCCTCCGCTGAAGACCCGGCCGACATGCGGCGCCGGATGGGCGCCCTGGCGCTGGACCTTGCTGCCGGACACGACGCCTCGGGGCGGTGGCGTGCCACCGTGGCGGCCCGATTGCCTGCAGCGTCCTGGCCGCAGCATGATCTGCTCATCACCGCCGTCGACGCACACACCGGCGAGCCGGCGGTGTTTCACCGCGACAGCGGCATCGACCTGGTGGATGCGGTTGCCGCCAGCTGTTCCAGTGGTTCGGCCTACCGGATCGGTGCCAACAGCTATATCGACGGCGGCTACCGGCGCAACGAGAACGCGGACCTGGCCGCCGGTTGTGGGCGCGTCCTGGTCCTGTCGCCCTTTGGCGGCAGGACGCGGATGCCGCTGGAGTGGGGCATGCAGCTTGCGGCGCAGGTCGAGGAGTTGCGGGCGGGCGGGAGCATGGTGGAAACAGTCTTCCCGGAGGGCGACGCCGAGTACATGTTCGGCGCCAACGCCATGGACCTGTCCCTGCGTCCGGCCGCCGCCCAGGCGGGGTACAACCAGGGGAAAGGCCTGGCGGGAAAGCTCGCGGAATTCTGGCGCTGACTGCCTGGGAAGTAGGGAAGCGAAAGCAGCGGGAAGCCAGGCAGAGCACACGAAGGAGGCGGACGGCGCCGGGGATGTCCCGGCGTCATCCGCCTCCGTGCGCCTGCTAGTCCTCGATGGTGACCCCGCGCCAGAACGCCACCCGGTCCTCGATGTGCTTGGCGCGCGGCTTGGGCTCCGGGTAATACCAGGCCGCGGCCTCATTCAGCGCACCGTCCACCTCGAGCGTGTGGTAGCTGGCCTGGCCCTTCCAAGGGCAAAACGTATTCTTGTCGCTGTCCCGCAGGTAGTCGGCCTTCACGGCGTCACGCGGGAAATAGTGGTTGCCCTCCACCACCACGGTGTCCGCGGATTCGGCGATGACTTTTCCGTTCCAAATAGCCCTGACCATAGGGTTCCCTTCCGTGGCTGCCGCATGCTGCAGGCAGTGCTTCCTAGAGCTTCCAACGGTGCGGGCCACCCGCTTGTTCCCGGAAGTCCACGGCCCGGCACGCCTGAAGCGGTGCCCGGGTGTTCCGCAAAGGGTACATTCTGGACTCATGACAGAAATCCGGTGGCTGGAGGCATTCGTCGCAGTAGCGGAAGAGCTGCACTTCGGCCGGGCGGCAGAGCGCCTCCACACCTCGCAGTCCCCGCTGAGCCAGGTCATCCGAAAGCTCGAGGCGGACCTGGGCACCCGCCTCTTCGAGCGCAACACCAGGAGCGTGGCCCTCACCCCGGCCGGACATGCCCTCCTGCCCCGGGCCTACAGGGTCCTCCGGGAAATGCGGTTGGCGCGGGAAGCCGCCCAAGCCGAAGTTGAGGGGGTCCGGGGCAGCATCAGGATCGGATTCTCGGGTGCGGTAAACCACCTGACCCTTCCGCCGCTGACGCGGGCCGTCCGCCGCCGCTACCCGGATATCAAAATGGAACTCACCAGCCGGGTGCGCACGGCCGATGGCCTGGCCAGCGTTGCGAACGGAACGCTGGACCTCGCTTTCGTCGGTCTTCCCGAGAATCCGGGCCCGTCCGTGCTGACCCGCCTGGTGGCAAGCGAGGAAATTGGCGCTGTGCTCCCGCTGGACCACCCGCTCGCGGGGAAGGAGTCGATTCCCCTGCGGTCATTGGCCGGCGATGATTTCATTTCACCGCCGCTGGATGGCTCCTCGTCGATGACGGAAGTGATGCTTGCCTCCTGCCTCGCGGCTGGATTCCGCCCGCGTGTGGTCCAGGAGCTCTCCGACCCCTACATGGTGTTGACCTTCGTGGCGGCCGGCGTGGGGGTCACCCTGATGAGCAGCGGGATATCCGGCATCATCCCCTCAGGAGCAACATATGTGCCCCTCGACGACCCGCCGCACTTCATGAACCACGCCATCGCCTGGTCTGCCGAAAACGATTCACCCGTCCTGGCCGCCGTCCTCGCCGTCGTCGAAGAGGTCTTTCCGGACAGCGCGCACACTTCATCGGGATTAAGTGAAAATCACACAAAGTGATAGACCGTTTTAGTCGTGGACTTACTAAGTGATGGCAGCCACACTGGATGAAGAAGCCGCCTAACGCGGCAAACCATCCTGCGGCCAGGACCGTCCCCAGGGCCCCCGGGACGGTCCTGGCCATAAGAAAGGGAACACCATGTCAGTGTCGACAGTGGGTACAGTGCGCCCAAAAAACAATGCAAAAATCGCTGCAGTTTCAGGGTTCGTAGGCAGCGCCCTTGAGTACTACGACTTCTTCATCTTCGGCTCGGCGGCCGCCCTGATCTTCGGAAAGCTGTTCTTCGCCCCGGGTCCGTCGTCCATGCTGTTGTCCTTTGCAACGGTAGGGGTGGCCTACGTAGCCCGCCCGCTGGGAGCCGTGATCTGCGGACACTTGGGCGACAAGTTCGGCCGTAAACGGGTCCTGCTCCTTACCCTCCTGCTGATGGGCACCTCCACCTTCCTCATCGGCTGCCTGCCCACCTACAGCCAGATCGGAATGGCAGCGCCTGTCCTCATTGTGGTTCTCCGCCTGGTCCAGGGGTTGTCGGCCGGCGGCGAATCACCCGGCTCAAGTTCGCTCACCCTTGAGCACGCCCCGGACCGGAAGCGCGCCTTCTACACCAGCTGGACCATGAGCGGCATCATGTTCGGCATCGTGCTTTCCACCCTCGTCTTCATCCCGGTGGCGTCCATGCCTGAGGACCAACTGCTCTCCTGGGGCTGGCGGATTCCCTTCCTTGCCAGCGCCGTGGTTACGGTCGTCGCGTTCATCCTTCGCCGCCTCCTCGAAGAACCCACAGTGTTCGCCGAAGTCAAGGAACACGACGACGTGGTGAAGGTACCGCTCATCACCCTGTTCCGGCACCACTGGGCCACCGTCCTGCGTGTCACCATGATGTCCCTCTTCACCATCATCAACACGATCATCAACGTCTTCGCCCTCTCCTACGCGACTTCCGTTGTGGGCGTGGAAAAAGGGCTGATGCTCACGGTCATCGCCGTAGCCAACCTTGCCGCCGTCGGGATGGGCCCGCTGACCGGGATGCTTGCGGACCGGATCGGCCGCAAACCCGTCTTCGTCTCCGGGCTCCTGCTGCAGACGGGCATGGTCTACGTGTTCTTCACGGCCCTCACGTCCGCCAACGTCCCGCTGATCTTCGTCACCGGCATCCTGCTGATCGGCGTTGCCTACACCGCCACCAACTCGATCTACCCCGCGTACTTCCCCGAGCAGTTCCCGGTGAAAGTCCGGTACTCAGGCATGGCCATCAGCCTCATGTTCGGCCTGCTCCTGGCGGGATTCGCGCCCGCCATTTCCGAGCTGCTGATCGGCGGAGACAAGGCCAACTGGCTTCCCGTGGCTACCTTCGCAGCCGTTGCCTGCGCCATCTCCGCCATCGCGGCCCTGATGGCACCGGAAACGTTCAAGACGCCGACTGCCCTGCTGGGACTGAGGAAATCCGATCCCCGCCTCCGTACGTCGTCCGTCAGTAGTCCGACGGCGGCCGCTGAGTCCGCAGCCGATTCCGGCCCCGCCGGTGCGGCCACCAGCAAGGTGCAGGCATGAGGGAGCAAACCCTGCCGGTCCCGCCGTTCCTGACCCGTGAAGCCGACATCAACCACCGCCATGTTGTGGGGCTGCTCGGGGCCGGGATTGGCGGCTCGCTTACCCCGGTACTCCATGAGGCGGAGGCAGACAGGCTTGGCCTTGCCTATACCTACCGGGTCATCGACCTTGATGCCATCGGACAGCCGGCAGAAATGTCTGCCGCGCTGGTCCGAAGTGCGGCAGACTTTGGCTACGACGGCCTGAACGTGACCCATCCGAGCAAACAGCTGGTCCAGGAGGGCCTTGACGAACTTTCGCCCGAGGCCCGCGTCCTGGGCGCGGTAAACGCCATCACCTTCCACGGCGGCAAAGCCGTGGGCCACAACACCGACCACTCCGGCTTCATCGGCGGCCTCCGGGCCGGTCTTCCGTTTGCTGCCACCAGTTCGGTAGTGCAGATCGGGGCCGGCGGGGCCGGCGCGGCCGTGGCATTCGGCCTCCTGGGCGCAGGGATCACCCACTTGGTCATCGCCGACATCGACCCGGCCCGTGCCGAGGCCCTGGCCACCAGGCTGGCCCCACATTTCCCGGACAGCACCCTGTCAGTTACGGGTACGGACGCCGTGGCCGCAAGCCTTCAGGCCGCTGAAGGCCTGGTGAACGCGACCCCGATCGGGATGGCCGGACACCCCGGCATCCCCGTGGACCCGGCCTGGATCCATCCCCGGCTGTGGGTTGCAGACGTGGTCTACCGGCCGCTTGAAACCCAGCTGATCAAGGCGGCGCGCAGCAAGGGCTGTGCCGTCCTCGACGGCGGGCGCATGGTGGTGGGGCAGGCAGCGGCTTCCTTCGAGCTCTTCACCGGCATCCGCGCCGACGCCGACCACATGCTGGCAACGTTCCAGCAGGCAGCAGCCGCATGATGAACCACCCATCACCCCGCACCATCGCAGAATCCTGCTGCCTGGTGATCGGAGCGGCCAGCGGCATAGGGCAAGCGACCGCAGAACTCCTGCGGGCTTCCGGCGCCGCCGTCGTGGGAGCGGACCTGCCCTCGGCCGCCTGGCCCGCGGAATCCGGCGCCCGCTCACTCGCCCTGGACGTCACCGATCCGTCCTCTGTTGCAGCGGCCGTGCTGACAGCAACGGAGGATATGGGAGGGCTGGACGCGGTCGTGAACTGCGCGGGCATCCTTGGTCCCGTGGCATCGGCCGCGTCCACGTCAGTGGAGGACTTCGAACGCATCGTGAGGATCAACCTCACGGGGGCATTCATTGTCTCGCAGGCGGTCCTGCCTGGGATGGCCAAAGCGGGCTACGGCCGGCTGCTTCACATTTCCTCCACCGCGGGCAAGGAAGGCGTGGTCAACATGCCTGCCTATTCCGCCAGCAAGGCCGGGATCCTGGGCCTGGTCAAATCCTTGGCCAAGGAATTCGCCACCGATGGCATCACCGTGAACGCCCTCGCACCGGGCAACGTGGTAACCCCGCTTTTCGCCGAAGTTCCGCCTGCGCAACAGAAGGAACAGGCCGCCAAGATCCCCATGGGCAGGTTCGGCACGCCCGCCGAGGCAGCAGCGCTCATCGAATTCATCGTTTCGCCGGCGGCCTCCTACACCACCGGCTTCGTTTTCGACCTGTCCGGCGGCCGTGCCACCTACTAGCAGCCCCACACCCACCAGCACCAGAAAGACGGCACCACCGATGACCCCCTCATCACCCAACACCACAAGCGCCCTGCGCATCGGAATCGCAGGATGCGGCGCAATCTCCCGCAACCACCTAGAGGCGTTCCGCGCCCTTGACGATGTCCAGGTTGTGGGAGTCTGCGACATCGACAAGGAACGGGCACAACAAACCGCGCAGGCGTGGGGGATTCCTTCGGCCGTAAATACGGTCCAGGAGCTCCTGGCGCTTGACCTGGACATCCTCTCCGTCTGCACCCCGCACCCCACCCATGAAGAAGTGGTGCTGCAGGCTGCTGCGGCCGGGGTCAACGTACTGTGCGAGAAACCGATCGCCATCGACCCGGCTTCGGCGGAGCGCATGGTCAAGGCCTGCGACGACGCCGGCGTGAAGCTGGGCGTGCTCTTCCAACGCCGGTTCTGGCCGGCAGCCCAGCGCATCCGCGCCGCGATCGACGACGGCTCGCTGGGGCGGCCCATCATGGGCCAGTGCTCCGTGATGCTGCACCGGGAACCGGAGTACTACTCCCGGGACGCCTGGCGCGGGACGTGGGCCAATGACGGCGGCGGGGTCCTGATGACCCAGGCCATCCACTACATCGACCTGCTCCAGTGGTTCATGGGCGACGTGGCCGAGGTCTACGGCAGGATCAACACCTACAAGCACGGCGCACACATCGAGGTGGAGGACTCGGCAGCGGCCGTCATCACGTTCACTTCCGGCGCCATGGCCACGCTGGAAGCGTCGACGGCGGTGTCCCCGAGTTTGGGCGTCCAGATCCGGATTACGGGGGAGACAGGGGCGTCCGCGTCGCTGACCGAATTCCCCGAAGGCAGCGACGGCCGGGTGGACCTGTGGGCAGTGGGCGGCACCGTCAGCACGGAGCCCGCCCACCCGGAAGGAGTGGAGCCGAACGTCCCCCTGGCCACCGTCAACGGCCAACTCATCCCGCACCACACCACGCAGGTCAGCGATTTTGTCCGCGCAGTCCGTGACGGCTCGGAACCGGCCATCACCGGCAGCGACGCCACCAAGGCCCTGCGGATCCTGCTGGCCGTCTACGAATCTTCCCGCACCGGCCTTCCCGTCCGGTTCGCCGGACCACACACGACACCGCAAAATGACGCCCGCCCCCTCGCACCGGTTTCGGACTAAGGAACAGCATGGACAACACCCCACGGTTCGCCGCCCTCCCCTTGACCCTGGGCCGCAACGGACGCACACCGAAGACCCTCCGCAACCGCCTGGCCTCGGCCCCCATGGAACGCAACTATGGCACTGCCGACGGGCAGATCACCGCGCAGTACATCGACTACCTGGTGACCCGGGCCCGGGCAGGCCTGGGCCTGGTGACCACCGAGGCCACCTTTGTCCGGGAAGACGGCAAGGGCCGCACCCACCAGCTGGGCCTGCACAGTGACGCCATGATCCCGGGCCTGCGCAAACTCACTGATGCCCTGCACGCCGAAGGTGCGCTGGCCGCCGTCGAGCTTAACCACGGTGGCCGGACCGCCCAGGCCGCCCTCTCCGGGCACAAGAACGTTGCGCCGTCACCCGTGGCGTGCCAGGTGGCAGGCGGCGAGGTTCCCCGGGAACTCAGCGCCGCAGAATGTTTCGAACTCGTGGACGCCTACGCGCTCGCGGCCAGCAGGGCGGTGCAGGCCGGCTTCGACGTCATCAACATCCATGGCGCCCACGGCTACCTGATCCACCAGTTCATGTCGCCGCTCAGCAACCACCGCACCGACGAATTTGCCGCACCCGAACATTTCATGAACCTGGTTATCGACGCCGTCCGGGCCGCCGTTCCTGACACTCTTGTTGGCCTGCGGGTGTCCGTGGTGGAGGGTCCCGTTGACGGCATCACGGCCGAACAGCAGGTGGCAATCATCGCCAAAGCACACCTGGCGCAACTCGACTTCCTCGACCTGTCCGCCGGCAGCTACGAGGCAGGCGAATGGATCGTGCAGTCCGGCGAATGGAAACCGGGGATCCTGGCCGACTACGCCAAGGCTTACCGCCAGTTCGGGCTTCCATTGGGCATGGCCGGCCGGCTCAACTCCCCGGGAATCATCGAAGAGGTCCTCCGGGAGGGGACCTGCGACTTCGTCAGCCTGGCCCGGGCCATCCATGCCGACCCCGCCTTCGTGGGCGGAGTCCTCAACGGTGAACGCTACCGCCCGTGCATCGCCTGCAACGTCTGCATCGACAACCTGGGACTCGGCCAGGTCACCTGCACGGTCAACCCTGCCGTCGGCCGTTCCCGAGTCCCCGTACCCACCCCCGCAGTCCCCGAAGGCACGCGAGTGGTGGTGGTCGGGGCAGGCCCCGCCGGGCTCACCGCAGCCCGGGAACTCGCCGGGGCCGGGGCCGACGTCGCAATGTTCGACGACGGCGCGCGCCCGGGCGGCCAGTTCGGCCTCGCCGAACGGATGAAATCCACCCCCGACTTCCACCGCTTCACGGAATGGTCCGCTGCGGAGAACGTCCGGCTCGGCATTGACGTCCGGACGGAGACACACGTTGATGCCGGCAGCCTTGGAGCCCTGGTCCGGGAAACGGCGGCAGACGCCGTCGTCCTGGCCACCGGCGGCCTCCGGTCCGGCCCCGGGTTCGCCGGCGAAGATTCCGCGAACGTCGTGGATGTGCGCGAATGGCTAGCCTCGCATCCGGACGTCCTGGATCCCGGCAGCCCGAAGGCCGCGGTGCCCGATGCCGTCACCATCTGGGGAGCGGATTCCATCGCCATGAGCGTCGCCGACACCCTCGCGGACCGGGGGACCGCTGTGCTGCTGGTAGGCCCACAGGAGGTCATCGCCCCCGAATCCGGCCGCAGGGCAAAGATCCTGGCGGTGCCGCGGCTCGAGGCCAACCCGGGCGTCCGGATACGGCTTGGTTCAGCGATCGAAGAGTACGACGGCGCCCGGATCCGGGTCACCGCCCCCGGCCTTCCGCCCGGCGGCGAATGGCTGGACGCGCCGGGACCGCTCCTGGTCTCGCGTTCGGTCGTGCCCCTGGACGGTTCCGTGCCTGCGGAACGTCGCGACGCACACCTCAGCCGCGAAGCCGGGGTGCCGGTAACACTCGCCGGAACCGTAGTGGACCAGACCCCTGCCATCGCCTCCAACGCCGTCAAGAGCGGTTACGACGCAGCCCAGCGGATCGCTGGCCTGCTGGCTGCCCGCGCGGCTGCCACCACCGAACTGACCCTGAACGGAGCACAGTCATGACCACCCCCGCAACCAGGCCCATCGGCCTGGCCCAACTGTCCCTCCTCAACACCGCTCCGCCCCACCTGGTGCGCCTCGCCGCCGAAGCCCGGTTCGACTTTGTGGGCGTCCGGGTCCGGCCGGTAACGCCCACCGAACGCCCCTACGACCTCCAGCCCGGCTCACCGATGCTGCGCGAAACACTGGCAATAATGCAGGACACCGGTGTGGGAGTGCGGGACATCGAATTCCTGCTCCTGGACGGCAGCGACCAGCG
This sequence comes from Pseudarthrobacter phenanthrenivorans, assembly GCF_000813845.1. GTDB lineage: Bacteria > Actinomycetota > Actinomycetes > Actinomycetales > Micrococcaceae > Arthrobacter > Arthrobacter phenanthrenivorans_B. Next base: position 76,650 of record NZ_JWTB01000020.1, read on the forward strand.
GGAGGGCTGGCTCCGGATGATGGAAGCGGGTCAAGCACTCGGTGCCAGTTCCCTCACCGTGGCAGGCGGCGATCCAGACCCCGCCCGGCTGGCGGACACGCTGGCAAGGATGGCCGACGACGGCCGAGGCTTCGGCATCACCCCCACCCTGGAGGCGATCTCCTACCAGCCAATCGCCTCAATCGCACAGGCTGCGCGCATCGCCCGCCAGGCAGGCACCCGGATCGTGGTGGATACCCTGCACTTCAACCGCTGCAACGGCCCGGACGCGGACACCCAGTGGGAGCAACTGCGCAGCAACTCAGACCTCGTGCCACTCCTGCAGCTGTGCGACGGGCCGGCGGCGCGGCCAGCCACCCGCGCGGACCTGGTCACCGAATCCCGATCTGAACGGGAGGTTCCCGGCGAGGGCGGGTTTGACCTCGCCGGGGTGGTGGCGGCACTACCGGACGGCCTCCCGGTCAGCGCGGAGGCGCCGTCGGACCGTCGGGTCGCCGAACATGGGGAGCTGGGCTGGGCGCGCAGGCTCAAGGCCGGCGTCGATGCCGTGCTGGCGGAAGCGGACTCGCGGCGAAAAGCATCAGTGCTCCACCGGGCAGGTGCACAGTGAGCGGCCTGACGCAGGAAACCACGACGGCGGAACTGGCGCCAGGCGTGGCGATTCCGCTTATCGGGCTGGGCACCTGGCCGCTCACGGGTGGGGACGCGGCCGCAGCCGTTTCGCAGGCCATTGCCAACGGATACCGGCATCTCGACACCGCCGAGAACTACGGCAACGAGGAAGCCGTGGGTGACGGAATCCGCCGCAGCGGAATTGACCGCGGGCAGTTGTTCCTCACCAGCAAGTTCAACACGCAATGGCACAGCCGAAACGGAGTCCGCGACGCTTTCGAGGCATCGGCCCGGAGGCTTGGCACTGACTACCTGGACCTGTTCCTGGTCCACTGGCCCAACCCCGCGCAGGGCCGGTTCGTCGAGGCCTGCGAAGGACTGCAGGGCCTTGTTGATGGCGGCTTCATCCGGGCTTGGGGCGTCTCAAACTTCAAACCGGACCACCTGCGCCTTGTCCGGTCCGCCGGCCTGGACGTTCCGCTGAACCAGGTCCAGATTGACCCGGAACACGGGCAGCAGGAGCAACTCGCTTACCACCTGGACCACGGAATCCTGACCGCCGCCTACAGCCCGCTCGGCCGGAACGGTACTTTCCTTGCCCACCCCGCCGTCACCGGCCCGGCCACGGAGCTGGGCAGGACACCGTCCCAGGTCGTCCTGCGCTGGCATGTCCAGCACGGCCGCGTCGCCATCCCAAAGTCCGCAAACAACCAGCGCCAACGAGAAAACCTGGATGTTTTCAGTTTTGCCCTGACCCAAGCGCAACTCGATGCGATCGACGCGCTCGAAACCGGCGCGTCCCCGCGCCTGGACTCTGACACCTTCTTCCACTGAGAAAGCACTGACATGACTGCACCCCTGAATACTCCCGCGGCCCGGCCGGCCCTGGACTGCGATGTCCTGGTGATTGGCTCGGGCGCGGGCGGCCTGTCCGCCGCCGTCACCGCCGCGTACCACGGCCTGGAAGTCATCGTGGTGGAAAAGGCCGACGTCTGCGGCGGCGCCACCTCCTGGTCCGGCGGATGGGCGTGGACCCCTGGCAACCCACTGGCCAAAGCCGGCGGAGTCAACGAGGACCGCGGGCTGTTCCGCACCTACCTGCGCCACTGCCTCGGCAGCAACTACCGGGAAGACCGGGTTGAGGCCTTCCTGGAAGCCGTCCCGCACATGGTGGGCTTCTTCCACACCAAGACAAGCCTGCAGTTCGTGCCCGGCACTGCGATCAAGGACATCTACGGAACCACCCCCGGCGCGGGCACCGGCAACCGATCCGTGGGGCCCAAGCCATTCAATGCGCGCCGGATCAAGCCGGAACTGCGGGCAAAGATGCGCCACCAGCTGTATGAGACCTCGTTCCTGGGCATGGGCATCATGGCCGGCCCGGACCTCACCAAATTCCTCTCGGCCTCGCAAGGAAGCGTCCGGGGCATCGTCCATGCCGGATGGCGGGTGGGGCTGCACCTGCTGGACCTGCTCACCCACCGCCGCAACATGCAGCTGGTCAACGGCACCGCACTGACCGGACGGCTGCTGAAATCCGCAGACGACCTGGGGGTGGAGATCCGCGTCTCCACACCGGCCCGGCACCTGGTGGCCGACTCCACCGGGAGGGTGACGGGCGCCGTCGTCGATTCCCCTGAAGGTGAGCTGCAGATCAACGCCTCACGCGGCGTCGTCCTGGCCTCCGGCGGGTTCCCCAACGACGTCGCACGCCGTAAGGAGCTGTTCCCCAAAACGCCCACCGGGCGCGAGCACTGGACCCTTGCGCCCAGGGAGACCACCGGCGACGGTATCACCATGGCGCAGGAGGTAGGCGCGCGGTTCGACACGGACGTCGCGTCGCCTGCTGCCTGGTGCCCGGTCTCCCTTGTGCCGTACCGCAACGGGCGCACCGGGACGTTCCCACACATCATGGACCGGGCCAAGCCGGGCAGCATCGGGGTGCGCCGGGACGGCAGGCGGTTCGTCAATGAGGCCAACGGCTACTACGACTACGTGGAAGGGCTGCTGACGGCAACTCCGGAAGGCGAGCCCGTGGAAGCGTGGCAGATCGCCGATGCGGAGTTCGTGCGGAAGTTCCCCTTGGGCATGGCCAAGCCGCTGCCCGTCCCGCTGTTTCCCTACCTGCGGTCCGGGTACCTGAAGAAGGGAAAGACGATAGAGGAACTGGCCGCCGCCTGCGGCATCGATCCCCAGGGCCTGGCCGCCACGGTGGAAGCATTCAACAGCAACGCGCGCAAGGGGATCGACCCCGATTTCGGCCGCGGCGCAACAGAGTTCAACCGGTACGGAGGCGACCCGCGGAATGCCCCCAACCCCTCGCTGCGGCCTTTGGAGAAGGGGCCGTTCTATGCCGTGAAAATTGTCCCCGGATCCTTCGGCACCTTCGCCGGACTGGCAGCCGATTCCCGGGCACGGGTCCTGGACACGCAAGGCGAGCCGATCGACGGCCTCTACGTCGCCGGCAATGACCAGGCTTCGGTGATGGGCGGCCACTACCCGGCCGGCGGCATCAATCTCGGCCCCGCCTTGACCTTCGGTTACATTGCCGGCCGCGACCTTGCGGGAGCCACCCGCTACGAGGACCAGGACGCGTCGGATTGGGACGAAGTTGCGGCGGTTTGATCCTGGCGGCGGTGCCTAGCCCTGGCTCTTGTCGATGACGCAGAACCGGTTCCCGTCCGGATCCTCGAGGACCACAAAATCCGGGTCGTCCGGGTAGAGGTCCCAGTCCACGCGCTTGGCGCCCAGGGAAACCAGCCGCTCCACCTCCGCGTCCTGGTTATCCGCATACAGATCGAGATGGACCCGCGGGTGGTCCTGGACGGGGGTTTCGCTGATCATGAGCGACAGGTGCGCGCCGGTGCCCGACGCCGGAGCAAGGGTCACCCAGGTGTCGTCACCGGGCTCCCGTGGGACATAGCCGATGGCATCGCGCCAGAACGTGGTGGCGGCGGCAACGTCGTTGACGCCGAGGACAATGGTTCCGATGGTCAACATCCGCCCAGCCTAAACCGCGGGGATGCAGCCCGGCTAGACTCGCGTGCATGGGGGAAAACAACACACCTGGGGAACGCCAGCCGTCCAAACGCACCAAACTGCCTGCCGCCGTCGTGCCTGTCCTGGGGCTTGCCGCGCTGATGGCCGGCGGCCTGATTGCCTACCTGAACCGGGACTTCGTGGGCTGGTTCGCGTATGCACCGCTGAGCAATCAACCGTTCAGTGCCAACGGGGCGGCCTTCATCACCCAGGGCACCCAGGCCGGACTTGCCCTCATGGGCGCAGGGCTGCTGGTGCTCGCATTCTGGGCAGGCTACCGGGTTGGGCGGCGGGTCAGTCCCGGATCCAGGTAATTGGCGGATCCGGGACGCGCTGGCCAGTGGCGGCGGTGTCCACGATATGCACCGGGGGAAGCTTTTCGAACGCCGGCTTCGCAAACCAGTACCCCTGGAAAAGGCGCACGCCGGTGGCCTTCAGAACCCGAAACTCCGCTTCGGTTTCGACGCCTTCGGCGAGCACCGAGATGTTGAGTTCCCCGGCGATGGACACAATGCCCGCAACCACCGCCCGCCGCGCAGGGCTGGCCTCAATACCCCGGATCAGCTTCATATCGATCTTGATCAGGTCCGGCTGGAAATCGACGAGGAGTCCCAAGCCTGCATGGCCGGCCCCAAAATCGTCGATCGCTGTGGTGAAACCGTGCTTGCGGTATTCGGTGATGATGTTGGTCAGGTGGGCAGTGTCCGTGACCTCTTCGTTCTCGGTGAACTCGAACATGATGGATGACAGGGGAAAGCTGCAGCGTGCGGCCGCGAGCAGCGTGGCGCGAAGGCAGGCCGCGGGTTCATAGACCGCGTTGGGCATGAAATTGATGGACAGCATCAGGTCCCCGCCGGCCGGAAACAAACGGGCCGCCAGTTCGATCGCCTTTACGCGGCAGTCCTGGTCAAAGCGGTACCTCTGTTCGGGGGAAACCTTCGACAGGACCTCGTACGCACCCTCGCCCGCGAGTCCCCTGACCAGGGCCTCGTATCCCCACACGCGTCCAGCGGCAGCGTCATATATCGGCTGAAACGCCATGCTGAAGTCGACATCAAGCCGTGAAGATGCAGTGCAGCCGTTGCATGCCAAAGTGGGAGTCCTCTCGATTGTTACTCAAGAGTAGGACGCGGCTGGGGCCGGCGTCACCACGGGCGGTTGATACGTCGGAGATTTCCGACATATACTTCAGGGGTGCTTCCCGATGTCTTTGCCGCAGTCTCCAATCCGGCGCGGCGCGTCATGCTGGACGAACTCCGCAACGGTTCGAGGACAGCCGGCGAGCTCACCAGCCTGGTGGACCTCAGCCGGCCCGCAGCATCCGAACACCTGGCCGTCCTCCGTGGGGCAGGCCTGGTCCGTGAGGAGCGGCAGGGCCGCAACCGGGTGTACCACCTCCAGCCGGCCGCACTTGCCGAGATCGGCGGCTGGGTGAAGAACTTCGAGCACTACTGGAACCAGCGGCTGGACGCGCTGGCAGACCTTCTGAACGAGGAGAAACCGTCATGACCGACAATGCCATCAGGCTCCAGCGCCGCTTTCCGCACCCCCCTGCGGCGGTCTGGGCCGCCCTGACCACACCGGAACTGTTGGCCAGGTGGTGGGCCGCCGGCGACATCGCACCCCTCGTGGGCCATCGCTTCACCATGGACATGGACGCCTGGGGCCAGCAGCAGTGCGAGGTCCTTGCCGTGGACCCGGGCAGTTCCATCAGCTTCCTGTTCTCCGAAGGCCAGCTGGACACAACCATCACGTGGCGCCTGGAGCCGGTCGACGGCGGCACCATCCTCCACTTTGAGCACGCCGGCTTCCGCCTCGACACCCCGATGGGACGCCACGCCATCGAAGGCATGGGCAACGGCTGGCCGGGCCTGTTGGCCCGCATCGACGGGCTCCTCGCCGAAGTTTCCTGACGTCCCTGGTGGGCGTACGACGGCGGGACGCGCCCGCCGTCGTACGCCCACCTGAGGCGCCTTCTGCCCGTTTACCGGCGGAAGGAGCGGGGTAACCATGGAATATGACTGATTTCGGAGATGGCGGGGCCACCGACCCCTTTGACGGCAACGACGAGATGGTGGCCGCGGCTGGCCACGAAGAGACCCCTGAAAGCATCGCCGAGGATGTCCGCCACGAGATCCAGCTGGGCCACGTGCAGGACGACGTTGCCCATGTCCTCGAGGAGCGCTTCGAGGAAGCGGGCATCAACGCCCGTCCCGAGGACGTGGATGACCTCGCCGAGGAGATCGAGCGGGATGCCTCCAGCTGACCTCGGCCCAGAAGCTGCAGAGACCGGGCGGGCCTGAAACGGCGGGTAACGACCTGGACCAGTGCGCTGGCCGTGTTGGGCGCATGGCCCCCAGGGGTCATACCGGTGGTCCAGGTGGCCCGTCCCGCACGGGGGTTTCCGCCGCCGCGCCCAAACAGTTCCACGCCGGGAGGCCATTGCCGGCGCCGTCTCCGGCAGAATGGGCCTATGTGCGGCAGATACGTAATGTCCAAGGCCACCGGTGACCTGCTGAGCTACTTTGACGCCAAAGAGGTGGAAGGCACGCCTCCGCCACCAAGCTGGAATGTTGCCCCCACCGAGCCGGTGCCGATCGTCGCCGAGCGGCTGGACGAAGGCAGCATCGAACGGCACCTGCTGGTGGCGCACTGGGGCCTGGTTCCGTCCTGGGCCAAGGACGTCAAGATCGGCAACAAGCTGATCAATGCCCGCAGCGAGAGCATCCTGGAGAAGCCCGCCTTCCGCAAGGCCGCAGTGAAAAGACGCGCCATTCTTCCCGCGGACGGCTACTACGAGTGGCAAAAGACGGAGGACGGTAAAAAGATCCCCAACTACCTGTACTCGGAGAAGGAACCGATGCTGGGCTTCGCCGGCCTGTACGAGTGGTGGGCCGATCCGTCCGTCCCCGAGGATGACCCGGGCCGCTGGCTCCTGAGCTGCACCGTGCTGACCACCACTGCCCAGGACGCCCTGGGGCACGTCCACGACAGGTCGCCGGTGATCATCCCGCGGGAGCGCTTCGCAGAGTGGCTGGACCCGGACCTGACGGAGAAGGACGACATCCAGAACCTGCTGGACTCCCTGCCCGAACCCACCCTGACGCCACGCGTGGTCAGCACCATGGTCAACAGCGTGCGGAACAACGGCCCGGAACTGATCGAGCCTATTGAGTAGCGGGTTCCGCGGTCAGGGCCAGTCGGCCCGGGTGAACCGGATGGGGCTCTTCAACGTGAGCAGGCAATCGGATGTCCACTCCGCGGTTTTCTGCTGTCCGTCCAGGGAATCAGGCGCTGCGGCCGGCTGCGCATCCTGGTTCTTAATATCCTGAAAACCTTCAGCTGAGCTTTTCACATGTCCCCCTTGGCAAGACCCGTGTGCCAACCATAGGGATCCTGCAAAAGCACGGGAAGAGGGTTAATCCACCAGCGGGATAAACTTCGCAAATCTTGAGGAACCCGTTCATCCTGCACCGGGAAGTCACTTTCCGGCGCGCGAAAAGACCGAATCAAAGAAAGCTGACAGGGCGTCCGCCTTGGCCTGCGCTTCGGGCTGGGAGGCGGTCCTCGCGCTCGCTTCGACCGAAAGTGTCCCCCGCCGGGCGCCGCTCCTGACGTGCCATTCGCCTGTGCCGTCGGACAGCTGATAAGCCACGGCGTAGCTTGCGTCGGCGGGAATGGTGACTGCCAGGTTGGAAACAGCAGACCAGGTCCGGCTGCCGCCGCCGAATAGGCTTTCCTGGATACTGGTGCAGCCCCTGAGGCGGTCTACGCGGGAGTCGAACGGGAACGGCGTGGCCATAGTGGAAGGCATGCTGACGACGGTGAAGTCCGTGTAGTCGATCTTGCTGGTGCCCTCGATCTGTCCCTGTCCCGAAACGGAACCAATGAGGGAGCCAACGTACGACTCGTCATTGAAGGTGCAGGGAGAATCGGACGTCTGGGGCGGGGCGGCCGGGGTGAAGTTCGGGGACGCCGCGATGATCGTGGCTTGCGGCAGGGTCACGGCCTCCCCACCGGGGCCCGTCATGCCGTTGAACATGCCCACAAGCTGCTCGGGCGTCAGCGCGTTCGGGACCGGCGGCGCTACGGATGGCGGGGCCTTCACCGACTGTTCAATAAGCTCCCCCGCCAATCCCGCCATCTCCTCCAGCGCGGGTTTGGCGTCCGCCTCGGAGTTAAGGTTGGCAACGGCAAGGTTCAGCGTGATGGAGAGCGTCCCCGCCAGGACCCGCAATCCAACAGATCCGAAGTCGCCGGGTCCCTTCGGCTTGGTCACCTGCATGAATGCCTGCTGCCTGTCGGCCACAGGGGGAGCGGCAAGCAGCTGAATGGCGTACGTGGAGGTGCGGCCAGCCTCAGTCGAGGCCATATCGAACTGGCCGCACCGCGTCACGAGGTCATCCGTGTAGCCAAAATCCGCTGTGGCGATGGCCTCTTTCTCCGCACTCCTCAACACGATCATCACGGTGCTGGTGGGGCCCGACTGCCCGCCCGCGGGCGGCATCGCTCCTTCTGCAAACTGGATGCCCTTGTCCGCCCAGCGGGCAAAAGGATTTTGGGGGAGGAGTGCGAGGCAATCGGCGGGCGTGGTCTCCATGCTGGTGGACGGAAGGGAGCCGTTTACTGTGGCGCTGCGGAGGGAAGTGGAGTCGTGGGCCGGGGGAAACGGCAGCTGGCGGCTCTGGCCCACCCCGTTAATGATGGCTGCGAGCTCCGCGTCGGTGAATACAGCGGACGGTGCCGTAGTCGACACCGACGTGGCGGCCGCCGACGGCTGCGGCGGAGCCGCTGAGCTGCCCGACGGGCTGCCTTGGGTGTTGCCGCTTCCGGATGAGCACCCGGCCAGCGTCAGCAGGAATGCCGCCATGCAGCCGGCCCAGAGCCTGCCGCACTTTCCCGATGAACCGCCGCGACGCCCCGCAACTCGACGAACAGCCATCGCCGGCCTCCTTTGCCAGCACCAACGCTAGGCAGTGCTCCCCGGCCCAGCTAGGGGCGTAGGACCCGGCTTGGTACCGCTGTGCCGAAAACGGGCGCGCCGCCAGCCGCCGCGAGGGCGATGACCTCCATCCGCGCGCCAGGGCCCGCCAGCACCAGCACATGCTGCGCCGCAATACCGTCCAGGGCCGCCGACACCTGCCGGATGGCATCCTCCACCCCGGGCGTGACAGACGGCAAAGGACCGTACGACGGCGAAAGCCCGGTGCCGCCGTCGTCCGCCCTCAGCCACGTGGTCACCTTGGCGCCTCCGGCGGCATCACCGATGCCGCGGGCCAAAGCCGCGGGGTCGACGGCATCCACTGGATAGCCGCTGACCAAGGTAACGCTCTCAAGCACCCGCCGGCGCGATGGCCCCGCCGCAGCGAGCAACGCGCGGTCGTGGCGCCACAGGGCGAAGTGGTAGCCAGCGACCAGGCCTGCAGCCACCAGCAGGCCGAAAGGCGCGCGGATACGGTCCAGCAGGCTTCCGCCGGACACATCACCGAGCAGGAATTCAAAGAGCCGGTAGCCGATCACCAGCAGCGTCACCAGGGCCACCACGGCGCTCACCCCGAAAAATGCCACCAGGTAGACGCGCCTGCCCGGTGGAATTGCGGCTGCCGTCGCAGGCTGGTGCCCCGGCTTCCACGCCAGCCACCAGACCGGGCTTCCCACCACCAGTGAGCTGAGACCGCCCAGGAGCAGCGTGCGCGTGGAACTGCCTGCCAGCGGCGATACCGCTGCCGCAAGCAAAGCGTTGACCACGACGCCGACTCCGGACGCGGACGCAGCCAGTGCCACCGCCGATGTGACCAGAAGGCTGGCGCGCCGGGTCTGTGGCGAGCGGTGGGCGGACACGGTGCGGTGGTAGCGCCACACGATGGCCCCGATGACCGCCGCGGCGATGGCCGGGGCCAGTGGCTCGAGCAGGTCGTTCAACGGGTCGCTGCGGTCAAACGAAAGCCGCAGGAGGATAAACAGGATGACGCCCAGTCCGCCGAGGGCGGTGAGGCCTGCCGCGAAGATCCCCACCGTGATGATGGTGACGTCCACCAGCCCGGTCTGGAACCGGCGGCCACCCTCCCGGAACCAGTGCCACCACCACACCAACGCGCCACCGGCTGCCCAGACGAGGGGCCTGACGACGTCGAACCACCAGGGTTCAAAGCCCGCCGTTGCCGTGAAACCCCGGATTGCTGCATCCAGGAGAACGCCCAAAGCCGCGATCGCGGCGCCGGCACCCAGCAGCAGGCCAAAGACGGACCCGATGACGGCCCTCACGTCCTCAAGGTGCGACGACGGTTTGCGGGGGTGCTTCCACATCCAGCGGTGCCACCACCAGATCGCGGCCCAGACTAGGCCGTTGGCCAGCGGGGACGGCCACTGGTTCCCGTGGGCGCCAATGAAGGACGCGGCCAGCTCCAGCAGCGATGTGGTGGTGATGATCAGCGGGACCGTATACATTCCGGTCAGGTAGAGGCCCCAGCCGGGTGCCCTGCGTTCGGATTCGTCGTCCAGCCGCCGCCAGACGAACCACCACAGCAGAAGCGTCAGCGGGCCGCCGATCAGGGTGAACGCCAGCGAGAGGGCCAGTCCGGCGACGTCACCGCTCACCAGTACCGATGCCGTGCGGAAGAGGCGTTCCAGCAGGCCGCTGAGTCCGGAGGCTGTGATCACCACCAGGGCAAACAACAGGACGTACAGGATCAGGCGGCGCAGGGTTGCCAGGCCACCGGCCGGAGCGGGGGCTGCGGCAGCCGCCGGCGCCGTCATTGCTTCACCGGAACCTGGGTACAGGCCAGCAGGGGATACGGCGGCTGGTCAATCATCCATCGCCCGTTCACTTTGAGGAGCAGGAAGGCGTCCTCGGTCTCATACTCGGACGGGCCGAAAGGGCCGCCACCCTGGGCCGCGTGCACGATCGAAACCCGCACGGTGGCTGAATCGGTGCGTTCCGTCGTCGAAACCAGGACCACGCGGGCCGGCCGGGGCTCGCCGTAGTAGGAGCCGCTGCACCGGCTCCTGGCACCCTCGGTGAGGAAGGATTCCGCGGCGGGGACGTCGTCGTCGATCACTGCCCTGCTGTACCGCTGGACCACTCCCGCCGGGCTCGCCTCATCCAAGGGGGCAGGCTCGCCCCGGCTGAAGACCACTGCCAGGGCAACCACCACCAGCACCACCACCACGCCCACCAGCGCGAGCAGGATCCGGTCAGGTCTTCGCTCAGTCCGCTCGGTGGCGGCGGGTTCGTCCATGGCGCCAGTATGGTGCACGTGGAAGCCGCGCGCCCGTGCCGTAGGACCTGTCTTGAGAGCACAGCCAACAGAATTTCAAGATAGTTAGGAAAAGGGGTTGTTTGAGTGAATATATTCACTATAGTTGTGTGAGTAAGCTCACCCAGTGAAAGACAACCAATGACCACCGAGAGTAGCACCACCGCATCGCCGGCCACCAGCGAACTGCTGGCCACCGTTGGCAACAAGGTGCGGACCATGCGCAAGGAAAAGGGCATGACCCTGGCCAAGCTCTCGGACATTACCGGACTCAGCCAGGCGATCGTCAGCCAGATCGAACGCGGCATGGCCAACCCATCCTTCACTACCCTTGCCCAGCTGGCCCATGGACTGGACATCCCCGTGGGAAGGTTCTTCATCGGCCAGGACCAAACCAAGTCACCCGTCGTCCGCAGATCCGCACGGCGGAACCTGAAAAACGTCACCCGCGAGTCCGTGGGGGAGGCGGTTCACGAACTGCTCACCCCGGACCGCGATGGCACCATCGAAGCGCAGTGGATCCTGACGCCCCCGGGTCACGACACCAGCGCAACACCCTTTACCCACAGCGGGGAAGAGTTCTGCTACATCATCTCGGGCCGGAAGGACGTCTACTTGGACGGCGTCTGCTACAGCCTGGAAGAAGGCGACTCCATCACCTATCCGGCTGAAACCCCGCACTGGTACAAGAACAGCTACGAAGAGGTATGCGTAGCCATCTGGGTCAACGCACCACACAAGTGGTAGGCCAGCCGGTCCCCGCCGGCCCCAGCGTTTCCCCGTAACTGCCCGGATCCAACAGTGGCCCCGGACAATCCTTGCCACCTTCGCATCATGCGCCTGCCCCGCCAGGTGCCCATGCGTCATACCCTCCTGCGCCCTTTCAGGCGCCAGCGTAAGGACACTCCCATGCTCGACATCCAAGCAACGGACAATGCCGTCCCGTCGTCCCGTTCCACCACCTCATCCCCCCGCAACCGCGACAAATTCACTCCCGAGGTCCGCAAAGGCCTCCTGGGCCTTGGCCTGGGCAACGCCCTCGAATGGTACGACTGGATGGTTTTCGGCCTCCTGTCGGCCTTCATCGGACCCAACTTCTTCCCCAATACCGAGCCCCTCTCCGCCACCTTGAACGCGCTGGCCGTGTTCGCCGTCGGATTCGCTTTCAGGCCACTGGGCGGCATCCTGCTCGGGACGCTGGCGGACCGCATCGGCCGCCGCCGCGTGATGCTGCTGTCCATCATGCTGATGGCCGGCACCACCCTGGTCATTGCCATTACCCCGAGCTACGCCACCATCGGCGCCTGGTCCGGCATCATCCTGGTGGCGTGCCGGGTCCTGCAGGGCATATCCACCGGCATCGAAGCCCCTCTGTCCACGTCCCACGCCGTTGAACTGGCTCCGGAGGGCCGCGAAGGCTACGTGGCCGGCATCATGTCCTTCTACGTCAACATCGGCATCCTGCTCGCCTCCCTGGTCAGCTTCGTCTGCAGCCTGGCGATCGGCGGAGCTGCGATGGGGGAGTGGGGCTGGCGTGTCCCGTTCATCATCGGTGCCCTGTTCGGCTTCGTGGTGCTCTACCTGCGGCGTTCGCTGCCCGAAACACTCAAGGAAGAAGAGCGCGCCGCCAACACCGCCAAGACTGTGTGGTCCGGTGTGGGCAAGCACTGGCTCTCCGTCCTGGCCATCATCTTCGTCGTGGGTGCCGCCCAGGCCTACAACTACGCCTGGAACGTGGGCCTGCCCAGTGCGGCCCGCAGCGGCTTCAAGGAAGACCCCACTGCCGTCTTCGCCCTGACCACCGTCCTGGGCGTCATCCTGGTGGCGGGCAGCTGGATCATCGGCAAGCTGGCCGACGGCCGGTCAATGTCCCGCTGGTTCCTGGTGACCCGCGTCCTGGCCATCCCGTCCGTGTTCCTCATGCTCCTGTACGTCCAGCCCGGCATCGGCGGATTCGCAGCAGTCCTGCTGGGCGGCTCGATCGTCCTGGTCCTGAACATGACCCTCTACAACGTGGTCAGCTCCTCCCTGATGCCCAAGAACATCCGTGGCACCGGCGTGGCCCTGGGCTATGGCATTGGCGTCGCTGTCTTCGGCGGAACCGCCTCCTACCTCCTGGTGTGGCTGCAGTCATTGAACCTGACCTGGGTCTTCCCGGTCTATGTAGCCGTCCTGTCCCTCCTCAGCATTGTTTTCTACCTCGCCGCCCGCCGCTCCAACGGCATCTTCGTCGGAAAGTAAGGACTTCCCCATGAACACGCTCGAACTCAGCACTACAACGGCGGACCTCACCGCCCCGGTGATCTCCCGGTCCAATGTCCTGGTGGTTGGTGGTGGCCCCGCAGGTGTGGCCGCGGCCGTCACCGCCGCCCGCTCCGGCGCCAAGGTGACCCTGCTGGAGCGCTACTCCTCCCTGGGCGGCCTGGCCTCCGGCGGCATGGTGCTGGTCCTGGACGACATGATCAACGGCCAGGACATCACCGTGACCGGCATCGTGTCCGAATACGTGGAACGGCTGCAGAAACTGGGCCTGGCCATCGTCCCGCCCGCCGAAGACCGCCGCACCTCGGAGGAACTGTGGAACAAGTGGGGCCGCTTCGGCACCTTCGACTTCCACTCCCACACCACCCCCAAACCCATCTGCTACGCCGCCGCGTTCGACCCTGACGGGTGGAAGCGGGTCTCCAACGACCTGGTCCGTGAGGCCGGCGTGGAACTGCGGCTGCACTCCTGGTTCTCCCGCCCCATCGTGGACAACGGCGTGATCAAGGGCGTGGTCTGCGAAACCAAGCTTGGCCCGCAGGCCTTCATGGCGGACGTGGTCATCGACACCACCGGCGACATCGATGTTGCCTCCCGCGCCGGGGCCAGCTACGCCAAGGACAACTACCTCATCACCCTGGTTTTCCGGCTGGGCAACGTGGACACGGCAGCCGCCGAGGCCTTCGAACAGGCCAACCCCAAGGAAGCCCGCGCCATCAACCGGAAGATCAAGCGCCTGTTGGGCGGTGCCTGGGAACTGTGGTGGCTGAAGACCCCCATCGACGGCGTGGTCTGGTGCAACGCCCCGCACATGACCGGATACGACGGCGTGGACCCGGCGGACATGACCGCCGCGGAATTCGCCGCCCGGGACAAGATCTCCGAGGCCGTCGACTATGTCCGCGCCAACCTGCCCGGCTTCGAGAAGTGCTACATGCTGGACGTCGCCTCCCAGATGGGTGTCCGCCAGACCCGCCTGCTGCAGGGCGAGTACGTCATGACCAAGGACGACGTCACCTCCCGCCGCCACTTCCAGGACAGCGTGGCCCGCGGCCGCGACTACTACTACCCCTACCGCTCACTGCTGCCCAAGGAAGTGGACCAGCTGCTGGTGGCCGGCCGCCACTACTCCGCCACCCCCGAAGCGCAGAAGATGTCCCGCGAAATCCCGCCCTGCATGGCCATGGGCCAGGCCGTCGGCGTCGCCGCAGCCCTCGCCGTCGAATCGGGCGTGCTGGTCCGCGACGTGGCGGCAGCGGACATCCAGCAGGGCATGCGCCGGCACGGCGCCGACCCCGGCGACGTCCCGTCGTCGAACGCCACCATCGATTCCGATGCGGCGGTGCCGGCATGAGCGCGGCAACGGCAGAGCGGGTGGAGGAACTTACGACGGCGGCAGGCGCCAAGGCTGCTGAGTCACCGGTGCCCCTTCCGCTGGAAGGCATCCGGATCGTGGACTTCACCCAGGTGTTCATGGGCCCGTCCTGCACCCAGCTGCTGGGCGACTACGGCGCGGACATCATCAAGGTGGAACGTCCCGGAGCAGGCGACATCTCCCGCAATTCCTTCCCGGACCAGGACGGCCAGGACAACCCGATCTTCCTGTCCATTAACCGCAACAAGCGCAGCGTCTCCGTGGACACCCGGACCGACGAAGGCCGTGAGGTGCTGCACCGGCTCCTGGCCGACGCCGACGTGGTGGTCAGCAACTTCCGCTCCGGCGTGATGGAGCGGATGGGCTTCGGCTACGAGGACCTGAAAGCGCAGAACCCGGGCATCGTCTGGGCCTCCGGCACCGGCTTCGGCCCCGTGGGACCGTACTCGCACAAGGGCGGCCAGGACGCCATCGCCCAGGCCTACTCCGGCGTGATGTGGCGCCGCGAGTCGGATGACCAGAAGCCGGCCATCTACCCCACCACCCTCTGCGACTACATCACGGGCATGCACCTCATGCAGGGCATCCTGCTGGCGCTGCGCACCCGGCAGGCATCGGGAGTGGGCCAGAAGGTGGAGGTGACCATGTACGACTCCATGCTGCACCTGCAGATGCAGGAGGCCTGCATGCAGCTCAACCGCGGCTACGAGGTCAACTGGGGTGCCATGCCGCTGAGCGGCGTCTTCGAAACCACCGATGGCGCCGTGTGCATGGTGGGCGGCTTCACCCCTGACCCACTGGCCCGGATCTCCGACGCCCTGGGCCTGGACGAGGACCTCACCGAACGGCCCGGGTTCGCTACGCTGGAGCAGCAGTTCAAGAACAAGCCCGCGCTGCAGGCCATCTTCCGGGAGCACTTCGCCAGCAACACCACCGAGTACTGGACCGGGAAACTGGAAGAACAGGGGCTGCTCAACGCCCCCGTCCACACCCTGGAACAGGCGCTCGCCGACGCCCAGACCGAGGCAAACGGCATGATCGTGGAAGCGGAACACCCGCGCGTGGGAACGGTGAAAATGCTCAACGCCCCCATCCGGCTCTCCGCCACCCCGCCCACCATCCGCCGCGCGGCACCGCGCCTGGGCGAGCACAATGTGGAGGTCCTGCTGGAGAACGGGTTCGACCGGGACACCATTGAGCGTCTCCAGCAGCTGGGGGTCCTGCGGTGACGGCCGTGGCGCAGCGGGTTGACGAGGTCACCCTGAGGATCAATGACGGCGTTGCAACCGTCACCATCGACCGGCAGCACGTCCTGAACGCCGTGGACGGGACCGCCTGGGAGCGGCTCAACCGGATCTGGGAACAGCTCGAACAGGATCCGTCCGTGCGGGCCGTGGTGGTCACCGGTGCCGGGTCCAAAGCCTTCTGCGTCGGAGCCGACATGTCCGCCTCGGCGGTGGACAAGACGGGACTGGAGTACTGGGCCGGCCTGGACCCCAACGGTTTCGGCGGATTGAGCCTGCGCACCACCCTGGACGTCCCCGTCATCGCCAGGGTCAACGGCTACGCCTTGGGCGGCGGCATGGAAATGGTCCTCGGCGCGGACATTGTGGTGGCCGCGGACAGCGCCAGGTTTGGACTGACGGAGCCCCGGGTGGGGCGGTTGGCGCTCGACGGTGGCATCCACCAGCTGGTGCGCCGCGTCCCCTACACCCAGGCCATGGGCATGCTGCTCACGGGCCGGAAAGCCGACGCCGCCGAGATGCGGGCCATGGGCCTGGTCAACGAGGTGGTTCCGGCTGCTGAGCTCGACGACGCCGTGCAGCGCTGGCTGGACCAGATCCTCGCCTGCGCACCCACCTCCGTCCGGGCGGTCAAGCAGATGGCCGTCCGGACTTCGCACCTGACGGCCGCCGAAGCGCGCGGCCTGCGCCTCCCGGCACTTATGGCCGCGCTGGACAGCGGCGACTCCGCAGAGGGAGTCCGCGCCTTCCAGGAAAAACGGCCGCCCGTGTGGCCCGGCTGCTGACTACCCGTTTCCCCCTCAGAGTTCCACTAATAGAAGGACCACTCATGCCGCAATCCGTCGCGCCTGAAAATCGTGAATCACTTGCCCCCGGCGTCTGGGTCGTCGTTGCCACCCCGTTCCAGGGCAGCACCCTGGACGTGGACCTGGACAGCCTCTCGGACCTCGTGGAACGCTACGAAACCATTGGCGCCACGGGCCTGACCGTCCTTGGCGTTTTCGGGGAAGCAGCTGCCCTGACGGGGGAGGAACGCCGCCAGGTCCTGGAAATCGCCGTCGAATGCACCGGGCTGCCACTGGTGGTGGGGGTAACCGCCCTGGCCACCCGTCCGGCCATTGAGGAAATCCGTGCGGCCCAGCAGATCGCCGGCCCCCGGCTCGCCGCGGTGATGGTGCAGGCCAACTCGGCAAAACCGGACGTCGTTGCTGCGCATCTGGACGCCATCCACCGGGCCACGGGAGCCAAGGTAGTACTCCAGGACTACCCCCTGGCCAGCGGTGTTGCCATTCCCACCGCAGCTCTGGTCACCGCAGTCAAGGCAAGCCCCTGCGTCATCGCCATCAAGGCGGAGGCGCCTCCTACCAGCGTCGCCATCGCAGAGCTCACCGCCGCTACAGGGGTCTCCGTGTTCGGCGGACTCGGTGGCCAGGGCCTGCTGGACGAACTCCTGGCCGGCGCGGCAGGTGCCATGACCGGTTTCTCTTACCCGGAGGCGCTTATCGCGTGCGTCCGGGCCTGGCAGCGCGAAGGCTACGCAGCCGCGGCCGCCCAACTGGTGCCGTACTTGCCGCTCATCAACTTCGAGCAGCAGGCCAGGGTGGCGCTGGCCATCCGCAAGGAGTGCCTCCGCGAACGGGGCTGGATCCGGGATGCAGGAGTCCGGGCGCCGTCGGGCGTTTTCCCGGAACACCTGCGCCATGCCATGGAGGTCCATCTCCGCGAAGCGGACGTCGCCTTGAAGATGGGCACGCCTTTGAGCCGGACCGGGAGCCTCTGATGGACCTGGACATATCCGGCAGGACGGCGCTCGTGGCGGCTTCCACCGGCGGGCTGGGGCTCGCCGTGGCGCGGGCGCTGGCCGCGGAAGGGGCCAAGGTTGCCATTGTGGGCAGGCGGCGGGACCGGGCGCAGGAGATCGTGGCAGAACTTGAGGCGGCGTATGGTGGCCTTCCCGGCTTCGGGGCTACCGCCGTCGAAGCCGACCTCACCGCCCCTGGGGGCGTTGAGGAGGCCGTAGCGAAGACCGAATCAGGGTTGGGACCCATCGACATCCTGGTCCTCAACGGCCCCGGACCCAAGCCCGGCGCCGCTGCCACCCTGGGCTCCGGGGACATCTCCGCGGCGTTCGACACCCTGGTCAGGCCGCACCAGGCTATCGTGTCCCACACCCTGCCGGGCATGCGCGAACGGCGGTGGGGGAGGATCCTGGCGATCGGCTCCAGCGGCGTGGCCGCGCCGCTGCCCAACCTGGCAATCTCCAACACCGGCCGCGCCGCGCTGGCCGCCTACCTCAAGACCCTGGCGGCAGAGGTGGCGCTGGATGGCGTCACGGTCAACCTGCTCCTGCCCGGCAGGATCGCCACCGACCGGGTCACCGAACTGGACCAGGCAGCGGCCAAACGCCGCGGCACCACGCTGGAGGAGATCCGGCTCGAATCCCGCAAAACCATCCCCGCGCGGCGGTATGGGGAACCCGCCGAATTCGGTGCCGCTGCCGCCTTCCTGTGCAGCGCACCGGCGTCGTACATCACCGGCGTGGCACTGCGGTGCGACGGCGGCCTCATCCGCAGCCTCTAGCCCACCCACCCTCGTCCGAAGGAACACCATGACTTCCACCGCACTTGACCCCGGTACCACTACGCACGCACACCTGACCGCCCAGCACCTCATCAACGGCCAGTGGCTGGGCCAGGCGGGAACCCGGCGCATGAACCCCGCCCGGCCGGACGAACTGGCGGCACTCTCACCCAGCGGCACCGCCCAGGACGTGGACGCGGCCATCACCGCCGCCGCAGCGGCGCAACCAGGTTGGGCCGCGCTGCCCGCCCCTTCCCGCGGCGCCATCCTCCTGGCCGCCGGGAACCTGCTGATCGAACGCCAGGCCGCGATTGCCGAGGACCTGGTGCGCGAGGAAGGCAAGACCCTGGCCGAAGCCAAAGGTGAGGTGAAGCGCGCTTCCGACGTGCTGCGCTTCTTCGGCTCGCTCGGCTGGGCAGCCAGCGGCGAAGTGCTGCCCAGCGGCCTGCCGGACACCACCATCACCACCCGCCGCGAACCGCTCGGCGTGGTGGGCCTCATCACCCCCTGGAACTTCCCCATCGCCATCCCCGCCTGGAAAACGGCGCCGGCGCTGATCAGCGGCAACGCGGTGGTGATCAAGCCCGCTGAGCTCACACCGCTCTCCGCCACCCATCTGGCCCGCGCCCTGCAGGATGCGGGACTGCCGGCCGGCGTCTTCAACGTGGTGCACGGCAAGGGCCGCGTGGTGGGTGATGCCCTGGCCCGTGATCCGCGCATTACCGGGATGTCCTTTACCGGGTCCACCCACGTGGGCCTGGGCCTGCAGGAGATCCTCAACGGCCGGCGAGCCCGGGTGCAGCTGGAAATGGGAGGCAAGAACGGCGTCCTGGTCCTGGACGATGCCGATCCCCGCAAGGCAGCACAGGTGGTTGCCGCCGGCGCCTTCGGCCTCACCGGCCAGGCCTGCACCGCCACGTCCCGCGTGTACGTCACCCCCGGCGTACGGTCAGCTTTCCTGGACGCGCTGGTGGCGGAGGCTGCCAAGTACACGCCGGGTGACGGGCTTGAATCAGCTATGGGCGCCGTGGTGAGCCCCCAGCAGTTCGAGCAGGACCAGGCGGCGGTGCGCGGCGCCGTCGAACGTGGTGCCACTCTCCTGCACGGACAGTACGACGGCGATTCCTCCGACGCGTTGTTCTTTCCCGCCGCCGTGCTCACCAACCTGGCCCTCGACGATCCCGCCGTGACCGAAGAGATCTTCGGACCGGTGGTGGCCGTCCTGGAGGTCCCCGATTACGAAGCAGGCCTGGCAGCCATCAACGATTCCCGGTACGGCCTCACCGCCGGCATCTGCACCGACTCCCTCGCGCTGGCAACGGATTTCGCGGCGCGGGCCCAGGCCGGCGTCATCAAGGTCAACCGGCCCACGGCAGGCCTGGACCTCAATGTTCCCTTCGGCGGCGTCAAGGACTCCTCCACCAACACCTTCCGGGAGCAGGGCCGGTCCGCCCTGGAATTCTTCACGTGGGGCAAGACCGTCTACACGGGCGTCTAGCTCCATGACGTACGTGATCGCCCAGCCCTGTGTGGACGTGAAGGACAAGGCGTGCATCCAGGAATGCCCTGTCGACTGCATCTACGAGGGCGAGCGCTCTTTGTACATCCATCCGGCAGAATGCGTGGACTGCGGGGCCTGCGACCCCGTCTGTCCTGTTGAAGCCATCTACTACTCCGACGACGTGCCGGAGGAATGGGCCGACTACGTCAGGGCGAACGTGGAGTTCTTCTCCGACCTGGGGTCACCGCAGGGGGCGTCGGCCCTGGGGAACCTGCACCGGGACCACCCGGTGATAGCAGGGGAACCCGTTCCTGCCCTGTAGCACCCAGCACTTCCCTTCAATGGCCGTCAAGCCCTTCGCTTGGCGGCCATTGCTGCGTTTAAACCCCGTGCTTCACTCTTCTTACAACGCTGTTGCTTTTGGTGCAATGAAGGCTTTGCGTGCGGGCTGCGAACCAAGCTGCGGAGATCGCGGTTGAGGTGGCCGCTACATCGGCGATTAATCATTAAGAAACCTATTGACTGTGTTGCGCGTCACCGCCTATCTTGAAACAACCACGTTGCAAGCAATGCAACTCCAACTTTTATTGGTGGTTTCATGAGTACCGAACAAAACTCACCCGGGGCAGGAGTGGTTGCCGCTGACGCCAACCCTTCGGCCCGGGCAGGCCAGGGCGCGGGCAGTGCTGTGGCCGGCAAGGACGTACGACGCCGGGTCGTCACCGCCAGCTTCATCGGCAACTTCGTCGAATGGTTCGATTACGCGGTGTACGGCTATCTGGCCGCAGTTATTTCCTCAGTGTTCTTCCCCGAAGCCGACCGGCAGACCGCGCTGCTGGCCACCTTCGCCGTCTTTGCCATCTCGTTCTTCGTCCGTCCCCTGGGCGGCTTCTTCTGGGGCCACATCGGCGACAAGCTCGGCCGGCGCAAAGCCCTGTCCCTGTCCATCGTCATTATGTCCGTCTCCACGTTCTGCATCGCCCTCATCCCGGGCTACGGAACCATCGGACTGCTGGCCCCGGTCCTGCTGCTGCTGGTCCGCGTGGTCCAGGGCTTCTCGGCCGCGGGGGAGTACGCCGGGGCGTCGGCCTTCCTGGTGGAATACGCGCCGGCCCATCGCCGCGGCCTCTACGCCGCCGTCGTCCCTGCCAGCACCGCGGCAGGCCTGCTCCTGGGCTCACTGATCGCGGCGCTCCTCAGCTCGGTCCTGAGCACTGACCAACTGCACGAGTGGGGCTGGCGGCTGCCGTTCCTGCTGGCGGCTCCCATGGGCCTGATCGGCCGCTATATCCGCACCAAGCTGGAGGACACCCCGGCCTTCCGCGCCCTGGCTGACCAGGAGGAATCCGCTCCCAAGGCACCGGCGCTGGACATGTTCCGGACCTACCGCAAGCAGCTCATCATCGCCTGCGGCGCCGTGCTGCTCAACGCGGTCGGGTTCTACGTCATCCTCAGCTACATGCCCACGTACCTCTCCGAGGAACTGGGCTTTGGACCCACCGAGTCCTTCCTTGCCACCACCATCGCCCTGGCCAGCTACATCGGCTTCATCTTCCTGACCGGCATCGCGTCGGACCGCTTCGGCCGCAAGCGCATGCTGATCACCGCGTCAGTGCTGTTCATGCTGCTGACCGTTCCCGCCTTCATGCTGCTGGACACCGGCAACTTCCTGGTGATCGTGCTGATCCAGATCCTGCTGGGCGGCATGCTCACACTGAACGACGGAACGCTGCCCAGCTTCCTGGCGGAACTGTTCCCCACCAAGGTCCGGTACAGCGGCTTCGCCGTCAGCTTCAACCTCTCCAACGCCCTGTTCGGCGGCACCGCCCCGTTCATGGCCACCCTTCTGATCGGCATGACGCAGAGCAAGCTGGCGCCCGGCTGGTACCTCGTGGCCGCCGCTGCCGTGTCCCTCACGGCGGTGCTGTTCGCCGCCGAGACGTCGCGGAAGCCCCTCAAGCACCTCTGACCAAGAGGTCTCCACAAACCATCCTCATTACGCAAACCAACACCGGCTGCACATCAGCGGCCGGCACCCATTAGAAAGGCACATCTTCGTGACTATCACCGCTGACAACGCGTCCTCCATCGCCGAACTCGAGCGCCTCAAGGTCCTGCACATCGGTTCCAAGGGCAAGCTCACGTTCTCTGACGCGGAGTTCGAGCGCCGCCTCGGCGGCTTGCGCCGGATCATGGCCGCCAAGGACCTGGACGCCGTTATCCTCACCAGCTACCACGGCATCAAGTACTACTCTGACTTCCTGTACACCACGTTCGGCCGCAACTACGCCCTCGTCGTCACCGCGGATGACTCGGTCACCGTCACCGCCAACATCGACGCCGGCATGCCGTGGCGCACCTCCTACGGCGAGAACATCGTCTACACCGACTGGCGCCGCGACAACTTCTACTTCGGCCTGCAGGAGGCATTGCGCCAGCGCGGCGTAAAGGCCAACCGGATCGGCGTCGAGGACGACTTCCTCCCCGGCCTGACCCGCGAAAAGATCGCCGCAGCCTTCCCCGGCGCCCAGCTGCTGGACGTTTCCCAGGACGCCATGCGCCAGCGCATGATCAAGTCCGCCGAGGAAATCGAGGTTATCAAGCACGGCGCCCGCATCGGCGACCTGGGCGGCGAGGCCATCCGCGCCGCCATCCGGGAAGGCATCAGCGAGTACGAGGTCGCCCTGATCGGCACCGAAGCGATGGTGCATGAGATCGCCAAGACTTTCCCCCACCGCGAAGTCCGCGACACCTGGGTCTGGTTCCAGTCCGGCATCAACACCGACGGCGCCCACAACTGGGCCACCACCCGCAAGCTGCAGCAGGGCGACATCCTCTCGCTGAACTGCTTCCCCATGACCTCCGGCTACTACACGGCCCTGGAGCGCACCCTCTTCCTGGGCCAGCCGGACGAGCGTTCGCTGGAACTGTGGAACATCAACGTGGAGGTGCACCGCCGCGGACTGGAACTCATCAAGCCCGGTGCCGTCTGCAAGGACATCGCCGCCGAACTTAACGAGATCTACATCAGCCA
Organism: Pseudarthrobacter phenanthrenivorans; assembly: GCF_000813845.1. GTDB lineage: Bacteria > Actinomycetota > Actinomycetes > Actinomycetales > Micrococcaceae > Arthrobacter > Arthrobacter phenanthrenivorans_B. Next base: position 99,553 of record NZ_JWTB01000020.1, read on the forward strand.
CGGCCTGCTGGCCAACCGCACCTTCGGCTACGGCCACTCCTTCGGTGTCCTGAGCCACTACTACGGACGGGAAGCCGGGCTGGAACTGCGCGAGGACATCGACACCGTCCTGGAGCCCGGCATGGTGGTCTCCATGGAGCCCATGATCACGGTGGCGGACGGCCTGCCGGGCGCCGGCGGCTACCGCGAGCACGACATCCTGGTCATCGGCGAGGACAACTCGGTGGAAAACATCACCAAGTTCCCGTTCGGTCCGGAACACAACATCATCGGGGCATAAGCCCCGCCCCTGGAAGCGGCGCCGTGCAGCACGGCGCCGCTTTCGGCGTCCCCTGCCAGCGATAGGGAAAGATAGTGTCCACCATGACTCCTGCACAAACCTCCGACACCAACGGCAACGGAACCGGCGCCAGCGGCGGGACGGACGCCAAGGGCGCGTCCGTCGTCGTCAATGCCATCGCCGTCCTGCGCACCTTCACCGCGGACGAACCGCTGCTGGGGGTTACGGAAATCGCCAACCGCGTCGGCATGCACAAAAGCAGCGTTTCCCGGATCCTGGCAACCTTCGAGCAGGAAAACCTGGTGGAACGGGACCCGGAAACCAAGCGGTTCCGGCTGGGCCTGGGCCTGATCGCCGTCGCCGGGCCGCTCCTGGCGGAGATGGAGGAACGGCGCGTGGCCTATCCGGTCCTGCGCCAGTTGACCGAGCAGACCGGCGAAACCAGCGCCCTCATGCTGTGGAACGGGGATGAGGCCATTTGCGTCGAGCAAATCGCCAGCCACCACCAAATCAAGCACACCACGCCGCTGGGCGCCCGCTACCGCGACGCCATGAGCGCCTCCGTCCAGGTGTTCCTGTCCACGCTGCCCGCTGAGCGGGTGCGGGAACTGCTCCGGAGCGGCACCATCAGTTTTCCGGGACTGGACGACGCCGGGCTGGCGGCTTACGAGGCCAGGCTCCACGACGTTGCGCAGCGGGGATGGGCCGGGAACTACGGGGAATCATCCATGGACGAGGTGGGTGTGGCGGCGCCTGTCCGTGACCACCGCGGGGACGTGGTGGCTGCCGTCCTGATCCCGGCGCCCCGCTTCAGGGTGTCGAAGGAGCAGTTCGAAAGCCTCGGGGATGCCTGTGTGGCCGCAGCCGCCAAGGTCACCACGCGGCTGGGCGGCCGGCCTGCAACCTGATGTTGCCGTACCGGCCGCCCTTTTCCGCCGCGGAACGCCGTCCCCGCCGCAGGGGACCCTAGAACCAGGTGATGTAGGAGCCGGTGCGGCTCACATGGATCACGCCGCCCTGGTAGTTCTGGGCCACGCCCCCATCACCGCCCGTCGCGTACTCGTCACTGGTGGGGTAGCCGAGACGGCCCGATTCATAGCCCGTGGAGGCCCAGATGGATCGGATCGCGCCCAGGGAAACGTGGGCCCCTGTGGCTGGTGACCAGATGATGGCGCCGCCCTGGTAGTTCTGGTAGACGCCGCCGTCCCTGAGGCCGCCCACTTCATTCGTGACCGGGTAGCCGAGCTTACCGTTCTCGAATCCCGTGGCTGCCCAAGCTCCCCGGATTGCGCCTACGGAAATGTGGGCTCCTGTAGCCGGTGACCAGATGATGGCGCCGCCCTGGTAGTTCTGGTAGACGCCGCCG
>NZ_JWTB01000021.1 GCF_000813845.1 Pseudarthrobacter phenanthrenivorans
TGAAGCTGCCGGAAGCACGGGCGAGATCGGGAAGGTCCCCACCCCGCGCGCGGACGTCCTAATCACAGTGCCGGTGTTCGCCCTGCTCGGCCTCACCGACGAACCCGCGGAACTGGACGGCTACGGCCCCATCCCCGCGTCGATGGCCCGGAAACTCGTCGCGGACGGGGCGGACTCGTTCCACCGGGTGCTGGTCGACCCCCGCAACGGGGCACCCCTGGAGATCGGCCGTACCCGCTACCGGCTCACCCCGGCCATCAAACAATGGCTCAGGATTAGGGACCGGAAATGCACCTTCCCCGGCTGCAGCAACCACACCCCGGACAACGACACCGACCACCTCACCGCCTGGCACCACGGCGGCGCAACGGATGTCAGCAACCTGGCACAGCTCTGCCCCAAACACCACAGCCACTGGACCCCGGATCCGGCAACCCCGGACGAGCCCCCGGGCTGGACCTCACCCACCGGCCGCCACTACCAACCCGAAGGCCCCACCCCCGAACCGACCCACTGGCCACCAGGCATCCTCCCGGCGGGTAGTGCTGCGCCGCCCGCGTGCTTCCACGGCGAACAAGTCAGCCCCGAAGACCTCCCGCCGTGGGAACCGGACGACGACACCCCCATCGACCCCGACCACCTCCCACCGGACGACCCCGTGTGGGCGGAGTTCTACGGGAAGCCGTTCGTGCTGCCGGTCTAACCCGTGTTCCCGTCCGTCGCCGGATGGGTCGGCGCTGCCCTTTTGGCCCTGGGCCGGCACTAGGCTGATTCCATGTCCCAACCGCGCCATCCGGCGGAACTGACCCCCAAACGCGATCCCCAAAAACGGCTCGCCCTGCGTCCGTATGCCCGAGCCGTGGCCCAGGTCCTTCGAGTGAGTTTCCGGGCCTCCCCGGGCGCCGTGATCATGAAGGTGCTCGGATCCCTGATCTCGGCCGTGCTGCCGCTGGTCACCACCTATTTCGCGTCCCTCACCACCACAGCCCTGGCAGCGGCCTATGCAGGCGACGCCGCCGCCGGCCGCCTCGCCGTCATCTACGTGATTGTCACCGCCGCCCTCGGTCTCTTCTGGGGCGCCTTCAACAGTGTGGACCGCTACATCCAGCAACTGATGAGCTTCAAGGTAGGCGCCATCGTGGGGGACCAGATGTATGAGCGCTTCCTGGCCCTTGAATTCTGGCGCTACGACGACAAGGAGACGGTCGACCTCTACGACCGCGCCAAGCGGTTCTCCGACTCGTACGCCCGCGTCCTGGACCGGATCGCCGCAATCTTCACCCAGCTCGTGTCGGTCATCCTGGCGGTTGGTGCCCTGCTGCTGGTCAGCTGGTGGATTGCCGTCATCGTCCTGGTGGCCATCGTGCCCAGCGTGTATCTGCAGTTCAAGCTGTCCCGCGAACAGATCGCCCACTGGAACACGCAGGTTGACTCCCGCCGCCAGCGCCGCATGATCGAAACCAACCTCCTCCGCCCCCAGCACATTGCCGAGATGCGGCTCTACGGGATCGTTGGCTTCCTAATGGACCTGCGCTCCCGGCTCCGCGACGCGGACGAACGGCGCCGCCTGGATTACCAGCGCCGCTACATCCCCCGGCAATTGGCCGCGGACGCCCTGCAGTACGGCGCGGAGGTGGTGTCGCTGATCTGGGTGGTGGGCCAGATCATCGCCCGGGCAGCCCCGGTGGGCCAGTTCCTCTACGTCCAGCAAATCGTCAGCCGCGCGCTGTCCACCGCCAACAACCTGGTGTCGTCACTCAGCTCGATCGACGAGGACCTGGCCAACCTGAAGGACTACGAGCTCTTCATGGCGATGCCCGTGCACGCGGAACATGCCCCGCCCCTCCTTGGCGCGCCCGAAGAGGTCGAGCTGAAGGACATCCGCTTCACCTATACCGGCAGCGACATCGAGGTGATCAGGGGCGTCAGCCTCACCATCCGCCAGGGCCAGCACATCGCCATCGTGGGGGAGAACGGTGCTGGCAAGTCCACCTTGATCCGGATCCTCGCCGGCCTCTACCGTCCCGATTCGGGCAAGGTGCTGCTCGACGGCGTGGACCTCGCCGCCGTCGACGTCACCTCCTGGCACCGGCACCTTGCCGTGCTCAGCCAGGAGTTCCTGAAGTACGAGTTCGCCACCGCCGCGGACAACATCTACTTCGGCGACGTGCAGAATCCGCGCAACGATGACCGCGTGCGGAAAGCTGCCGCCGATGCAGAGGCCCTGGAGTTCATCAACAAGCTGCCCAACGGCCTGGACAACCACGTCAGCAACTGGATGGAGGATCCCCGCGGCCGGAAGGGCAGCGGCCTGAGCGGAGGCCAGTGGCAGCGGCTGGCCATGGCCCGGAACTTTTACCGGGATGCGTCCTTCATGGTGATGGACGAGCCCACCTCGGCCATTGATGCACTGGCCGAGCACAGGATCTTTACCCGCCTCTTCGCGGACCGCAGCAGCACCATCATTGCCATCAGCCACCGCCTGGCCACCATCGAGAAGGCCGACATTGTGTACATGCTGGAGGACGGGCAGATCGTGGAGCAGGGCACCCACAAGGAACTGGTGGCCTTGCGAGGACGCTACTTCCGGATGTTCGAATCCCAGCTCACCGTGGAGGAACCAACAGGAACCTAGGCCTCCACCACGGTTGTCCGGACCCTCGCCACGCTGGGCCGCGGCGGAACGCTGCTGAACCCGAACGTGACCGGAGGGCGGATGGGAGCGAGCGCGCCGGCGTCGGATCCTTCCCAGCGGACGACGGCGGAGGTCACATGGTGCAGGTCGGTCACCCCATAGAACTCCGTCCTTCCACTGCCGGCAGTGCCGTAGGTGCGGGCGCCCGGGGCCGCCAGGGCGGCCAGCGGACTCACCGCGGAGAGCCAGCGCGGATGGACGGCAAGGCGCCGGGGCACTGCCCGCAGCGCCGAACCCAGGTACGTCCTCGCTCCGGTGACGGCCTGGATCTCCAGCGGGCCGGCGTCGACCGTCAGCCTTCGGTCCGCCAGCGACGCCCGGACGTCCAGCACCCGGACCTCGTCAAAGCTGTAGGTCGCGGAAATGAACCCGGCCACGTCCGTCCGCGGCGCCAGCAGCAGCCGGTGCCCCGAGGGCTGCTGCACCATCACATCGGCGAATGTCCCGAACGGGGAGTCCTGCCAGAGGCCCACCACGGCGCGCAGCCCCGAGGCGGTGCCGATGCCGGCTATGTGCCCGTCGAAGATCCAGTGTCTGCCCATCCCGCCACTGTATCCAACCGCCCCGGCCCGGCTGGGCGGGTGGGATGCGGCGCTGGGATAACCTAGAGCAGTGACTTATGAGATCGAGATCGGCCGTGGCAAGCGTGGGCGTCGTGCCTACTCCCTGGATGACATAGCAATCGTCCCCAACCGTCGCACCCGCGACCCCAAGGATGTCTCCGTCTCCTGGCAGATCGACGCGTACCAGTTCAGCATGCCGGTGATTGCCGCCCCGATGGACTCGGCCATGTCGCCGCAGACCGCCATTGCGCTGGGAAAGCTCGGCGGCCTGGGCGTCCTTGACCTGGAGGGCCTCTGGACCCGCTATGAGGATCCGCAGTCCGTCCTGGACGAGATCGCTTCCCTCGAGGATGAGACCAACAGTCCCGCCGTGACCGGCCGGATGCAGGAGCTGTACCAGGCCCCCATCCAGCCCGAACTCATCACGTCCCGCCTCGCCGAGATCCGTGAAGCCGGCGTCACCGTTGCCGGTTCGCTGACCCCGCAGCGCACCCAGGAGCACTACAAGACCGTGGTGGCTGCCGGCGTCGACATCTTCGTCATCCGGGGCACCACCGTGTCCGCCGAGCACGTGTCCAAGGACCACGAACCGCTGAACCTCAAGCAGTTCATCTATGAGCTCGACGTTCCCGTGATCGTGGGCGGCGCCGCCGGCTACACCCCGGCGCTGCACCTGATGCGCACCGGCGCGGCCGGCGTGCTGGTGGGCTTCGGCGGCGGTGCGACCACCACCACCCGCCGCGCGCTGGGCATCCACTCGCCGATGGCCTCCGCCATCTCCGACGTCGCCGCCGCCCGCCGCGACTACATGGACGAGTCCGGCGGCCGGTACGTCCATGTGATTGCCGACGGCGGCATGGGCACCTCGGGCGACATCGTCAAGGCCATCGCCATGGGCGCCGACGCCGTCATGCTGGGGAGCGCCCTGGCGAGGGCAGAGGAAGCCCCGGGCAAGGGCTGGCACTGGGGCCAGGAAGCGCACCACACGGAACTTCCGCGCGGTGACCGCGCCAACGTGGGCACCGTAGGGCCGCTGGAGGAAGTCCTCTTCGGACCCGGCCACCACACCAACGGCACGTCCAACCTCATCGGTGCGCTGCGCCGCTCCATGGCGACCACGGGCTATTCGGACCTGAAGGAATTCCAGCGGGTCGACGTCGTGGTGTCGCCCTACGCCGGGAACTGACGCGGCCGGCAGGGCGGCGTGGACCGCGGCCGCCCTGCCCAAAGCACGCCACGAGCAAGTAGTGTGGGTTTACTACCGGCACGAGGCACTGGAGGCGTTCAATGAAGAGTGTTCCTGCAAACGGCGGGGTCCTTGGCCCGGAAGCCAGGGAAACGGCCATCCAGCGGTTGCGTGCCACAACTGAACCCGGCCAGGAACTGGACATCCTGATCGTCGGCGGCGGGATCGTCGGTACCGGAGCGGCGCTGGACGCTGTCACCCGGGGCCTGAGCGTTGGCATCGTGGAGGCCAGCGACTGGGCAGCCGGAACCTCGTCACGGTCTTCCAAACTTATCCACGGCGGCCTGCGCTACCTCGAAATGCTGGACTTCGCCCTGGTCAAAGAGGCTCTGCAGGAACGCGGCCTCCTGCTGTCCGAGATCGCCCCGCACCTGGCACGGCCGGTGCCGTTCCTGTACCCGCTGACCAAGCCCTTCATCGAGCGGCCCTACGTGGGGGCCGGCATCGCTTTGTATGACGCCATGTCCATTTCCAGCGGACACAGCCGGGGCGTGCCCTTCCACAAACACCTGAGCCGCCGGGGAACTCTCCGGGCCGCCCCCAGTCTCAAGAACGATGCGTTCGTCGGCTCCATCCGGTACTACGACGGCCAGGTCGATGACGCCAAATACTGCGCCAACCTGGTCCGCACGGCCGCGTACTACGGCGCCCATGCCGTGAACCAGATGAAGGTGGTGGACTTCCTCCGCGAAGGCGAGCGGGTGGTCGGCGCCAAAGTCGAAAACCGCGAGGACGGCACCCAGTTCAGCATCCGAGCCAAGCAGGTCATTAACGCGACCGGCGTCTGGACCGACGAAACCCAGGCCATGGTCACCGACCGGGGCCAGTTGAAGGTCCGCGCCTCCAAGGGCATCCACCTGGTGGTTCCCCGCGACCGTTTCCAGTCCACGGTGGGGCTGATCCTGCGCACTGAGAAGTCGGTGCTGTTCGTCATTCCCTGGGGCCGGCACTGGATCATCGGCACCACCGACACCGACTGGCACCTGGACAAGGCGCACCCCGCCGCCTCCAGCAAGGACATCGACTATGTGCTGGAGCACGTCAACCAGGTGCTGAAGCGGCCGCTGACCCGGGAAGACGTTGAAGGGGTATACGCGGGCCTGCGCCCGCTGCTGGCCGGCGAAAACGACTCCACCGCCAAGCTGTCCCGCGAGCATGTGGTGGCGCACCCGGTTCCGGGCCTCGTGGTGGTGGCCGGCGGCAAATGGACCACCTACCGTGTCATGGCCAAGGACGCGGTGGATGAGGCCACCCGCACCATGGACGAGCGGGTGCCGCCCAGCTGCACGGAGACCATCCCGCTGCTGGGTGCCAGTGGGTTCCGCGCAGCCTGGAACCGCCGCAACCGCACCGCCGAGGAATCCGGCGTCCACGTGGCGCGGATCGAGCACCTGCTCAACCGCTACGGGTCCATGACACCGGAGGTCCTGGCCATCATTGCGCAGAACCCCGAACTCGCGGAGCCCCTGCCGGGCGCGGACGACTACCTCCAGGCTGAGGCCGTCTACGCGGCCACCCACGAGGGGGCCCGCCACGTGCAGGACGTCCTCACCCGGCGCACGCGCATCTCCATCGAGGCGTGGGACCGCGGTGTGTCCGCTGCCCCCGTTGTCGCTAAACTGATGGGTGACGTCCTTGGCTGGAGTGACGCGCAGCGTGAAAACGAGGTCCGCCACTACATTGCCCGTGTGGAAGCAGAACGCCTTAGCCAGCAACAGCCGGACGACGAATCCGCGGACGCCGCCCGCTTGGGCGCTGAAGACATCGTGCCCTTGCGCTGAGGGGCCGCTTGCCCCGCATTGCTGACTGAAGGGATACGCCTTGGCGGAACCACTGGACCCGTACGACGCCCACCTCACCACTCCCGACATGGTGATCCTGGAGATGGAGGCGAAGGACAAGACGGACGCCACCAACCAGTTGGCAGAGCGGCTGTACGCTGCCGGGCGGATTTCGGATCTTGACGGGTTCCTCAAGAACGTCAACGCCCGGGAGCACCAGCTGGCAACGGGGCTTCCCGGCGGCGTCGGACTGCCGCACGCGCGCAGCGAATTCGTGTCCCAAACCTCCATCGCCGTCGGCATCGCAAAATACGGTCATGCGCTGGACTTCGGTGCCGCCGACGGACCCGCCACGGTCATCCTGCTCATTGCCACACCGGCCAGCTCGTTTTCGGACCACCTGGAAGTGCTGGCCACGCTGGCCCGTTCGCTTTCAAAGGAGTCCTTCCGCGAATCCCTGCGGCGTGCCTATGACGCCGAAGTCATCGCCGAGCTGATTAACTCCAGCCTCGTGTTCTTCGACCATTAGCCCGGGCCGCGGCCCAGGCTGGTCCGTCCCTGGCGTTTAGTTGTTCTACAGAAGTACGAAGTACGGTTAAGACGTGTGGAAAACAGCCCTTAAGCCCCGATGGATCGCCGGTTTTGTCTTGGCGATCGTCCTCTCCGGGGTCTTCGTGCTGCTGAGCCAGTGGCAGTTCGGCCGATCCACGCAGCCCGAGGTGCCGGTCAACCCCGCGTCCGAGCAGATCCAGCCGCTCACCGCCACGCTCCAGCCGGGGGAGTTCTTCCACGGCAGTGTGGCGGACCAGATGGTCACCGCCCAGGGAACGTACAGCCCCGACAAGCAGGTGCTGGTCCCTGGCCGCCTGCATGACGGAAAGAGCGGCTACTGGGTGGTCGCGGCGTTCGCCGTCAACGGCGCCCCCACGCTCTCGGGCGCGGCGGCATCACCCCAGACGTGGATTCCCGTGGCCCGCGGGTGGGTGGCGCAACCCCAGGATGCGGCCGCACCGCCGTCGGGCCTGGTGGAACTGACCGGCCGCCTGCTGCCCTCCGAAGCGCCGGTGGCCGGGAAAGCGGCCAAGCCGGGTGAGGCGACGGCCGTTTCCGTGGCGGAACTCATCAACTACTGGGACGTGAGCAGCTACCCCGGGTTCGTATCAGCCACGGCCGAGGTGGTGGCGGGCCAGGACGTCAGTGCCGCGGCAGCGCCCGGAAAACTCCTGCCGCTGAACATCGGGCCGCAGCCGCCGGGGCAGCACATCAACTGGCTTAATCTCTTCTACTCGATCGAATGGGTGGTCTTCGCTGGATTCGCCTTCTTCATCTGGTGGCGGCTGGTCAAGGACGACTACCACCGCGACCTGGAGGAAGCACTCGAGGCTGACGGCGCGGCCGGCCCCGAAGACCCCCAGCACAACCCGCACCAGCTTCCACAGCAGCCTGGACAGCACCCGCAGCCTGGCCAGCACGAACAAAAGGTACAGCCATGATTGATCCGAAACCTGCCACCCCGTCCGCCCAGACCCCGGGTGGCAAGACGTCCAGGAAGCGCCGCTTCGGCGGAACGGAAGCGCAGATCCGGTCGGCCCTGAAGTTCTACAAGGTCATGGCCTACCTCACGGGCACCATGCTGCTCCTGCTGTGCGCCGAACTCGTGGTGCGCTACGGCTTCGGGCAGTACCTGTTCGCCGGCGGCACCAATGCCGTGACCGGCCAGCCGTTCGGATTCGGGTTCGCCGATGCCGAGCCCGCCGGTGTACTCAACGGCGTCAATATCTCCGTCACCGTGCTGATCGTGCACGGCTGGATGTATGTGGTCTACCTGATTTCCAACTTCCGGCTCTGGTCGCTGATGCGCTGGCCGTTCCTGAAGCTGGTCCTGCTGGCCCTTGGCGGCGTGGTGCCGTTCCTGTCCTTCATCGTCGAGAAGAAGTTCCACGCGGAGGTGGAGGCCGAACTGGCCGCCAACCCGCAGGCGCCGCAGCGCTATTGAACTCCCGCACAGCCCCAACCCGCCGCGCAGCCAACCCGCTGCAGACCCAAGCGGCCGGCCAGCCGCAGCCGGCGTGCCCGGCCGGCCAGCCGCCGTCGGACGTTTGCTCCGTCACAGCGGGCCGTCCCAAGATGCGCCGGTGCAACGGCGCCAAGTAGGCTATTACGGTGACTACTCCCACTGCATCCCAAACTTCCCAGAAGCCGGTGCTGGTTGTTGATTACGGTGCCCAGTACGCGCAGCTGATTGCCCGCCGCGTCAGGGAAGCGAATGTGTATTCGGAAGTGGTTCCGCATACCTACTCCACCGAGCAGCTCCTGGCCAAGAACCCCGCCGCCATCATCCTTTCCGGCGGACCTTCCAGCGTTTATGCCGACGGCGCCCCCAGCGTGGGTGCCGACCTCTTCGAAGCGGGCGTCCCCGTCTTTGGCATCTGCTACGGCTTCCAGGCCATGGCCAACGCCCTGGGCGGCACGGTGGACAAGACCGGGCTGCGGGAGTACGGATCGACGGAAACCACCATCCTGGGCGAGGGGCGCTCCGTGCTGGAGGGCATGCCCCAGCACCAGAAGACCTGGATGAGCCACGGCGACTCCGTCCACCGGGCGCCGGAAGGCTTCGAAGTCCTGGCCACGACGGCGGGCGCGGAAGTGGCCGCTTTCGCCAACGAGGAAAAGGGCCTGTTCGGTGTGCAGTGGCACCCTGAGGTCAAGCACTCCGCCTACGGCCAGCAGGTGCTCGAGAACTTCCTGTTCAACTGCGCCAAGATCGAGCCCAACTGGACCACCGGCAACATCCTCGAAGAGCAGGTGGAGCGCATCCGCCAGCAGATCGGGGATGCCCGGGTCATCTGCGGCCTTTCCGGCGGTGTCGATTCCGCCGTGGCGGCAGCCCTGGTCCAGCGCGCTGTGGGCGACCAGCTCACCTGCGTGTTCGTTGACCACGGCCTCCTGCGCGAAGGCGAAGCCGAACAGGTGGAACGCGACTTCGTGGCTGCCACCGGCGTGAAGCTGTATGTGGCCAACGAACAGGAACGCTTCCTGTCCGCGCTGGCCGGCGTCAGCGACCCCGAGACCAAGCGCAAGATCATCGGCCGCGAGTTCATCCGCGCCTTCGAGGAAGCCGAACTGGCCATCATCGCCGAGGCAGCTGCGCACGGCGAAAAGATCAAATTCCTGGTCCAGGGCACCCTGTACCCGGACGTCGTCGAATCGGGCGGCGGTGAAGGTGCCGCGAACATCAAGAGCCACCACAATGTGGGCGGGCTGCCCGAGGACCTGCAGTTCGAGCTCGTCGAGCCGCTGCGCGCCCTGTTCAAGGACGAGGTCCGCGCAGTGGGCGCCCAGCTTGGCCTGCCGCAGGAAATCGTCGGCCGCCAGCCCTTCCCGGGCCCGGGCCTGGGCATCCGGATCGTCGGCGAGGTCACCAAGGACCGGCTGGACCTGCTGCGCAAGGCGGACGCCATTGCCCGCGCCGAGCTGACCGCAGCCGGCCTGGACAACGACGTATGGCAGATGCCGGTCGTCCTGCTCGCCGACGTCCGCAGCGTGGGCGTCATGGGCGATGGCCGCACCTATGGCCACCCCATCGTGCTCCGTCCCGTCTCCTCCGAGGACGCCATGACCGCCGACTGGTCGCGGCTTCCGTACGACCTCCTGGCCAGGATTTCCAACCGGATCACCAACGAGGTGGACGGCGTCAACCGGGTGGTGCTGGACGTGACCAGCAAGCCGCCGGGAACCATCGAATGGGAATAGCACTGTGAGTGGCCGGCCTCCGCCAGCGGGGGCCGGCCACTGCTTTTTCCCGGTGAAAACCTCCGCAAATTCCCTTGCCCCAGTGTTGCGGTCTCTCAAGTCCGGCGTCGAAGCGGCTACTCTCGAAGCTATGCCGGTATGGTCCAGGGCGTCACGTGCAAACGCAGAAAAGAAGGCAGAAGTGTCAGTTGGTCAAGGCCACCCGGAAGGCTCGGAAGAGCTTCGTAAATGGCTGTCCGGGCTCAAACCGGTCACCGGCGCGGACACGATGCTGCGCTTTACCAAGACCCCCGAAGGTTCCATCGACCTCACCTCGGCCCACCCCTCCGGGCTTGCCCAGCTCATGGCCGGGCGCCGTACCCGACTGTCCACGCTGATCCGGGACCGGCAGCAGTATGTCGTGGCGGCACGGGCATCGCGGAACATCCGGTCCAAGATCTTTGAACTTGCCAACGACCGCGGCATCGATGCCGGCTACCTGTCCGCAGGCACCGTGGTGTGGACGTCCGCCGTCGGGGGCAAACCTCAGCGCGTATCCGCCCCGGTGATGCTGACCGCCATCTCCCTCACCGTCCGCCCGGGCGAGGACGACTTCGAACTTCAGCTCACCGAGCAGGCACACATCAACCCCGCGCTGGTGCGGCACCTGAAGAACATCCACGGCATTGTCTTCGACGTCAACGCCGTCACCCGCCTTGCCTACAGCACGGCGCGGTTCGACCCCCAGCCCGTCCTGGACCGGCTGGCCACCCTGATCCGGCCCATCCACGGGGCCGAAACCCAGCACAACCTGCTGGTTTCCACCTTCGCGGACCTCTCCGGCAACCTCGACGATCCCTGGATCAACGACTCGCATCCCATCGTCTCCGCCCTCGCCACCGCGGCCGGCGGCGAAATGGTGGACGTGCAGGACCCGGACCCGTCCCGCTTCCCGCACCTGGACAACAGGCACCCAAAGGATGAGCTCCTCCTCCTGGACGCCGACGCGGACCAGCAGTATGTGATTGATGCTGCCCGTGCCGGCGACTCCCTGGTGGTCAGCACCCCGCCAGGTACCGGCCAGACCCAGACCGCCATCAACACCATCGGCGCATTGGTGGACGCCGGGAAGACCGTGCTGGTGGTGGGGGACCGCCGCGCCAGCCTGAACGAAGTATCCGGACACCTGGAGACCCTGGGGCTGGAGTCCATCCTGTTCCAGCTCTCCGGCAACGTTTCCGCCCAGCAGCTGAAGGGCCAACTGGTCCGGGCCATCGTCCGCAACGAAAAGTCGCTGGAGCCGCAGCTCGGGAACCTGCATGCCACCCTGACCGAGCACCGGCATGCGCTCATGGACCATGTGGCGTCGCTCCACAACGTCCGGGAGCGGTGGGGCTGCTCGCCGTACCAGGCCATGCAGTCACTGGCCGAGCTCACGTCCATCCATCCCGCGCCGGCAACCACCGTCCGGCTCAAGCGGAGCGTCCTGGACAACATCCGTGACCGTGAGGAGCTGGCCGGCAGGCTTCGGCGCGCCGCGGAATTGGGCAGTTTCAGCAAAGCGGCCACCACCAGCCCCTGGCACGGTGCCCGGCTGCTGACCCGCAAGGAAACGGAGGAAGCCCAGGACCTGGTCCGGTCCGTGGCGAAAAGCCTTCCTGCCCTGCGCGACCGTATGCAGGCAGTGGCCGAGCATGCGGAGATCCGCCTGGGCGAGTCGTTCGCCGAGTGGGGTGAGCAGCTGGAACTGCTCGTGGCCGTTCGCGGCAGCCTGGACAAATTCACCCCGGACATCTTCGACCGGCCGGTCACGGACCTGATCTCCGCCACGGCCCCGTCCGCCTGGCGCCGCGAACGCGGCATCGAATTGACGGCCATGCAGCGCTCCCGGCTTCGCCGGGTGGCGAAGGAATACGTCCGCCCCGGCGTGCACATCGCGGACCTGCACTCGTCGCTGGTCCTGGTCCAGGAGCAGCGGGCCCTGTGGGCAGGGTACGCCACCACCCAGCGGCACCCCGCGGTTCCATCCGGCCTGGCCGAAATGAACGCCATGTACCGGTCCCTGGACCGCGAGCTGGCGCAGCTCGGCGAGGCCCTGCGGCACACGGAAGACGGCGGATCCCTGGCAACCGTTCCCTACGCCCGGCTGATGGAGCGGCTGGAGCGGCTGGTGGCGGATACCGACACCCTCAAGACCCTGCCCGAGCGGACGCTCCTTATCGAGAACATGCGCGAACACGGACTCGGTGAACTGCTCGATGACCTCGCGGAGCGGGAAGTTCCGGAAGGATCCGTCGCCGCAGAACTCGAACTTGCCTGGTGGCAGTCCGCCCTCGAAGCCATGATCAGCGGCGACGACTACCTGGCCATGTCCGACGGCGAGGCCCTGCGCCAGCTCGAGGCCGAGTACCGGCTGGCCGACAACGCCCACATCGCCAGCGGTGCCGCCCGGCTTCGGTGGGACCTGGCTGAACGGTGGCGCAGTGCCATTGCCGCCCAGCCCCGCCAGGCGGACCTCCTGCGCAGCCTGCTGAAGGACGGACGGGTCTCGTTGCCGGCCCTCACCGCGCAGGCACCTGACCTGATCGGCAGCCTGGTTCCGGTCTGGTCCGTCAGCCCGTACCTGATGACGGGCCTGCTGCCCGCGGAGCAGCACTTCGATGCCGTCGTGATCCTCGACGCCGAGGCGACCTCCCTGCAGGCAGTCCTGCCCTCGATTGCCCGCGCCCGGCAGGTCATCGCCTTCGGCGATTCCCGCATCGCCACGCCACGGACATTCACGGTTGGGGTGGAACGGCTCGCGCCCGGCGAATCGGCGCACCACCGTGTGGAGAGCGCTTTCACCGCGCTCTCCGCCGTGCTGCCGGTGTGGCGGCTCAACGTGGTGTACCGCGCGGTGGACGAAGACCTTGTCCTCCAACTAAGCAAGAACATCTACGACGGTGGCCTGCGCCGGCTGCCGGAAGGCCAGTCCGCGACCGGGCTGGACCGCTCCCTGTTGGTGGAGTACCTTCCTGACGGCACGGGGCTTCCCAGCGCCGACCACGAAGGCGTGGAATCCGTGGTGGCCGAGGTCAACCGCGTCGTGGAACTGGTTTTCGAGCACGCGCGCATGCGCCCGCGGACGTCCCTCGCCGTGGTTACCGCCAGCCTGCGCCACGCCGCGCGGATCGGCGAGTCCATCCGGCTCCAGCTGTCCAACCAGCCGGGCCTGGCCGGATTCTTCGGCGCCGGCCCGGAGTCCTTCCGGGTGGTCGACCTGGAAAGGGCTCAGGGACTGGTCCGCGACCACGTCATTTTCTCGCCGGGATTCGGGCGGACCCCGCACGGCCGGGCGCTGCACAACTTCGGGCCGCTCTCCGCGGAAGGAGGCAGGGAGAAATTCGCGCTGGCCATGACCCGCGCACGCCGTTCCATGCACGTGCTGACCTGCTTCCGTCCCGAGGACCTGGACCACACCCGGCTCACCCACGGCGCGGTGGACCTGTACACGCTGCTGGACCGGGAGATTTCCGGCAACACCGACCTGGGTACCCCCGCGTCCCGGGCGGCCGCCAGCGAACAGGCACTGGGGGCAGATCCGTTGGTCGCGGACTTGGGCGACCGGCTGCGGGCCCGCGGGGCGAGGGTCTGGCACCAGTACGACGGCGCCATCGACGTTGTTGCCGCCGCCGACCCCCTCAACACCATGGGCCAGGACGAGTCCGACCTTCCACGGCCCGTAGCCATTGAGTCCGACGGCACTGCGCAGTACCGCACCATGAGCGTGCGTGAACGGAGCCGGCTGCGGCCTCAACTGCTGGAGCGGCTGGGGTGGCGCTATATGCCGCTCTGGACCATCGAGGTCTTCACCGATCCTTCGTCCTGCGCGGACCGTATCGCCGGCTACCTTGGGCTGGAAAAGATGGTGTTGCCGGCCAGGACCACGCCCTCTGCAGGATTCCTTGACGATGACTTCGACCAGGCGTTCCATGGAATGGCCGCTTCTGCGCCGGGTGGTGTTTCCTACCTGCCCAGCGACGACCGCGGCGATGACAGCGGAAACCGGCAGGACGCCGGCGGGAACGGGCACCAGGCAGGAACGGACGCCGCCGGCACCGGTTTCGGCCGGAACGGGCAGGGACGCCGCGCCAGTGCCCCGGACAACAGGGAAACGGCCTCCACGGCCGGTGACTCCCCAACAGGAAACAGCGGGCCGGAGGGAGACCTGGCCGTGAACGGGATCAGCGGAGGACACGTGCGCGAGGAAGATCCGCGCCGCAACGGCAACGGGATGAACGGCAACGCTGTGGACGGCAGCGGGATGAACGGCAACGCTGTGGACGAAAACAGCGTAAACGGCAACGCTGCGAACGACAGCGGGACCGCGGAACCTGAAACCCAGGGTGACGCAGCTGGCGCCGCGAAGCCGGCTTCGGACGGGCCTGCCGCCCGGACGACGAAGGCCGGCACCGGGGACCTCCTTCCGACCAAGGCCGCCGAGGACGACGCCCGCAGCTGGGGTGACCGGGACGATGACCACGACGCCTGGTTGAAGGAACAGCGGCCGCCGCACTGGGGCTAAGGGCCTGCGGCGCCCGGACGGGTGGCGCCTGGTCCCGCTGCGGGGTTCCGCTGGTGAGGGGTTCCACTGGTGAGGGTTCCCGAGGGTTTAGGGCGGGCTGACCAGGACGAAGAACAGCCTGCCCTGGGTGGAGGCACCGGCCAGGCGGGAGGATTGCTCCGCGGTGGCTGCCACGACGAGCAGTCCGTCCGTTTCCGTGGTGCCCAGCCACTGGCCGCTCTGCCCACCCTTGTTGGATGTCCACAGCACCGGGACGGCAGAGGCGAGAACCTCGGATGGCCCCTGCTGGTCGAAGCCGTTGGCTGATGTCAGTACGACGTTGACCAACTGGCCGGGGGAGACCAGCTGGATGGATGACGCATCCGCCATGCGCAGGGGAACGGCGGCCGAGCCGGGTGGCGCACCAGCGAGGAGCCCGGGGCCCAGGAGCTGGGCATCGGTGAGGAGCTGTCCTTTGCGCATTGGGGAAGCAAGCTGCTTCCCGGTGGCGGCTGCGTCGTCGCGGAGGAATCCTGGGGCCATCATCCCCGGCGGCACCTGGACACGGGCCAGGTCGGTTGCCGTCATTGCGGTGCCGGCAGGGAGGTCCCTGGCAGCGGCAAGGGCCGTGACGGTCGATAGCGGGGCAGGAGTGAGCTGCTGCACCGTGATGGCCGCCGCCGCGCAGAAGAGCAGGGCTGCAGCGAGGCGTCGGTTGCGGCTTAGCCAGCCGGCAAACCGGGAGCGGAACGAACGGTATCCGGGACGGCGTCCCGGGGAACTGGTGCCCGCGGGCCACCCCGGGCCGTTGCGGTGAGGGCGGGAAAGTATCGGCATGCGCCCACGCTAAGGGGCGGGGCGGCACGCCAGGGAGGCTGAACTGCGCCTATGTGGACAAAGGCGGCCGGGCGCAGGAAGGCGCCGGCCGCCGTCGTCATGGCGTGGAAGTCCTAGCTGGCGGCTGCTGCGGGCGCGGAAGCGGCAGGTGCGGGAGCCGGTGCAGCCGGCGCCGCGGAGGGTGCGGGGGAGACGGAGCTGCCCTTGGAGTCGCGGGAATCAGTGCGGTAAAAGCCCGAGCCCTTGAAGACGACGCCGACGCTGTTGAACTTCTTGCGCAGCGTTCCCCCGCATTCCGGGCATGACGTCAGGCTGCTGTCCGAGAACGACTGGACAATGTCGAAGGCGTGGCCGCAATCCTTGCAGGCGTAAGCATATGTAGGCACTGGTGCTCCTCCTCTTGGGCAAACGAGAGGTCCCGTGCTGCCAACTGGTAAACCATTAGCAGTCGCAGGGCCTGAGTGCTAATTCTATCATCTGGGTCCGGCAGCCCCGGGCTCAGGCGCCGCCCGCCAGGGGCCGGTATCCGGAGGGCATGAGCACCGCCGGGACCGGCCGGTCGAACTCCTCTGCGGGAATCCGGCCGGCGGGCAGCAATTCTTCGTCATAAATAACCGCGGCGAGCGGAATTTCCTTCCCCGCCGTAGCAAGATGCCCCAGGAATTTGTCGTAGTACCCGCCGCCCTGGCCAATCCTGTTTCCCGCGAGGTCCACGGCTGTGGCCGGAATGAAGAGCATCGCCGCGCCTCCGGCCGTCTCCGGGCCGTGGCGGACTCCCGCGGGTTCCAGGATCGGCGCATATTTGCTGCGCTCGAATCCTGTCCCGGGCGTCCAGTACACCCAGCTCATTTCCCGTCCCGGCTCACAGACGGGGAGCAGGACGCTGTGGCCGCTTCGGTGCAGCGCGGCAATCAACGGCAAGGTGGGCGGTTCCTGTCCCACGCCGAGGTACACGCAGGCAGTTCCCGGGCTGCCGCCGGCGACCCTGCCCGCCCAGGCTTCCCCGTGGATGGCCAGGGCGGAACCAGCGGCCTCCAGCTGCGCCGGTGACAGGCCTGCCCGCCGCCTCCGGTGGGCGGCGCGGATATCGTCCTTGACTGCGTTGGTCTCCTGAAGCATGGTGTCCTTCCTGGGTGGCCCGCGATGCCGTGGCTTCGCGGTCCGGGCGCGGGGCCGCCGCGCCGGTGGTTACTGAAACGCCTGACTGACGCTAGATTAGACCGGTGAACACCAGTAACCCCAGAGTCCGCAAAGCCGTCATTCCCGCAGCGGGCCTGGGCACCAGGTTCCTGCCTGCCACCAAGGCGATGCCCAAGGAAATGCTGCCCGTCGTGGACAAGCCTGCCATCCAGTATGTGGTGGAGGAAGCCGTGCACGTGGGCCTCAACGACATCCTGATGATTACAGGCCGTAACAAGCGCGCCCTTGAAGACCATTTCGACCGGGTTCCCTCCCTCGAATCGACCCTTGAGGACAAAGGGGACACGGAGAAGCTGGCGTCCATCCAGGCGGCAAGCCAGCTGGGTGACATCCACTACGTCCGGCAGGGCGACCCCCATGGCCTGGGCCACGCAGTGCTCCGGGCAAAGCAGCACGTGGGCAACGAGGCCTTCGCGGTCCTGCTGGGGGATGACCTCATTGACGCCCGCGACGAACTCCTCAGCACCATGATTGACGTGCAGGCGAAAACGGGCGGCTCCGTCGTCGCGCTCATCGAAGTTGAACCCTCGCAGATCAGCGCGTACGGCTGTGCGGACGTCCAGGCGATCGACGGCGGGGACTACGTCCGCGTCAACAGGCTCGTCGAAAAACCTTCGCCCGAGGAAGCGCCCTCCAACCTTGCCCTGATCGGGCGGTACGTCCTGCACCCGGCGGTCTTCGACGTCCTCGAACACACCAAGCCGGGACGCGGCGGCGAAATCCAGCTGACGGACGCCCTGCAGGAACTGGCGTCCGGCGACGCCGAGGGCCACGGCGTGTACGGGGTTGTGTTCCGCGGCCGCCGCTACGACACGGGGGACAAACTCAGCTACCTCAAGGCCTGCGTCCAGCTCGCCATTGACAGCGAAGACCTGGGTCCCGGCCTGCGGGAATGGCTGCCGGGCTTCACCGCCGGCCTCTCCCGGTAGCGCCATGCAGAGCGGTCCCATTTGGCCGGTCACCCTCGAATGCGGCGACCTGGTCCTTCGGCCTATCCGTTACCGCGACAAGAAGGAGTGGACGGAAGTCCGGTCGCGGAACAGTGCGTGGCTGGCGCCCTGGGAGGCCTCCAACCCGGATCCGGCCGGCGGGCTGCCCGATTACCGGCACATGGTGCGCTCGCTGAAGATGCAGGCCGCCCAGGCCACGGCGCTTCCCTTTCTGATCACCGAGTGGACGCCGGGCCTCAGGAACCCCGCGATTGTGGGGCAGCTGACCGTGTCCTCGATTGTCTGGGGTTCGGCCATGATGGCCACCCTCGGGTATTGGGTGGACCAGGAGCGGGCGGGGCGGGGGATAGCCCCCACCTCCGTGGCCCTGGTGACGGACCACTGCTTCCGGACCCTGGGCCTGCACCGGTTGGAAATCAACATCCGGCCGGAGAACGGACCGAGCCTCCGGGTGGTGGAGAAGCTGGGGTTCCGGGACGAGGGGTACCGGCCGCGGTTCCTGCACATCAACGGCGAATGGGCGGACCACCGGTCTTTCGCCCTCACATCGGAAGAGGTCCCGGAAGGCCTCCTGGGCCCATGGTTGGCGTCGCGCCGTTCACAAAACCCGCCGTTTGCCTCCGGGGGCACGACACACCCTTGGTAATGCGGCCTGAGCAGGCATGATGCTCATACGGTTTTGAGTGTGGACTTCCCCCTTAGCAGCTCAGTGATCCTCGTGGTTGCCGTCGCGCTCTGGATTGTATGGGTTGCCCCTTACGTCCTCCGGAACCGCCGGCACCAGTTCCAGCCCGCCGTCGACTTCCTGGCAGACACCCCCGCCGATGACAGGCCGGACCCGCCCGCCGGCCTGGTATTGAATGTCGCCGCCCAGCAGGAGAAAGCCATGGAACCCAGGAAGAGTGCAGGATCCGCTGCCGGAACTGCAAACACGCCGGCTCCGGCCAAGCTCCGCATCCGTTATGGCCGGACCGCCCTGGCGCTTGCGGGGCTGTTGTCCCTTCTCACCGCATTCATCTCGGGTGTGCTGCTGCCCTTCGGCGTCGGTTCGCCCGCCCTTCCGGTCACCTGCGCCCTGTTGACCGTGGGGTCGGTGGCCCTGTTGCGCTGGCTCGCCGTCCGGGACCGCAAAGCGAAGGTCAACGCGGCATTCCAATCTGCCATGAGCGCGCCTGCACCCCGCCGTGACGAAGCTGTTGCCGTTCCGCCCAAGCCTGAGGCAGCACCGGCCCGTCCGGAAAGCCCGCTCTTCGATGCCGAGGCCGGGCAGGCCAAGGTCAAGCCGCTTACTGCCGTGGAACTGCGTGAAGCCGCCCTCGCCGTCGCTGTGGCCGCGGGCGATACGAGTGCGGCTGCGGCTGCCTCCGGCACCCCGTGGGAGCCCGTGGAGGTGCCCAAGCCCGTCTACGTGGAGGCAGCTAAGGCTGAACGTCCCCAGCCGGAGCCGCTCGAACTTCCCGAGGCGCCTAAAGCCGTCGGCAAACCCTCACTGAAGAAGGGGGCCGCCGCGCCGGCGGCAGAGGCAGCGGCTGCAGCGGAAGCACAGCAGCTGTCCAAGGCCCAGAAGGCCCTGAGTAATCTGGACGACGTTCTGCAGCGCCGCCGGGCATAAGGCCCGACGGCGGCACCCGGCGAGGGCGCGAACGTCCAGGCGGCGCGGATTGGCGTTGGGCCGCGGAGCGGCGTGGGGCCGTGAATTGGCGTTGGGCAAGGATTATTTGTAGCCTAGGGACACCGGTTCCGCACCAGCGGTTTTTCCCGCAGGAGCGGCCACGATCGGGGGCTATAGCTCAGTTGGTAGAGCGCTTCGTTCGCATCGAAGAGGTCAGGAGTTCGAATCTCCTTAGCTCCACAAATCATCACAGCGCCAGAATGAGCGCAGCCCCGCAGGCATCGCAGCTCCAAATGAGCACCGCCGCACAAGCCTCCCCGGTACTTACTCTGCAGGTCCCCGCCCCGTTGGCATCCCGCCCTGGCAACATCTGCACCTATAGATCCTGTTGTGCGCCGCCGGTCTTAGGCCTAGCTTGAAGGAAATATTGGTCGGGAAACGTCAGGAGCCCGGGTGGACGACAAGACTGTAGGCAACATGGCGGAATTCGGGGTCCGGGACCGTGCGCTGGCCGGCGGCAAGGGCGCCAACCTCGGTGAACTCGTGCGGGCAGGTTTTCCGGTTCCGCAGGGGTTTGTCGTGACGACGGCGGCCTACCGCACAATGCTCGCGGAGTCCGGATTGCGGGAATCGTTGGCGGCCCTGGTTGAGGCAGATGCCCCCGGCTCTGAGATGCGGCAGCTGTTCAGCGCAACCAGAATCCGCGGGGAACTCCGCGAAAATATCGCCGCTGCATACGCTGCCCTCGGCAGCGGTCCCGTTGCGGTGCGGTCCAGCGCCACGGCGGAGGACCTGCCAGGCGCAGCCTTCGCAGGCCAGCAGGACACGTACCTCAATGTTGTCGGCGAGCACGCTGTGTTGCAGGCTGTGGTCGATTGCTGGGCCTCCCTGTGGACGGAACGCGCCATCTCGTACCGGCGGCGCCAGGGCATCGACCCTGCGGTCGTGGCCATGGCCGTTGTGGTGCAGGAGATGGTCCAGGCAGATACCGCCGGCGTCATGTTCAGCGCCAACCCGGTGACCGGGGAACGCCGCGAGGTTGTCATCGATGCCGGGCAGGGCCTGGGCGAGGCAATCGTTTCAGGCGAGGTCCCTCCCGACCGTTATGTCCTTGACCCTGCGGGCAGATTACGCTCCTTCAGCCCCGGCGGCAGCGGATTGGCCGCCCACAGTCCCGGGCTTGAGGGCCCGGAGGCCATGGCCGGCGGGACGCCGCAGCCCCGGCTGGAACTCAGCCAGGAGCAGTTGGCCGAACTGGTGCGGTTGGCCGTGCGGGCACAGGAACATTTCGGCAGGCCGCAGGATATGGAGTGGGCAATAGCCCGCGGACGCGCCTATCTCGTGCAGGCCAGGCCCATCACGGCCCTGCCGCCGCAGCCATTTCCGCTCAACCGGTTTCAACGGCTGGTTGGTCCGTTCTTCCTGGAGATGTTCCAGGTCCGACCCTATCCGCTCGATGTGTCCGGTTGGATGCAGCGCGGAATCCTGGCCATGCTCCACGGCATGGCCGGAAGCGTTGGCATTGCGTTCCCGCCGCTGCAAGAACTGTTGCCTGAGGAGGACGGGGTAGTGGTCCGGCTGGTGCCGCCGGTACCCAGGCCCACGTTTCGTACGCTGGCCGCGCCGTATTCCCTGGTCCGGCGGGCCAAACGATACAGCCCGGCCCGCTGGACAGGTGATCCCCGGTTCAGCGCCTTCCTTGCTGACGTTGACCGGCTCAACATGCAGGAACCCGGTTCCTTACCCTGGAAGGCCGTGGTGACCCTCGCCGAAGAGGCCTTCGCCACCATGCGCGGGATCACGGAACTCAGGATCTCCTACCTTCCCGGGGTGCTTCTCTCCCAGCTGAAGTTGAGGTCGATGCTCTTCTTGCTGGGCAGGCGCAGGCTTGCACCGGCACTGATCGCGGGCGCACAGACCCGCACCAGCCAGGCCAACAAAGCACTTGAACAGCTGGCTGCCCAGGTGCAGTCAAATCCGGACCTGGCCGGGCTCTTCACCCACCTGAACCCGGACGAACTGCTGGACGCCCTCACGCAGCGGGATGAGTTCGCCGACTTCCGTGCGGCCTTCAAGCGGTTCCTCGCGGAATATGGCCACCGCGAGACCATGAGTGTGGTCCTCAGCAGCCCGCCAACCTGGTCCGAGGCCCCCGAGGTCGTGCTGGGACTGGTTAGATCCATGACGGGCCGGCGGCCGCCGGCAACCGACCAGACCGGTGAAGCACTCGAAGACCTAATGCGGCATCCGGCGATGCGAATCCACCAGTTGCGCCGGCGGATGGCGGCCGCCGTCGAATCCGCAAAGGCGGGGATGGCATTCCGGGAAGACAGCCACTTCTACGCCACCATGGTCCTTCCGCCGCTGCGCCGGGCACTGTTGGACCTGGGCAGGCGACTCGCGCGGGCGGGGGTCCTGGCCAGGCCGGAAGACGTCTACCACCTGCGCTTCGAGGAGCTGGAGGCGATGGTCGACGGCGACGCGCTTTCCGCGGCCGAGAGGGAAAGGTACCGCCGGATCGTGCAGGCCAGGGCAGCCAAGCGGAAAGAGCTGGAGGGAATTCCGCTGCTTGAGCCCAGTGCTTTGTTCACCACGCCGAAAGGTACTGAAGGCGCCCTGGTGAGCGGAATCCCGGCCAGCCGGGGGCAGGCCAAGGGCATGGTGCGCATCATCCACGGCCCGGATGAGTTTGGCTCGCTGCTCAGCGGCGAGATCCTCGTTTGCCCCTATACCAACCCGTCCTGGACACCGTTGTTCCAGCGGGCTGCAGCCGTGGTCGTGGACCTCGGCGGCCTAGGGTCCCATGCAGCCATTGTCGCCCGGGAGTACGGCATCCCCGCCGTCATGGGTACGGGCTCCGGCACGAGGACGCTGAAGGACGGTCAGATGGTGGTCGTGGACGGCACGGCAGGACTGGTGTCCGCTGCGTGAGCCAGGGCCAGCAGCGCCGTGCGGACCGGCTTATGACGTCGAGCCGCAGTATCTTCGGGCGAAACGCTGGCCGATGCCCAGTTCATTCCGGCCGGCCGGGCCTAGAGTTGGCCCCATGGGAATCATCATCGGACTTCTTGTCATCTGGCTCATCCTGTCCATCGTCGGCTTTGTGGTGAAGGGTCTTCTCTGGCTCGCCCTTATTGGCCTCGTCCTTTTTGTCGCCACCGGCGTCTGGGGCTGGCTGAAGCGCAGAACCAACGCCTGATCCACACCCCCGCCGGACCGCCCGTCGTTAACCCGGCGGACGTCCGGCTTCATACCTCCAAAGGACCCTGTCCTTTACCGCCTCGAACCGCCACGCTGGTTGCATGAGCCGTAGGGATGATGATGGCGGTTGGAAGCCGGCGGTTCCGCCCGTGAGGCTGCACCTTGCGGCCCACGAAGCGCTGGACCCGGACCGTCCCTGGATCCGCACCGTCCGTATCGTCATCGGACTCTTCGTGCTCGCTGCACTCGTCCAAAAGACCATCGATGCGACCCTGCCCGGCAACGATGTGGACATCCCGCAGCTGTATTCGGAATTCACGGTGCAGGGGAACCTCGTCTTCGGGCTGGTCATGGTCGTGTCAGGGGCAAGGCCCAGGAACCGCCTTCCCGCCTGGTGGGACCACCTGTTCGGTGCGCTGGTCCTCTATCTTGTGATGACGGGGATCATTTATGTGTTGCTCGTGGCTCCTCCTGAAGAGCCATGGTGGAGCCTGGATCTGTACTGGCCGCAGCTGGTCCACCACCGGCTGGCCCCGCTGGCGGCGGTGCTCGACTGGCTGCTTGTCACGAGAACGGCCCGGGGTTCCTGGTGGCGCCCGCTTGCCTGGCTCGGCTACCCGGCCGCTTTCCTGGCCTTCTCGTGGGTCCGGGGCGGATTCGACGGCTGGTACGTCTACGACTTCCTTGATCCAACGCTCGACGGCGGCTGGCCGGGAGTGCTCGGCGCAACCACCCAGGTGCTTGCCGCGTTCCTGGTGGTTGCCGTTCTTGTGCATGCTGCGGGCAACGCGCGGTCCCGGCTGGCGGCCGGAGGTCCGGCCAGTCGTGGAGGCCTCGCAGGCAGCCCCGGTATGGCCGCCTGACCATTCGTCGCAGGCCCGGGGCGGTGTCCGGCTAGAGCCAGCCCTTCTTCTTGAAGATCCCGTACATCAGCGCTCCTGCAGCCACCATGAGGAGCAGCGCGAACGGATACCCGAAAAGCCAGTGGAGCTCGGGCATGTTGTCGAAGTTCATCCCGTAGATCCCGGCCACGAATGACGGTGCGAACAGGATCGCCGCCCACGAAGAAATTTTCTTGACCTGCTCGTTCTGCTCGGCGCTGGCTTCATTTTGCCGGTTTGCGGTCAGCGTTCCGTCCAGGGTGAGGGCGTTCTGCAGCAGGTCGCGGAATGAATCCGCCCGGGAGATCACCCGCTCCACATGGTCCTCCACGTCACGCAGGTTGTGCTGCAGTTCCGTTTCCACCTGGTACTTCTTGAAACCCCGCTTCAGCTGGTCCAGCATCTCCGGGAGGGGGTGGATGGCGCGCTGGAACTGGATGACTTCGCGTGCCAGTTCGTAGATGCGCCGGGACACGGAGGAATCGCCGCTGAACAGCTGGTCCTCGATCTCGTCAATGTCATTTTCCAGGCCGGCCACCACGGGCGCGTAGTCGTCCACCACCCGGTCCAGCAGCGCGTAGAGTACCGCTTCGGGCCCATGCTTGAGGAGGTCCGGCCGCGCCTCCAGCCGCTGCCGGACCCGGGCTACGCCTGCAGTCTCGGCATGCCTCACCGTCACCACGAAGTTCCTGCCCGTGAAGACGTGCAGTTCGCCGAATTCCACGGTTTCGTCCGCATCCATGTACCGGGCAGGCCTGAGGACGGTGAACAGGTTGTCATCGTAACGCTCCAGCTTTGGCCGCTGGTGGGCAGAGACCGCATCTTCCACGGCAAGGGCGTGGAGCCCGAACTCGCTGGCCACGGCTGCCATCTCCTCCGCGGTTGGCCGGTAGAGACCGATCCACGCCATACCGCCATGCTGCGCCAGGGTCTCAAAGGTCTGTTCCAGGCTTTCCGGTTCGGCGTGCCGGACGCCGTTGACGTAGACGGCGTTATCGATGATGGTCATTCAGGAAATCCTAGCCGCCGGAGCGGCGGCGCTGCTGAGGCCGCTGATGAGGGGCTCGGTCCGGTAGGGGATATGGGTGTGCAGGGCCAGCACGGTCTCGGTCCGGATGACGCCCTTGATCCTCAGGACCTGCCGCAGGGACGACTGGAGGTTATGGGTGTCGGTGGCCACCACGCGGCACCAGACATCGCCGCGGCCGGAGATCTCATGGACTTCCAGGACCTGGGGGATGAGCCGCAGCGCCGCCACGACGCCGTCGAGTTCACGGTGCGAAACCTCGATGGTCACGAAGGCCACCACGTCGTAGCCCACCGCCTCCAGGTCAACCTCCCGGCCGCCGGGTCGCAGCACCCCGGCACGCAACAGGCGCCGGACACGAGATTGCGCCGTGTTTCTCGCAATGCCCAGGGCCTCGCTGAGTTCGCCAATCTGGATGCGGGGATCCCTGATCAAGGCCAGCAGGATCTTCAGGTCGGTGGGGTCCAACTTGTTCATGATCATCACTCTCGGTCATCCCAATCATCAATAGTTGATGATTCTGCTCAATTATCCCTCTAAAAATCGATGGATAGCGCAGGCGTGCCCCACTCTTGAACCATCACAGTTGTATCCGCGCCGGGCTCCCACAAGGACCACCCGCCGCGGCGATCCTAAGGCGGCATCTTGACGGTCTTCAGTGAACTGCGCATGCGCCCGGCAACGGCTCCGCCGAGCGGGTGGAACGCGTCCACCACGGCGCGCCTTGTCATATCCGGGGCGGTCATCTTCATGCTCCTGGTGGGCGCAAACCTTGCCACGCCGCTGTACCCGCTGCTGCAGGCCAACCTTGGACTGTCCAGCCTGGACGTTACCGCCGCCTTCGCCAGCTATGTCCTGGCCTTGGTGGGGACACTCCTGCTGGCCGGCCACTGGTCGGACCACATCGGCCGCCGGGCAGCCCTCCTGGTCGCCGTTCTGACCGGGCTGGCCGGCGGCTGGATCTTCGCCGGGGCGGGAACGCTGGCCGCACTGTGCGCGGGCCGGGCGCTGCAGGGAATGGCGGTCGCGCTCGCCACGGGCGCCAGCGCCGCCGCGCTGCGGGAACTGCTGCCCTCCCGGCCGGAGTGGGCGTCACGCTTCACCCTGCTGGCTTCTTCCGGGGGAGTTGCGGCCGGACCGGTCATCGGCGGGCTGCTGTCACTGCTTCCCGGCGCCACCACGGCTCCGTACCTGGTCCATTCGCTGCTGCTGGCCGGTCTCCTGGTGCCCCTGTACCTGATCCGCGCCCGCCCGGCGATCATGCTGCCCTCCACGCCTCGGCCGCTGCACGCCCTTGCCCCGCGCCGCCCCTCCGTGTCCCGGCAGTCGAGGGGCGCTTTCTGGCTGGCGTCCGGCGTCGGATTCCTGAGTTTTGCGGTCTTCGGCTTCTCGCTTTCGCTGGCCCCCGGCTACTTCGCACAGGTCCTGGGCACGGACTCCCGTCCACTGATCGGGGTGCTGGCAGGCCTCCCGCTTGCGTCGTCGGCCCTGAGCCAGCTGGTGAGCGTACGCGGCCGCCTGGCCGTACCTGCAGGGCTCGCCGTCCTGGGCGTTTCCGTGCTCCTGCTGGGCGCCGCAGGCGCCTGGCACAGCCCCCTCCTGCTGGTCAGCGCTGCCGTCGCCGCAGGCCTGGGGCAGGGGACCGCCTTCCGGACGGTCTTCAACGATGTAGCGGGAAAGGTGGAACCGGCACGCCACGCGCAGATCATCAGCACCGTGTACGTCATCACGTACCTTGGCAGCGCCGTTCCGGTCCTGGGCCTGGGCTGGGCCAGCGCGGTGTGGGGCATGGCGGAAGCCGTGCAGGCCTTCGTCCTGCTGTGCGGCTCTGCGGCGCTGCTCCTGGCGGCCGCCACCCTCGCACCGTCCATCAGGACGGCAAGCCACCTGTCCGCCTGAGGTGGATGGCCGGGCTACTCGGGAAGCGGCCCGTGGTTGCCCTGGATGTGTTCGAAGACGAGCGTTGTTTCGGTATGGCCCACCACGGGGTCCGTGGCCAGGTTGTCCAGGACCCAGTCACGCAGGTCCTCGGTGCTTCCGACGGCGATGTGCAGCAGGTAGTCCACGGAACCTGAGGTGTGGAACGTCGAGAGCACGGCCGGCAGATGCGGCACGCGGGCGGTGAAGCGGTCGATCTGGTCCCGGTCGTGGGCCCGGAGCCGCACCGCCACCAGCGCCTGCACGGACCTGCCGATGGCCGACAGGCTCAGCTTGGCCTCGTAGCCCTGCACAATGCCCCGTTCGGACAATGCGCGCGTCCGCATCAAGGCCGTGGACGGCGCGATCCCCACCATTTCGGCAAGCTGCTTGTTGGAAATCCTGGCGTCTGCCACCAGGGCCGCCAGCAGCCGCTCATCAATGGCATCCAGCGGTTCAAGATGTGCCCCGGCCCTGATGTTCCTGGGATTCGTACTCACTGCGGTTCCTTCCACGCGCTCCTCCGTTCATCCTAGACCGCAGAATGCCCGCCCTCAGTGCTTCCACCACGGGTCCCGCCGAATATCTGGACCGTTCTGCCGTCCCCGGCGGGCGCTTAATTCGCAGCCGGGTTCCGCTCAGGCAGGGACCCCCGACGGGGATGGACGACGGCGACAGTAACGGCAGTCAGGCACGCCAGGGCCATGACGGCCCCCGCGAGGGCCGTCCAGCCCCACGCCTGGAACACCAGGCCGCCCGCCCAGCCCAGGAGGCTGGATCCCAGGTAGTAGGCCAGGTTGTACAGCGAGGCGGCCTGGGCGCGGCCGGCGCTCGCTATGGCACCAGTCCAGCCGGAGCCGATGCTGTGGGCGGCGAAGAAGCCGCCGGTGAACACCACCAGACCAGCCAGGATCAGCACCAGCGATGGAGTGAGGGTGAGCGCCAGTCCGGCAAGGGCGAGGCCGAGCCCGGCGAGGAGGACATTCCGGCGCCCGTACCTGGACGTCATGCCTGCCGCCCACCGGGACGAGAATGTTCCGGACAGGTAGGCCAGGAAGATCAGGCTGATGACAGTGGCCGGCAGCCCGAACGGGGCCGCAGACAGCCGGAAGCCCAAATAGTTGTAAACGGCCACGAACCCGCCCATCATCAGGAAGGCCTGGGCGTACAAGGCCAGCAGCCGGACATTGCGCAGGTGCCCCGCAAGGGTCCGCAGGGCGTTGCGGAGGCCGGCGGCCGGGGCCGGGACAAACCCCTGCGCCCGGGGCACCAGGACAAGGAAGACGACGGCGGCAACGGTCGCCAGCAGGGATACGGCCAGGGCCGCCGGGCGCCAGCCCCACAGTTCCCCGGCCGGGCCTGCCACGAGCCGTCCGGACAGTCCTCCCAGCGTGGTGCCTGCAACGTAGCTTCCGGCTGCCAGGGCCGCATGTGCTTTGCTGACCTCCTCGTTGAGGTAGGCAATGGCAATGGCCGGGATGCCGCCCAGGGCCATGCCTTCCAGCAGCCGGAGGCACAGCAGCATGGCAAAGTTGGCGGACAACGGCACCAGCAGTCCCAGGATGGTGGCCGCGGTGATGCCCCACATCATGGCTTTGACCCGGCCGATCCGGTCCGCCAGGAAGGACCAGGGAATGACGGTGGCGGCCAGGCCGATGGTGGCCAGGGATATGGTGAGTGCCGCCTCCGCGGCGCCGATGTGCAGGTCCGCCGCAAGGAGGGGAAGGACTGCCTGGGTGGAATAGAGCTGGGCGAACGTGGCCACCCCGGCGCAGGACAGGCCCGCGAGAATCCGGCCATAAGCCCTTGATCCCTTCACATGGCCGTTCCAGTTTCGCGGCGCGTCGACGCTGGGACTCTGTGGCATCCAGCCAGCGTAGCCAATGGAAATAAATGCATCCAATGCATCTTTAATGTCAAAGTGATAGCAGGATTGGATTGTTTGCGGGGAGGAGCTGCGCATGGAACCGGACCGGAAACAGCTCGCGCAGCTGCTGCCGTTGCTGCCGGTGCTGGCGGAGTTGGGCCGCACCGAGCACGTCACGGAGACTGCGGAAATCCTGGGCGTCCCCCAATCATCGGTGAGCAGGGCGCTCGCCCGGGCGAGCGCCGCCGTCGGCACCGAACTTGTGGTCAAGGACGGCCGCGGCGTCCGCCTCACGCCTGCTGCACGCACCCTGCTGCCCTACGTCGAGCAGGCGCTCGCAGAATTCCAGGCCGGGCTGGATGTGGTCCGGAATGAATCCGAGGTGGTCCGGGGCACCGTCTCCGTGTCATTCCAGCACACCTTCGGCGAGGCCACCCTGCCGCTGCTCATCAGCGCCTTCCGCGGACGCCACCCCGGCGCCGGGTTCCGGCTCAGCCAGGGCGCCCGCAGCCAGTGCCTGGACGAACTGGCTGCGGGCGAAGCGGACCTGGCCCTGACGGCGCCGGTGGCTCCTGCCGGGAGGAACCTCGATTCGGCGCCCCTGTACCGCGAGCCGCTCCGGCTGGTGGTGCATCATGCCCACCCGCTTGCGCGGCAGCCCGCGGCCCGCCTGGCGGACATCCGGGGCGAGCCGTTCGTTGCGCTCGGTCCCGGGTACGGGCTGCGGTCCTTGACCGATGCCTTGTTTAGGGAGGCGGGATACCGGCCCAGGATTGCCTTCGAAAGCCAGGATTCGCACACGGTGCGCGGCCTGGTGTCCGCGGGCCTCGGCGTCAGCATCCTGCCACCCGGTGGTGACGCGCCGGGCCGGATACTGCGCCCCGAAACGGGGGATTTGGGATGGGTGGAAGTTCCGCTGGAATCAGCGCTGGCATTCCGGGAAGTGGGTGTCAGCTGGCGGCGGCGGAAGCCCGATAGCGAACCCCTTCCGGCCCGGCTTTTCCGGGAACTGGTGGTTGGCCAGGGGCCCGCCCTGGTCGCCGGACTGGCCAGGAAGGCAAGTGGCTGACCGCTGCCGCTGCGCACCGGGCGCGGGGTGCAGGCAGGCCTCCTGACCGGAGGCGGCAGCAACCGCCGGGCCCGTGCGACGTATGCGCCCGTCCCGCCGCGCCCCAGTACCCTTGTGACGTGACCAACACGCAGAACCCCTCCGCCAGCCCCGTCCACCAACCGGCAGGCCCGCCGTCCGATGCTCCGCAGCGTGAATCCCTGCACGGCAACCCGCAGCCAGGCGGTGCGCTGCAGGGCGTGACGATCGGGCTGGACATCGGCGGCACCAAGACCCATGGCGTCCGTTTTGAAGACGGCCGGCCGGTTGCCGATGACTCGTCGGGGAGTTCGAACGTCCAGAACGTCAGCAGGGAGCAGGCGGCCCACAACCTGGCCGATCTGTTCGCCAGGATCGGCGGGGGTCGCGTTGACAGGGTGTACGCGGGGTCCGGCGGGATCGATACCGACGAGGACGCCGCAGCACTGGCTGCCCTGATCCAGCCGTTGGTGCCGGAGGCCCGGGTCACCGTTGTCCATGATTCCCGACTCCTGCTCGCGGCCGGCCGCGCAACTGCCGGAGTGGCGGTCATTGCGGGGACCGGCTCAGCCGCCTGGGGACGGAATTCCGACGGCGGCGAGGCCAGGGCCGGCGGCTGGGGATACCTCCTGGGGGATGAAGGCAGCGGTTATTGGCTGGGCAGGGAAGCGGTCCGGCACAGCCTGCGCAGGATGAACCAGGGCCTCCCCATCGACCAGCTCACGGCAGCCCTCTTGGCATCGTGCGGCCTGGACCACCCCAACAAGCTGATTGCGCTGTTCCATTCACCCGACACAGGGCGGCGGTTCTGGGCCCAGCAGGCGCGGCACGTCATGGAGGCGGCCGCGTCGGGACACCGGGACAGCGGGGCCTTGCTGGACCAGGCCGGGAAGGACCTGGCCGACCTTGCCGCGCAGGTCCTGGGCCAGCTGCAGATCCAGGGCCCTGTGATCCTGGGCGGCGGGCTGGGCATGAACGTGGCGCCCGTCCAGGAGTCGTTCCGCCGGAACCTTGGCGCCAAGGGAATCACTGATGTCCGGGTGCTGGACCAGGAACCGGTGTTCGGCGTCCTGCAGCTCCTGGCTGAGCCCGCCTGACAAAAGACGGCTAGCCGAAGGAACGCTTACGGGGCGTCAGACGGACGCCGGGAAGCGGGGGAGCAGGGATCCGTCCGGCCTCCGGCCCGGCATCCGGGCCGTGGCCGGGCACCAGGCCATAGCGGGAGGCACCTCTTGCCGCGTCCGGCAGGCCGGCCTGGGCTTCCCAGTCCTCCCGGGCCTGTTCCACTTCGTCATGCGTACGGCCTACGAAGTTCCACCACATCAACAATTCCTCGCCGAACGGTTCACCGCCGATAAGCAGGAACCGCGTTCCGGGCTGCGCCTGGAGCCGCAGCTCGCTGCGGCCGGTGCCCAGGTAGCCCAGCGGTCCCGCCGGAAGCTCCTGCCCGTCCACCGCCAGGCCGCCGTCGAGCACCAAAATGCCATGCTCAAAGGCGGGGTCCAGCGGCAGCACCGCCTCCCCTTCGCAGGACACATCCGCACCGACAATCGGCGAATACATCGTTGCTGGGGACTGCACCCCGGCAAGTTCACCCACCATCACCGTGGCGGTAAAACCCGGCCCTGTGGCGTGCGGCAGTTCCCTATGCTGTTCGAACGCCGGTTCCCGGTGCCGGTCCCCGTCCGGGAGGGCAACCCAGAGCTGGAGGCCGCGCTGGATCGGCAGCTCCCCGCCGGCGGGAAGCACCGCGAACTCGGAGTGCGACACCCCGTGCCCCGCGGTCATGATGTTCAGTTCCCCGGGACGCACCACCACGTCGCTGCCCACGCTGTCCCGGTGGCGGATGTTCCCCGCCAGCGGCCACGTCACGGTCTGCAGCCCGATATGCGGATGGGGAAGCACGGACATTGCGGTCCGGTCAGGGCCGAAGCTGTCCAGGAAGCACCACGCGCCGATCGTGGGCAGACCGCGCTGGGGCAGGGTGCGCTTGACATTCATGGCACGGACCCCGCCCAGCGGAACCTCGCGTTCGGGCCACAGCTGCAGGCAGGGCCCCGGCGTTCCTTCGGCAGTGGCGGGCGGGCAGACTTCCTGCTGTGGTGAAACTTCCAAGTTGGTCACGCCTCCACTTTAAGCGCCAGCCGGTCCGCTGTCCGTGCGGCGGCGACCCATCCGCGCACGGGAGGGTACCGAATGGTCACAGTAGGGATTCCTTTGCGGAGATTAGGGCCTGATCTGCTGAAGCCGGCCCCCGTTTGGGCTACCGTAACTAACAGCTTGCTGATGGCAATGTCGCGGTGCTGGCAGCAGCCCGTCCGAGAGAAACAGGTAAGTCCGCACCATGGACCAGGCGATGATCGAGTTCCAGAGCGTTACCAAGCAGTACCCGGGCGGCCAGCCGGCGGTGGATGGGTTGTCCATGTCCATCACCAAAGGCACTGTCACCGTCTTCGTAGGCCCGTCAGGATGCGGAAAAACCACGTCCCTGCGGATGATCAACCGGATGGTGGAGCCAACCTCGGGCACCATCACGGTCGATGGCCGTGATGTCACCTCGGTTCCCGCAGCGGAGCTGCGCCGGTCCATGGGCTACGTCATGCAGTCAGCAGGCCTGCTGCCGCACAGGTCGGTCCTGGACAATATCGCCACTGTTCCCCGGCTGAACGGCGTCTCAAAAGCGGACGCCCGCCGTCGCGCGGAGGAACTCCTGGACGTCGTGGGACTGGCACACTCCCTGGGCAGGCGCTACCCCTCACAGCTCTCCGGGGGCCAGCAGCAGCGCGTGGGCGTGGCCCGCGCACTCGCCGCGGACCCGCCCGTACTCCTCATGGATGAGCCCTTCAGCGCCGTGGACCCGGTGGTCCGCGACGAACTGCAGCAGGAACTCCTGCGCCTGCAAAAAGACCTGGCCAAGACCATCGTGTTCGTCACCCACGACATTGACGAGGCCACCATCCTCGGCGACAAGGTTGCCGTTTTCGCCACCGGCGGCAAGCTGGCCCAGTACGCCACGCCGGAGGAAATCCTGCGGGCGCCGGCGAACAACTTCGTGGCATCGTTCGTGGGACGTGACCGCGGCTTCCGCCATTTGGGCTTCACCGCGGCCGACGGCGTGGCAATCCATCCGGTGCCCACGATTGTCCGCTCGGCCGGAGGCTACCAGTCCGATTCGAGCGCAGCCGGAGGCTGGCAGCTGGTGGTGGACGGAGACCTGCGTCCGCTGGGCTGGTCAGCGCCGGGCACCGAAACCGAGCTCGTTCCCGGCGGTTCCCTGTTCCGCCCGGGTGAAAGCCTCAGGCGCGCCCTGGACGCTGCCCTGTCCTCGCCGTCGGGCCTTGGCGTTGCCGTTGATCCGGACGGCAAAGTCCTCGGCGTGGTCCGTGGCGGGGAAGTCCTGGCACTGATCGAGGAAGCGCGCCAGGTGCGGCAGGCTGCCCTCTGATGGAATGGTTTTTGGCCAACACCGGCATGATCCTCGAACGCGGCGGACAGCACCTGGTCCTGGCGCTGGTCCCCATGGTCCTGGGCCTGGTGATTTCCATCCCGCTGGCGCAGCTGGCCCGGCAGAACGGAGCGCTTCGTTCAGCGGTGCTGACGGCCTCGTCCCTCCTGTACACCATCCCGTCGCTCGCGCTGTTCATCATTTTGCCCACCATCCTGGGCACCCGGATCCTGGACCCGCTCAACGTGGTGGTGGCGCTGACCATCTACGCTGTGGCGCTGTTGGTCCGCGCCGCCCTCGACGCCTTCGATTCGGTTGACGCGGACGTCAGCCAGGCCGCCCAGGCCATGGGCTTCAAGCCACTGGCCAGGTTCCTGCAGGTGGACCTGCCGCTCTCCCTCCCGGTCATGTTCGCCGGCCTGCGGGTCGTGTCCGTGAGCAATATTTCGCTGGTCAGCGTTGCCGCCCTGCTGGGGGTCGGCAACCTGGGCATGCTCTTCACCGACGGCCTGCAGCGCGACTTCGTCACCGAGGTGGTGGTGGGAATCGTTGCCATCCTGGTCCTGGCGCTGGTAATGGACGCCGTCCTGGTGCTGCTGGAACGCGTGCTCACCCCCTGGGAGCGTGCCGGCAAGCGGCGCGGCCACACGGCAGCGGACCACGGACCGCACCCCGCCAGTGCGCCGGCCACGTCCACGGCAGGGGAGGCGGCATGAGCAACGTCTTCGCCGACACGTTCGCCTGGCTCGCCGATCCGCTCCACTGGTCCGGAAGCATGGGCATTCCGGTCCGGCTTGCCGAGCACCTGCAGTACACCGGCCTGGTCATGCTCATTGCCACGGCCATCGCCGTTCCGGTCGGGTTGTTTGTCGGCCACACCGGGCGGGGCCGGGTGGCGGTCGTCGCCGTGGCCGGGGCCCTGCGCGCTTTGCCCACCCTTGGCCTGCTCATACTCTTCGTGCTGCTCGCCGGCATCGGGCTGATGCCGCCCATCTGGGCCCTGGTGATCCTCACCGTCCCGCCGCTCCTGGCAGGCACCTACGCCGGCATTTCCAGCGTGGACAGGAACGTCGTGGACGCTGCCCGTGCCGTGGGGATGACCGAACTGCAGGTCCTGTTCCGGGCGGAACTGCCCAACGCCCTCACCGTCATGTTCGGCGGCTTCCGGACCGGCGTGCTCCAGGTCATCGCCACCGTCTCCGTGGTGGCCTACATCAACCTGGGCGGCCTCGGCCGCTACCTCTTCGACGGACTCGTCCTCAGCGATTTCCCGCAGATGCTGGGAGGGTCCCTGCTCATCGCGGTGCTCGCAATCGCCGTCGACCTCGTCCTGTCCCTGGTCCAGAGGCTGTTCCTGTCACCAGGAGCCTCAAAGCAGTCCCGCCGCAGCCAGGAGGCTGCGGTTGATCTCACAGACCCCGTTGTTGCGGAGACTGTCGTACAAGGAGGTAAGTCATGAAAGATAGCCGTCCCCAGCGCCTCGGCAGGCGGGCATTCGGCGGCCTGGCCGCCGGGCTTGGCCTGGCAGTGGCATTGTCCGCCTGTGGCGGATCGTCCGATCCTTTGAAGAACGCGCCTGCGTCCAGCGGCGGCGCATCCGGCGGTGCGACCTCCCTGGTGGTGGGCTCCGCCGACTTCCCGGAAAGCCAGATCATCGCCGAGCTGTACGCCGGCGCCCTGAACGCCAACGGGATCACCGCGACCACCAAGCCGAACATCGGCTCCCGCGAGGTCTACTTCAAGGCCGTCCAGGATGGTTCCGTGGACGTGGTGCCGGACTACAGCGGCAACCTGCTGCTGTACGTGGACAAGGAAGCGAAAGAGGTCTCGGCCGGCGACATCGCCAAGGCCCTGCCGGGCAAGCTCCCTGACGGCCTGGCCGTACTGGACGTGTCCAAAGCCGAGGACAAGGACGCCATGGTGGTCACCAAGGCGACCGCGGAGAAGTACCAGCTAAAGTCCATCGAGGACCTCGCCAAGGTCTGCAGCGACATTGTCGTGGGGGCCCCGGCCACCTTCGCTGAGCGCGCGTACGGCCTTCCGGGGCTGAAGAAGAACTACAACTGCGTGCCCAAGAAGCTGGAACCGTTCAGCGACGGCGGCGGCCCGGTAACGCTCAAGGCCCTGCTCGAGGACCAGGTGCAGGTGGCCGATATCTACACCACCACCCCGTCCATCGCGGACAACGACCTCGTGGTGCTGGACGACCCCAAGAACAACTTCATCGCCCAGCAGGTGCTGCCGCTGTACAACAAGGCCAAGATGACCGACAAGGCCAAGGAAGCGCTGAACTCGGTGTCCAGCATCCTCACCACGGATGACCTCATCAACCTCAACCGTGCGGTCAGCGGCAGCCAGAAGCAGGATGCCAAGACGGCGGCGACTGCCTGGCTCAAGGAAAAGGGCATCGTCAAGTAGGCGTTGCCTCCCCGCCACGGCGGGCGGCTGAGGGGTGACCACGACGGCGGCTGCCGGACTTGCGAAGGTCCGGCAGCCGCCGTCGGCGTGTGGTGGACGTCTCAACGGCGATGCATCCTTCCTGTGGCATATTTGAGGGATGGCAGAATTCAGGCAGTCCACGAAGCTCAACAACGTCCTTTACGACATCCGTGGACCGATCCTGCAGGCAGCCCAGCAGATGGAGGCAGAGGGCCACCGGATCCTCAAGCTGAACATCGGGAACCCGGCGCCGTTTGGCTTCGAAGCGCCCGACGCCATCCTGGTGGACATGATCCGCCACCTGCCGCACGCCCAGGGGTACAGCGATTCCCGCGGCATTTTTTCCGCGCGCACCGCCGTGTCGCAGTACTACCAGACCCGCGACATCCAGAACATCCACGTTGACGACATCTACCTGGGCAACGGCGTCAGCGAGCTGATCACCATGTCCCTGATGGCGCTGCTGGATTCGGGGGACGAAGTCCTCATTCCCACCCCGGACTACCCGCTGTGGACCGCCTCCGTGGCGCTGGCCGGCGGGAAGCCCGTCCACTACCTCTGTGACGAGGACTCCGGCTGGCAGCCCGACCTTGAGGACATGGAAGCCAAGATCACGCCCCGCACCAAGGGGATCGTGGTCATCAACCCCAACAACCCCACCGGCGCCGTCTACCCCGAGGAAACGCTCAAGCGCATTGTTGCCCTTGCGGAAAAGCATGGCCTGGTGATCTTCGCCGACGAGATCTACGAGAAGATCCTGTACGAAGACGCCGTCCATGTGAACCTCGCCAAGCTCACCGGTGACCACGTCCTGTGCCTGACGTTCAGCGGTTTGTCCAAGGCCTACCGCGTCTGCGGCTACCGGGCCGGGTGGATGGCGATCTCCGGACCGAAGAAGGACGCCGCGGACTACCTTGAAGGCATCAACCTGCTCGCGAACATGCGGCTGTGTGCGAACGTTCCCGCCCAGCACGCCATCCAGACCGCCCTGGGCGGCTACCAGAGCATCAACGACCTGATCCTTCCCGGCGGCCGGCTCCTGGAGCAGCGCAACAAGGCGTACGACATGCTGAACGCCATTCCCGGGGTTAGCACGCAGCAGGCCCGAGGTGCCCTGTACCTGTTCCCGAAACTGGACCCTGAGGTGTACCACATCCGGGATGACGAGAAGTTCGTCCTGGACCTGCTGAAGGAAGAGAAGATCCTGGTGTCGCACGGCAGGGCTTTCAACTGGGTGCGCCCGGACCACTTCCGCATGGTGACGCTGCCCAACGTCAAGGACATCGAGGAAGCCATCGGCCGGATGGGGGACTTCCTAAGCAGGTACCAGGGGAACTAGCCTGTGCACACGGGCCTGCCGGTCCGTACAGCGCTTGCGGAAAGGAACCCCATGGCCCGCGTCGTCGACTTCGACCAGCATCCTGCCCAAACCCTGCGGGCAGGGGAGGGGTTCTCCCTCGCTGACGTGGATCCCGATGCGACCCCCGGCTACAGCGGCAACAAGGACGACGGCAAGCTCCTGCTCGCCGGGATGGACGATGAGCTCTCCCGGCTGCAGGAAAAGCTCTTCGCCGAATCCCGCTTCGGCGGGACCAAACGGATCCTGCTGGTCCTCCAGGCGATGGACACCGCCGGCAAGGGGGGCATCGTCAGCCACGTGATGGCCGCCATGAACCCGCAGGGCGTGCAGTTCAAGGCGTTCAAGGCCCCCACCGATGAGGAAAAGTCGTACGACTTCCTGTGGCGCATCGAGAAGGAAGTGCCGGCTGCCGGGATGGTGGGGGTCTTCGACCGCTCCCATTACGAGGACGTCCTGATTCACCGGGTCCACAACTGGGCCACCCCGGACGAGATCAAGCGGCGCTACGTGGCCATCAACGAGTTCGAGGCCAGGCTGACCGACTCCGGCACCAAGATCGTCAAAGTGATGCTCCACATCAGCGGGGACGAGCAGAAGGAACGGCTGCTGGCCCGGCTGGACAACCCGGCCAAGCACTGGAAGTACAGCCATGGTGACCTGGACGAGCGTGCTTTCTGGGATGACTACATGGATGCCTACCAGGCAGCGATCGAGGAAACCAGCACGCCGGCCGCGCCCTGGCATGTGGTTCCCGCCAACAAGAAGTGGTTCGCCCGGATCGCCGTCCAACAGCTCCTGCTGGGCGCGCTCTCCGGGATGAACCTGAAATGGCCCAAGGCTGAGTTCGATGTGGCCGCCGAACGGGAGCTCGTGGCGCGTTCCTGAGACCTGCGTTCCTGACACCTGCGTCCCTTACACCTGCGTCCAGCGTGGTGGGCAGGTTGCAGGGGACAGCGGCATTCCGCAGCGTTGGGTCCCTACAGCGTTTGGTCCCTACAGCGGTTGGTCCCTACAGCGGTTGGTCCCGGGCGGCCGCGAGCCGCTTCCGTGCGCCTTCCAGCCACTCTTCGCAGCGCGCCGCCAGTGCCTCGCCGCGTTCCCACAGGGCAAGGGACTCCTCCAGGCTCGCCCCGCCGGCCTCCAGCCTGCCCACGACTGCGATCAGCTGTTCCCGCGCTTCCTCGTAGCTGAGGGCTGCGACGTCGGATTCAGGTTTTGGTTCGCTCATGCCTTCTCTTCCAATTCGT
The DNA here is from genome assembly GCF_000813845.1 of Pseudarthrobacter phenanthrenivorans. Lineage (GTDB taxonomy): Bacteria > Actinomycetota > Actinomycetes > Actinomycetales > Micrococcaceae > Arthrobacter > Arthrobacter phenanthrenivorans_B. The sequence continues at coordinate 37,631 of NZ_JWTB01000021.1, forward strand.
GGTTCGGGTTTCGTGGGTGCACTGCACCGGTGGACTGCGCAGGGACGGGGGATTGGGCGGGACCGGGGGATTGGGCGGGACCGGTGGAGGTGGCGCCGAAGCGCCCCTCCGCCACCCGGATCGACAGGGCCGCGCCGGCCGGTGCCTCGGCGGGCCGTCGGACAACGGCATGGCCTGCCTGGGCGATCCGGGCGGCCTGGTCTCCGGCCAGTTCGACGACGGCGTACCCCCTGTCCAGGGTCTTCTGCGGTGACAGTGCGCGCACCTGGGCCTTGAGGTGCTCCAGTTGGTCCGCCGCCCGCACCACCGTGGAACTCACGGCCGCGGAGGACCGGCGCAGCAGGCGCTCGATCTCCTCGGCCCGGCCGGACACCATTCCCTCCGGCGCCGCCATGACGGGACGCGAGTGCAGTGCCGACAGCCGGTCCGCTTCCCGGTCCACCAACCGTTCCATGCAGCGCCTCAGCTGTTCCCGCGCCGTGCGCACGCCGGCGAGTTCCTCGGAGACTTCGGGGACGATCCGCTTGGCGGCGTCGGTAGGGGTCGAAGCACGGAGGTCCGCCACATAGTCCAGCAGCGGCCGGTCCGCCTCATGCCCGATGGCACTTACCACCGGCGTGGCGGCAGCGGCCACGGCACGGATGACTTCCTCGCTGTTGAACGGCAGGAGATCCTCCAGTGCGCCGCCGCCCCGGGCGATGACGATGACATCCACCTCCGGCCGGGCGTCCAGCTCACGCAGCGCGCGGACCACCTGCGCTACGGCGGTGTTCCCCTGGACAGCAACCTCGCGGATCTCGAACTCAACCGCAGGCCACCGCAGGGCCGCATTCCGAAGGATGTCCTTCTTGGCGTCCGAGTCGCGCCCGGTGATCAGGCCAATGCGGTGCGGCAGCAGGGGCAGTGGCTTCTTTCGGGAGTCGGCGAACAGACCCTCGGCAGCCAGGGCCTGGCGGAGCCGTTCAATCCTGGCCAGCAGGTCACCCAGTCCCACCGGACGGATGTCCCGCACCAGCATGTTGAGCCTGCCGGTCTTCAGCCAGAACTCCGGTTTCAGCAGGGCCACCACGCGTGAACCGCGCTCCAGCGGAAGATTCTGCCGTTCCAGCACCTTGGTCCACACTGAAGCCGGGAGGGAGACCTCCGCGTCGACGTCGCGGAGCGTGAGGTAGGCGTTGGTCCCACGCCGGTTCAGCTCGATGACCTGGCCTTCCACCCACGCCGAGGGGGTGCGGTCGATATGGGCTTTCAGCTTCTGCGACAACAGCTGCAGCGGCCACGGGTTGTCCGGACTGGTTTCCGCTGCGGTGGCGGGCAGCGTCGTGGCGCCGGTACCAGGAAGGGACGACTGGTCAGACATGCGGACGCCGTTGGGGAGCTGGTGCTGCGGGCATGCGGTCCTTCAGTTGTTAGGGGCGGTCAATCAACCTTATCCGCAAGCAGTATCACCGGGCACTGACAGCGGCTGTCCCCAGACCCTGCCTAGGATGGGTTAAGGCCCCCCAACCCGAAGGACCTGTTGTGCGTACTTTTGTCTCTGCCGTTGCCACCGTGCTGGGCATCCTCCTGGCCGCCGTTGCCGTTCCCGCCATCTGGGTGGACCGGAATATTGTCCAGGAAGACGGGTTCGTCCATCTAGCAGCTCCGCTTGGCAAGGACCCGGACTTCCAGAAAAGGTTGGCTGCGGCGGCAGTGGGCACGATCGATACGGGAGCCGTTCCCGGGTTTCTCTCCGACCTGATCCAGCCAATGATTGAGCAGGCGGCTGAGTCGCTGACCGGGCTTCCCGGCTATCCGGCGGCCTGGGAGGAGACCCTGCGCAGAAGCCACCGGCTGAGTTTCGCCAGCCCCGCTGCCGGACCGCAGGGAAGTGCGTCCGCGTCCACCCTGACCCTCGACGTCGCACCCCTGGTTGCCCTCGGCTCCGAGGAAATCTCGCGAACCACCCGGCTCCCGCTCGACCCGCCCGCACAGACCCTCATCAACGTTGGCCAGCCAGTGCAGAAGGAATGGACGGAGCGGCTCGCGACGTACGCTCCCATGGGCTATGTGGCCGCCATCGGCTCGGCCGTCGCGTTCCTGCTGGCGCTCGTGGCAGCACGCCGCCGCTGGACTGTCCTGCTGGCCGCCGGGCTTGGCAGCCTGGTATTGGCCGCGGTGTGGGCAGCGGGCCTGCAGCTGGGTACCGCGCGGGCCCAGGCTGCAGACACAGGCAACGCGGTGGCCAACATGTTCCGGGACGAATTCCTCGCCGCGGCAGGCGCGGACTTCCAGACGTGGATTACCACGGCCGCTGTGGCCGGCGGTGTCCTGGCGGCAGCCGGCGTTGTGACGTTGTTCGCATCCCGGAAACGGCCGCGGACCAGCCGGTAACATGGAGGGATGACCACCTCGGCCGTATCCCTTTCGATGCCCACCATTCCGCGCAGGCGCCGTTCGCCTGGGGAAGTAGCAGCTGCAGCCCCGGTGAACGGCACCAAGAGGGTGCTCCTGGCTGCGCCCCGCGGCTACTGTGCGGGCGTCGACCGGGCGGTGATCGCCGTCGAGAAGGCCCTGGAACACTATGGACCGCCGGTGTATGTCCGCAAGCAGATTGTCCACAACGTTCATGTGGTCACCTCCCTGGAGGAAAAGGGCGCCATCTTCGTTGACGAGACCGACGAAGTACCCGAGGGCGCGCTGGTGATCTTCTCCGCCCACGGCGTGTCCCCGGCTGTGGTTGAGTCCGCGGAAAACCGTGGCCTGCGCACCATTGATGCCACCTGTCCGCTGGTCACCAAGGTCCACAAGGAGGCCGTCCGCTTCGCCAAGGACGACTTCGACATCCTCCTGATCGGCCACGACGGGCACGAAGAAGTGGAAGGCACCTCCGGTGAGGCGCCGGAGCACATCCAGATCATCAACGGACCCCACGAGGTGGACAAGGTCACCGTCCGCGACCCCGAGAAGGTCATCTGGCTCTCCCAAACCACGCTGAGCGTGGACGAGACCATGGAGACCGTCCGGCTGCTCAAGGAACGGTTCCCCACGCTTCAGGATCCGCCCAGCGATGACATCTGCTACGCCACCACCAACCGCCAGGTGGCCATCAAGAAGATCGCCCCCAAGGCCGACCTCGTGATTGTCGTGGGCTCAGCCAACTCCTCCAACTCCGTGCGGCTGGTGGAGGTGGCCCTGGAATACGGCGCCAAGGCCTCCTACCGGGTGGACTTCGCCAACGAAGTGGACGAAGCATGGTTTGAAGGCGTTGCCACCGTTGGAGTCACGTCCGGCGCTTCCGTGCCCGAAGTGCTGGTCCAGGACGTGCTGAGGCTCCTGTCCGACTACGGCTACGGCACGGTGGAGGAAGTCGTCACCGCCGAAGAAGATCTCCTGTTCTCGCTGCCCAAGGAACTGCGCGCAACGCTGAAGGAAGCCGGCGACGTCAGCCGGGCCCTCGGCGGACGCCGCTCCCGAAGCTGACACCACTCCTGCGGCCGATACTGCATCGCGGCCGACACCAAGTCCTGTGCCGACACCAAATCCGCGGTCAGGGCCGGTGTTCGCCGCAAGCCGCGAAGGGCCGGGCAGTTAATCAACTGCCCGGCCCTTCGCGCATCCCTGACCCGTGTCAGGCTGCTTCGTCGTTACCCTGCAGTTCAGGCGCCGCCAGGGCGCGGGGCGTCACCTCCACAACGGGCGGTGTCACCAGGCCGGACTCCTCAAGGCTGTTCAGCTTCCGGGCCGTCGGCAGGACACGTGCTTCCAGGGTGCCCACCATGGCGTTGTAGCGGTCCACCGATGTCTTCAGCGAGGAACCCAGCTTGCTGACGTTCTCACCCAGGGTTCCCATCCGGTCGTACAGCTGCCGCGCCAGCTCGAACAGCTCGCGGGCACTGTCCGTCAGCACGTCCTGGCGCCACGTAAACGCCACGGACTTCAGCACGGCCAGCAGGGTACCCGGCGACGCAAGGACCACGTTCCTGGACAGGGCATGGTCCAGGAGCCCGGCGTCCGCCTCCAGCGCGGCAGCCAGGATCGACTCGGCCGGAATGAAGCAGACCACCAATTCCGGCGAGTTGCCGGGGATGTCCCAGTATTTCTTGTTGCCGAGCGCGTCCACGTGGGCCCGGAGCGCCTTGGCATGGGCAGCCAGCAGCGCCTGCCGGTTCCGGCCGTCGGCAGCCGTCTGCGATCCTGCCTGCAGGCCCCCCAAACGGGGATCAATTGCGCCGAGTTCCTGGGCCTCAAGGTAGGACGACAACGGGACCTTTGCATCCACCACCAGTTGTTTCTGGCCCGGCAGCTGCACCACAAGGTCAGGGCGGACAGCGGTCTCGTGGCCGGCGCTGTGCACCTGCTCCACGAAATCCACGTGCCGCAGCATCCCCGCAGCTTCCACCACGCGCCGCAACTGCACCTCACCCCACTGGCCCCGGGCACTGTTGGAGCGCAGGGCGGATTCAAGGGCGTGCGTGGACCTGATCAGCTGTTCATCCGAAAGCCGGGCCTCCTGCAGCTGCTGGGCCAGCTGGCCGTACTGTTCCACCCGGTCCCGCTCCAGCAATGCCACCTGGTGCTGGACCGCGGAAAGCTTTTCCGCCACGGGGGCCAGGGCGCGCAGGACGCTGCCGTCCTGGTTCCTTGCCTCGCCCAGCTCCCGGTTCTGTGCCGCCAAAAGCCGCCGTTCGGCGTCGGCCGCTGCCAATTGCGCCGTGACCTCCGAAAGCCGGGATGAGACGGCGTCGAAGTCCGCTTCCACTGCGTGTGTGTTCCGCCGCAGCGAAAAATAGGTGGCCGCCGCGCCGGCAAGCGCACCGAGCAGCAGCATGAGAAGGGCCAGAATCAAGGCAAAAGCATCCATGCCTTCACTGTTGCACGGGCCTCTGACAATCATGGGCAGTGACATCCGCCGGTACTGGCCGCCGGGGCCCTGCGGGTAGAATCAATGCTCGTGGCTCTTACTATTGGCATCGTCGGACTGCCCAACGTCGGCAAATCAACCCTCTTCAATGCGCTCACCCGCAACCAGGTCCTGGCCGCGAACTATCCGTTCGCCACCATCGAACCCAACGTGGGCGTCGTGAACCTTCCGGACGCCCGGCTGCAGCAGCTTGCCGGAATCTTCGGCTCCCAGCGCATCCTGCCCGCAGCCGTGTCCTTCGTCGACATCGCCGGCATCGTCAAGGGCGCATCCGAGGGGGAGGGGCTGGGGAACCAGTTCCTGGCCAACATCCGCGAAGCTGAGGCCATCGCAGAAGTGGTCCGTGTGTTCGACGACCCCGACGTCGTGCACGTTGACGGGAAAGTTGACCCGCGCTCGGACATGGAAACCATCAACACCGAGCTGATCCTCGCCGACCTGCAGACCATCGAAAAAGCCATCCCGCGGATCGAAAAAGAGGTCAAGATCAAAAAGCGGGAAGCCGCTGAACTTGCCGCGATCAAGGCTGCCCAGGCGGTGCTGGAGCGCGGGGACACCATCTACTCCTCCATCAAGAGCGACAAACTGGAGATGGAACACCTCAAGGAGCTCGGCCTGCTGACGGCCAAGCCGTTCATCTACGTGTTCAATGCCGACGAAGGCATCCTGGGCAGCCCCGAAAAACAGGAAGAGCTGCGCGCCATGGTGGCGCCGGCCGACTGCATCTTCCTCGATGCCAAGCTCGAGGCGGACCTCGTTGAACTTGACGAGGAAGAAGCCCGGGAAATGCTGGAAATGAACGGCCAGGACGAGTCCGGCCTGGACCAGCTGGCACGCGTGGGCTTCCACACCCTGGGGCTGCAGACCTACCTGACGGCCGGCCCCAAGGAAGCCCGCGCCTGGACCATCCGGCAGGGAGACACCGCACCCCAGGCCGCCGGCGTGATCCACTCCGACTTCCAGCGCGGCTTCATCAAGGCCGAAGTCGTCTCCTTCGAGGACCTCATCGAAGCAGGATCCATGGCCGAGGCAAAGTCCCGCGGCAAGGTCCGGATCGAAGGCAAGGAATACGTCATGGCCGACGGCGACGTCGTGGAGTTCCGCTTCAACGTCTAGTTCCCGGGGAGCAGACCCGAGGCGTTGGCCGCCAGGAGCAGTGTTCCTGGCGGCCAACGCTTTTTTGCATCAAGCCTCGGGGAGCGTGCAGGTGTGCCCTTCGGGGTCCAACGGGTAGCCGCAGAGGGGGCACGCCGGACGGCCGGCACCCACGATTTCCCGGGTGCGCTTGGCGAAGGCGCGGGCGGTGCCCACCGGCATCCGCACCAGCAGCATCTCGTGGCCGGCGCCCCCGTCGCCGTCAAGCGGTTCATCGTCGTCGTCTGCGTCGGCATCAGTGAGGGGGCGGGCCTCAATAATGACCTGGGCCGTGGTTGGGTCCCAGCCCAGGCTCATTGCGCCGGCGCGGAACTGCTCCTGGACGGCCTCAAGCTGGTCATTGTCGACAAGTTCAAGGGGAGTACCCGCAGGAACGCTGAAGGGGTTGCCCTCGACGGTCATGAGCTGGTCGAGAATTTCATCGATCTTCTCCGCGAGCAAAGCCGACTGCTGCTTCTCCAGGGCAATACTCACCACCTGCGTCCCCGCACGCACCTGCAGGTAGAACGTGCGCGCCCCCGGCAGGCCGATGGTGCCGATGACGACCCGGTCAGGCCAGTCAAACTCGTGAACACGTGTGGACATCTCAGTATTCTAGGCACATGAGGTTCAGGCCAGGGTGGTGTGGGCGCTGACGGTACGCCGTATCGTGGGATCATGAGCGCCCGACCCCACCTGCGCCTGGTGCTGCCCCACCAGCTCTTTGAGCAGCAATGGAAAGGGGCGGGACCGGACACGGTATTTGTCCTGATCGAGCACGACCTCTACTTCCGCCAGTACTCCTTCCACGCCCACAAGCTGGTCCTGCACCGGGCGTCCATGGCCCGGTATGCGGACCGGCTGCGCGCGGACGGACGCGAGGTGACCGTCCTGCACAGCGACCGCAACCGGGCGTCCCGCGTGCAGTTGGCAGAGGTGGTCCGGCGCCGTCGGCCCGGGCAGGTGACATGGTTCGACGTCGTCGATGACTGGCTGGAGCGGGACCTGGTGGCCGGCCTGGCCGACGGCGGCTACGGGATGCGCCCAGGGGATGTTTTGGAGACGCCGAATTTCCTGACGTCCCGCGCGCAGATCGAGGAGTGGTTTTCGCATAACCCGCCCCGGATGCAGGACTTCTACGCATGGCAACGCCGGCGGCTGGGCATCCTGGTCGGGAAGGACGGCGGACCCGTCGGGGGCAAATGGTCATTCGACGAGGACAACCGAAAGAAGCTTCCCCGCGGGTACGTCCCGCCGACCATCTCCCGTTTCAGGAACCACCCGGTCCATCAGGGGGAGGCGTTGTTCCCGGTCGAAGCGCTGACGGGGAAAGCAGGCCCGGCGGCAGGCACTCCTGCCGAAAAACGGTCCCGCGATGTCGAGCTCGCCATTGACTGGGTGGCAGGCGAATTCCCCGACGCCCCCGGCGACCCGCGGCTCTTCGCCTGGCCTACCACTGCCGGGGAGGCCCGGGAACATTTGCAGGAATTCGTTGCGGACCGGCTGCCGGGGTTCGGGCCCTACGAAGACGCCATTTCCGCGGAACACCCGTTCATTCACCATGGACTGCTGACACCCGTCCTGAACGTTGGCCTGCTGGATCCGCGCGAAGTCCTGCGCGCCGTCCTGGAGGCTGCGGGTGGAACCATCCCGCTTGCTTCCCTTGAAGGCTTCGTGCGGCAGGTCATTGGCTGGCGGGAGTATATGCGCGCCACCTACCTGCTGCGCGGCCGGCACATGCGCACCGCCAACCTGCTCAGCCACCGGAACGGGCTGGGGCCCGGATGGTGGGATGCGGGAACGGGGCTGGCACCCGTGGACCTGGTCATTTCCCGGGTCCTGGCCACCGGATACGCCCACCACACTGAGCGGCTCATGGTCCTCGGCAATGCCATGTCCCTGCTCCGTATCCACCCCGACGACGTGTACGAGTGGTTCATGGAAATGTTTGTCGACGCCTACGACTGGGTCATGGTCCCCAATGTCTACGCCATGAGCCAGTTCGCCGCAGGCACCGGCATCACCACCAAGCCCTACGTTTCAGGCAGCAACTACCTGCGAAAGATGTCGGACCTGCCGGCGGGGGACTGGGCGGCGGATTGGGACGCACTGTACTGGGCGTTCATCGATGACCACCGCCCGGTCTTCGAGCGGAATCTGCGAACGCGGATGGCCGTTTCACTGCTGGACAGGATGGAGCCTGAAACCCGGGACGGCCACCGGCGGCGGGCCGGGGCACTGCTTGACGGGAAGGACGGGCGCCGGCTGCTGTGGACACCGCCGGCCGAACGGGCCTGAGCCCTCCGGGTCCGCAGCAGGGCGCCGGTACGGCTTATCCTGAAACTGTAGGGCGCCACTCCGGCGGCCCGGGTCCCTGAGGGAAATCACAAGGAGGCGGCATGCCGGTCCGGCGCCTGTTGCAATTGCTCACCGCCGCATTGTCGGCTGCCCTTGTCCTCGCCGGCTGTTCCGGCGGCAGCGCCCCGTCCGTGGTGGTCGGTGAGGCAAAACGCGGCGGAAGCGTCACGGTCGCGGAGGTCAACGCCTTTTCCTCCTTCAACCCTTACAGCGCCAACGGCAACACCGACATCAACTCGAAGATCGGCGCCATGACGCACTCCGGCTTCTACTACCTCGATGACAGTTCGAAAGTGGTCCGGAACGACAAGTTCGGCCACTTCGAGAAGGTCTCCGACCAGCCGCTGAAGGTGAAGTACACGGTCAATGAAGGTGTCAAGTGGTCGGACGGCGCACCCATTGGCGCCGCCGACCTCCTCCTGAGCTGGGCGGCCGGCTCCGGCTACTTCGACGACGTCGATCCGGCGGCCGGCAAAGGCACAAGGTACTTTGCAGCGGCCTCCGGCACTATGGGCCTGGCGGGCACGAAGTTTCCGGAGATCGGCGCGGACAACCGTTCCATCACCATTGAATACGCCGAACCCTACGCTGACTGGGAAGTGGCGTTCGACGTCGGACTCCCGGCCCACGTGGTCGCTGCCAAGAGCGGCCTCACGGACGAAGCGGACCTTGTGGACCTCCTCAAGGACACGCCGCGCGGCAACCCGGAGAAACCGGCCTCCCATCCAGCCTTGAAGAAGGTGAGCGATTTCTGGAACACCGGATTCGACACCAAAGCCGTTCCGGACGATCCAGCCCTCTACCTTTCCAGCGGCCCCTACATCGTGCGCGACATCGTCCCCGAAGTTTCCATGAAGCTTGTCCGCAACCGCGACTACGTCTGGGGCGCCGAACCGTGGCTGGACGAAATCAACGTCCGGTTCACGGGATCCGTGCCCGCTGCCGTCGATGCGCTCAGGAACGGCAAGGCGGACATCATCTCGCCCCAGCCCTCGGCGGCCACGGACAGCCTCCTCACGGGCTTGTCCGGCCAAGGGATCACCGTTGAGCGGTACAAGCAATCCGGCTACGACCACCTCGACCTGAACTTCTCTGGACCGTTCGCGGAGAAGGACGTCCGGGAGGCCTTCCTCAAAACGGTGCCGCGGCAGGCCATCGTTGATGCCGTGCTGGGAACGCAGGGACCGGACAACAAGCCACTGGACTCCCACGTGTTCCTGCCCGGACAGCCAAAGTACGCGGACACGGTCAAAAACAACGGGTCCTCGGACTACGCAGAAGTGGACATCGATGCGGCCAGGAAACTGCTGAAAGGCGCCACTCCCACTGTCCGGATCCTCTACAACCGGGACAACCCCAACCGGGCCAAGGCATTCGCGCTCATTCGGGACTCCGCCGGCCAGGCCGGATTCAACGTGGTCGACGGCGGGCAGGCAAGTGCGGACTGGGCAGCAACGCTGAGCCGCGGCGGCTATGACGCGTCCCTGTCCGGATGGATCGGCACAGAGGCAGGCGTCAGCCGGGTGCCCCAGATCTTCCGCACCGGCGCGGGCAGCAACTTCACCGGATATTCCGACGGCGACGCGGACAAGGTCATGGAGCAACTTGTTGTCACCACGGACCTGGGCAAACAGGACGAACTCCTGGCCGACATCGACAAGCACGTCTGGGAGGACGCCTACGGCCTCCCGCTCTACCAGACACTGGGGACGACGGCCTTCAACTCCCGGGTGGCCGGCGTCAAAACCAGTCCCGGCGCGCTGGGCGTGTGGTGGAATGTCTGGGAGTGGCGGCTGTCCGCCGCAGCCGCGCCGGCTTAGGTCTTTCGGCCCTTGCGGGGCCTTCACGTTGCCGATTCGCCGTCTGCCCTACCGGCGAGTAGCATGTGACGTGCATAACTACCAGTCAAGTACCGGCGTATTTGAGCGCGCCGGTCACGGTTTGGCAACGGAGTACCAGTATCTGGACTTCGTGCGGTTAGGCTAACTCGTATTATGTAGGTTTCGTCACAGCGGTGAGCTGCGTCCGGCCTACGGGGAAGCACAAGATTCCCCTATATCTCTCCCACAACTCATAGGAGGCGGAATGCGTTTTAGGCGCACTTCCAAAGCACTGGGCATCGTGGCAATCGCCGCGCTTGCCCTGACCGGGTGCGGCGCCGGCGGCGGCAGCACTGACGGGTCCAGCACTGCTGCCGGCGATCCGAACAAGGTCATTACCGCCTACAGCAACGAGCCACAAAACCCGTTGCTGCCGGCGAACACCAATGAGGTTTACGGCGGCCGCGTGGTCGAGCTCCTCTTCGAAGGCCTGCGCACCTACGATGCCAGCGGCAAGCCGGTCAACGCCCTGGCCGAGTCCATCGAGTCTTCCGACGCCCAGAATTGGACCATCAAGGTCAAGCAGGGCCAGAAGTTCACCAACGGTGAGGCCATCACGGCCAAGACCTTTGTGGACTCGTGGAACTTCGCCGCCAACTCCAAGAACCTGCAGAACAACGGCTTCTTCTTCGAATCCATCGCCGGGTACGAGGATGTCTCCGCTGTGAACCAGGAGAAGGGCGCGGACGGCAAGACCACCACCACGCCTGCACCCAAGGCCGACACCATGTCCGGTCTGGCAGCAACCGATGATTCCACCATCACGGTCAAGCTCGCCCAGCCTGAAGCCGACTGGTCCCTGCGCCTTGGCTACTCCGCCTTCTTCCCGCTTCCTTCCGCCGCACTGGCTGACCCCAAGACCTTCGGTGAGAACCCGGTCGGCAACGGCCCGTACAAGTTCGAGAAGCAGGGTTCCTGGGTACACGACCAGTCCATTTCCCTGGTCAAGAACGCCGATTACAAGGGACCGCGCGAGGCCAAGAACGGTGGCGTGACCTTCAAGTTCTACACCGATCCGGGCCCCGCATACACCGACCTCCAGTCGGACAACCTGGACATCACGGACGTTCTTCCGTCGAACGCCCTGAAGACCTATGTCTCCGATTTCCCGGACCGCAACTCCACCAAGCCGGTTGCCACCAACTCCACGCTGAACATCCCGCCGTACAACCCGAACTTCCAGGGTGAAGCCGGCAAGCTGCGCCGCCAGGCACTTTCCTACGCCATCAACCGCGAGGAAATCGCCAAGGTTGTCTTCAACGGCACCCGTACCCCGGCCAAGGCATTCGTTCCGCCGGTCATCGACGGCTTCAAGGAAGGCCTGAAGGGCAGCGAAGTCCTCAAGTTCGACGCCGCCAAGGCCAAGGACCTGTGGACACAGGCTGAGAAGATCAAGCCGTACGACGCCTCCAAGCCGCTCCAGATCGCCTCCAATACCGATGGCGGCAACAAGGAATGGATTGACGCCGTAGCCAACGGCTTCAAGAACAACCTCGGCATCCAGGCTGAAATCCAGCCTTTCGCCAAGTTCGCTGAAGTCCTGAACCTCCGCAAGTCCCAGCAGCTGCCGGGCCTGACCCGCGCAGGCTGGCAGGGTGACTACCCGTCGCTCTACAACTTCCTGGGACCGGTGTGGGCAACCAACGCCTCCTCCAACTACGAGAAGTACTCGAACCCTGAGTTCGACAACCTCCTCAAGGAGGGCCTGGCCGCGAAGAGCACCGACGAGGCCAACGACAAGTTCAACCAGGCCCAGGAAGTCCTGTTCCAGGACCTGCCCGGCCTGCCGCTCTGGGATCAGGCACGCCCGATCGTGTGGAGCAACAACATCGTGAAGGCCGAGACCGGCTGGAACGGCGGCATCCTGTACTACGGCATCACCGCCAAGTAGTCCCAGATCTAACTTGCCGTCAGGCTGATGGGGGTTCCGGTTGCGTCCGGGCCCCCATTGGCTTGCAAGCGGCAGGAAGGCATTCATGAACGCGTTTTCTTCCTTACCGGAAGGCAGGTGATCCTGTGATCCGGTTTATTCTGCGCCGACTCCTTCAGGTGATCCCTGTCTTCCTCGGCACTACCCTCCTGGTGTACTACATGGTGTTCGCCCTCCCCGGCGATCCCATCGCGGCACTCTTCGGCGACCGGCAGCCCCCGCAGGCGGTCATCGACACCCTCCGCAGCCAGTACAACCTGGACCAGCCCTTCTGGGTCCAGTACGGGCTGTTCCTCAAGAACCTCTTCACTTTCAACCTGGGCAATGACTTCACCGGGCAGCCCATCGCGGCAAGCCTTGCCCGTGTCTTCCCGGTGACGGCGATGCTCGCCATCGAGGCGCTGGCCATCCAGGCCGTCTTTGGTGTTGCTTTCGGTGTTTTCGCGGGCCTGCGCCGCGGCGGCTGGTTCGACTCCACCGTCCTGGTGGCCTCCTTGGTGGTCATCGCAGTCCCCACCTTCGTCCTGGGCTTCGTTTTCCAGCTGGTCTTCGGCGTGCAGCTCGGCTGGGCCAAACCCACGGTGGGTGCCAACGCCAACTGGGGCACCCTGCTGCTGCCCGCCGTCGTCCTTGGCCTCGTGTCCTTTGCCTATGTCCTGCGCCTGACCAGGGCATCGGTCAGCGAAAACATGAACGCTGACTACGTGCGGACCGCCACGGCAAAGGGCCTGTCCCGGCCGCGGGTGGTCGTAGCGCACATCCTGCGCAACTCGCTGATCCCGGTGGTGACCTACCTGGGCGCCAACCTTGGCGGCCTGATGGGTGGTGCCATCGTCACAGAAGGCATCTTCAACGTTCCCGGCGTCGGCAACAAGCTCTACCAGGCTGTCCTTCGCAGTGAAGGCCCCACCATCGTTTCCATCGTCAGCGTGCTGGTGCTGGTGTTCGTGGTGGCCAACCTGCTTGTCGATCTCCTGTACGCCTGGCTTGACCCGAGGATCCGCTATGACCAGTAATAACAGCCACTTTGTGGCCCCCATCGACGAGACACCGCTGCAGGCAACGGACGCCGTCAAGACAGACCAGGCCCCGCTCAGCCTGTGGGCCGACGCCTGGCGGAAGCTCCGCCGTCGTCCGCTGTTCATCATCTCGGCACTGCTGATCCTTGCCCTGATCGTGATTGCGCTGTTCCCGGGCCTCTTCACGTCCACGCCGCCCAACGAGGGCTGCGAGCTTGCCAACTCCGAAGGCGGCCCCACCGCCGGGCACCCGTTCGGCTTCACCTTCCAGGGCTGCGACGTCTACTCCAGGGTCATCCACGGCACCCAGGCCTCCCTTTCCGTGGGCCTGCTCTCGGTGCTGTGCGTGCTGGTCATCGGCGTGACGCTCGGTGCCCTCGCCGGCTACTACGGCGGCTGGATCGATGCCGTGCTGGCCCGCCTGGGTGACATCTTCTTCGCCCTGCCCCTGGTGCTGGGCGCCCTGGTGATCACGCAGCTGCCGCTGTTCCGCGAGAACAAGAGTGTCTGGACCGTGGTGTTCGTCATCTCGCTCCTGGCATGGCCGCAAATGGCAAGAATTACCCGCGGCGCCGTCATTGAGGTCCGCAACGCGGACTTCGTCACGGCCGCCCGCGCACTGGGCGTCTCGAAGTTCGGCGCCCTGATCCGCCACGTCCTTCCCAATGCGCTGGCTCCGATCATCGTGCTGGCCACCCTGGAACTTGGCGTATTCATCGTGGCCGAGGCCACCCTGTCCTTCCTGGGCATCGGCCTGCCCCAAAGCATCATGTCCTGGGGCAACGACATTGCAGGTGCGCAGGCGTCGATCAGGACGCGTCCGGAAATCATGCTTTACCCGGCCGCCGCGCTCTCCATCACCGTGTTGAGCTTCATCATGCTGGGCGACGCCGTGCGCGATGCCCTCGACCCGAAGAGCCGTCAGCGATGAGAGATAAAGAGATGACAACTCCAGACGTCCGCATTGATGAAGCCGGCACCACCGGCATCAGGCCGCTGCTCGAAATCCGTGACCTGGCCATCACCTTCAAAACCGGCGGCGGTGACGTCCAGGCGGTGCGGAACGCCCACCTGACCATCATGCCCGGTGAAACAGTGGCTATTGTTGGCGAATCAGGTTCGGGCAAGTCCACCACCGCGCTGGCCGCCATCGGCCTCTTGCCCAACAACGGCAGGGTGTCCGGCGGGCAGATCCTGCTTGATGGCGAGGACATCGCCCACGCGAGCGAGCAGCGGATGATCGAACTGCGCGGCAACACCATCGGCATGGTCCCGCAGGACCCGATGTCCAACCTGAACCCCGTGTGGAAGATCGGCTACCAGGTCAAGGAGACCTTGCGCGCCAACGGGCGGCCCAGCGGACCGGATGACATCGCCAAGGTGCTGTCCGAAGCTGGACTGCCGGACGCCAAGCGCCGGGCAGGCCAGTACCCGCACGAGTTCTCCGGCGGCATGCGCCAGCGCGCGCTGATCGCCATCGGCCTGTCCTGCCAGCCGCGCCTGCTGATCGCTGACGAACCGACGTCGGCCCTTGACGTCACGGTGCAGCGGCAGATCCTGGACCACCTGGAAAAGATGACCGACGAACTGGGCACCTCGGTCCTGCTGATCACCCACGACCTGGGCCTGGCCGCAGAGCGGGCGGACAAGGTCGTGGTGATGTACCAGGGCCGGGTGGTCGAAGCGGGACCGTCACTGGAACTGCTCCGCAACCCCCAGCACCCCTACACCAAGCGGTTGGTCGAGTCTGCCCCGTCCCTGGCCAGCCGCCGCATCCAGGTGGCCAAGGAACAGGGCGTGGAGACGGCGGATCTGCTGGCACCCGCCGCGGAGGCAGTGAAGTCCGAAACCTTCCTGCAGATCCAGGACCTGCGGAAGGTGTACAAGCTCCGCCAGGGGCTGGGCAAAGCCGCGGACTTCGCGGCCGTCGACGGTGTGAGCTTCGATGTCCGGCGCGGAACCACGACGGCGATCGTGGGGGAGTCGGGGTCCGGCAAGTCCACCGTGGCCAAGATGGTGCTGCAGCTGGAAAAGCCGACGGAGGGCAGGATCCTGTTCGACGGCGTCGACACCTCTGCGCTCAAGCCTGCCGAGCTGTTCAAGTTCCGCCGACGCGTCCAGCCGATCTTCCAGGACCCGTACGGTTCCCTCGACCCGATGTACAACATCTACCGCACCATCGAGGAGCCGCTCCGGGTCCACAAGATCGGAGACCAAGCCAGCCGGGAGAAGAAGGTCCGCACGCTGCTGGACCAGGTGGCTCTGCCCCAGTCCGCCATGCAGCGGTACCCGAACGAGCTCTCCGGCGGCCAGCGGCAGCGCGTGGCCATCGCCCGGGCGCTGGCACTGGACCCCGAGGTCATCATCTGTGATGAGGCCGTGTCCGCGCTGGACGTGCTGGTGCAGGCCCAGGTGCTGAACCTGCTCGCCGACCTGCAGGCCAACCTTGGGCTCACCTACCTCTTCATCACCCACGACCTTGCGGTGGTGCGGCAGATTGCCGACCACGTGTGCGTGATGGAGAAGGGCCGGCTGGTGGAGACCGGGTCCACGGACGAAGTCTTCGAGTCGCCCCGGCAGGATTACACCAAGGCACTGCTCAACGCCATCCCCGGCGCCAAGCTGATGCTTCCGCCCGAAGTGGCGTAGCGGTCATCGCCTGACAAAAGGCTGGAGCCGGGACCTGCGGGTCCCGGCTCCAGCGTTTTAAGTGCTGACTGCGTACTGCACCGCTGCACCGCTGCACCCAGGTTGGGTCAGTCCTGGTAACCGCCGTTGCCCCCGGCCACCGCGGCAAGGGGGCCCTGCCCAGCCGAGGTCTTCCGGTCCAGTCCGAGTTCACGCAGCCTGCCGGCGAGGATCCCGCCGAGGGCCGCCCGGCCGGCCGTGTTCATATGCACCGAATCGGCCAGGTCTTTCGTTAGTCCGTATCGGGTGAGCCAGTCGCCGACCGAAACAAAGGGCAGCCCGTGGGCGCCGGCCACCGACCCCAGCAAGGCATCCACTTCGCTCCGGCGGCCGCCGCCGTTGTCCGCTCCGCGCGCCAGGGTGCCGATCATCGCCATCCGCGTTCCGGGATAGCGGGCCTTCAGTTCGGCGATGAGCCGTTCCGCGTTTTCCGTAATGCGGGCATTGCTTGCGCCGCTGGCGGCGTCGTTTCCGCCGCCCTCGATGACGATCAGTGCCGGGGCGCCGGAGGGAAGCAGCCAGTCGCCGCGCTGCAGGGCATCGATGTAGTTGCCCGTGGCGCCGTTCGCTGCGACGTAGCCGGTCCCCCCGCGGCCGCAGAAGTACACGTTGTAGCCAGCCGAAGCCAGGCCGAGGCGGGGCCACCCGTCCGCGGGTTCCGACTGCGAATCGCCAATCAGCAGCACGGTCCGGTTGATATCCGGCACCACTGCTTCCATCCTGCCGTTGCCGGGGTTCCGGATCCGGGACGTGGCCGCTGCGGCAGTCACCGCCCCTCCGCCGCCGGGTTGCCCGCCTGCTGCCTGGGCATTGCCGGCCTGTCCGCCCGTCCACGGGCTCCCGTACGGGGACGCGCCGGTCCCCGCACACCCCGATACTCCCAGCACTGCCGACGCGGCGAGAAGGCCCGACAGCGCGGCGGCGGCAATCCGGGCGGAAGCCCGCGGATTCGCCTTGGCTGGGGGCATCGTTGTCTCCGGCTTGCTCAGGGGTGGACGCTGTGTCCCGCCATCATGCCACGCGCGCAGGGAAAAGAGTGAAATTCATCACATGACGGGCCGGCCGCCCCTGATCGCCGCGTTCCGCCGCCGGGCCATCCCGCTGGATTTTAGGCCTATAAATGGCACAGCGGCTAGAATGGTGGAAGGCGCCCTGTGCAAAGGGCCGAATCCGTCGTGCGTTCCAGTTGGAAATGTCGCGATACAACAGCTGACTCCACTGAATCGAGCCATTACGCATGTCTGAAACCACCACCAACACCGCGGTAGCCACTGCATCGCGCAGTGACCTGCGCAACGTCGCGATTGTGGCCCACGTTGACCACGGCAAGACCACCCTGGTCGACGCCATGCTCAAGCAGACCAACTCCTTTGCCGAGCACAACCACCTCGAGGACCGCGTGATGGACTCCGGTGACCTGGAGCGCGAAAAGGGCATCACCATCCTGGCCAAGAACACCACCGTGGCCTACAACGGTCCGTCTTCCAACGGCGAGACCATCACCATCAACGTCATTGACACCCCCGGCCACGCCGACTTCGGCGGCGAGGTTGAGCGCGGCCTATCCATGGTGGACGGCGTTGTGCTCCTCGTCGACTCCTCCGAGGGCCCGCTGCCCCAGACCCGCTTCGTGCTCCGCAAGGCCCTCGCCGCGCACCTGCCCGTCATCCTGCTGGTCAACAAGACCGACCGCCCCGACGCCCGCATCGACGAAGTGGTGCACGAGTCCATGGACCTGCTCCTGGGCCTGGCGTCCGACCTTGCCGACGAAGTGCCGGACCTGGACCTGGACAAGGTCCTGGAAGTACCCGTTGTCTACGCCGCCGCCAAGGTTGGCCGCGCCTCCCTGGAGCAGCCGGCCAACGGCTCCGCCCCGGACAACGAAGACCTTGAACCGCTGTTCAAGACCATCATCGAGCACATCCCGGCTCCCACCTACAACCCCGAGGGTGTCCTGCAGGCGCACGTCACCAACCTTGACGCCTCCCCGTTCCTGGGCCGCCTTGCCCTGCTCCGCATCTACAACGGCACGCTCCGCAAGGGCCAGCAGGTCGCCTGGGCCCGCCACAATGGTGAGCTGAAGACCGTCAAGATCACGGAACTGCTTGCCACCAAGGCACTGGAGCGCGTTCCGGCCGAATCCGCCGGTCCCGGCGAGATTGTCGCCGTCGCCGGTATCGAGGACATCACCATTGGTGAAACCCTCACCGACGTCGAGAACCCGCAGCCGCTGCCGCTGATCACCGTGGACGACCCCGCGATCTCCATGACCATCGGTATCAACACCTCCCCGCTGGCCGGCAAGGTCAAGGGCGCCAAGGTCACCGCCCGCCAGGTGAAGGACCGCCTGGACAAGGAACTGATCGGTAACGTCTCCATCAAGGTTCTCCCCACCGAGCGTCCCGACGCCTGGGAAGTCCAGGGCCGTGGCGAGCTGGCGCTGGCCATCCTCGTGGAGCAGATGCGCCGTGAAGGCTTCGAACTGACCGTCGGCAAGCCCCAGGTGGTCACCAAGACCATCGACGGCAAGATCCATGAGCCCATGGAGCACATGACCATCGACGTGCCCGAGGAATACCTGGGCGCCGTCACCCAGCTCATGGCCGCCCGCAAGGGCCGGATGACCAACATGGCCAACCACGGCACCGGCTGGTGCCGCATGGAGTTCATCGTTCCGGCCCGTGGCCTCATCGGCTTCCGCACCCGGTTCCTCACCGACACCCGCGGTGCAGGCATCGCAGCCTCCATCTCCGAAGGCTACGAGCCGTGGGCCGGCCCCATCGAGTACCGCACCAACGGTTCCATGATCGCCGACCGCGCCGGTGTTGTTACCCCGTTCGCCATGATCAACCTGCAGGAACGCGGCTCCTTCTTCGTGAAGCCGACGTCCGAGGTCTACGAGGGCATGATCGTGGGCGAGAACTCCCGCGCGGACGACATGGACGTCAACATCACCAAGGAAAAGAAGCTCACCAACATGCGTGCAGCTTCCTCCGACAGCTTCGAGAACCTGACCCCGCCGCGCGAGCTCACCCTCGAAGAATCCCTGGAATTCGCCCGTGAGGACGAATGCGTCGAGGTGACCCCGGAGGCGATCCGCATCCGCAAGGTCATCCTGGACACCAACGAGCGCGCGAAGGCCAACCGCGCCCGCGCCAAGGCATAACAACGCCCTGAACACACGGAATGCCACCGGCTTCGGCCGGTGGCATTCCGCGTTTAAGTTCGCGGCTGCGCGGTGAAACGCAGTCAGGCCGGGCAGC
Organism: Pseudarthrobacter phenanthrenivorans; assembly: GCF_000813845.1. Classification (GTDB taxonomy): domain Bacteria; phylum Actinomycetota; class Actinomycetes; order Actinomycetales; family Micrococcaceae; genus Arthrobacter; species Arthrobacter phenanthrenivorans_B. The sequence continues at coordinate 56,806 of NZ_JWTB01000021.1, forward strand.
GGCAGTCCCGGCGCGGTGGGCCCTACACCGGGCGCGCCGCGCGGCGCGGGGGAGCGGGCGGGACTTCCTTGGCAGCCACAACACGCCCGAGCGGAATGACGACGTCGGCCTGCCGGGTCCGGACGGTGCAGGAACCGGCGTCACACGCCAGCAGATGGCCCAGGGCGTCCGTGAAGCCCTCGTCAAGGCGGTAGCGCACCACCACCCGGGTTCCGGGCGCGGCCGACGACAGGAACAGGACGGGCGCGGGGACGGGCTGACTCACCAGTTCATACTAGGGACCTCGGCTAGGTTCGCGGTAACGGGCTGGGAGATAATAGGCTCAGATGTCAACAGTCCGGCCATGCCGCCGGATGCAAGAGCCGGCGGGACGCCGGAACCCAACGTGGAGAGGCCAGGGACGTGACGTACGTAATCGCGCAGCCGTGTGTGGATGTTAAGGACAAGGCATGCATTGAGGAATGCCCGGTCGATTGCATCTATGAAGGCGAGCGTTCGCTGTACATCCATCCGGACGAGTGCGTCGACTGCGGCGCCTGCGAACCGGTCTGCCCCGTGGAGGCCATCTACTACGAGGATGACACCCCGGAGGAATGGGCCGACTACTACAAGGCCAACGTCGAGTTCTTCGACGACCTCGGTTCCCCCGGCGGCGCGGCCAAGATCGGCAACACGGGCAAGGACCACCCGATGATCGCCGCCCTGCCGCCGCAGAACCAAGACCACTGACCGGACGGAAAGTGACCGCAGCAGTGAATTCCTTTGGCCTGGACCTGCCCGACTACCCCTGGGAGGCCATGGCACCGTACCTGGCCAGGGCGTCGGAGCACCCCGGCGGAGCCGTAAACCTCTCCATCGGGACGCCCGTTGATCCCACGCCGCAACTGGTGCAGGACGCCCTGAAAGCGGCTGCGGATGCTCCCGGTTATCCCACCGTGCACGGCACCCCGGCGCTCCGCGAGGCCATTGCCGGCTGGTTCGAGCGGCGGCGCGGCGTGTCCGGCCTGGATCCCCGGAACATCATGCCCACCGTGGGGTCCAAGGAACTCGTTGCGTGGCTCCCGCTGCTGCTGGGCCTCAAGCCCGGAGACGTCGTCGTCCGTCCAAAGGTGGCCTACCCGACGTACGACATCGGCGCCACCCTTGCCGGCGTCACGTCCGTGGCCACGGACAACCTGGACGAACTCGATGACGCCACGCGTTCACGCGTCCGCCTTATCTGGGTCAATTCGCCCGGCAACCCCACCGGCAGCGTCCGCGATGCCGCATCACTCAAGTCACTGGTGGACCAGGCGCGTGACCTCGGCGCCGTGGTGGCCTCGGATGAATGCTACGCAGAGCTCGGCTGGGGCAGCTGGGACGTCCAGCGCGGCGGCCAGCGGGTCCCCAGCATCCTTGATCCCCGCGTGGCCGGCGGATCACACCAGGGCCTGCTGGCCGTGTACTCGCTGAGCAAGCAGTCCAACCTCGCCGGCTACCGCGCCGCCTTCGTGGCCGGCGATCCTGACCTGATGCCCAACCTGGTCAACAGCCGCAAGCACGCCGGCATGATCGTCCCCTACCCGGTCCAGGAAGCCATGCGGGTGGCTTTGGGCGACGACACCCACGTCGAAGCCCAGAAGGACCTCTACCGGGGCCGGCGGGAACGGCTGGTTCCAGCGCTGCTGGACTTCGGCCTGGAGATCAAGGATTCCGACGCCGGCCTCTACCTGTGGTCGACGGCGGGCGAGGACACCTGGGAAACTGTGGCGCGCCTGGCGGGCCTCGGGATCGTGGTGGGCCCCGGTGTCTTCTACGGCGACGCCGGCAACGGCTATGTCCGGGTGGCGCTGACCGGATCCGATGAACGCATCGATGCTGCGGTTGAACGGCTTGCGGGATCCGCTTCCTGAGGACACGTAACAATAGTGTGACTCGCCCCACATCCGGCGTGTTTTAGGCGGGATTGGAAGCCCCCGGATTAGTGACACCCGGCAAGGAGCGGTACTTTTTAAGTGACGATCAATGGTGGCTTTCTACAAGAAGGCAGCCCGGGTGTTGGAACCTGTCTCCTCAGGCTTCGGGCGCGGCTCACCTGATATTGGATCAAGCTTTCGACAGAGGCCGAAGACGCCTCATGAAGGGGACTCCATGACTGAGACCAACAATGCTGCGACCCTGCTCCATGCAGGTGGGGAGCTGAAGCTCCCGCGCATCCAGGTTGTTGAAGGGAACGAAGGTTACGACGTCTCCAAGCTGCTGAAGCAGACTGGTGCTGTCACGTTCGACCCCGGCTTCATGAACACCGCAGCAACCACCTCGGCGATCACCTACATCGACGGCGATGCGGGCATCCTGCGCTACCGCGGATACCCCATCGAGCAGCTGGCGCAGCACTCCAGCTTCCTCGAGGTGTCCTACCTGCTGATCTACGGCAACCTGCCCACGCCCACCGAGCTGGACGAGTTCGACCAGAAGATCCGCCGCCACACCCTGCTCCACGAGGAGCTCAAGGGCTTCTTCGGCGGCTTCCCGCGCGACGCGCACCCCATGCCGGTGCTGTCCTCGGCCGTGTCCGCGCTGTCCACGTTCTACCAGGACTCGCTGGATCCGTTCAACGCCGAGCAGGTGGAGGTGTCCACCATCCGCCTGATGGCCAAGCTGCCGGTCATCGCCGCGTACGCGCACAAGAAGTCCATCGGCCAGCCCATGCTGTACCCGGACAACTCCATGAACCTGGTGGAGAACTTCCTGCGCCTGAGCTTCGGCCTGCCCGCCGAGCAGTACGAGCTGGATCCGGTCATCGTCAAGGCCCTGGACCTGCTGCTCATCCTGCACGCGGACCACGAGCAGAACTGCTCCACCTCCACGGTCCGCCTGGTGGGTTCCTCCAACGCCAACCTCTTCGCCTCTGTTTCGGCCGGCATCAACGCCCTCTTCGGCCCCGCCCACGGCGGCGCCAACGAGGCCGTGCTGAAGATGCTCCGCCAGATCCAGGCCGAGGGCCTCAAGCCCGAGGACTACATGGAGAAGGTCAAGAACAAGGAGGACGGCGTCCGCCTCATGGGCTTCGGGCACCGCGTCTACAAGAACTACGACCCGCGCGCCAAGATCGTCAAGGCCACGGCCCACGAGATCCTCAGCAAGCTCGGCGGCAACGACGAACTCCTGGACATCGCCATGCGCCTGGAAGAGAAGGCGCTGAGCGATGACTACTTCATCCAGCGCAAGCTCTACCCGAACGTGGACTTCTACACCGGCCTGATCTACAAGGCCATGGGCTTCCCGGAGAAGATGTTCACCGTGCTGTTCGCCATCGGCCGCCTCCCGGGCTGGATTGCCCAGTGGCGCGAGATGATCAGCGATCCGAACACCAAGATCGGCCGCCCCCGCCAGCTGTACATCGGCGAACCGGAGCGGGACTACCCCGTCCGCTGACACGACGCTTCAGGGCCATGACGACGACGGCCGCCCACCTTCCACAGGTGGGCGGCCGTTTCGCGTTGAGACACCATCGACTGCCGCATACTTGTCGTTTTGGGGCTCCATAACGACAAGTGGTCAGCAATCGATGGGGAGGGCAGGGTCAGGAAGCGTAGCCCTGGGGGTTGTTCTTCTGCCAGCGCCAGTGGTCCTCGCACATCTGGTCCACGGTCTTGGTGGTGGACCAGCTCAGGTCCGCCAGGGCCGAGGTGGCGTCCGCCCAGAATGCGGGAAGGTCTCCGGCGCGGCGGCCGGTGATCTCGTAGGGGATCGGTTTGCCCACGGCCTTCTCGAAGGAACGCAGGACCTCAAGGACGGAGGAGCCCTTGCCCGAGCCCAGGTTCCAGCGGAACACGCCGGTCCGGCCCGCGATGTGGTTCAGCGCCGCGACATGCCCTTCCGCCAGGTCCACCACGTGGATGTAGTCGCGCAGGCAGGTGCCGTCCGGGGTGTCGTAGTCGCCGCCGAACACCATGAGCTTCTCGCGCCGGCCCACGGCAACCTGGGCGATGAACGGCACCAGGTTGTTGGGGATGCCCTGCGGGTCTTCGCCGATCCGTCCTGAGGGGTGGGCGCCCACCGGGTTGAAGTAGCGCAGCAGTGCTATGTGCCAGCGGGGATCGGCTGCGCCGAGGTCGGAGAGGATGTCCTCGATCTGTTCCTTGGTGCGGCCGTAGGGGTTGTTGGCGCCGATCTCCATCTTTTCCACATAGGGGATGGGGTTGTGCTCGCCATAGACCGTGGCCGATGAGCTGAAGACGATGGAACGTACCTCGTGCCGGTCCATGACCCGGATCAGGTTCAGGGTGCCTACAAGGTTGTTGTAGTAGTACTTCAGCGGCTCCTGCACCGATTCCCCCACGGCCTTGAGCCCGGCGAAGTGGATGACGGCGTCGATGCCCGCGCCGTCAAACACCTTTTCGACGGCGGCCTCGTCCACCAGGTCCACGTGGTGGAACTCCGCGGTCTTGCCGCTGAGTTCCGCCACGCGGCGCAGCGACTCCTCGCTGGAGTTGACCAGGTTGTCGATGACGACCACGTCGTGGCCGGCTTCCTGCAGGGAAAGAACAGTGTGGGAACCGATGTACCCGGTGCCCCCCGTTACCAAGATTTTCATGCCTCAACGCTATCCCACGGGAAGCGGTCCCCGCCCCTGTGTCCCGGATGGTGGCGGCCCGGTGCGGCAGTGGAAGCACAAGTGTGCTAATAAGAATGGTGCCCAAAATAGTAGACGCCGGTGCCAGGCGGCAGGATGTGGTCCAGGCGGTCCTCCGCATTATCGCTGTTGACGGGTTGGAGCGGGCCTCCCTGCGGGAAGTGGCCGATGAGGCAGGGCTGGCCGTGGGGTCGGTCCGGCATTACTTCGCGGGCAGCGAGGAACTCCTGGCGTTCACGTTCGGCACGGTGGTGGACCGGGTGGTTGGCCGGCTGGAGGCCCTGTTGCCGCCGGTGCAGGAGGCCGTCCGGGACAGCCCTGGGCAGCGCGAGGCGGTGTTAACCCTCCTGGGCGGCATGCTCCCCCTTGACGAGGAATCAGCGGTGGAGGCCTGCGCCTGGCTGGCCTTCAAGAACGCGGCACGCATCAGGCCGTTCCTTGCCGCGGAAGCCGACCGCAGCCACCGGGAGGTCGCCGCCATCGTGGGCGCGGTGGTTGCCTCCGTGCTGCCCGGTGATGAGCCGCAGGAGAACCTGGTGGTGGAAGCCGAGCGGCTCCTGGCCACGCTGGACGGGCTGTGCATGCATGCCCTGCTGCAACCTGGCTGGATGACGGCCCGCATGTGCCGGGACGTCCTTGAACGGCACCTGGACGGCCTGCCGCGGTAAGCAACTGATCCGTCCTTCCCCCGGTCCTGGCACTACCGCGGATAGGCTGCGGGAATAGACTGATAGCCGGTATGCCGGACGGGCGCGTGGCGCCCGGCAGAAGTGGGCCAGGGAAGGACTTTGGATGCAGTACGCAGGCGGTTCAGGATGGCAGATCACCACCGATACGTCCGGACCGATGATGATTGCGCTCTACGTCCGGGACGCCGCCGGCCTCAATGGTGTGGGCCGCCCCGTACTTTCGCATACGGCGCCCAAGATCCGGCCGGCCGACCACACCCACCTGACCTCCGACGTCGGTGGCCTCAGCGCGCTGAAGACTGAATGGGAGGCATGGTGGGAGCAGCTGGTCAAGGCCCACCCGCATATGGCGCCGGAGCTTTCACCGCCCAGTTTCGAGGCCTTCGGCAACTCGCCGGCACTTCAGCGGGTGCTCCAGGCCCACTTCGGTGCAGCCTTGACCTGGGCCAGGGAACGCCGGAGCGAGTACGCCGAACTTGAAGCCGAACGCGTGGCCACCGGAACTGACCAGTTGCTGGGCGAGATGGTGGACGACAGGCTGATGGAAGTGGGCCGGGACTCGCGCGACTTCACGCTGACCATCATCGAGCTGCCGCTGGATGAGCAGCGTGCCTGGTACCTGGAGCCGGACAAGATCATCATGAGCCAGGAGCTTATGGGCCAGCCCGAACTGTTCCGCAGCTATGTCCAGCCGGTGCTGGAGATCCTGGTCTAGCGCCCCGCACGGCAGGACGACGGCGGCACTCAGCTCCCGCCGTCGTCCTTGCGCACGGTGATGCGCACCTGGCCGCTGGCCGCGCCGGACTCCTGCCAGCCGTCCTCGCCCGTCCTGCGCCAGGTGTGGCCGGCGGCCTCCACCTGGGTCACTGACAAGTCCTTGGCGTTGGCTACCGCCCACTGGGCAACCGACCATGCAAACGCCCCGTCTGCGTCCACCACCAGGGCGGTGCCGTCCACCCGCGCGTCCACGCCGCCGTACGCCTGCTCAAGCTCGGTGGCAACGGTTGTGGTGTTCCCGCCGGCCATGGCGGAGCGAAGCGTGCACTGGACTCCGGCCGGGGTCTGCCCGGTAAGCCCGGACGCGAACGCGCGTCCCATGTCTTCGTGCTGGGCGTACGCCTTGGGGTAGGCGGACCGCTGTACCCGCTGGGCGGCGTCGGTGATGTCCAGCGTCTCATAGCCCGGGATCTTCACCAGCGCGTCATAGAAGGCGTTGACGGCATAGTAGGGATCCATGATCTGCTCCTCGGTGCCCCAGCCCTGGGACGGGCGCTGCTGGAACAGGCCGCGCGAGTCAGGGCCCGCCTGGTCACCGTGCTCGATGTTGCGCAGCTTGGATTCCTGCATGGCGGTGGCCAGGGCGATGGTGGCCGCACGCGGGGGGAGGCCCCGCCGCACGGCTGTGGCCGTGATCAGGGCTGCGTTGGCTGCCTGGTCCGGTGCCAGTTCCCCGCTCCGACCGGCCGCCGAAGCAGTGCAGCGTTCCGAAACCAGCGTTTCGGAACGCTGCACGAAGTACACGGCTGTGTAGATTCCGCCTGCCAGCAGGGCAAGGGTGAGCAGCAGCACCGCCAGGCGGCGCAGGCCGCGCCTGCGCGCCACAGACAGAGGTGCCACGAAGAGACTAGTTGGCGTGCAGGGCGTCGTTCAGTTCCACGGTCTGGCCCTTGCGGGGGAGAGCCTCCACCGCGCCCGTGGTGGAGTTGCGGCGGAACAGCAGGTTGGGGACGCCGGAGAGCTCTGCAGCCTTGACGATCCTGGTGGTGTCCTCGCCCACTTCGTCCTTGGGGCCCGGAACGCGGACGCGGGTGCCGGCCGTGACGTAGAGGCCGGCTTCCACTACCGAATCGTCACCGATGCTGATGCCTACGCCGGAGTTCGCGCCGAGCAGCACACGCTCGCCGATGGTGATCTTCTCCTTGCCGCCGCCCGAAAGGGTGCCCATGATGGAGGCGCCGCCGCCGACGTCGCTGCCGTCGCCGGTGACGACGCCCGCGGAAATGCGGCCTTCCACCATGGAGGTTCCCAGGGTTCCGGCGTTGAAGTTGACGAAGCCCTCATGCATGACGGTGGTGCCGGCCGCGAGGTGCGCACCCAGGCGGACGCGGTCGGCGTCGGCGATGCGCACACCGCTGGGAACCACGTAGTCCACCATGCGCGGGAACTTGTCGATGCCGTAGACGGTGACCGCGCCGCGGCGGCGCAGCCGTGCACGCGTCAGTTCGAAGCCTTCGACGGCGGCCGGGCCGAAGTTGGTCCACACGACGTTGGGAAGCTTGCCGAAGATGCCGTCCAGGTTGATGGTGTTGGGCTGGACCAGGCGGTGCGAGAGCAGATGGAGCCGGAGGTAGGCGTCGGCGGTGTCGGCGGGGGCTTCATCGAGGTTGATCTGGACAAAGACCACCTTCTGCTCGGTGCCGCGGTCTTCGTCCCTGCCGTTTTCGGCGATGCTGGTCAGGGTCTCGTCGGCGTTCTCCACGGAGCGGAGGTTCCTGGCCGCGACGCCGAGTGCCGGTGCGGGGAACCAGACATCCAGGACGGTGGCCTCGCTGCCGGAGGTGGCGATGGTGGCCACGCCAAAGCCGTAGGCGGAGCGGTCATCAGCGGAGGAGGTCAGGGTTTCGGGCACAGCGGAAGAAGCGGTCTCAGTCATGTGCCCCAGTCTATCGAGGGCCGGGCAGCCGGTTCGAACTAGACTGGCTTCGTGACTGCCGAAACCGCGCCCGAATCTGCCGTGACCACCCTCGACCTCCGCCAGGACGTGGCGTTGTTGACCGCAGCGCTGATGGATATCAACAGCGTCTCGGGCAATGAGCAGCAGCTGGCCGACGCCGTCGAAACCGCATTGCTGCAGATTCCGCAGCTGTCCGTGGTCCGCGACGGCGACGCCATCATTGCCCGTACCGAGCTTGGCCTGGGTGAGCGCGTGATCCTCGCCGGCCACCTGGACACCGTCCCGCTGCCCCTGACGGAGGGCTCCCGCGGCACAGTCCCCTCAACGTGGGACTCCGGAGTTCCGGGCGAGGGCGTCCTCTACGGCCGCGGTGCCACGGACATGAAGGGCGGCGTGGCGGTCCAGCTGGCCCTGGCCGCAGGCCTGTTCGACGGCGGCACGCAGCCCAAGCGGGACGTCACCTTTGTCTTCTACGACCATGAAGAAGTGGAGGCGGTCAAGAGCGGACTGGGCCGCCTTGTGCGCAACCATGGGGACCTGTTGGACGGTGACTTCGCCATCCTTTTGGAGCCCACGGACGGCGCCGTGGAGGGTGGCTGCAACGGCACCAGCCGGTTCGAGGCGAGCACGGTGGGGGAAGCCGCGCACTCGGCCCGCGCATGGATGGGCAGCAATGCCATCCATGCCGCAGCACCGATTCTGGCGCGCCTGGCCGCCTACGAACCACGGACCATCAACGTTGACGGACTGGACTACCGGGAAAGCCTCAACGCCGTGAAGATCAACGGCGGCACCGCGGGCAACGTCATCCCGGACCGCTGCGTGGTGGAGATCAACTACCGGTTCGCGCCGGACAAGACGCCGGACCAGGCCGAAGCCCACGTCCGGGAACTGCTGGCCGGCTTCGACGTCGTCCGCACCGACGCCGCCGCGGGAGCCCGTCCCGGACTGCAGCACCCGGCCGCCGCCTCCTTCGTGGCCGCCGTCGGAGCCGAGCCCAAGCCTAAATACGGCTGGACCGACGTCGCCCGTTTCAGCGAGCTGGGTATCCCGGCGGTGAACTTCGGACCCGGCGATGCGCTGCTGGCGCACAAGGACAACGAGCACGTCCACGCCGACGCCATCCGCAAGTGCCTCGCCGCGCTGCAAAGCTGGCTGTCCTCCTGACGCATGACGCATGACGCGAAAAGGTCCGGAACCCGTGGGGGAGTTCCGGACCTTTATCGTTGCCTGGGGCGTTGCTGCTAGGGAGCAGCGGCCTCCAGGACATCGGGTTCCGCTTTCGCCGTACCGCCGGCCGCCTTCTTGGAACCGCGGCGCTCGATCCACACCGCAAGCCGCGACACCGAGATGTTGATGGCAATGTAGATGGCCGCCGCCACGAAGAAGATCGGGAACAGGTACTGCGTGCCCAGGAAGTCCGCCATGACCTGGACGGCGCGCAGCAGCTCGCCGTACGCCACGATGTAGCCGAGGGATGTGTCCTTCAACAGCACCACCATCTGAGCCACGAGTGAGGGCATCATGCGCCGGATCGCCTGCGGCAGTTCGATCAGCATGCGTGACTTGTAGCTGGTCAGGCCGATGGCAAGGCCGGCTTCACGCTGGCCCTTGGGAAGGGACTGGATGCCGGCGCGGATGATTTCGGCGAACACGGCGGCGTTGTACAGCACCAGGCCGGCCACGACGGCAATGAACGCGGAGGTGCCGAAGCCCAGCAGGATGAAGAGCATCATCAGGACCACCGGCATGCCGCGCAGGAACTCCAGGATGACCCGCATCGGGACGCGGATCCAGGCGGCATCGGAGATGCGCAGCAGGCAGAGCAGCAGGCCCAGCGGGAAGGCGATGACTGCCGCCAGTGCCGCGGCGGACAGGGTGGACCCGAGCCCGTTCCCGAGCAGGCGCCACACGTCCGCGCGGGTGAAGATCTGCCAGCGGCGCGCCTCGAAGATGCCCTGCTGCCCAAGGGTCAGGACGATCCAGGCCAGCAGGCCGAGAATCAGCAGGCCGCCGATGATGGAGGCAATGAGGGAGAACCGGCGCGCTTTGGGGCCGGGAACGTCGTAGAGAACCGAGCTCATCGGGCAATCGCCACCTTTCGTTCCACCGTGTTGGCGAGGATTCCCAACGGAACGGTGAGGAGCAGATAGAAGAACGCCGTGCCGAGCAGGACGGTGATGACGGCGTCGCCGTTGGCGTTGGCCAGCTGGCGGCCATAACCGAAGAGTTCGAGGACGAAGAAGGCGCCGGCCACGGAGGAGTTCTTGACCAGGGCGATCAGGATGTTGATGAGCGGCGGGATCACCGTCCGCAAGGCCTGGGGGAGGATGATGAGCGAGAGCACCTGGCCGAACTTCATGCCGATGCTGCGGGCTGCCTCGGCCTGGCCGACGGGAACGCTGTTGACACCCGAACGGACAGCTTCGGCGATGAACGCTGCGGTGTAGGTGCTGAGGGCGATGATCGCTGCAACCTCGAACTGCTCGAACTTGACCCCGATGCGGGGGAGCACGACTGCTGCGAAGAAGAACGCGATGGTCAGCGGGGTGTTGCGGAGTACCTCCACGTAGACGGTGCTGAAACCGCGGAGCGCCGCGACCGGGGAAACGCGCGCCGCGGCCAGTAGGGTGCCAAGGATCAACGCGAAGATACCGGAGACGACGGACAGGAAAAGTGTGCGGAGAAAACCCTCCCAGTACAGGGGCAGGTTTTCAATGATGACGTCCATATAATCCTTCGGCTGTATGCGTGGACGGATGAAGGCGGCGCTGCCGGGGCCGTGGTCAGGCCCCGGCAGCGTTGCGGACGCTACTTAGTAACGGTCGATGGCGGGAAGGCTGGGAGCGGTCTTGATGACCGAACCGGCGGTGGCTTCCCAGGCCTTCTTGTAGGAGCCGTCCTTCTCGAAGGACTCCAGCTGGTCGTTGATCCAGCTGCGGAACTCGGTGTCGCCCTTCTTCAGGCCGATGCCGTAGGGCTCCTTGGTGAAGGTTTCATCCGACGCCAGCTTGAAGGCATCCGGTTCCTTGTCGACGAAGCCGGCGAGGATCACGTTGTCCGTGGTGACAGCCTCAACCTGCTTGTTGCGCAGCGGCTCCAGGCAGGCGGAGTAAGTGGCGGCCGGGACCAGTTCCGCGCCGTACTTGTCCACGATGGTGGCGGCGGGGGTGGAGCCGGTCACGGAGCAGACCTTCTTGCCCTTGACGTCCTCGGGCTTCTTGATGGTGTCGTTGTCCTTGTTCACCATGAGGGCCTGGCCGGCTTCGTAGTACGGGCCGGCGAAGTCCACAACCTGCTTGCGCTTGTCGCTGATGGTGTAGGTGGCGATGACGATGTCCACCTTGCCCTGCTCGATGAAGGGCTCGCGGTTGGCCGACACAGTCTCGGACCACTCGATCTTGTCCGCGGCGATGCCCAGCTTGGCGGCGATCAGCTTGCCGATTTCAACGTCGAAACCGACGGGCTTGCCGTCGAGGCCCACCTGGCCGAACAGCGGCTGGTCGAACTTGGTGCCGATCTTGATGGTGCCCGCAGAGGACAGCTTTGCCATGGTGGTTCCGGCAGCGAAGGACGGCTTCTCCACCGGGCTCGGGTTGCTGGAACCGCCGGAGTCGCCTCCGCCGCAGGCGCTGAGGGACAGGGCAAGGGCAGCGGTAGCTGCCACGACGAAGGACTTCCGCCGGGACATAAATGCCTTCATGACATTCCTTTCATTGTTGGCCGTGGGTATCCGGCCTGGATGCGAACTGACGTGTGGTTGTTCGGATAAGTCAGTGGGTGAGGAGCTTGGACAGGAAGTCCTTGGCGCGGTCGCTCTTCGGGTTGGTGAAGAACTCCTCCGGGGTGTCATCCTCCACGATCTGGCCGTCGGCCATGAAGACGACGCGGTCGGCCGCCTTGCGGGCGAAGCCCATCTCGTGGGTCACCACGATCATGGTCATGCCTTCCTTGGCCAGCTGGACCATGACATCGAGGACCTCGTTGATCATTTCGGGGTCGAGCGCGGACGTCGGCTCGTCGAACAGCATGACCTTCGGCTTCATTGCCAGGGCCCGCGCAATCGCAACGCGCTGCTGCTGGCCACCGGAGAGCTGGGCCGGCAGTTTGGGGGCCTGGTGGCCCACGCCTACGCGTTCCAGGAGCGCCATTGCGTCCTTTTCCGCCTCGGCCTTGGAAACGCCTTTGACCTTGATGGGCCCGAGGGTCACGTTTTCAAGGATGGTCTTGTGGGCGAACAGGTTGAACGACTGGAAGACCATTCCGACGTCGGCGCGGAGCTGGGCGAGTTCCTTGCCTTCCTCGGGGAGGACTTTCCCGTCGATGCTGATGGTTCCGCCCTCAATCGTTTCCAGGCGGTTGATGGCCCGGCAGAGGGTGGACTTACCGGAGCCTGAGGGCCCGATGACCACAACAACCTCGCCCTTGCGGACCTGCAGGTTGATGTCCTTCAAAACGTGCAGCTGGCCGTAATGCTTGTTAACGGCGTTCAGGGAGACGAGAGCATCGCCGGGCACATGAGTATCCATAGGAACGAATCTAGCGAACAACGCTGCGTTATGACGCCAATCACCCCAAGTTCATGCCGATCGTGATTCAAGAGATACCTGGCGCTGGAGGTTAGCCTAGGGGAATGAGTATCAACGCAGATCCGGCCAAGAATTCCCAGCCGCGCCGTAAGGGGCCCCTTGAGCTGCGCCGCAAGCAGGCGGCCGTGGAAATGTCGGACCAGCATCTGCTCGATACCAAGGGCCCGGGCCAGTTTGTCCACACGGACCCCTGGCGGGTCCTGCGGATCCAGAGCGAATTCGTGGAAGGCTTCGGCGCCCTCGCGGACATCGGCAAAGCGGTCAGCGTCTTCGGATCGGCACGCACCAAACCAGGCAGCACCTACTACGAGATGGGCGTGGAAGTGGGCCGCAAGCTCGCCGAAGCCGGCGTGGCGGTGATCACTGGCGGCGGCCCGGGCTCGATGGAGGCGGCCAACCGGGGGACGGTCGAAGGCAACGGCGTGTCGGTGGGCCTGGGCATCGAACTGCCGTTCGAGCAGGGCCTCAACCAGTGGGTGGACCTCGGGATCAACTTCCGCTACTTCTTCGCCCGGAAGACCATGTTCGTCAAATACGCGCAGGGCTTCATCGTGCTGCCCGGCGGGCTGGGCACGCTGGATGAACTGTTTGAGGCCATGGTCCTGGTGCAGACCCGGAAGGTGACCTCCTTCCCCATCGTGCTTCTCGGCATCGACTTCTGGGGGCCCATGATCGACTGGATCCGCGGCACGCTGGTGGCCGAAGGCATGGTTTCGGAGAAGGACCTCGACCTTATCCAGCTGGTGGACGACCCCGCGGAAGCAGTGGACCGGGTCCTGCACGGCGGAGTGACCCCTTCCCTGAACGGGGAGCAGCGGCCCGAGTAGCGGCGCGCCGGAGTCCGCGCCGCCGGTCTGGCACGATGGAACAGTGAGTTTCTTTCTGGTCTTCCTCGCCGTAGCGCTGGTAGCGGCGGTCCTTTGGGCCGTCTTGGGCGGCCGTACCCGCAAAACGCGCGGCGCTGCGCTGCCCACCCTGCTGGATGGCGGCTTCGACGAGCCGCAGGCCAACCTTCCGCCGGTACTGCTGCCGGAGAACGCAGGACCGGAGGACTTGGCCCGGCTGCGTTTCTCGCTGGGCCTGCGCGGCTACCGGATGGACCAGGTGGACCAGGTGCTGGACGAACTGGCGGACCAGCTGGCCGCCCGGAACACGGAACTTGCGGAGCTCCGTGCCCGGCTGGCAGCAAAGGAACACCATCCCGGGCAGCCGTCCGGCGGCGGACCCGCGCCTGCAGCGGACGCACGGGAAGACGCGGACCCGGAAGCCGCGGACGGTGGCGCCGGCAGCGTGCGCCCTGAGAGTGCCGTGCAGGGGAAGGGCGGCCTGTGAGCACCGTGGCCCGCCGTGGCCCGCTTGCCTCCGCTGGCGGTGTGGCCCGCCGGGCCGCCGGAGCGGTCCGGGGCTGGCCCTGGTGGGTCCAGGTCACCGCCCTCTACGCCGGTGCACGGCTGGTCTCCGCCTGCATCTTCATGGCCGCGGCACTCCATCAGGGACCCAATCCGTGGTTTCCGGCCAAGCCGGACTACTGGAACTTCATCAATATCTGGGATGCCCGCTGGTACGCGCAGGTCATCGCCTCCGGCTACCCCTCGGCGCTTCCCTTGGACGCCGCCGGCAACGTGCAGGAGAACACGTGGGCGTTCTATCCGCTCTTTCCGGTGCTGGCCGGCGGACTGAGCCGCCTCACGGGCCTGGCTCCTGCTGCCTCCCTGACCCTCGTGGCCATGCTGGCAGGCTGGGGTGCGGCGCTGGCGGTGTACGCCCTTTTCCGGCAGAAGGCCCAGCGCGCTGCTGCCATGTGGGGTGTTGCCTTCTTTTCCGCGTTTCCCGTTTCCGCTGTCCTGCAGGTGCCATACGCTGAGCCCCTGTCCCTCCTGCTGCTCGCGGCGGCCCTGCTCCTGGTGGTGCGGCGCGAGTACCTCTGGGCCATCCCCGTGGTGGTGCTGCTGTGCCTCTCCCGGCCGGTCGGCGTCCCCTTCGCCGCGATGACGGGGCTGCTGCTGGTCTTCCGCGCAGCCACCTACGCACGCGGCGGGAACCGTCCGGCCGGCGACGACGCACACTCCGTCCGGGACCTGGCGGCGCTGACCGGGCTTACCGCCGTCGCCGGCCTGTCGGCACTTGCCTGGCCGGCGGCCGCCTGGGCCGCGACGGGTGACCCGCAGGCTTACACCAAGACCGAAACCGTCTGGCGCGGCCAGGACCTGGTCCCGTTCAAGCCGTGGTTCGATACCGGCGTCGAACTCTTCGGCCCCGTGCTGGGCATCCTGGCCCCGCTGGTTTTCGTCGTCCTGTTCGCCGTGATGCTGTTCCTGCCCCCCGTGGTGCGCCTCGGCGTCGAACTTCGGCTGTGGTGCGCCTGCTACATGGGCTACCTGGTGGTGTTCCTGCATCCCCAGACCAGCACGTTCAGGATGCTGCTTCCACTGTTTCCGCTGGCCCTCGGTGCGGCCTTCCTCTCCCGGTCCAGGGCCTACCGGGGGACGGTGGTGGTCATGTTCCTGCTGCTCCAGATCGTCTGGATCGTCTGGCTGTGGGCCTGGGCGCAGCTGCCCGGCGGAGGGGATTATCCGCCCTGACAAATCCAGCTTCCGCGCAGGTCAGACCCGGAAAAACACCGGCAGGGAAATGTCCATCGATTAGCTACGTGCGGGTAATTCCGGGATAATGATAGGTAAGCAAGGACATAGCATTCAGAAAACGAGCAGCCTTGGCGGTGGAAGCACCACCCCGCCATAGCGGCCTGATCGACATGCGGACACAGCCCGCCCGGGCTGATCAGTCCTGGGACAAAATGGAGGGGAATTCCTCATGGCGGCTATGAAACCACGCACCGGCGACGGCCCAATGGAAGTCACCAAGGAGGGCCGCAGCCTGATCATGCGCGTCCCGCTCGAAGGCGGCGGACGCCTGGTGGTCGAACTGAACGCTGCCGAAGCAGCCAACCTCAAGGAATGCCTGGTAGGCGTTACCGAATAGTCGTACCGGTCAGGGTGCGCAGCCCGCG
>NZ_JWTB01000022.1 GCF_000813845.1 Pseudarthrobacter phenanthrenivorans
GGCGGGACCGGTGGATCATCCACCGGTCCCGCCGATTCATGCTTTAGGCCGGGAGGCCCGGGCTGTTAGACGTCAGCGCCTTCAGCCGGTTCCTCGGCGTGTGCACGCTCGGTGTCGGCCGGAGCCTCTTCCTCGGCGACCACGGGGGCGAGGGACAGCTTTCCGCGGTCGTCGATCTTGGTGATTTCCACCTGGACCTTCTGGCCGACGGAGACGACGTCCTCCACGTTGTCCACGCGCTTGCCGTTGGCCAGCTTGCGGAGCTCGGAGATGTGCAGGAGCCCGTCCTTGCCCGGGGTCAGGGAGACGAAGGCACCGAAGGTGGTGGTCTTGACGACCGTACCCAGGTAGCGTTCGCCGATTTCCGGAACCTGCGGGTTGGCAATGGCGTTGATCGCGGAACGTGCTGCGTCTGCAGACGGACCGTTGGTGGCGCCAATGTAGACGGTGCCGTCGTCCTCGATGGAGATGTCGGCGCCGGTGTCCTCCTGGATCTGGTTGATCATCTTGCCCTTGGGGCCAATGACCTCGCCGATCTTGTCCACGGGGATCTTCACCGCGATGACGCGCGGAGCGAACTCGGAGAGCTCGTCCGGGGTGTCGATCGCGGAGTTGATGACCTCGAGGATGTGCAGGCGTGCTTCGCGGGCCTGCTTCAGGGCTGCTGCCAGGACGGAGGCAGGGATGCCGTCGAGCTTGGTGTCCAGCTGGATTGCTGTGACGAACTCGGACGTACCGGCAACCTTGAAGTCCATGTCACCGAAGGCGTCTTCGGCGCCGAGGATGTCGGTCAGGGCTGCGTAGCGGGTCTGGCCGTCAACCTGGTCGGAGACCAGGCCCATGGCGATGCCGGCAACCGGGGCCTTCAGGGGCACGCCGGCGTTCAGCAGGGACAGGGTGGAGGCGCAGACGGAACCCATGGACGTCGAACCGTTGGAACCGAGGGCTTCGGATACCTGGCGGATGGCGTACGGGAACTCCTCGCGGGACGGCAGGACGGGCACCAGGGCGCGTTCCGCCAGGGCACCGTGGCCGATTTCGCGGCGCTTGGGCGAGCCCACGCGGCCGGTTTCACCGGTGGAGTACGGCGGGAAGTTGTAGTTGTGCATGTAGCGCTTGCGCGTTACCGGCGACAGCGAGTCGATCTGCTGTTCCATCTTCAGCATGTTCAGCGTGGTGACACCCATGATCTGGGTCTCGCCGCGTTCGAAGATGGCGGAGCCGTGCACGCGGGGCAGGACCTCGACCTCGGCGGTGAGCTGGCGGATGTCCGTCAGGCCACGGCCGTCGATGCGGACCTGGTCCTTGAGGATGCGCTGGCGCACCACGTGCTTGGTGACCGAGCGGAAAGCAGCGGACAGTTCCTTCTCGCGGCCTTCGAACTGGCCGGCCAGGTTGGCCAGGACTTCGTCCTTGAGGGCGTCGGAGGCGTTGTCGCGTTCCTGCTTGTCGGCAATCTGGAAGACGGCGGCAAGCTTGTCCGCGGCAGCGGACTCGACGGCGGCGTAGGCGTCGTCCTCGTAGTCCAGGAAGACCGGGAACTCGACGGTGGGCTTGGCAGCGCGTGCTGCAAGGTCTGCCTGCGCGTCGCAGAGTGCCTTGATGAACGGCTTGGCAGCCTCAAGGCCCTCAGCCACAACCTCTTCGGTGGGGGCGGTGGCGCCCTGTTCCTTGATGAGGTTCCAGGAGTTGTCGGTGGCTTCGGCCTCGACCATCATGATGGCGACGTCGTCACCGGCAACGCGGCCGGCCACCACCATGTTGAAGACGGAGTTCTCCAGCTGGGAGTGCTTGGGGAACGCGACCCACTGCGAGCCGTTCTCGTCCGCAACCAGGGCAACGCGGACGCCGCCGATGGGGCCGGAGAACGGAAGGCCGGAGAGCTGGGTGGACATCGAGGAGGCGTTGATGGCCACGACGTCGTACAGTTCGTCGGGGTTGATCGCCAGGACGGTGACCACGATCTGGACCTCGTTGCGCAGGCCCTTGATGAAGGCGGGACGCAGGGGGCGGTCCATCAGGCGGCAGGCCAGGATGGCCTCGGTGGACGGGCGGCCTTCGCGGCGGAAGAACGAGCCCGGGATGCGGCCCGCGGCGTACATGCGCTCTTCGACGTCGACCGTCAGCGGGAAGAAGTCGAAGCCTTCACGCGGGTGCTTGCCGGCCGTGGTGGCGGACAGCAGTGCGGTGTCATCATCGATGTACACCATGGCTGCGCCGGCGGCCTGCTTCGCGAGGCGGCCGGTTTCGAAGCGGATTACGCGCTTGCCGAAGCGGCCATTGTCAATGACAGCCTCTGAGAACTGGATTTCGGGACCCTCCAAGAGAGTCACCTCCGTTTCTGTTTCACGGAAGTCCAGCCGCATCAACCCAGCCCAGCATCTGTCTACTGGCCCTGCACCCGGTCATCGATCGAGACCCACGGGCCGTCGGCTTCAGTCGACGAAGCCGTTCCCGGAGATCACTACCGAGGACCGCGAATGCGTGATGCGGTTGATCCTCCTGTTTAGTTTTAGGTGAAGAAGGCGGCCCGTTCCGGATGGAAAGGGCCGCCCCAAAGCCAGACTAGCGGCGCAGGCCGAGGCGCTCGATGAGCGAACGGTAGCGGGCGATGTCAGTCTTCTTGAGGTAGCTCAGCATACGCTTGCGACGACCAACCATGGCCAGCAGACCGCGCTGGGTGTGGTAGTCGTGCTTGTGCTCCTTCATGTGCTCAGTCAGATCCTTGATCCGCTGGGTCAGAACGGCAACCTGGACCTCGGGTGAACCGGTGTCGCCTTCGGCGGTTGCGTATTCCTTGATGATGGACTGCTTTACAGCGGCGTCAAGTGCCACAATAACTCCTTGGGAATGTGCCGTGAGGGCCCAGGTCAGAAACTCACTGCCGGGTCTGCCGCGTGCGTCCCGCCCGGAAAACCGGAGGCGGCCGCCAACAACAGGAGCCAGCCGCCACGGACTGCAGCCGGATCCATCGTCCAGTTTACCGGCCCGGGCCTAACCTTGTCGAAACAGTGCGCTCAGCTTCGCAGGCGGTCCCTGACGGCCGCCATGCCCTGCAGCACTTCCGCGAAGCTGGTGCTCAGCGGCGACAGCCCGATCCGGATGCCGTGCGGGGACCGGAAGTCCGGGATCACGTCGCTGTCCCAGAGCGACTCCACGGTGGCTTTCGTGAAGTCCGGGTGGTCCACCGTGATGTGCCCGCCCCGCTCCTCCGGGTTGCGCGGGGTGGCGAGCGTGGCTCCGAGCGGCGCCAGCCACGCGTCGAACACCTCCACCGCGAAGGCGGTGAGGTCCACGGACTTCGCCCGGATGGCAGCCATGCCGGCCTCCTCGATGAGGTCCAGGGTGCCCTGCATGGCGATCATGCCGAAAATGGCGGGCGTGCCGCTGAGGAAGCCGCGGATGCCTGCAGCGGGTTCGTAGCCTGCGGCCATCTCGAAGGCGTCCTTGCGGCCCATCCATCCCCAGATCGGCTGGTTGAGTGCGGGCAGGTGCCGGGCATTGACATAGGCGAAGGCAGGTGAGCCGGGACCGCCGTTGAGGTACTTGTAGGTGCAGCCAGCGGCGAAGTCGACGTCCGCATCGTCCAGGCCGATCTCCACCGACCCCGCAGAATGGCAAAGATCCCACACCACCAGCGCGCCGGCGTCGTGTACTGCTGCGGTGATGCCCGGCAGGTCCGCGAGGTGGCCCGAGCGGTAGGCGATCTGGCTGAGGAGGACGACGGCGGTGCGCGGCCCGGTGGCCTGGCGCACCTGGTCAAGGGTCACCCCGGCGGCCGGGTCCGGCTCGATCCAGCGGAGGGTCAGGCCCTCCTCGAGGGCGATGCCCTCCACCAGGTAGCGGTCGGTGGGAAAGTTCTCGGTGTCCAGCACAAGTTCGTTGCGGTCCGGGTCCTGCACGGCGGCAAGGGCTGCGCGGATGATCTTATAGAGCACCACGGTGGTGGAATCGGCGATGATCGTTTGTCCCGGAGCCGCGCCCAGGACGGCCCGGCCCAGCTGGTCACCGATGGCCTGCGGCAGGTTGAGCCATTGCTCGTCCCACCCCCGGATGAGGCGGCCGCCCCACTCATCCCTGACGAAAGCGGCGACGTCGTCCGCGGTCCGCTTCAGCGGCCGGCCCAGGGAATTGCCGTCCAGGTAGGACAGGGGCGTCTCCGTGCCGATGAAGCGGTCCCGGTAGTGGGCCAGCGCATCCCGGCGGTCGAGCTCTTCGGCGCGGCCGCGGAGCTCTTCGGCGGTGACGTCGGTGGGGTTTTCCTGGTGGATGCTCATTGTCCGATCTCCGTCCTGACAGCGAATAGTTCCGGGAAGAACGTCAGTTCCAGGGCCTTCTGCAGGAAGGTCACACCACTGGAGCCGCCGGTGCCCGTCTTCATGCCGATGGTCCGCTGGACGGTGCGCAGGTGCCGGAACCGCCACAGCTGGAAGTTGTCCTCCAGGTCCACCAGTTCCTCGCACGCCTCATAGGCCGCCCAGTTCTCCGCCGCGTGTTCGTAGATGTGCTTGAAGAGCGGTACCAGTTCCGGGGCGAACTCGTGGGCGCGGGTCACGTCCCGGTCCAGGACGGAACGCGGCACGTCGAAGCCCTGCCGGGAGAGATAGGCCAGGAACTCGTCGTAGATGCTGGGAGCGGCTAGCAGTTCCTCGAGCATGGCGTGGGCCTCTGGGTCGGACTCGAAGACAGGGAGCATCTTGCGGTTCTTGTTGCCCAGGACAAACTCCACTGCCCGGTACTGCGCGGACTGGAAGCCCGAGGAGTTGCCCAGGAAGCCGCGGAACTGGGAGTACTCGGTAGGCGTCAGCGTGGCCAGCACCGACCACTGCTCGGTGAGGGTCTTCTGGATGTGTTTGACCCGGGCAATGCCCTTGAGCGCCGACCCCAGGTCGTCTGTGCGGAGCCAGGCGGCAGCGCTGCGCAATTCATGGAGCACCAGTTTCAGCCACAGCTCCGTGGTCTGGTGCTGGATGATGAACAGCAGCTCATCGTGGTGTTCGGGCTGGCTGACCGGCTGCTGGGCACTGAGCAGGGTGGGAAGCTGGAGGTAGGAGGCGTAGCTCATCCGTGAGCTGAAGTCGCGGACGATCCCCTTATCCAGCTTGCGGGTGTTCTTCTCGACGGACACGTACTGCCTTTCGTTGTTGTCACCCGGTTGTTGCCGCCCCTGCGGAGGCAGCGGTCAGCGGCCACCCAGGAGTTCGTGGGCCTGCGCCACGTCCAGGCGCATCTGTTCCACCAGGGCTTCAGGGCCACGGTAGGCCACCATGCCGCGGAGCCGCTGCACGAATTCGATGATTACTGTCTGGCCGTACAGATCGAAGTCCTCCACCGCTTCCTTGGGCCGGTCGATGACGTGCGCCTCCACCTGGCGGCTGACGCCGTCGAACGTGGGGTTGGAGCCCACCGAAATGGCCGCGGGCCAGCGCTTGCCGGCCTGGTCCACCAGCCAGCCGGCGTAGATGCCGTCGGCCGGGATCAGCCCCGAGGCGTCCGAGGAAAGGTTTGCGGTGGGAAAGCCAAGGGCCCTGCCCCGGGCTGCGCCGTGCACCACCTCACCGCGCATCCGGTGCGGCCTGCCCAGGACGGACGCAGCGGTGGCGACGTCTCCCTCCTGGAGGGCTTCGCGCACCCAGGTGGAGGAACAGCGGCGGTCCGTGCCGTCGTCGTCGTGCAGGGGATATCCCTCGGAGCCGAACTCACTGATGACCTGCACATCGAAGCCGAACTTTTCGCCAAGCTCCTTCATGGTGTCCAAATCGCCCGAGTTCCCCCGCCCGAAGCGGGCGTCGTGGCCGATCACCACGTGGCCGGCGTGCAGGCAGTCCACCAGGTACTGCTCCACGAACTCCTCGGCCGTGAGGCTCGCCAGGTCCAGGGAATACTTGACCACCAGGATGGCGTCCAGGCCCAGCTCGCCGAGGGCTTCCAGCTTGTCGTCCAGGCCCATAATCAGTTCGGGAGCTGCCTCGGGCCGGTGGATGACTGCCGGGTGGGGGTCAAAGGTGATGGCCACGGCTTTCGCCTGGGAAAGCCGTGCCAAACGCACCAGTTGGGACAGCACCTGCTGGTGGCCCCGGTGAACGCCGTCGAAGTTGCCGAAAGTGACAACAGATGGGCCGAAATCCGCCGGGACATCGGACGGATCGTTCCAGATGTAAACCATCACCCTCGCCTTAAGCTGCCTGCAAGCATCAACGTTCCGTCACCCATACCGGCGGCGGACCTCTTCAAGGTTACCCGGATTCGCTGCCCGTACTTTGCCTTCACTTCGCGGCCCCGGCCTGGGGCTGCCGGGCCAGTGAGGGCCGGCGCCGGTAGAGCCACACCAGCCCCAGGATGGGCAGCAGCAGCGGAACGAAGCCGTAGCCGCGGCCAAAAAGCGACCAGACGGTTTCGTGCGGAAACTGCACGGAGTCCAGGATGCTCAGCGTCCCCACCACCAGCACGCCGGCGAGCTCAACAAGCACGGCGGCAACGGAGACTTTGAACCAGGTGGTGCCTGCCTTGGCCAGCGACACCGTGGCAAGGATGTACACCACGGCGGCGAAGGCAGAGAGCAGATACGCCAGCGGAGCCTCGTTGAACTTGGTGAGGATCTGGTAGCCGGCCCGCGCGGTGGCGGAAATGGCGAAGATCCCGTACACGGCAATGAGCAGCCGGCCGGGACCGGTGTTGCGGGTATTGCGCACGGGCGCGTCTCCGGTGGCCGAGGGCTGCTGGTCTTTCATACGTGCTGCTTCTCCCATTTCAGTACCAGATCTGGTTCATGCGCGCGGCCATCACCAATGCCGTGACGCCGACCGCTGCCAGGACAAAATTGCTCCACCGGGTCCGTTCCAGGATGGACCAGTAGATTGCCGCCGGCGGCAGCAGCATCGCGGTGGCCATGTAGCCCCAGAATTCCCACGCCTCGCCGGCAATCGGTTCGCCGGCCACAACGCGGACAATCGAACCCACCAGATAGACCACCAGGGCCACTTCCACCGCCACGACGGACAGGATGGTCACGTCGTTCGGTGCCTTCTTGAGGATTCCTGCGCCCAGGCACAACAGTGTGGACACCAGCCCCACGACGAGGATGATCCAAAAATATGCGTCCACGCTCAGGCCTCCGCGGCAGCGGCCGCGGCCGCTCCGTTGCCGGGGGCGAAGACGAGTACGGGCTTGGCGTAGCTTCCCGCGTCGGCGAGAAGCGCCACCAGGGTGCCGTCGGGAGCGAAGGCCGCCGCCGGGTGCTCGGCGGTGGCGGCGCCCGGGGTTCCTGCTGCCGGGCCGGCTCCGATCCGCCGGCCAAAGGAAATCTCGGCGGTTTCCTCCGCGGTGAGTTCACGGTTGGGCATCAGGGCTCGGGCGGCAAGGGACATGTCCAGGACGTTGAGCTCTTCGGCGAGCTGTTCCAGGGTGCGCGCCTGGTCCAGGGTGTAGGGACCAACCTGGGTTCGCCGCAGTGCCGTCAGGTGGCCGCCGACGCCCAGGGTGCTGCCCAGGTCCCTGGCCAGGGCGCGGATGTAGGTCCCTGACGAGCATTCAACCGTCACATCCAGGTCCACGTCCCCGGCTTCGGCGTCCCGGCGGACAGAATGCACATCGAACCGGTGGATCGTGACGGGACGGGCTGCAAGCTTGACGTCCTCCCCGGACCGAACCCGCGCATAGGCGCGTTCGCCGTTGACCTTGATGGCGCTGACGCTGCTGGGCACCTGCTGGATATCGCCCGTGAGCGCTGCGACGGCGTCGAGGATCTGTTCATCGCCGACCCCCGCGGCGCTGGTGGTGGCCGTGACCTCACCTTCGGCGTCGTCCGTCACGGTGGACTGGCCCAGCCGGATGGTGGCGGTGTAGGTCTTGGAGGTTCCCACGATGTAGGTCAGCAGCCGGGTGGCTTTGTTGATGCCCAGCACCAGCACGCCCGTGGCCATGGGATCGAGGGTGCCTGCATGCCCCACTTTCCGGGTACCTGCGAGGCGCCGCATCCGGCCAACCACATCATGGCTGGTCCATCCCTGCGGCTTGTCCACTATCACCAGTCCAGAAAGCACGCCTCCCAGTATATCGGCGCAGGTTGGGGCCCCCGCGCAGGGCGGCGACGGGCGACCGGACGACGGCGGCAGGCGACCGGGTGGGCCAGCCACCTGGTGCGGGCCGAAGGCGGGCCGACGGCGGCAGGCGACCAGGCGGGCCAGTCACCGGGTGCGGGCGGAAGGCGGGCCGGCGGCGGCTAGGATGGCTGGCATGCCTGAGCTTGCCGCCCATGTCCGCGACGTGCCCGTCAACCAGATCCGCGAGATTACCGAGGCCGCGTGGCGGACTCCCGGCGCTGTGGTGCTGAGTATCGGGGAGCCTGGCTTCCCGCTCCCCCGCCATGTCCTTGACGCCGGCATCGCCTGCCTGGACCGCGACGAGACCAACTACACGCCCAACGCCGGGATCCCTGCCCTCCGTGAGGCGTTCGCCGCCCGGTTCCGGGAAGAGCAGGGCGTGGACGTCGGGGCCGACCGGGTTTACGTGGTGTCCGGCGCCCAGCAGGGGCTGCACTTTGCGATGAGCCTGCTCCTCTCCCCCGGCGATGAGATCCTCATTCCCAACCCTGGCTACCCCACCTTCGCCATGACCAGCCGGCTGCTGAATGCCGTCCCGGTGGGCTACCCGCTGCACCCGGAACATGGCTTCCAGCCGCGGGTGGCCGACGTGGCGGCCGTGATCACCGGCCGGACACGCGTCCTGGTCCTCAATTCGCCGTCCAACCCGCTGGGCGCGGTACTCGGTGAAGACCTGGTCCGCGAACTGATGGACCTGGCCCGCCGCCACGACATCTGGGTGATCTCGGACGAGTGCTACGAGGCGTTCACGTATGACGTCCCGCACGTCAGCCCGGCACGGTTCGACGGCGCCGTGCCGGACGACGCGCGGGTGTTCACGTCGCTGACGCTGTCCAAGACCTACGGGCTGACGGGGCTGCGGATCGGCGCGCTGGTCTGCCCGCCGGGGCTTGAACGGAAAATGGACAACGTCATGGAGTCCATCGTCTCGTGCGTGGCATCGGCGCCGCAGTACGCGGCGCTGGCGGCCCTGACCGGCCCGCAGGATTACGTCCGGCACGCGCACCGGCATTACAAGGACAACCGGGACGCCGCTTCAGCTGTCCTGGCGGCCAAGGGGATCCGCTACCTTCCGGCGCAGGGTGCCTTCTATCTGTGGGCTGACATGTCGCACGTGACCGGCGGCGATGTGCGGGGCTGGGTGCGGCGCTTCCTCGCGGATTCGGGTGTGGCCCTGGCCCCGGGAACGGCCTTCGGTTCCATCGGCGAGGGGTGGGTGCGGATTGCGCTGTGCGGCCGGAAGGAGGAACTGCTGGAAGGGGTGTCCCGGCTTCCGGCAGTTCTGTCCTGAGCTTGCTCCTGCAGTGCGTGCGGCGTCCCGGGTGGGTTAACTCCGCCGCCTTAACTCCTGCGGGTTAACTCCGCGCGCCGGCAAGTGCCTTGTCCAGCCAGGACCGCAGGACCTGCGCGGGCGCGGCTCCGGCCTGGCGGGCCGCGACCTTGCCGTCAACGATCACCATCAGCGTGGGAATGGCCTGGACGTCGAAGCGCCGCGAGAGGCCGGGCGAGGTGTCCACATCCACCTTCACCAGCTTGATCTTCCCGGGCCGTTCCCGGGCCAGCTTGTCCAGCACCGGACTGACCATGCGGCAGGGGCCGCACCAGGCGGCCCAGAAGTCGACCAGCACCGGAACCGACGACTGTTCGGCCACGGCGGCAAAATCGCTGTCACCGGCGGATACGATCCAGGGCAGGTCCGCCTTGCAGTTGCCGCAGCGGGGGTGGCCGGCGGCCTGGGCAGGCACACGGTTGGTCTTCCCGCAGGCCGGGCAGCTGAGAAGCGCGGATTCCATGGCTAGTATTCCTTCCTGCCCTCGAACGCGCGCCACGCCTGGAAGGGGACGTCCGACGCCGGGATGTCACCCCTGGTGACCGGCATCAGTTCCGGCGCGGCACCATTGAAGTAGTCGTAGAAGAGCGCGTCATCGAAGCCTGCCGCGGCAGCACCGTGGCGGTCCGCGGCGAAGTAGACCCGCCCAATCCGGGCCCAGAGGGCGGAGGCAAGGCACATGGGGCACGGCTCGCAGCTGGCGTAGAGGACGGAGCCGGTGAGGTCGAAGTCCGCCGTCGCGGCAGCTGCCGCCCGAATGGCCACCACTTCGGCGTGGGCGGTGGGGTCGTTGTCCCGGGTCACCCTGTTGACGCCGGCATGCACGCGCCCGTCAGGAGTAACCACCACGGCACCAAAAGGCCCGCCACCCTCACTGACATTCCGCGTGGCCAAGTCCACGGCCTGTTCGAGGTATGCCGCCCACTCATGGTTCCTGCCCTGGTTGGCCTGCTGGAGGGAGCTGCTGCCCTGGTCCGCGGAGTTCATACCACGATCCTAGCCACGGCTGCAGTATGGGGGGACGAAAAGGGGGCGATGTAGGGGGTTTCCCCCAACGACTACCCACAGGTAGGGGCCTACGCTTGCGCCCGGGGGATCCGTTTTGCCTCTGCGGAGGCTATATATCCAGCCCGCAAGGGCCTCGCACCCCGGAGAATCCAATGAAACGAAAACTTACTTTAGTCACTTGCATGGCCACTGCCATGGTGGTCCAGGCAGGTCCGGCGTTCGCGTCCAGCCACGACCCCGACTACGAGACCATGGCCACAGGCCTCGTCTCGCCGCTCCATCTCGCCGTAGGGGACGGCGAATCCGTGCGGGTCAGCCAGGACTTTGCCGGGATACTCACCCGTGTCGAGCACGATGGTGAACGCCACGACGTCTACACAGCCAAGAAAGGCTGGGAAGTCGCCGGCGCGGATATTCGCGACGACACCACGTATTTCCTGGAAAGCATTGGAGCCGGTCAGGGTGACCCCTCGGCCCTCCACGGCTACCTGAAGTCGATTGATTCCAGGGGCGATGTGGATACTATCGCCAACTTCGCCGACTACGAACGGAAGGTCAATCCTGATGGCAAGCAACACTACGGCTTCGAGGCCGATGTAAGCCAGCAGTGCCTCACTGAAGCGGGAGCCATCCCCGACGCCCCTCCCGCACAGTACACCGGAGCCGTGGACTCACATCCTTACGCCGTGGCAGTCCAGAAAGATACAGCATATGTGGCCGATGCAGGCATGAACGCGGTCCTCAAGGTCGACCTGGAGTCTGGCAGGATCTCGACGGTTGCAGTCCTTCCGCCAAGGCCCGTGAAGCTGACTGCGGAAGTTGCAGCATCGCTGGCCGCTCCGGACTGCGCCGGCTTCTCGTACGCTTTTGAGCCGGTTCCCACGGACGTGGAAATTGGTCCGGACGGCTGGCTGTACGTTTCATCGCTTCCGGGCGGACAGCCGGGCCCATCAATGGGTGCCCGCGGTGCCATCTTCAAAGTCAATCCGTGGAGCGGCGAGACGAAACTGTGGCAGGACCACATCCTCACGCCTACGGGGCTGGCCGTGACCGACAAGGGTGATGTGTATGTCGCATCCCTGTTCGGCGGGGAAATCCTGAAGTTCAACTCCGAGGGCGATCGATCGCATTTCCTGACGGTCAACATGCCCGCCGACGTTGAGTTCAGGGCTGGGGACGTCTTCGCAACGGTGGACGCCCTGGTTGGCGTGTCGGACCCTGAGGCGCCTGCCGCTCCCATGACGAAGCCTGGCGGCCGCCTGATCGAGGTGGACCTCCACTAAGGCGGAAACAACAAAACGGCAGGACCCACATTGGGTCCTGCCGTTTTCAGGGCGTGGCGCTTGAGCCCGGACTACTTGTTGCCGTCCTCGTCAAGGTCCTCATCGTCACTGAGGTCAAGGTCCTCTTCGTCGAAGTCGTCCTCGTCGATGTCAACGTTGCCGGCGGCATCGGACTTGTAGGGGTCGGCGTCGCCCGCGTGCTTGGCCTTGGCGGCCAGGGCGGCCACCTCGGCGTCACGCTTCTTGGCTTCGCGGAGGAGGTCCTCAAGGTTGGAGGCGTTGACCGGAATCTGGTCGGCCACGAACTCAAGCGTGGGGGTCAGCCGGACGGTGATGTTCCGGCCGACTTCCTGCCGGAGTACGCCCTTGGCCTTCTCCAGGCCCTTGGCGGCATCCGCCTGGACAGCCTGGTCACCAAAGACGGTGTAGTAGACGGTGGCGTGCTGCAGATCATTGGTCACGCGGGCATCGGTAACGGTGATCCCCTCCAACCGGGGATCCTTAACCTTCCGGCCCAGGGCCTCAGCCACAACAACCTTAATCCGCTGCGCCAACTTGGCAGCACGTGCCGGATCAGCCATGAACAACTCCTAAGAAAAATATGGGACGTACGACGGCGGCGGTGGGCCGGCGTCGAACGTTTCAGTTATGTGCCACGCGCTAAAGGCGGGCCAACGACCATGCCGTCGGGATTTTCCGGCGGCGCTTTGGAGCCGTGAAGGGGGCCCGGGAGTGGCATCGGGCCTGCCGGAGACGGGTGGCTGACGATCGCAGATCGCCAGCCACCCGTCGTAGGGGCGGGGCCCCCTTCACGGCGGAAAAGCGGGGGCCGCCGGGAGATCCCGACGGCCCCACACCAGACAGACTAGACGCGCGGCTTCTCGCGCATCTCGAAGGTCTCGATGATGTCGCCTTCGGTGATGTCGTTGTACGACCCAAGACCGATACCACACTCGAAGTCCGTGCGGACCTCGGTGGCGTCGTCTTTGAAGCGCTTGAGCGACTCAACGGTGAGGTTGTCACCGATGATCTTGCCGTCGCGGCTGACGCGTGCCTTGGCGTTGCGTCGGATGATGCCCGAGCGGACGATCGAGCCGGCGATGTTTCCGAACTTGGAGGAGCGGAAGACTTCGCGGACCTCGGCGGTGCCGAGCTGGACTTCTTCGTATTCCGGCTTGAGCATGCCCTTGAGCGCCATCTCGATGTCATCGATTGCTGCGTAGATGACGGAGTAGAAGCGCATGTCGACGCCTTCGCGGTCAGCCAGTTCGGCAACCCGCTCGGCGGGCTTGACGTTGAAGCCGATGATGACGGCGGAGTCGACCGTTGCCAGGTTGACGTCGTTCTGGGTGATGGCACCCACGCCGCGGTGGATGACGCGCAGCTGCACGCCTTCGCCGACGTCGATCTTGAGCAGTGCGTCTTCGAGGGCTTCCACGGCACCGGACACGTCACCCTTGAGGATGAGGTTGAGGGTGTCGATCTTGCCTTCGGCGACGGCCTGGTCGAAGTCTTCCAGGCTGATGCGCTTGCGGCGCTTGGCCAGGGCGGCGTTGCGGTCGGCGGCTTCACGCTTCTCGGCGATCTGGCGGGCGGTGCGCTCGTCAGCGGTCACGAAGAAGGTGTCACCGGCGCGCGGCACGTTGGACAGACCCAGCACCTGGACGGGGCGGGACGGGCCGGCCTCGGTCAGGGCGCTGCCGTCGTCGTCGAACATCGCACGGACGCGGCCGTGGGCCGTGCCTGCCACGATGGTGTCGCCGACGCGCAGGGTGCCGGACTGGACCAGGACGGTGGCAACAGCACCGCGGCCCTTGTCCAGGTTGGCTTCGATCGCGATGCCTCGGGCGTCCTTGTTCGGGTTGGCGCGCATGTCCAGGGCTGCATCCGCGGTGAGCAGGACAGCCTCGAGCAGCTCGTCGATGTGAAGGTTCTGGCGGGCAGAGACTTCCACGAACATGGTGTCGCCACCGTATTCCTCGGGAACCAGGCCGTACTCGGTCAGCTGGCCACGAACCTTTTCAGGGTTGGCGCCTTCCTTGTCGATCTTGTTCACGGCCACGACGATCGGCACGTTGGCCGCCTGGGCGTGGTTGAGGGCTTCAACGGTCTGGGGCATCACGCCGTCGTCCGCTGCCACCACGAGGATGGCGATGTCGGTAACCTTCGCACCACGGGCACGCATGGCGGTGAACGCCTCGTGGCCTGGGGTATCGATGAAGGTGATCTTCCGGTCTTCGCCTTCGTGGTTGTGCGTGACCTGGTAGGCACCGATGTGCTGGGTGATGCCGCCGTGTTCGCCCGCCATGACGTCGGACTTGCGGATGGCATCGAGCAGCCGGGTCTTACCGTGGTCGACGTGGCCCATGACGGTGACTACTGGAGGACGTGCCTCGAGTTCCTCGTCGCCTTCGGCTTCGAGCTCGGCGTCAAAGTCGATGTCGAAGCTGGAGAGCAGCTCGCGCTCCTCGTCCTCCGGCGAAACGACCTGGAGCTTGTAGCCAAGTTCCTCGCCAAGCAGGGCGAAGGTGTCCTCGTCCAGCGACTGGGTGGCGGTGGCCATTTCACCAAGGTGGAACAGCACGGTGACCAGTGCGGCGGGGTTTGCCTCGATCTTGTCGGCAAAGTCCGTGATGGACGAACCGCGGCGCAGCCGGATGACGGTGTTGCCGTCGCCGCGGGGTACGCTCACGCCACCCAGCGACGGGGCACTCATCTGCTCAAGTTCCTGGCGCTTCGCGCGCTTGGACTTGCGCTGCTTGCCACGGCCTGCGCCGCCCTTGCCGAAGGCACCCTGGGTGCCGCCGCGTCCGCGGCCGCCCTTGCCGAAGCCACCACCGGCGGGAGCACCGCCGCCGCCACCGGGACCACCGGTGCCGGGAGCGCCGCCGGGGCGTCCGGGTCCGCGGCCGCCGCCGGGACGGCCGGCACCTGCGGGTGCGGGACGCTCGGTGCGGTTGGGCATCATGCCGGGAGTGGGACGGGGTCCGCCGGGGCGCGGGGCACCGGGACGGGGTCCGCCTGCACCGGCTGCGGGACGGGGACCACCGGCACCGGCTGCGGGACGCGGCCCACCCGGACGGGGTCCGCCTGCGCCTGCTGCGGGACGGGGACCACCGGGACGGTCGCCGTCGGTGCGGCTTCCACCGGGCCGGGGCATGCCCTGCGAGGTGGCAAACGGGTTGTTGCCTGGACGGGGTGCGCGCTCACCGTCTCCACCACGGCCGCGGGGCATGCCCTGCGAGGTGGCGAAGGGGTTGTTGCCCGGGCGGGGACCGCCGGGACGGGGACCGGATGCACCGGGCGTGGATCCACCCGGACGGGTGGAGGGAGCGGGGGCATCGGCCTTCGGGGCAGGACGTGCACCGGGCTTGGCACCGGTGGACGGAGCACCCGCGGACGGTGCAGCCGGAGCCGCAGGCGCGGAAGCGGCGGGGGCTGCCGGAGCTGCTGCCTGTGCGGGAGCGGCGGGAGCAGCCGGAGCCGGTGCCTGGGCCTTGGGGGCCGGAGCCTTGGGCGCAGCCGGGCCGGGAGCCGGGGCTGAAGGACGTGAATCTGCTGCGGGGGCGGGCGCCTTGGGCGCAGCGGCGGGGGCAGCCGGCGCCGCTGACTTGGCAGCTGCGTCGGGGAAGGCGTTGCGCAGTTTCCGCACAACGGGGGCCTCAATGGTTGAAGAGGCGGAGCGAACGAATTCGCCCAGTTCCTGCAGTTTTGTCACTGCATCTTTGGAAGTTATACCGAGCTCTTTGGCGAGCTCGTGTACGCGGACCTTGGCCACATTTCTCCTGTCTCGGTCCGCACCGAGCCAGGCACGAACCGTCTACTTCTTACTGCGGACCCCAGCCGCTGTTGATGCGAAGGGGCCCATTGCAGAGCGCAACAAAGTTGTCATCGTTACGCACTCATCGCTGGGAACTCATCGGGTTTCCATCAGATTTCTGACCCGCTTTCAGGTTTGGACGGTTGGTGTTGCAGCCACCGGGGCGGCGTCAACGTTCGGGCCTGACATGATCCAGTGTTCGACGGCGGCTGTCCCGGCCGCGCCGTTGAGGGCACGTCCGAATGCTCGCCGCTTGATCGCCAGAGCCAGGCACGATTGGCTGGGGTGCAGCCAAGCACCCCGGCCAGCCATCCGGCGTCGTTCATCCACCACGACAGCGGTTGACCCGCTGCCTTCGGCGACGAGCCGGAGCAACTGCGACCGCGGGCCTTTCTTTCGGCAGCCGATGCAGGTACGTTCGGGCTGACTTCCGGTGGAAGGTACTTCTGCCACGGTCATCGTCCTGACGTTCACTCTGCTGGCCCCGGGCTTACCGCTTCCGCTGTCACGGAAACGAGCACGCCCAAGGCACACGGCTACCGGCCGTAAGGCGCGGTCCTATCTATTCTAGCCCCTTTGGGGCCGTTCTGCCCGAAACGGGTGGCCGCCGCGTTGCGGGGGCCATCCCGTCCGCGGACATTACTTGTCGCGGGCTACCGCGGCGTCGGAGACAATGTCGATCCGCCAGCCGGTCAGCTTCGCCGCCAGGCGGGCGTTCTGGCCCTCCTTGCCGATGGCAAGCGACAGCTGGTAGTCGGGAACCACGACGCGGGCAGACCGCGTGGCTTCGTCCGTGATGGTGACGGAATTCACACGGGACGGCGAGAGTGCGCTGGCGATGAAGGTGGCCGGGTTCTCGCTGAAGTCCACGATGTCGATTTTTTCGTCGTTCAACTCCGTCATGACCGCCCGGACGCGGGAGCCCATTTCGCCGATGCAGGCGCCCTTGGCGTTGATCCCCGGGGTGTTCGCCTTGACCGCGATCTTGGTGCGGTGGCCGGCTTCCCGGGCCAGCGCAACGATCTCCACCGAGTGGTCGGCAATTTCGGGCACTTCGAGTTCGAAGAGCTTGCGGACCAGGCCCGGGTGCGAGCGGGACAGGGTAACCGAGGGTCCCTTGGTGCCGCGGTGCACGTCGATGACCAGTGCGCGCAGGCGATTGCCGTGCACGTACTTCTCCCCGGGAACCTGCTCGGGCGGCGGCAGGAGCGCCTCGATGGAGCCGAGGTTGACCTGGATCATGTGCGGGTTGTTGCCCTGCTGGATGGTGCCGGACACCAGTTCGCCTTCACGGCCCTTGAACTCGCCCAGGACGTTGTCGTCCTCAACGTCGCGGAGCCGCTGCAGGATGATCTGACGGGCGGTGCTGGCGGCGATGCGGCCGAATCCCTCCGGCGTGTGCTCGAATTCGCCAATGGGCGCGCCGTCGTCGTCAAGTTCGACAGCCCAGATGGTCACGTGCCCGCTTTTGCGGTCCAGTTCGGCGCGCGCTTTTTCGAAGGCGCCGGGCGACTTGTGGTAGGCCACCAGGAGCGCCTGCTCGATGGTGGGGATCAGGAGGTCCAGCGGGATTTCACGCTCACGCTCCAAAAGTCTCAGTGCGCTCATGTCAATATCCATCAGGCCTCCTCAGAAGGTCCATTGTGTTCAGGTTCCAGACCGTCCTCCGGGAGGTGGCTGAATTCGATCTCGACTTTTCCGTTGCGGATCCTGTCGAAAGGAAGCTTTACGGGTTCACCCTGCCGGGGCTTCATGCCCTTCTTCGCGGCGATCTCAGGGACCAGGGTCACTCCCCCGTCGTCCACGGACTGGATGCGTCCGGTGATGTTTTCGCCCTGGATCACGTTGACTTTGGCCATCCTGCCCTTGGCGCGGTGCCAGTGCCGGGGTTCGGTCAGCGGCCGTCCGACGCCGGGCGAGGACACCTCGAGGTCGTAGGGGCGGGTGTCGGACTGGGGGTCGTTGTCGAGGACGTCGGAAAGCACTCTCGAGATGTCGGCGATGACGTCCAGGCTGACGCCGCCCGTCTCCTCCTGGGGCAGGTCCACCACAACGTGGACCACCCGGTGGGAACCGGCGATGTTGATGACGACGTCTTCCAGGTAGAGGCGGTTGGCCTGGACGGCAGGTTCCAGGAGGGCCCGGAGCCGGGCGGCTTCGGGATTGTGGGCCGGGGTGGACCCGGTTCCCGTGCCGGTGTGGTCTGGTGAAGCCGTAGCTTCTGCGTTGCTCACGATGCCGGCCGCCTCCCTATAGATGATGTGGTGTTTACTAGCGTAGCTATTTTACCGGCCCATTGGTGCACCCGGGTTCCCCCTCGGCATGACACCATGGTCTGTTGTGAAAGACCGCCCCCAGGACTCCGCCCGACGCATCCGCCCGTTCCGGTTGGCGGCCGGCGGCCTGGCCGCGCTGGTGGTCCTGAGCCTCGGTTTCGCCCTGATTCCCGCGCAGGAACCCGCGCCGCCCGAGCCTCCGTTGTCCGAGCGGGCCCGCGCCGCGGCGTTCACTGAGGCCTTGAATCTGCGGGCTGTGGGGATGCGGCTCGCCGCCGCAGGAGCCGCTGATTCCGGCGTGTTGGACGGGGTTGTGACCTTGCTGACCATCCAGGCCAGGGCGCTCCAGGCCCCCACCCCCGCAACTGCCGCGCCTTCGCCGGCCCCATCCGCCGCGGCGACGTCGGATCCTCCGGATATCGCGGTGCTCGTCCGAGGCCTGGCTGCGAGCGGCGCCGCCCGGGTCAAGGACGCGGAAGGGGCCGACGGCGGCATGGCGCGCCTTCTGGCCGGGACCGGCACCGCCCAGCTGCTTGCGGCCGGGAGGCTCGCTGCGGCCGCCGGAGTGCCGGCGCCGCAGGGCACGCCGGCAGAACCGGGCGGTGATGCGTCCGGGGCCGGTTCGAGCGCTTCCCCCTGCGTGGCGGCGCCGTCCGCGGCGTCCGCAGGCGGGGCTACGGATGGCGGCGCGTCCGCAACCATCCAACAGGCCTTGGCGGCCGTCGTCGCTGTTGAAGAGCAAGCCATCTACGGCTACGAGGCAGCGCTTCCCCGGCTCGCCCCCACCGACGCGGGCCCGGCGTCGGAAATGCTCGGCCGGCATGAAGAGCTGGCCGCCGAAGCCGTAGAACGCCTCCGCCTGGCGTGCGGTGCTGCCCCGCCGCAACAGCCTGGCTACGTGCTCGACGGCGGATTCCTCGCCGCGCCGGCCGCAGGGCTGGCCAGGCTGGAGGCAGCGACAGTGGCGTCCTACGGGGATGCGGTGGCAGTGTCGCAGGGCCACGACCGGGAGTGGGCGCTGTCAGGACTGCAGGCCGCTGCGGGCAGGGCCGTACGGTGGGGCGCGGACCCGGGTCCCGTCCCGGGCCTGGCGCTGGACATTGACCAGCTGCCGGTCCTTGCCGACAGCGCCGGCCCGGGCCCCTCACCGGGATCCTGAACCGGCGCCCTCCGCGTGTCCCGTCTTTCCTGCTGCGGTGCTCCCGTGTGGGCTGATGCCGCGGTCTTCTCCTTGGAAAGGCAACCGCAAAGGGTGGCACCGGGCAGGCCTGAATGGTTTGCTGAAGGGATGAACGCGGACGAACCGGCCGATGCGGAGAAGGCAGCTGCCCAGGAAACCGCTGCCCGGGAAACTGCTGCTGCCGGGCAGGAACTAAGCAGCCATCGTGAGACGGAACCGCACAGCAATGACATCGCCCACCGGCTGAACTGGCTGCGCGCCGGTGTCCTGGGCGCGAACGACGGCATTGTGTCCGTTGCCGCCATTGTGGTGGGCGTGGCCGGGGCCACCTCCGAGGCAGGTCCCATCCTGGCTGCCGGAGCAGCAGGAGTGGTGGGCGGCGCGGTCTCAATGGCCCTGGGCGAGTACGTTTCCGTCAGCAGCCAGCGGGACAGCCAGCGTGCCCTGATCGAAAAGGAGCGCCGGGAACTGGCCGAGGAGCCCGAGGCTGAACTGGCAGAGTTGGCCGCCATTTATGAGGCCAAGGGCCTCTCCCCCGAAACGGCGGCCACGGTGGCCCGCGAGCTCACGGACCACGATGTCCTGGCCGCGCATCTGTCCGCCGAACTCAATATCGACGAGGCAGACATCGTCAGCCCCTGGCATGCGGCTTTCGCCTCCGCTGTAGCTTTCACCATTGGGGCCATCCTGCCCATGCTGGCCATCCTCCTTCCGCCACCGGGCATCCGTGTCCCGTTGACCTTCACCTCAGTCCTGGTGGCACTTGCCCTGACGGGAGCGCTTGGAGCCTGGATCGGGGGCGGTTCACGGTCCAAGGCCGCCGTGAGGGTTGTGGTGGGCGGCGCCCTTGCCCTTGCGGCGACCTTCGCGATCGGCAATCTGTTGGGTGCCTCCGGTGTTGTCTGAGCCCACGCTGCCCCATGCGGTCCCGGTCCCTGCGTTCCTCGAAGCACGGTACGGACGCAGCAGCGCGGGGCGGGGCTGGCTCAGCAGCCTGCCAGGCCTGCTGGCCGACCTGGTGGAGCGCTGGCATCTGGACGTCGACCTGGCTCCAGGCGGCCAGCCGTGGCACGGCCACGGCGCCATCGTGGTTCCGGTGCGGCAGGACGACGGCTCACCGGCGGCCCTCAAAATCGCATTTCCGCATGATGAGGCGCTGGTGGAACGGCATGCGCTGGCGCTCTGGGAGGGCCGTGGCGCCGTTGCCCTGCTGGCATCGGATCCGGGGACGTGCGCCATGCTGCTGGAACGGCTCGACGCCGGGCGGTCGCTTGCCGGTCTTGCCATGGACGATGCCGTGCCGGTGTGGGGTGGCCTGGTGCGGCAGCTGGGGCTTGCGCCAGACCACCGGCCCGGGTGGCAGGAGTTCGAACACATCGCCGCCCGGGCGGAGCAGTGGAGCGATGAGCTGCCGGCCGAATGGGAGCAACTGGGCCGGCCCTTTCCCAGGTGGCTCCTGGAGGCCGCCCTGGAAGTTTGCCAAACGCGGGGCGCGGTGGGACGCCGGTCTGCCCATGACGTACTGGTCCACACCGACCTGCATTTCCTGAACATCCTGGCACGCCCGGTCAGTGCAGACGCAGGGGCCACGGCCGGCGCGGCGGCGTACGCCGCAATCGATCCCCAGCCGATGATCGGCGAGCCCGAATTCGCCGTGGCACCGCTGCTGTGGAACCGGCTGGGCGACCTCCCGGAGGCACACCCCGGAGCCGCACTGCTCCGCCGCTGCCATGACGTCAGCACCGCCGCCGGCCTGGACCCCGAGGTGGCCCGCCAGTGGGGAGTTGCCCGGGAAGTGGAGAACGCGCTGTGGTACGCCGCCAAGGGCCACCGGGGCGACCTCGCCCGGTCCCTCTGGGTGGCCAGCACCCTTGCCGGAGATACGCTGGCCGACCTGCCGCATCCCCACGCACTGCCGGAACCCGGACAGGGTGGATAGCCGGGCCTGCGGGAGGATTGAACGGGTCAGGGGTTCCGCACGGCGGCGAGGGCGCTGCGGACGGCTTCCACGGCCGTGGCCACGTCCTCCCCGGCAGTCTGCCAGTTACTCACGGAAACCCGGAGGATGTCACGGCCGCGCCACCGGGAACCGGACATCCATACCGTTCCGTCCTCGATGATGCGGGCGGTGACCTTGCGGGTGGTCTCATCGTCTCCGAAGGCAAGTGACACCTGGGTGTAACCGACGTCGTTGACCACCTCGACGCCGTCGAGCCTTGCCATGCCCTCCGCGATGGCTGTGGCGGCCGCAGCCATGCCTCCCACCTGCGCTGCCACGCCGTCCCGGCCAAGGCTTTTCAGGGCCGCCCAGACGGGGACGCCGCGCGCCCTGCGGGACAGTTCGGGAACCTTCTCGAACGGGTCTCCCGGGCCTTCGGCATCATGGACCAGGTAGCTGGCGTGCAGTCCCATCGCAGCCCGCAGGGCCGAGGGGTCACGGACAATGGCGATGCCGCAGTCGTACGGCACGTTCAAGGTCTTGTGCGCATCGGTGCCCCAGGAGTCCGCCTCCGCGAAACCGTCGGTCAGGTGCCGCAGTTCCGGGGCAGCGGCGGCCCAGAGCCCGAACGCCCCGTCGATGTGCACCCAGGCGCCGTGCTGATGGGCGACGGCGATGGCTTCCCTGAAGGGATCGAAGGCACCGGAGTGCAGGTTCCCGGCCTGGAGGCAGACCAGGGCGGGTCCGTTCCCCGCGGCAAGGGCCGCGTCCAGGGCAGCGGGGACCAGCCGGCCCTGGCCGTCGGCGTCGATTTGCTCCGGCTTTCCGAGGCCCAGGTACCGCAGTCCCAGGTCCACGGTGTCGTGCCGCTCCCGTCCCACGAAGCAGCGGATCCGCGGCGCGCCAAACAGGCCATCCCGGTCCAGGTCCCAGCCTGCGTCGGCAAGCAGCCGCCAGCGGGCAGCCGCCATCCCCGTGAAGTTGGCCATGGTGGCACCGGTGACGAATCCGACGTCGGCCGTGGCCGGCAGGCCCAGCAGTTCCAGCACCCACTGCCCTGCGGCTTCCTCGATCGCGGCGGTGGCGGGAGTCGCGTACCGGAGGCCGGCGTTCTGGTCCCAGGCGCTGACCAGCCAGTCGGACGCCAGGGCCGCTGGCAGGGTCCCGCCGATCACCCATCCGAAGAAGCGGCCCGAGGGCATGGCCATCAGTCCGGGCTCGGCCTCCTTGGCCAGGAAGTTGATGACGTCAACGGGCGGCGTTCCCGCTTTCGGCAGGGGGCCGCCGAATATCCGGACAAGCCCGGCGGCATGTTCGCTTGGTCCTACCGCCCGGCCGGCCAGGCTGGCCAGCCAATCCTGCGCGTGCCCGGCTGCGGCCGCCAGTGCCGCGGCATACCCGTCGTCGTCGCCGTGTGCCATACCTGCATGCTACGCCGGGGCCGGTCCGGCTACGAGGCCGGCTTCCGGGGTGGATCAGCCGAAGTTTTCCTGCCACACGTCATAGCCAAGCTTGACGATCAGTGCCGCGACAACCACCAGGAAGACCACCCGGACAAACTTGCTTCCCTGCTGCACGGCGGTACGGGCGCCAAGGTAGCCGCCGGCCATGTTTGCTCCCCCCAGCAGCAGGCCGATTCCCCACAGGATGGACCCGTGGGGAAGGAAGAACAGCAGCGCGCCGGCATTGGTGGCCATGTTCACGATCTTGGCTTTGGCGCTGGCCTCCAGGAAGGCGTAGCCCATGGCCGACACCAGCGCGATGACCAGGAAGGATCCGGTTCCGGGGCCGATCAGGCCGTCATAGAAGCCGATCACCGCGCCGATGAGGCACGCGACGACGTAATGCCTGTGCCCTGCGTGCCGCAGTTCCGTGAGCTCCCCGACGCTGGGCCTGAGGGCGGTGAAAAGCGCGACGGCGACCAGCGCCACCACGATGATGGGCTTGAAGACTCCTGCCGGCAGCGTGGCCGCCAGGCTTGCCCCGCCAAAACTGCCGGCCAGGGCGATGACCGCCATGGGAACGGCCGTCCTGAGATCGGGGCCCACCCTTCGGTAGTACGTTGCGGCGCTGGTGGCGGTGCCAAAGATGGAGCCCATCTTGTTCGTGGCCAGCGCCTGGACGGGCGCGATGCCGGGCACCAGGAGCAGCGCGGGGAGTTGGATAAGTCCCCCGCCGCCCACCACTGCGTCAACCCAGCCGGCTGCGAATCCAGCCACCACAATCAGGATGATGGTGGCGGGCTGGATCGATTCGAAGCCGGAAATCACTGGTTGCGGACGGCGTTGACCACGTAGTCGACGGCCTTGTCCACTGCAACGTTCTCGGCTTCGCCGCTGCGGCGGTCCTTGATCTCCACCACGCCGTCCACCAGGCCACGGCCCACAGCCAGGATGGTGGGAACGCCCACCAGCTCGGCGTCGCCGAACTTCACGCCGGGCGAAACCTTGGGACGGTCGTCATAGATCACGGACAGCCCGGCTTCTTCCAGTTCCGTGGAGAGCTTCTCCGCGGCCTGGAAGATCTCGTCACCGCGGCCCACGGCAACCACGTGCACGTCGGCGGGCGCCACGGAACGGGGCCAAACAAGACCACGGTCATCATGGTTTGCCTCCGCCAGGGCGGCCACCGCACGGGTAACGCCGACGCCGTAGGAACCCATGGTGACCACCACCTGCTTGCCGTTCTGGTCCAGCACCTTGAGGTCCAGGGCTTCGGCGTACTTGCGGCCGAGCTGGAAGATGTGGCCCATCTCGATGCCGCGGGCGGTTTCCAGCGGGCCGGAACCGTCCGGGGAGGGGTCACCCGCACGGACTTCGGTGCACTCGATCACGCCGTCCCAGGTGAAGTCCCGGCCCGCCACCAGCCCGAAGACATGCTTGCCGGCCTCGTTGGCGCCGGTGATCCAGGCGGTTCCGCTGACGACGCGCGGATCCACCAGGTACAGCAGCTTGGTGGCGCTTTCGGCTCCGAGGAGCGGTTCATCCAGGGAGAGGCCGGGGCCAAGGTAGCCCTTGACGATCAGCGGCTGCTTCTTGAGGTCTTCCTCGCCGGCCTGTTCAAGCCCGATTTCGCCCGCAATCGGCAGGAAAGCGCCGATGTTTGCTTCGACGCGCTTGAGGTCCACGGCACGGTCGCCGGGAACGCCGATGACCACCAGCTGCCGCTCACCGGTGGGCAGCGTCACGGCGAGCACCACGTTCTTGAGCGTGTCAGCCGCAGCCCAGGGGCCGCCGTCGGCCTCTGCGCGCGGCGCAATCTGGTTGGCAGCGGCAACCAAAGTCTCGATGGTGGGGGTGTCCGGGGTGTCCAGGACCTCCGCCGCCGGGGCGTTGCTGAAGTCGATGTCTTCGGGGACCACGGTGGTGACGGCCTCGACGTTGGCTGCATACCCGCCGGCGGAGCGGACGAAGGTGTCCTCGCCGATCTCGGTGGGGAACAGGAATTCCTCACTCCTGGACCCGCCCATGGCACCTGCGGTGGCTGCCACCGGCACCACCTCCAGCCCCAGGCGCGCGAAGATCTTCAGGTAGGCGGCGCGGTGCGCGGCGTAGCTGGCGTCCAGGCCGGCGTCGTCCACATCGAAGGAGTAGGAGTCCTTCATGATGAATTCGCGGCCGCGGAGGAGCCCCGCGCGGGGGCGGGCCTCGTCGCGGTACTTGTTCTGGATCTGGTACAGGCTCAGCGGCAGGTCCTTGTAGGACGAGTACAGGTCCTTGACCAGGAGCGTGAACATTTCCTCATGCGTGGGGGCCAGCAGGTAGTCCGCGCCCTTGCGGTCCTGGAGCCGGAACAGGCCCTCGCCGTACTCGGTCCAGCGGTTGGTGGCCTCGTACGGTTCCCGGGGCAGCAGGGCCGGGAAATGGACTTCCTGCGCGCCGATGGCTGCCATTTCCTCGCGGATGATTTCCTCGACCTTGCGCAGGACACTCAATCCCAGCGGCAGCCAGGTGTAGATGCCCGGGGCGGCCCGGCGGATATAGCCGGCGCGGACCAGGAGTTTGTGGCTCGCAACCTCGGCGTCGACGGGGTCTTCGCGCAGGGTGCGCAGGAAAAGCTGGGACAGTCGTAGGACCACGGGTGTATCCGTTTCTGGGGAAGTGCTGGGTCAGCACGCCGGGCAATTTCGTCTGGGTACTAATCTACCGGCACACGACCTTGGGCATGGACCTGCCTTGGCGCGCCTCCCGGCCCCGGGCCATCGGGCGGCCGGTCACGGACCCCGGACACAGTAGGGCCACGCCCGGAATATACAAAGCCCCTGGCCCCCCAGTGAGGCTGGTCATCGCATCCGGGCGTGGCCCAACGCCGTTATCGCCTGAGTACTGGTGAGGACTGGTGAGACCGCCCACGCCACTTCCAGCGCAGCTAGATCGAACTTATGTGATCGCGCACACGTTTGACAAGTGTTTTGACGTTAAACCTGTTGACCCCCTCCATGACGGCGCCTAGCTTTTAATTCATCAGGTGATGAATTCCGGGACCACCTTCCCGGGCCGCCTGGCAAAGCATCCGGAGGCAGCCGTGTCCCACCCTTCAGCACCCCCAACCGCCCAGCCCGGCCCCCATGCCGGTGGCGGGACAGATGCCATCGTGGCCACCGGACTGGCTGTGCGGCTTGCACGGCAGCCCGTGCTTCATGGACTGGACTTCACGGTCCCCGCCGGACAGATCACCGGCCTGCTGGGGCCGTCCGGAAGCGGCAAAACCACCCTGATGCGGACCATCGTGGGGGCGCAGCGGCCTTCCGCCGGGACCGTCCAGGTGCTGGGGCTGCCCGCCGGAAGCGCCGCCCTGCGCCGGCAGGTGGGCTATGTGACCCAGTCCCCCAGCGTCTACCCCGACCTGACGGTGGAGGCAAACGTCCGCTACTTCGGAGCGATGCACCGCAAAGGCAAAGCCGACGTGGCGGAGGCGATCGCCGCCGTCGGGCTTGAACCCCTGGCCCGCCGGAAAGCCGCCGACCTGTCCGGCGGGCAGGTCAACCGCGTGTCCCTGGCTTGTGCCCTGGTGGCACATCCCCGGCTGCTGGTCCTCGACGAGCCGACCGTGGGCCTGGATCCCGTCCTGCGCGCCGACCTGTGGGAACGGTTCCGTGCCATGGCCGCGGCGGGCACAACACTCCTGGTCTCCAGCCATGTGATGGAGGAGGCCAGCCGCTGCGACACACTGCTGCTGTTGCGGAACGGGCGGCTCCTGGCCCACCTCACGCCGGAAGGGCTCAGCAGGAAGGGACACAGCAGCAACCTGGAGCAGGCCTTCCTGGCCATCATCAGGGAGCAGGAAGAGTACGACGGCGAAAGGCCGCCCGGGCAGGACGCCTCGCGGAGCGGCGGCGGTGCGGGGATGGAAGAGAACAGGAGCGTGCGGTAATGGACGTCCGGATGATGCTGGCGACGGCGCGCAGGGTGCTCAGCCAGGTGCGCCACGACCACCGCAGCATCGCCATGATCCTGGTGGTGCCTGCACTGCTGCTGACGGCGGTGTACTTCCTCTACGAGAACGAGACCCTCCCGCCCGGCGTGCCGCGCACCTTCGACCGGGTGGGCCTAATGATGCTGGCAATCTTTCCGTTCGTGGTGATGTTCCTGGTCACCTCCATCACCATGCTGAGGGAACGCACGTCCGGGACGCTGGAGCGGCTGCTGACGACTCCCGTGCACCAGGCCGATCTGCTCTTCGGATACGGCCTGGCTTTTTCCCTGATGGCCGCACTGCAGTCGCTGGTGGCCACCGCGGTGGCCTACTGGGTCTTCGGCCTGGATATCGCCGGAGCACCGGGCTATGTGGTGCTGATCGCGGTGATCAATGCGGTTTTGGGCGTGGCGCTCGGCCTGTTTTGTTCGGCCTTTGCCCGGACCGAGTTCCAGGCGGTCCAGTTCATGCCGGTCGTGGTGGTGCCGCAGATCCTCCTGTGCGGCCTGTTCGTGGCGCGGGAACGGATGAACGATGTCCTGGAGGCAGTGTCCAATGTGCTGCCCCTGACCTTCTCGGTGGATGCCCTCCAGGAGATAGCGGCCCACGCGGAGGCGACCAGCAGGCTGTGGCAGGACGCCTTGGCCATGGCGGCCATCGCGCTGGGCGTCCTGGTGCTCTCCGCCCTCACGCTGCGGCGGCGGACGTGAGGCTGGAGGATTCCGCCGGCAGCCCGGACCGGCCCGGCAGGGTCCGTTCCGCAACGGCCGGCGGCGGACCAACTTCCACCCGCAGGGGACGCCGCGGCGGCACCACGGAGTCCCGGGACCACATCCTGGACGCCGCCCGCAGACTCTTCGCCGAACATGGCTTCGAGGGCACCAGCCTGCGGCAGGTTGCCCGCAGTGCAGGAGTGGATCCGGCCATGATCCACCATTTCTTCACGGGCAAGGACGAGCTTTTCGCGCTCAGCGTGGAGCTGCCTGCCGACCCGGAGACGGTCCTGGCGGGCATGGCGGGCACGGCCCCCGACCGGCGGGCGGAACTGGTTGTCAGGACGGTCCTCCGGCTCTGGGAGAGCCCGGCCCAGGCCGGCCTGCTGGCTTTCCTCCGTGGCACGGTCGGGTCCAAGGCCAAAACGGCCCTGCTGCGGGACATGGTGGCAAAACGGGTGATCAGCAGGATCATGGCGGGCGTTTCCGGGACACCCGAGGAAGTCGCGCTGCGTGGAAGCCTCGTGGCCACCCAGGTGGTGGGACTGATGATGGTCCGCTACGTTGTCCGGCTGGAGCCGCTGGCCTCCGCTGCGCCCGAGGACGTTGTGCGGCTCGTGGCCCCGAACGTGCAGCGGTACCTCACCGGCCCCCTCGCCTGACGGAGCGGGTTACAGCACGCCAGGGGCTGGCCTGGGTGATCAGGGTCGAGGCCGGGCCGGCTGCCTGCTCACGGTCCTGCTATTTGATCAGGGCGGCAGCGGCGTCCATCAGGGCGCCCGCCCGTTGCACGGCGTCGGCCTCGCTTGCGCCGCCGGATGCGACGGAGGTAAGGACAACGCCCTGCCGGACCGCCTGGGCCGTGACGGTGGACTGTGTGCGGCCGTCAGGCAATGTGCTGTCCGTGCGGTACGCAACAGCACCGGGAACTGAACTGACCCCCGGCACCGCTTTCACGGTAACGGCGATCTCCATCCCCGAGGCAGTCATGGTCATCGAGGGGCACTTCGCCAACTGCTGCGGCGAGTCTGTGACTTTGGCCAGGAAGCTCTGGTCCAGGCCTGCCACCAGTGACAAAGCAGTGGCCGCACCGGTGCCGTTATCAGTGCTCATACCGACCGCCATGGCCGCGCCGTCAACCGATGGCACCGTACTGGCGGCAGCGAGCTCCTTGCACTCGGCAGGCTTGACGTCGATGGAGGCGAGCATGGCCTTGGTTTGCTCCAGGGTGGTGGCGATGTCCCCGCTGGGCAGGACGGACAGCCTCCGGTCGGCCGCATCCCTGACCTGGCCGACGATGGCAGCCAACTCTTCCGCCGTGTATGCCTTGGCGGTGGGCGTTGGGGTGGGCGTGGCTGTTGGGGTGGGGGCCGCCGTGGTTGCCCGGGGTGCCGGGGAAGAGTCCGCGGCCTGTGGGGCAGCCGGTCCCCCGCAGGCGGATACGGAGATGGCCAACAGGGC
This sequence comes from Pseudarthrobacter phenanthrenivorans, assembly GCF_000813845.1. Classification (GTDB taxonomy): domain Bacteria; phylum Actinomycetota; class Actinomycetes; order Actinomycetales; family Micrococcaceae; genus Arthrobacter; species Arthrobacter phenanthrenivorans_B. The sequence goes on from NZ_JWTB01000022.1 coordinate 28,528, forward strand.
CGAGGCCCCAAAAGTTCCCAGCACGGACGTCTTCAATTTTTCCCCCAATATGCAGCTGTGCGCCGGCGGCCGCCGGCTAGAAGAGAACTGTAGCGAATGTCCCCACCTGGCGGAAGCCGACGCGTTCGTACGTGGACCTGGCCCTGGTATTGAAGCCGTTCACGTAGAGGCTGGTGACGGGGGCGATCTTCTGGGCCTGCTCCACCACGGCGGACATGTACCCGGCGCTCAGTCCCTGGCCCCGGAAGACCGGGTTCATCCAGACGCCCTGGACCTGGGTGACGTCCTCGGTCACTGCTCCGAGCTCGGCTTTGAACACCACCTCGCGGGCTTCGTTGAGGTGGACCAGGGAATGGCCCTGCCTGATGAGGCCCTCCACGCGGCGGCTGTAGAACTCCCTGCCGCCCAAATAGGGCGAATAGCCGACTTCTTCCTCGAACATGGCGGCGCAGGCGGGAAGGATTCGGTCGAAGTCGGCGAGGTTTCCCTGGGCAAGGCCGGGATTGGCCTGCACCTGGGGGGCACCTTCGATGACCATCAGGGGCTGGTCCCCGCGGACTTCGTGGGCGTGGTGGCCCAGCTCCGCCAGCTCGGTGTTGAGGGCCAACACTGCTTCGGCGGGACCGAATGCGGACGCATACCTGCGCCCGGAGCTGTTGGCGGCCTGCGCTACCAGGGGCGCCAGTGCGGGATCGAGCTGGACGGGGACCAGGTTGGCTCCGGCCCAGCACGCGCCCGCCAGCACGCCGTCGTCGAATATTCCAATGACGCCGGCACCGCCGCTGGTGGGTGCCGCCGTCCCTGTGGCCCGGAGGTGGGCCAGGATGAACACGTTGGCCACCGGGTCCTGCAGGGCCAGCGACGTCAGCGCGGGGGTGTCCTGCCCGTCGAGGGTACGGACGGACAACCCCGCGGGATCGGCAACGTCCTTACGAGACGCTAACCACGGGGCTACCCTTGACAGCATCTTCGCCATCGGCCTCCCCCATCTCTTCCGCGATACGCATGGCCTCTTCGATCAGTGTCTCAACAATGGCGCTCTCCGGAACAGTCTTGATGACCTCGCCCTTAACGAAAATCTGTCCCTTGCCGTTGCCGGAAGCAACTCCAAGGTCAGCCTCGCGCGCCTCGCCGGGGCCGTTGACGACGCAGCCCATGACGGCCACGCGCAGCGGAATCTCCATCCCTTCCAGACCGGCCGTGACCTGTTCTGCCAGAGTGTACACGTCCACCTGGGCCCGGCCGCAGGAGGGGCAGGACACAATTTCCAGCTTCCGGGGCCGCAGGTTCAGCGACTGGAGGATCTGGTTGCCCACCTTGATCTCCTCCACCGGCGGGGCGGAGAGGGACACGCGGATGGTGTCGCCGATGCCGCGCGAGAGGAGCGCCCCGAACGCCGTGGCCGACTTGATGGTCCCCTGGAAAGCAGGGCCGGCTTCCGTAACACCGAGGTGCAGGGGCCAGTCACCCTTTTCGGCCAGCATTTCGTAGGCCGCGACCATGATGACGGGGTCGTTGTGCTTGACCGAAATCTTGAAGTCGTGGAAGCCGTGTTCTTCGAAGAGCGACGCTTCCCAGACCGCAGACTCCACAAGGGCCTCGGGAGTGGCCTTGCCGTACTTCTTGAGGATGCCGGGTTCCAGGGAGCCGGCGTTGACGCCGATCCGGATGGAGGTCCCGTGGTCCTTGGCGGCCGCGGCGATCTCCTTGACCTGGTCGTCGAACTTGCGGATATTGCCGGGGTTTACCCGCACGGCCGCGCAACCTGCTTCGATGGCTGCGAAGACGTACTTGGGCTGGAAGTGGATGTCCGCGATGACGGGGATCTGGGACTTCCTGGCGATGATGGGCAGTGCCTCGGCATCATCGGCGGATGGGCAGGCAACGCGGACGATGTCGCAGCCGGACGCCGTCAGTTCGGCGATCTGCTGCAGCGTGGCGTTGATGTCCGTGGTGGGCGTGGTGGTCATGGACTGCACGCTGATGGGGTAGTCGGATCCTACGCCTACCGAGCCGACTTTGATCTGGCGCGTCTTGCGGCGGGGGGCAAGGACGGGCGGTGGTGCGGACGGCATTCCCAGGCTGACCGAGGTCACGTGGACTCCTTGAGTTGAAAGGGTGAAAAGGCGGCTACGCGGCAATCCCGGCCAGGATGCCGGTTACCGGAGACCATTCGGTGATGCGGGTTCCGGCGATCACGCCGGCCGCGGCAAAAGGGTCCTGCTTGAGGATCGAGTTGAGGGCGGCTTCGTCCGATGCCTTGAAGATCAGCAGGGCACCTGCTCCGTCACCATAAGGGCCGCTTGCCACGATGACGTCATCCTCTGCCAGGCCGCCGGTCCATTCGCGGTGGGCGGGACGGACCTCGTTGCGGGTTTCGGTGGAGTCTGCGGCATAAACGTACTCAACGGCAAAAACTGTCATACCGCTACCCTATCGCCATGGCAGGCCTGCCAGCGCACCGATCCGGGTCCGGCGAGGGGTCCTGCACGCGAAATGGAGCGGCACCCGGCGCAGCTCACTGCAGGAAGAGGACCTTGGCTGCTGCGGCGGTTCCGGCCGCCCACAGCATGGAGGTGAGGGTGCCGATGATGAACCGTTCGGCGGCCACCGGCGTCTCCTTCAGCTCGGCAAACCTGCCGAGGCCCTTGATGGCGACGATGTAGGCGATGGCCACCGGCTGGCCGGCGAGGATGGCAAGGCATACTCCCAGCCGTTCGAGCACGCCGATGATGGCTCCCCCGCGCAGGATCCGCTGGGTTGGCTGGGCCGGAGCGGCGGCAGTTCCGTCCGACGCCGTGTGGCCGGGCGGGGCGCTCAACTCGCCGTCCACGGCCTGGCCCCCTGCGCCGCCCGGGCCGGTGGCGCCGCCTGCAGTGGCCTGGGATCCATCGGCTGGGGTGCGGGGAACGACTGTCCCGTCGGCGGGTGCGCGGGAGGGATCATCCACGGTGACATCGGCGGAAGGGTCCTGCTCCGCCCGGCGGGAATCCTCCGCAGCCTTGGCGGCGTCCGCCTTGTCATCGATGGTCCTGGCCAGCTTGAACACCAGTGCCGTGACGGGCCAGCCGGCAAAGCCAGCCACCACAAGGGCCAAAGCCACCCAAAGTGCGCTCACCTGTCTCCTTTGTTCCGCGGTCCGGCGGGGGTTCCGGACCGGCCTCCGCCAGGGCCAAACCCGTTCCGGGGCCAGGCCTCCTCACGTGGCCGGACCTCTTCCGGGGCGGTCCCCTCCCAGAGCTCCGATTCCTTCAGGCCCGGATTCCTTCAGGCCTGGATTCCTTCAAGCCTGGGCCAGTTGCGAGTCGGCCAGGTCCAGAAGCATGGAAGCAGCCGGCCTGGCTGCCCATTCTTCCTGCCACCCGGCCCGCAACACGGTACGGCTCACCGACTGCTCCGAAATTCCAAGTTCCTGCGCCACGCGCTTTTGGCTTCCATGCCGGCCGGGCCCAGCGCTGCCCGGGCCCAGGCGGCGGAGTGCATCCACCACCCGCCACTGCGCCTCGGTACGTTCCTGGACGAGCCGGCCGAGCAGCCGCAACACGGCTTCGGCATTGGCACACTCCTGGACCCCTTTCCCGGCTTGGCTTCCGCCGCCGCTTTCCCCTGCCATGATGCCCGGCACCACCGACAATGGAACCTGGGAGCCGGCACCCTTGGCGAGTTCCACGGCTTTCCGTGCCGCAACGAAAGCCGTTCCGGATCCTTCCCGGGGGCTGCCGCCGCGGGGCAACGAAACGGTTCCGACGCCGATCCCGACGTACCAGCGTCCTCCGCGGAGGGCGTGCAGGGCGATCTCCACCACCGCGGACGGGTCCCGCACCACGCCCTGGACTTCATCCCCGACGGAGCGGTCGAAGACGGGCGGCTCCGCATCCGCCAGGTCCAGCCGCGCAACCTCGGCAAGCAGGGCCGGAACCCGGTCCTTGTCTCCGGTGCTTCCGCGTTGGTCGATGGTCATGACGAACATGACTCAACCATATACGGCTGATCACACACGATCAATCAAATTTGGCTGATTATCGGTAATCAACTGTTTTTGTCTGACGAAGCAGGGATGGCTATCCGAAGAGGTTGACTGGCTTGACGATGTCCGCGTAGATCAGCAGCGCGCTCATTCCCATCAGGAGGGCCGCAACCACATAGGTGACGGGAAGCAGCTTGGCGATGTCGAAGGCGCCGGGATCGGGGCGGCCGCGAAGCCTGGCAACCCAGCGCCGTGCGCCCTCGTACAACGCCCCGGCGACATGGCCGCCGTCCAGCGGCAGCAACGGGATCAGGTTGAACACAGCGAGGGCGAAGTTCAGGCCGGCGAGCAGGCCAACCAGCGTTGCCACCCGTGACTGCAGCGGCACGGCTTCCATGGCCGCCACCTCGCCGGCCACCCGGCCAACGCCCACCACGCTGATGGGGCCGTTGGGATCGCGTGGCTCTTCACTGAAGGCGGCCTTGGCGACGCCCACAACCCGGGCCGGCAGGTTGAAGACAACGCCGGCCACCTGGCGGATGTTCTCCCCGGCCATGGGCAGGACGGACGACGCCGGCTGGGGCACCAGCGCCGTTTGCGCACCGATGCCGAGGAATCCGACGTCCTGGTACTGCAGGTTGCCCGCAGCGTCCGTGGCCTGCCGCCCGTCCGCACCCATGACCGGCCGGGCCGACAGGACAGGGGTGACCGTGGTGGACACCTGGCTGCCGTCCCGCTCCACGGTGATGGCTACGTCCTTGCCGGCGGAGGCCCGGATCCATTCCGTCAACTGGTCCCAGCTGGTGACCTGCCGGCCGTCGAAGGAGGTAATTGTGTCATTGGGCTTCAGGCCGGCCGCAGCGGCGGGCGTCAGCTGGCAGTCGGCGGAATTGGGATCCACGGTCTGTCCCGCGGCCACCTGGCACTTGGAGACATCGGAAATGGTGGTGGTGGCCGTGGCGACACCGAAGCCCATCAGCAGCACGGCGGTGAGCAGCACGCCAAGGATCATGTTCATGGCCGGACCGCCGAGCATGATGATGACTTTTTTCCAGACCGGGAGGCGGTAGAACACGCGGTTTTCGTCTCCTGGGCCCACTTCCTCGTGCGCCATGGAGCGGGCCTCGGTGGCAAGGGTCTGGAACATCCCCGTACTGGAGGGCCGGACGGAACCGTCCTCCTTGTTGGGGGGGTACATGCCGATCATGGAGACGTAGCCGCCGAGCGGGATCGCCTTGACGCCGTATTCGGTTTCGCCTTTGCGGCGCGACCACAGGGTGGGCCCGAAACCGATCATGTACTTGGTCACCCGCACCCTGAAGAGCTTGGCGGGCACCAGGTGCCCCACCTCGTGGAGCGCGATGGACGCGGCAATGCCAAGGGCGACGAAGACAACGCCGAGGATGAAAAGTAGGACAGGGGTCATTGAGGTGCTGCTGCTTCCTAGAGACTGCTGACTGCTAAACGTTCGTGGGCGCGGGCGCGTGCCCAGCTTTCAGCATCCAGCACCGATTCCACCGTCAGCCCGGAAGAACCTGGGTGTTCGCTGAGCACGGCTTCAACGGTGTCAACGATATCGGTGAACCGGATCCGGCCGGCGTGGAAGGCCGTGACGGCTTCCTCGTTGGCGGCATTGAACACAGCCGGGAACGTGCTGCCCTGCCGTGCTGCCTCCTTGGCCAGGCCGACGGCGGGGAAGGCTTCGGTGTCCAGCGGCTCGAACGTCCACGTGGCCGCCTGCGTCCAGTCGCAGGGGCCGGCGGCTCCAGGCACGCGGTCCGGCCAGCCCAGCCCAAGGGCGATGGGAAGCCGCATGTCCGGCGGTGATGCCTGGGCGATGGTGGAGCCGTCGATGAACTGGACCATGGAATGGACGATGGACTGCGGGTGCACCACCACGTCGATTCGGTCCAGCGGGATGTCGAACAGGAGGTGGGCCTCGATGAGTTCCAGGCCCTTGTTCACCAGGGTGGCTGAGTTGGTGGTGACCATGACTCCCATGTCCCAGGTGGGGTGGGCAAGGGCCTGCTGGGGGGTGACGCCGTGAAGCTCGTCCCGGCTCCGGCCGCGGAAGGGCCCGCCGGACGCGGTGAGGATGAGCTTGTCCACCTCCCCGGCGGAACCGGAGCGCAGGCACTGGGCAATTGCGGAGTGCTCGGAGTCCACCGGCACGATCTGGCCTTCGGTGGCTGCGGCCTTGACCAGGCTGCCGCCCACGATGAGCGATTCCTTGTTGGCAAGGGCCAGGGTGGCTCCGGACTTGAGGGCGGCGAGGGTAGGTGCCAGGCCGATGGATCCGGTGATGCCGTTCAGCACCACGTCCGCGTCCACGGCGGCGATCCGGGCGGAGGCGTCCGGGCCGGCCATGATCTCAGGCCGGTAGGACGGGCGGCCTGCCGCTGCGGCGGCGTCGCGGATCAGCGCTTCCAGCCGCCCTGGGTCTCCCCCGGCAATTCCCACGGCTGCCGCGCCGGTGTGGACGGCCTGCTGCGCCAGGAGCTCCAGGTTGCCGCCCCCGGCACTGAGTGCCACCACCTCGAACAGGTGCGGGGCGCCGTCGACGACGTCAATCGCCTGGGTGCCGATGGAACCGGTGGATCCGAGGAGGACGACTCTGCGTGGCTGCATTGTTTAAGTATCCCGCACCCTCCATGCGCCGCCGCGCCCCTGACCTGCTGCTGCGCCTTGACCCCCGTGCCGCCGGGCGTAACGTGGACTGCGTGGACTGGCTCTCGTGGTTCGATGCACCGGAGTACGAATTCGCGCGGCAGGTGCTGCAACGGGGTGTGGCAGCACTGTATTTCGTTGCGTTCCTGTCCACGCTGAACCAGTTTCCCGCCCTGCTCGGCGAGCGCGGGCTTCTCCCCGTGCCGGAATTCCTCGCCGCCTTCACCCGCCTGCGCCGGCCCACGCTGTTCCGCTGGCGGTACTCCGACCGGCTGCTGCGCGGTGTATGCTCCGCCGGCTTGGTGGTGTCGGCGCTGCTCGTGGCCGGCTTGCCGCAGGCGGGACCGCCCTGGGTGCCGCTGGCCGCGTTCCTGGCGCTCTGGCTGCTCTACATGTCGATCGTGAACGTGGGCCAGACGTTCTATGGCTTCGGCTGGGAAATGCTGCTCCTTGAGGCAGGCTTTACGGTGGCGTTCCTGGGGTCGAACCAGACGGAGCCGCCCCGGACCATCCTGATCCTGGTCGTGTGGCTGGTGTTCCGGCTGGAGTTCGGCGCGGGCATGATCAAGATCCGCGGCGGCCGGGAGTGGCGCGACCTGACGGCGTTGTACTACCACCATGAGACACAGCCCATGCCCGGACCGCTCAGCCGGCAGGCGCACCTCCTGCCCAAGCCACTGCACCGGATCGAGGTGGTGGGCAACCACATCGCCCAGCTGGTGGTGCCGTTCCTGCTCTTCGCGCCGCAGCCCGTGGCCAGCGTCGCGGCGGCGGTGGTGGTGGTTACCCAGCTCTGGCTGGTGGCGAGCGGAAATTTCGCCTGGCTGAACTGGATGGCAATCGTGCTGGCGTTCGCGGCGGTCAGCGATCCCGTGGCACATGCCGTCATCCCGGCCATTCCCGCCGATTGGGATGCCGCCACGGGATGGCAGCGGCAAACGCCGCCGTGGTGGCTGGCCGTCACCCTCGCGGCGTCAGTGCTGCTGCTGGTCCTGAGCTACTGGCCGCTGCGGAATTTGTTCTCCCGCCGCCAGCTCATGAACGCCAGCTTCAACCGGTGGCAGCTGGTCAACGCCTACGGCGCGTTCGGCACGGTGACGAAGCAGCGCATCGAAATCGTTGTGGAGGGCACGCTGGACGAGGACCCCGGCGACGGCGCGGACTGGCGTGAGTACGGTTTCAAGGGCAAGCCCGGTGACGTGCGCCGGATTCCCCGGCAGTGGGCCCCGTACCACCTGCGGCTGGACTGGCTGATGTGGTTCCTGCCCCTGCGGAGTGTGCATGAGGAGTGGTTCTACGCGTTCCTGGCCAAGCTCCTGGCGGCGGACCGGCAGGTGCTGCGGCTGCTGCGCCGTGATCCGTTCGACGGCGCCGCCCCGCGCTGGGTGCGGGTGCGCAGCTTCCACTACCGCTTCGCCACCCGGAAGGAGTTCCGGGAGACCGGCAACCGGTGGGTGCGGACGCTGCTCTACGAACCCATTCCACCAACCTCGCTGCGGCGGTCCCCCGGCCGGCAGCGGTAACGGGCATCCGGGGGAAAGTTCCCGCCCGCGCTAGGCCTTTTCCGCTGCGCGGCGGATGATCTCCTGGGCGTGTTTGAGGATGGGCCCGTCAATCATCTTCCCCTGGTACCGGAAGACTCCCGATCCGGCCGACGCCGCGGCATCCAGGAGGTCCTGTGCGGCAGCCACCTCCTCATCCGAGGGCGCGTAGGCCTTACGGACGACGGCGGCCTGGCTGGGGTGGATGCATGCCTTGGAGCTGAACCCGGAGGCCACAGCATCGGCGGCTTCGGCGGCCAGTCCATCAAGGTCCGGGATGTTCGTGTAAACGGCGTCTACCGCTTCCTTGCCATGGGCGCGCGCGGCCAAAAGCACCGACGAGCGGGCGTGCAGCGCCACCGCCCGGTAACCGCCGTCGTCATTCCTGCTGGACGTGCCGCCCAGCGTGGCAAGCAGGTCCTCCGCGCCCCACATAAGGCCCACCACGTTGGGGGCAGCGGCGATGGCCGCGGCGTTGAGCACGCCGAGGGCTGTTTCACACAGGGCGATCACCTGGTACCCCTCCAGCGCCTTGAGCTGTTCAGCCGATTCCGCTTTGGCCAGCATCACGGTCCGGTAGGGCGTGTGGGCGAGGCAGTGCAGGTCCTTTTCAAAGTCGTCGGTGCCAACCGGATTGACCCGGACGATGGTGCAGCTGGGTTGGAGCTCCGGCTCCACGCCGGTGGTGCCGAGCTGGGCGAGGATGGCACCGCGGGCACGCTGCTTGTCCGCCGGCGCCACCGCGTCTTCAAGGTCCAGGATGACGGCATCGGCGCGGGCGGCCGCCTTCTGGTAGCGCTCCGGCCGGTCGGCGGGGCAGAAGAGCAGCGCGGGTCCCATCACAAAAGTCATACCGGCATTCTCTCCTGTCCGGTGCCCTGCGCCTTCACATGGGCGTCCCGGGTCCACATCAGGCAGCTGCGCGTGGCCCGGGCCACCACCGTTCCATCCTGGTTGCGTCCGGTGTGCTGCATGGTGGCGATCCCCTGTCCGGGGCGTGAAGCCGACAACCGCTTGCCGGTGATGACCGTCTCGGTGTAGAGCGTGTCCCCATGGTAAAGGGGACGCGGGAACGAAACGTCCGTCAGGCCCAGCTGGGCGATGATGGTCCCCTGGGTCAGCTGCGTCACCGACTGCCCCACCATGGTGGCCAGGGTGAACATGGAGTTCATCAGCCGCTGGCCGAAGGGCTGGCCCGCGCTCCAGGCGGCGTCCAGGTGCAGTGCCTGGGTGTTCATGGTGAGCGTGGTGAACAGGACGTTGTCCGTTTCCGTCACCGTGCGGCCCGGGCGGTGGGCATATACCACGCCCTCCTCCAGTTCATCGAAGTACAGCCCGCGCTGTTCGACCACCCGCCGGCCGCCGCCCTGGCGGGTGCCCGTCCCGGTGCCGGCCCCGTTGGAATTTGTCCCGTTGGAATCCGTGCCGTTGGAATCCGTGCCGCTCATACGGTGAGTTCCTGGTCTTCCTCGAAGAGGTCCGCGCCGGTAGCGGCCACGACGTCCTCGGCGGAGACATTGGGGGCCAGTTCGCGCAGCACCAGGCGCGGGGAACCGCCGTCCTTGACGACGTCGATCACGGCCAGGTCCGTGATGATCCGGTCCACGCAGCCCTTCCCGGTCAGCGGCAGCGAGCACTCCTGGACGATCTTGGGGTTGCCGCTGCGGTCCACGTGCTCCATCATGACGATCACCCGCTTGGCCCCGAACACCAGGTCCATGGCTCCGCCCATTCCCTTGACCATCTTTCCGGGGATCATCCAGTTGGCCAGGTCCCCGTTGGCGGCAACCTCCATGGCGCCCAGGACGGCGAGGTCCACGTGGCCACCGCGGATCATGCCGAAGGAGGTTGCCGAGTCGAAGAACGCCGCCCCCCTGTTGACCGTCACGGTTTCCTTGCCGGCATTGATCAGGTCCGGGTCCACCGCGTCTTCGGCGGGGTAGGGCCCGACGCCGAGGATCCCGTTCTCGGAGTGCAGCACCACTTCCACCCCGTCCGGGATGTAGTTGGGAATCAGGGTGGGCATTCCGATGCCCAGGTTCACGTACTGTCCGTTGCGGAGCTCCCGGGCAACCCGGGCGGCCAGTTCGTTGCGGGTCCAGCCTTTGCTGTCGGCGGCGGACGCCTGGTCGCCTGGTCCGGCATGGCGCTGGGAACCCGCCCGGCGGTACTCCGGGCGGACGGCTTCGGGCCGCGGCGCTTCGGGGCTGTTGGGATCCATGCTCATGCTCCTGCCTGCTGGATGCTGCCCGGTGTTCTGCCGCCGGACGCTGCGCCCCCGGCAGTCTGCGCCGTCAGGGCGACGGTGCGTTTCTCGATCCGCTTCTCGCCGTCCTTTGCCAGGACCACGCGCTGGACGAAGATCCCCGGCGTATGGATGTGTTCGGGATCAAGTCCACCGGGCTCCACGAGTTCCTCGACCTCGGCGATGGTGATCCTTCCGGCCATGGCACACAGCGGGTTGAAGTTCATCGCCGTGGCGTGGAAGACCAGGTTGCCGTGGCGGTCGCCCTTCCAGGCATGCACCAGCCCGAAGTCCGGGGTGAGGGACTCTTCCAGGACGTAGTCAACTCCCCCGAACGAGCGGACCTCCTTCGGGGCGGAGGCGACCGCTATGCCTCCGTTCGCGTCGTACTTCTGCGGCAGGCCGCCGTCGGACACCTGGGTGCCGACCCCAGCCTTGGTGTAGAAGGCCGGGATGCCGGCGCCGCCGGCGCGCAGCTTCTCCGCCAGGGTGCCCTGTGGGGTCAGCACCACTTCGAGTTCACCGGCGAGGTACTGGCGGGCGAACTCCTTGTTTTCGCCCACGTAGGAGCTGATGGTGCGGCGGATGCGCCCGTCGCGGAGCAGGATGCCAAGCCCCCAGTCGTCTACGCCGCAGTTGTTGCTGACGGTTTCCAGGTTCGAGGTTCCGGCCCGGTGCAGGGCATCGATCAGGGCCACCGGGATCCCGCAGAGTCCGAAGCCGCCCACGGCCAGGGAGGCGCCGTCGGGGATGTCCGCGACGGCTTCATCGGCACTGGCAACAACCTTGTCAATCATCATCGATCCTTTCAGGCCGGCTTCGTTGCCTGCCGCAGGTGCGGGGGCTACAGTCCCAGTTCGCGGGCGATCAGCATCAACTGGACCTCCGTGGTGCCCTCCCCCACTTCAAGGATCTTGGAGTCGCGGTAGTGGCGTGCCACGGTGAACTCGTTGATGAAGCCATAGCCGCCGAATACCTGGGTGGCATCCCGCGCATTGTCCATGGCCGCCTCGCCTGCGACCATCTTAGCGATGGCTGCCTGGGTCTTGAACGGCTTCCCGGCGAGCATCCTGGCGGCAGCGTCGTAGTACGCCAGGCGGGCGGTGTGTGCCCGCGCCTCCATCCTGGCGATCTTGAACGAGATGGCCTGGTACTTGCCGATTTCGCTGCCGAATGCGCGGCGCTCACGGGCGTACCGGACCGACAGGTCAACGCAGCCCTGCGCCGCGCCGGTGGCCAGGGCGGCGATGGCGATGCGTCCTTCGTCCAGGATGGAGAGGAAGTTCGCGTAGCCGCGCCCCTCCGTGCCCAGCAGGTTTTCCTCCGGCACGCGGACGTCCTTGAGGGTCAGCGGGTGAGTGTCGGAGGCATTCCAGCCCACTTTGTTGTACGGCTTTTCGGCCTTGAAGCCGGGCGTGTCCGTGGGCACCAGGATGGTGGAGATCTCCTTCTTGACGCTGCCGTCCGCGCGTTCCGTTTCCCCCGTGACGGCCGTGACGGTGACCAGCCGGGTGATGTCCGTCCCGGAGTTGGTGATGAACTCCTTATTGCCGTTGATCACCCAGTTGCCGTCCTCGCGGCGGGCGTGGGTCTTGGTTCCGCCGGCATCCGAGCCCGCCTCCGGCTCGGTCAGCCCGAACCCGGCGAGCGCCTGGCCGGAGGCCAGCATGGGCAGCCATTCCTCTTTTTGCGCATCGGTGCCGAAGCGGTAGACGGGCATGGCACCCAGGGACACGCCCGCCTCGAGGGTGATCGCCACGGACTGGTCCACGCGGCCGAGCTGCTCCAGGGCGAGGGCCAGGGCAAAGTAATCCCCGCCCATGCCGCCATATTCCTCCGGGAACGGCAGCCCGAACAGGCCCATCTCCGCCATCTGCTTCACCACTTCATACGGGAAGCTGTGCTCTTCGTCGTGCTTTGCCGAGACCGGGGCCACCACGTTGTCCGCGAAGTCCCGCACGGTGTCGCTGAGGTCCTGGTATTCCTCGTTGAGTTCAAAACCGGTCATGGTCAGGCTCCTTCGCCTTGCTGTGCAGCTGAATCTGTCTCTATGGCTTGCGCTGTGTCCGTCGCCGGCGACGTGTCACTGGCGTCCGGCGTAGCGTCGGGGTGGATGGTGGCCAACACCTGGTCGGCCTTGACCAGGTCGCCGGTGCGGGCGCCCAGGTGGACCGTCCCTGCCAGCGGGGCCACCAGATGGTGTTCCATCTTCATGGCCTCCACGGACACCAGGACATCCCCGGCCTTGACCGCCTCCCCGTCGCTGACCGGGACGGCCACGACGGTCCCGGGCATCGGCGAGCGCACTTCGGGGTCGGCCGCGCCGTCCTTCCGCTGGATGGCAGCCAGCACCCGTTCCAGCCGCGCCTCGCGGGTCAGGACGTCCAGCCGGCAGGACCAGCCGGTATTGCCCAGGTAGAGCTGTTCGGGTCCGGCGGGAACGGGGTTGTCCCAGGCCGGGGCCCCAGGCCGTGTGTAGGCCGGTGCCAGCCGGTAGGCGTGGTGCTGGCCCTCCAGGTCAAGGTCGAAGCTTCGCCGGCTGGACCACAGCAGTGACGCCCGCATCCCGGGGCCGCCGTTGACGGCGACCACGGCGGTCCCTCCCCCGTTGGGGGTGCCGGTGACCTGGACGGTGGCCACGCCGCCGTCGGGCGTTCCCAGGCTGACGCGGCGCGGCGCCGGCTTCCCAAGGCGCCAGCCGCTGCGGTCCCGCCAGGGCCCGCTCCCCGTGGCAGGGTTGTCCTGGTCCTCCAAGGAGAGCGTGTACAGGGCGGCGGCCACCAGCTCCGCGTCGCCCACGCGCCGGAACTGCAGTCCTGGCAGTTTCCGCTCAATCAGCCCGGTATCCAGGCGGCCGGCCTGGACGTCGGGATCGCTGAGCAGCAGCCTCAGGTATTCGACATTGGTGTCGATGCCCAGCGCCGTGTAGCCGGACAGGGCCACGTCCAGGGTGGCGAGCGCGGCTGCACGGTCTTCACCCCAGGCAATGACCTTCGAGATCATGGGGTCATAGCTGGCCGAAAGCTCAAGCCCTTCCACCAGGGAGGAATCCACCCGGACCCGGCCGGCGGCCTGGTCCGCTTCCGCGGGGGCCGGAGCGGTGGGCCGCCCCTTGGGCCCGGGCAGTTCGTCCAGCGCGAGCACCGTACCGGTGGACGGGAGGAAGTTCTTCTCCGGCACCTCCGCGTACACCCGGGCCTCCACGGCATGCCCGCTAAGCGTGACGTCGTCCTGCCGGAGCGTCAGTTCGGCACCCGCGGCGATGCGCACCTGCCATTCCACCAGGTCGGTGTCCGTCACCATCTCGGTGACCGGGTGTTCCACCTGCAGCCGGGTGTTCATCTCCATGAAGAAGAACTCGTCCGGCGCATCGTCGGAGACCAGGAACTCCACGGTCCCAGCACCTGTGTAGGCCACGCTGCGGGCGGCGTTGCAGGCGGCTTCGCCGATCCGGGCACGCACGCCGGCCCCGTTGGGAAGGCTTTCCAGCAGGGGTGAGGGGGCTTCCTCAATGACTTTCTGGTGCCGGCGCTGAAGGGAGCATTCGCGCTCGCCGAGGTGGATGACGTTGCCGTGGCCGTCCGCCAGCACCTGGACTTCGATGTGCCGCGGTGTGGTCACCAGGCGTTCGAGGAAGAGGGTGTCGTCGCCGAAGGCGGCGGCCGCCACCCTGCGTGCTGTCACCAGGGCTGCGGGGAGGTCCTCCGCCGTGGTGACGGCCTGCATGCCCTTGCCCCCGCCGCCCGCCGACGGCTTGATCAGGAGGGGAAAGCCGACGGCGGCAGCCGCCTCTACGAGTTCGGCGTCGGTCATGCCGGGCTTGGCGATGCCCGGAACGACCGGCACACCGTACCCGGCCACATGGTTCTTTGCCCGGATCTTGTCGCCCATGACGTTGAGCGCTTCCACGCCGGGGCCGATGAACGTGATGCCGGCCTTCTCCAGGGCGCGGGCGAAGTCCACGTTCTCGCTGAGGAACCCATAGCCGGGGTGGACGGCCTCGGCGCCGGACTCCCGGCAGGCCTGAATGATGGCGTCGGTATTCAGGTAGCTCTCGCTTGCCGCGGCGGGGCCGATCCGGACGGAAAGGTCGGCTTCCCGCACGTGGCGCGCTCCGGCGTCGGCATCGCTGTATACCGCTACGGAACGGATGCCGAGGCGGCGCAGGGTGCGGATGACGCGGCAGGCGATCTCGCCGCGGTTGGCCACCAGCACCGTGCTGAACAAGGGTCCGCTGGCGGCTCCGTCAGGGGCAGCAGCGCCGGCGGTGGCTGGATTTGTGGTGGTCTGCATGGTCATTGCTGGCTCACATCCGGAAGAGGCCGAAGGAGGTCTCCGGCAAAGGGGTGCGGGAGACGACGTCGAGCGCCAGGCCCAGGATGGTGCGGGTATCGGCGGGATCGATGACGCCGTCATCCCAGAGCCGGGCCGTGGAGTAGTAGGGGCTGCCCTGTTCCTCGTACTGCCGCCGGATGGGGGCCTTGAACTCCTCTTCGTCCTGTTCCGGCCATTCATCGCCGGCGGCCTCGTACTGGTCCCGCTTCACGGTGGCCAGGACGCTGGCGGCCTGGTTTCCACCCATGACGGAAATCCGCGCGGCGGGCCACATCCACAGGAACCGCGGGGAGTAGGCCCGGCCGCACATGGAGTAGTTGCCGGCGCCAAAGGAGCCGCCGATGACCACGGTCAGTTTGGGGACCCGGGCGGTGGCAACGGCGGTGACCATCTTGGCGCCGTTCTTGGCGATGCCACCCTGCTCGGCGTCCCTGCCCACCATGAACCCGGAGATGTTCTGCAGGAACACCAGGGGGATGCCGCGCTGGTCGCACAGCTCGATGAAATGGGCGCCCTTAAGGGACGATTCGCTGAACAGCACCCCGTTGTTGGCCACGATTCCCACCGGGTGCCCCTCGATCCGGGCGAACCCCGTGACCAGGGTGGTGCCGTAGTCCTTCTTGAATTCGTGGAACCTGCTGCCGTCCACCAGCCGGGAGATGACCTCGTGGACGTCGTAGGGGGCGTTGACGTCCGTGGGCACGGCGCCATAGAGCCCATCCGGGTCCAAGGCCGGTTCGACGGCTGGTTCCACCTGCCAGGCAGGGGCGGCGGGGGGCGGCAGGGTGGCCACGATGTCGCGGATGATCTGCAGGGCATGTTCGTCGTTTTCGGCCAGGTGGTCCGTGACCCCGGAGACCCGGGAGTGCACGTCGCCGCCGCCCAGCTCCTCCGCCGTGACGATCTCGCCGATTGCAGCCTTCACCAGCGGCGGCCCGCCGAGGAAGATGGTGCCTTGGTTGCGGACGATGACGGTCTCGTCGCTCATGGCCGGGACGTAGGCTCCGCCGGCCGTGCAGGACCCCATGACGGCTGCGATCTGCGGGATCTTGGCGGCGGAGAGGCGGGCCTGGTTGTAGAAGATGCGGCCAAAGTGGTCCTTGTCCGGGAATACTTCATCCTGCTTGGGCAGGAAAGCGCCGCCGGAGTCCACCAGGTAGATGCACGGCAGCCTGTTCTCCAGGGCGATCTCCTGGGCGCGGAGGTGCTTCTTCACCGTCATCGGGTAATAGGTGCCGCCCTTGACGGTTGCGTCATTCGAGATCACCAGGACCTGCCTGCCGTGGACCAGGCCAATGCCGGCGATGACCCCGGCGCCGGGCGCTTCGTCGTCGTACATTCCGTTGGCCGCCAGCGGCGCAATCTCCAGGAAGGGGCTTCCATCGTCCAGCAGCTGGTCGATCCGGTCGCGCGACAGGAGCTTGCCGCGGGCCATATGGCGCTCGCGCGACTTCTGCGGGCCGCCCAGTGCGGCGTCCGCCAGCCTTTTCCTCAGGTCCCCGGCGAGCGAGAGCTGCGCTTCCCGGTTGGTTCGGAAGGACTCGCTTGCTGCATCAAGCCGGGTGGCAAGGGTCTCCATTGACGGTCCGTCCTTGTATTGACCGGGTGGCCTCAATGCCAACTCGGTTAGTGTCTAATAACTGAA
Organism: Pseudarthrobacter phenanthrenivorans; assembly: GCF_000813845.1. Taxonomy (GTDB): domain Bacteria; phylum Actinomycetota; class Actinomycetes; order Actinomycetales; family Micrococcaceae; genus Arthrobacter; species Arthrobacter phenanthrenivorans_B. The sequence continues at coordinate 44,928 of NZ_JWTB01000022.1, forward strand.
ATTCAGGTTAGCCGCGATTAACTGTGATGTCCAACACACCACCGGCTTGCTAGACTCTGCGTCGGTCCTAGGAGGAAAAGTGGCCAGCACAGAAACACAACCCAGCAACGCCCGGCAGCCGACCGTCGCGCAGCCCGCCCCGACCACCCAGCGCGGCAGGGCCAAGGAAAACCGGCGGCAGGCGTTGCTGGCAGCTGCCGCCTCACTGTTCGCCCTGAACGGTTTCAACCGTGTCTCGCTGGAGGACCTGGGGGCTGCTGCAGGAGTCAGCGGGCCGGCCGTGTACCGCCACTTTTCCGGCAAGCAGGCCGTCCTCGCCGACCTGCTGGTCACCGTGAGCCAGGAACTGCTGGACGGCGGGCGCCAGGTGGCGGAAAACACTGCCGATCCCCTGGCTGCGCTGCGCCGCCTGGTGGAGTTCCAGGTGGACTTCGCCCTCGGCAAGCCGGATGTGATCCGGGTGCAGGACCGCGACTTCAGCAACCTGTCGGAACGCGACCAGTTGGCGGTGCGCACCCTGCAACGCAGCTATGTGGAGGTATGGGTCGACGTCCTGGCCAAGGTGCATCCAGGAATTGATCCTGCGGAACTGCGCATGCGGGCGCACGCCACCTTTGGCCTCATCAATTCCACTCCGCATTCCGTCCGCACGCACGGCAGGCGGATGGCCGTCGGGGTGGCCCGGCCCCTGCTGGAACGCATGGCACTGGCCGCGCTGACGGTGCCCTCGGCCTGACCCGCCCGGCACGGGGCACCACACGAACGGCCTCGGCCCGCACAACCGGCCCCGGGCAGCGCCGCTTATGCGGGTTGGGGCCGGTGATGTGCAGGTCAGGACGCGTTAGACCATCGTGAGCACCATCCCGGGCTCGGCCAGGATGGCTCCGACGTCGGCCAGGAACCGCGAACCCTGCTCCCCGTCCACCAGGCGGTGGTCGAAGGACAGGCTCAGCGTGAGCACCTGGCGCAGCGCCACCTCGCCGCGGTATTCCCACGGAAGGGTCCGGACTGCACCCAGGCCCAGGATGGCGGCCTCGCCGGGATTGAGGATGGGGGTGCCGGCGTCGATGCCGAAGACGCCGATGTTGGTGATGGAGATGGTGCCGCCGGACAGATCTGCTGGGGCCGTCTTTCCGGCCCGCGCGGTTTCCGCGAGCGCCGTCAGGGCCTGGGCCAGCTCAGGGAGCGCCAGCGCGTCAGCGTCCTTGACATTGGGAACGGTGAGTCCCCTCGGCGTGGCGGCCGCGATACCCAGGTTCACGTAGTTGAAGGTGATGATTTCCTGGTTTCCCTCGTCCCAGCGCGAGTTCAGGGCCGGGTTGCGGCGCAGGGCGATGAGGACTGCCTTGGCCGCGAGCGTCAACGGGGTGAGTTTGATGCCCGCGAACGCCCTGCTGTTCTTGAGTGTGGCCAGCAGCTCGAGGCTCGGCGTGACGTCCACGGTGAGGAACTCGGTGGCGTGCGGCGCGGTGAACGCGCTGTGCACCATCGCCGCGGCGGTGTGTTTGCGCACGCCCTTGATGGGGGTCCGCGTCTCCCGCGCACCGGGGCGGGTTGCAACGTCTTTCGGCGCCGGTCCGGCCGCGGGCGCCGGTCCTTCCGGCTGTCCGGCGAACCCCTGGACGTCATCGCGGGTGATGAGGCCGCCCGGGCCGGTGCCGCGGACCTGGGCCAGGTCCAGGCCGAGGTCCTTGGCCAGCTTGCGGACCGGAGGCGTGGACCGCGGACGTTCCACGGGCTTGGTGTCGACGAGCTCAGCCACCGGGGAGCTGATTACCGCGGGCTTGGTGCCGGCGGGCTCGACCGTCGGGGAGCTGGTTCCGGCAGGCGCGGCCGCCGGCGCAAAATTCCTGGGCCGGCGGGCCGGCCGGCCGGCCGCTTCAACGACCGCGCCGTACCCCACCAGATTCGGTTCCCTCTTCGGCGTTACCGCAGTGGACTCCCCTTCCCCGGCCGCCAAGCCGGCGGACGGCTGCGACGGTGACGCCCCGGCGTCGTCCGGAACTTCGAAGGAGACGATCGGCTTGCCCACCTCCACCACGGACCCGGGCTGTTCGTGGAGCTCCTTGATGACCCCGGCGAACGGTGACGGCAGTTCCACCACGGCTTTGGCGGTTTCAACTTCGGCGATGACCTGGTTCAGGCTGACGGTGTCGCCAACGTCCACTTTCCAGCTGAGGATTTCTGACTCGGTGAGTCCCTCGCCCAGGTCCGGGAGGCGGAATTCCTTGATCATGGTGGCACTCATCCTTCCAGCCCGCTCAGGGAATTGGGGCGGCCCAGGGCACGGTCCACGCCGTCAAGGATGCGGTCCAGGCCCGGCAGGTGGTGCATTTCCAGCTTTGAGTAGGGGTAGGGGATGTCGAAGCCGGTCACCCGGACGGGGGCGGCCTCGAGGTGGTAGAAGCACCGCTCGGTAATGCTTGCCGCAACTTCCGCGCCCAGGCCGCCGGACTGTCCGGCCTCGTGCGTCACCACCAGGCGCCCGGTCTTCCGGACGGAGGCCACCACCGGTTCGTAGTCCACGGGGGCCAGCGAGCGCAGGTCGATGACTTCGATGGAAATGCCCTCGTCCGCCGCTGCGGAGGCAGCATCCAGCGCGGTCTTGACCAAGGGCCCGTAAGCCACAAGTGTGACGTCGCGGCCGGTGGTCAATACCCGGGCCTTGTCCATGGGCAGGGCAGCATGTGAGTCAACGGACTCGTCCACGTCACCCTTGTCGTGGTACCGGCGCTTGGGCTCGAAGTACAGGACGGGGTCGTCGCAGGCGATGGCCTGCTGGATGACGGTGTAGGCATCCTGGGGGTTCGCCACAGTCACCACGCGCAGTCCGGAGGTGTGGGTGAAATACGCTTCCGGGGATTCGGAGTGGTGTTCGGGCGAGCCAATGCCGCCACCGAACGGGACCCTGATGGTGATGGGCATCTTCACGGCGCCGCGGGTGCGGTAGTGCAGCTTTGCCACCTGGCTGACGATCTGGTCGAACGCCGGATAGATGAACCCATCGAACTGGATTTCCACCACGGGCCGGTATCCCCGGTAGGCCAGGCCAACGGCCGTGCCCACAATCGCGGACTCCGCCAGCGGCGTGTCCACCACCCGGTGCGTGCCAAAGTCCTTTTGCAGGCCATCCGTCACCCGGAAGACACCACCCAGGGCACCGATGTCCTCACCCAGGAGCACCACCTTGGAGTCGTTCTCCAGCGACTTGCGCAGCCCGGCGTTGATGGCGCGGGCAAAGGTCAACTGGGTCATCAGCGTGCACCTTCCTCGGAAACGGCTCCTGCGGGATCGCCGAAGGAGGCCAGGTAGCGGGCGTAGTGGTCCTGCTGGCGTTCCAGCCAGGAATTGGGGGTGCTGTAGACATGTTTGAAGATGTCCATGGGCTGCGGATCCGGCATGGTGGTGCATCCGCGGCGCATCTGCGCCGCAACGGTGTCGGCCTTGTCCTTGACCTGCTGCTGCAGCCCGTCGGTCAGGAGGCCCTTGCGCTCCAGGAGGGCGGCCAGCCTGGCGATGGGGTCCTTGGCGGCCCAGTCCTCGAGTTCGTTGGGATCGCGGTACCTCGTGGGGTCATCCGCCGTGGTGTGCGGGCCCATGCGGTAGCTGACGGCCTCGATGAACGTGGGTCCACCGCCCCGACGGGCCCGGTCCAGCGCGAGCCGGGTGGCAGCCATGACTGCCAGGACGTCATTGCCGTCCACCCGCAGGCTGGGGATGCCGAAGCCGGCGGCCCGGTCTGCGAGGTGGATGTGGGACTGGAGCCGCACAGGCTCGGAAATTGCCCAGTGGTTGTTGGTGCAGAAGAACACCACCGGGGCCTGGTAGCTGGCGGCGAACACCATGGCCTCGTTCACGTCGCCCTCGCTGGTGGCGCCGTCGCCGAAGTAGGTGACCGCCACGGCGTCGGCTCCGTCATTCTGGATACCCATGGCATAGCCGGTGGCGTGCAGGGTCTGGGCGCCGATGATGATCTGCGGCGTGGCCATATTGATGCTGTAGGGGTCCCAGCCGCCGGAGGCGTTGCCTCGCCATACCCGCAGGAGGTCGGTCAGGTCCACGCCCCGGCAGTAGGCCACGCCGTTCTCGCGGTAGCTGGAGAACACAAAATCGTCCGCCCTCAGGGCCCGTCCGGAGCCGATCTGGGCTGCCTCCTGGCCCAGGAGCGGCGGCCACAAGGCGAGTTCCCCCTGGCGTTGCAGGGCGGTGGCTTCCACGTCGATCCTGCGGATGACGGTCATGTCCTCATAGAGGGAACACAACTGTTCGTCGGTAATGTCCTTCACCCAGAGGTCGAACTCCGGATGGCTGATGCGTTCACCCGAAGGGGTGAGCAACTGGAGAAGTTCCTGTCCCGGAGCGGAATCTCCCCCGCTGTGCGGGGTTTTTGCACCGCCATGGCCCGTTTCGTCTGTAGACACGATTGCCGCAACCTTCGTACGTCGTTGACCGTGGTTTTGCGGGCTTTTGGCCCCTGCCGCCACCGGCCTTCCGGGCGTCATTGCCCCAGATACTGTGACCCTACTCACAACACCCAGGGGGTACAACCACTCCGGGAATTTTTGAGCAGAGTGCCCTGTCGGGCGTCCCCGCACCGTGCTAGCGTTGCGCATTATGCGAGCTTTGGATGGCACTGACACCCGCCTGCTGTCGGCGATGGCGCAGGATCCGCGGCGTACGGTGGTGGCTCTCGCCCAGAAGCTTGGCCTGTCCCGCAACACGGTCCAGGCACGCATGGCGCAGCTGGAGAAGAAGCATGTCTTCCTGTCCTTTGAACGGCGTATTAACCCGGCTGCGCTGGGGTATCCGCTGATGGCGTTCATCTCCGTCCATGTCCAGCAGCAGAAGCTTGGGCGGCTGGCGGAGGAGATCGCGGCCATCCCCGAAGTGCTGGAGGGATACGGGCTCACGGGTTCGGCGGATTTGCTGCTGCGCGTGGTGGCCCAGGATGCGGAGGACCTGTTCCGGATCAACGGCAAGATCCTGGCCTGCGACGGAGTGGAGCGGGCTGACACCGCGCTGGCGATGGGCGAACTGATCCCCTTCCGGGTGCAGCCCCTGTTGGAGCGGGGCTCCGAAGCAGGGTAGGAAGGGAGCGCGCCGGGTGCGGCTGGCACGACGGCGGCGGGCAGGGTTATAGGCTGGGTGCAGTCATGCGCCGGTCCGGAAGGCCCGGGTTGGTTCGCGGCGCCGGAGCGCCAGTTCGTTGAAAGGTCCCCCTTGAGCAGTCCCCAGGATCCGTACCAGCGCAGTCCCCAGGATCCGTACCTGCAGGGCCGGGCGGGCTACGGGCCGCAGCAGATTCCCCCCATGCCGGAGCAGCCGGCCCCGTTCGGACTTCCGGGGGAACCGCCGCAACAGCGCAGCCGGCGGAAGCTCTGGATCATTCTTGGCAGCATTGGCGGGGTTCTGCTGCTGGTGATTATCGGCGTCGTCATCCTGGTGAACGTGGTGGGCAGCGCCACCAACCAGGCCCGGGGACTCGCGGACGACTTCACCAAGAAGGTGATCGCCGGCGATACATCCAGCGCCTACGACGAATACCTCGACCCCGCCCTGCAGAAGCAGCTTTCCCGGGAAGCGTTTGTTTCCGGGGTGCGGAGCCTGGAAATGGACAGCTCCTGCAAGCCTGCCTACAACGACCTCAAGGTTGCCACGGAGAACGGGATGAAGTCGGCGGAGGTGGTGGGCCAGATCAGCTGCACGGGCAAGAAGGTTGACCTGGCGTACCGGTTCGAGGGCAACGACCGGCTCATGATGACGAGCATCAAACTGCGGCCTGCCTCATAAGGCGCACCGGACGGCTCCGGCCACAATTGCAAAGGGCACTGACCTTTTTACCCATCCGCCGCGTCCAATGGTCCGAATCGCTTCCGAGGGTCCCATCCGGGGACCCCGCAGCCGGCGGGAACAATGCTCCCGCCCTTTCGGAAGGATCCGGTCCATGCGCAACTCACCCAACCGCCTCGTCGCCACCATCTTCGGAGCCGTCTACCTGCTGGTGGGACTCCTGGGCTTCGCCGTCACGTCAGGCGTCGGTTTCGTTGCCACCGAAGGCGCGAACCTCATCATCTTCGAAGTCAATCCACTGCACAACGTCATCCACCTGGCCATCGGGGCAGCCCTGCTCTTCGCCGGCCTCCGCGGTACGGACACCGCCCGCACGGTCAATGCCAGCGTGGGCGCCGTCTACCTCCTGGTGGGCATCGTCGGCCTGTTCCTGCTGAATTCGCCGCTAAACATCATCGCCCTCAACGGTGCCGACAACGTCCTCCACCTTGCCAGCGCGGTGCTCCTCCTGGGCGTGGGCCTGTCCCTGGACAAGTCCCCGGCCACGGCCCGGGCCTAAGCATGGCGACCCCCGGCACGGCAGTACCCGGGACAACCGCAGCACCGGCGACGGCTGCCGCCGGGGCCGCGGCAGCACCGGACAGGACCCCGGCCAGCGCCCTCGACGTGTCCCCAGCGGCAGCCCCGGTACGGCTGCTCGCCGGCTTCGCCGGCTTTGGTGCCGGATCGGTAAACCTTGCGATCTCCTCCAGCATGTTCGCCGCGCCTGGCGCCATGGGACCCGCGCGGCTCCTGGCCGGAGTGCTGGCGGGGTTGTGGGGCGCGGCCCTGCTCGCCGGAGCCGTCGTGTTCCTGGCCAGGGAGCGGCCGGCGGGCCACTGGACCCGGTACGCCCTGTCCGGCGCGGCTGTGGTCCATCTCGCCGCCATCGCTTTCGCTGCCTCCAGAGCCTCCGCAGCCTCCGCAGCCTCCGGCCTGAGCCTGACGCAGCTCTCCGCGCTGCTGCTCACCCTGATGGCCATCGCCTCCATCGGCTGGCTCCGGCGGTCCGGGGAACGGCGGCAGCACAAGGACACTCCCCCGCAGCCCGTCGGAATGCGGCCGGGCCGGCTCCTGCTAGCAGCGTTCGCCGGCGCCGTGCTGGTGGCCGCCATAGCGACGCCGGGACTCGCCGCATCAACGGCCGGCCAGTACGCAGTACCGCACGGTGGCCACGGCACCCCGGCACCGGGCGGCCACCACCAGCGGTAAACCCGCGCCGGGGACCGGGCAGCGACCCCGGTCCCGGCACCGAAAGAGCCTCCATGCCGCAGTTTGGACTGCTCCAGTCCAGCGGCAGGAGGCTCTTCACGTTGTTGCCGGTCCATCACGGCCGGCGTCAGTAGGCCGGCGTCAGTAGGCCGGGTTCAGTGGGCCGGGGTCAGTGGTTCACGGCTTTTTCGGCCCCGATCCCCGTCAGTGACCGGACTTCCATCTCGGCCTGCTTGGCTGTGTCCTCCCGCTTCCGGTCCAGGGTGGTGCCCAGCCAGCCCAGGAAGAAGGCCAGCGGGATGGACACGATGCCCGGGTTGCTGAGCGGGAAGAGGGCGAAGTTGGCCCCCGGGATCATCGAGGTCTTGGCCCCCGAGACCACCGGGGAGAACACGATGAGCAGGATGGCCGCGGCCAAGCCGCCGTACATGCTCCATACCGCGCCCTGGGTGGTGAACTTCCGCCAGAACAGCGAGTAGATGATGGTGGGCAGGTTGGCGGAGGCAGCGACGGCGAAAGCCAGTGCCACCAGGAACGCGACATTCTGGCCGTTGGCGAAGATGCCGCCCAGAATGGCCAGGATGCCGATGACCACCACGGTGCGGCGTGCCACCCGGACCTCGGTGGCGGCGTCCGCCTTGCCCTTGGCGATGACGTTGGCGTAAATGTCATGCGCAAAGGAGGCGGCGGCCGTGATGGTCAGGCCTGCCACCACGGCGAGGATGGTGGCGAACGCCACGGCCGAGATGAAGCCCAGCAGCAGCGGTCCGCCAAGGTGGAATGCGAGCAACGGGGCGGCAGCGTTGACACCGCCGGGTGCCGATTTGATGGTGTCCGCTCCCACCAGGGCGGCAGCGCCGTAGCCCAGCACCAGGGTGAAGAGGTAGAACAGCCCGATCAGCCAGATGGACCAGACCACCGACTTGCGTGCTTCCTTGGCGGTGGGCACCGTGTAGAAGCGCATCAGCACGTGCGGCAGGGCTGCGGTGCCCAGGACCAGGGCAAGGCCCAGGGACATGAAGTCCAGCTTGGAGGTCTCGGTCTTGCCGTACTGCAGGCCGGGGTTGAGGACGGCCGGGTTGTTGGCGGTCTCCACGGCGCCGCCCAGCAGTGCCGAGAGGTTGAAGCCGTAAATGGCCAGCACCCAAAGGGTCATGACCGCGGCGCCGGCGATCAGCAGCATGGCCTTGATGATCTGGACCCAGGTGGTGCCCTTCATGCCGCCGATGAGGACATACATGATCATCAGGGCGCCGACGACGATGATCACCAACGCCTGGCCGCCCCAGTCGCTGATGCCCAGCAGGAGGGAGATCAGGCTGCCTGCGCCGGCCATTTGGGCCAGCAGGTAGAAGAAGCAGACGGCGAGGGTGGAAATGGCGGCGGCGATCCGGACGGGGCGCTGCCTCAGCCGGAAGGAGAGCACGTCCGCCATGGTGAACTTGCCGGTGTTGCGCAGCAGTTCGGCCACGAGCAGCAGTGCCACCAGCCAGGCCACCAGGAAGCCGATCGAGTACATGAACCCGTCGTAGCCGTTGATGGCAATGGCGCCGGTAATGCCCAGGAAGGAGGCCGCGGACAGGTAGTCGCCGGCGATGGCGGTGCCGTTCTGCGAGCCGGTGAAGGAGCGGCCTGCTGCATAGTAGTCGGCGGCGGTCTTGTTGTTGCGGCTGGCGCGGAACACGATCACCATGGTCACGGCCACGAACAGGCCGAAGATGCCCATGTTGAGCAGGGTGGTGTCCTTGAGCGCGGCGACGTCCACCGCAGCAGGAATTGAGATCATTTGTTGGCTCCGCCCACTCGGTTTCCGTGCTTATCGAATTCGTGCCCCTCGATCTCCTGCCGGATCTCCGAGGCGATGGGGTCCAGTTTCCGGTTGGAGTAGTGGACGTACCAGCCGGTGATGGCGAAGGTCGAAACGAACTGGAGCAGGCCCAGGATCAGGCCGATGTTGATGTTGCCCCAGACCTTGGTGGACATGAATCCCACTGCATAGTCGGCGAGCAGCACGTAGGCGAAGTACCACAGCAGGAAGGCCACTGCCATGGGGAAAACAAAGCTGCGGTGCCGCCTGCGCAATTCCTGGAACTGCCCGGTCGACTGGACTTGTTCGAAGTCCACGGACGCCGCTGCGTCCGGAGTATGGGCATCATTACCCATCGTTCCTCCTCATTGAGTTGCCGGTACACACCGGGCGGCAGGCCCGGGTGGACACCGCAGATGTGACACCAATCACTCTGCCGCCCACCGGCCTGTCCCTTCCAGAACTTCGCCGCCCACGGTCGCTCAACGGTTGCGATGCTGCGGCAAACGGCACCCCCCGCTACGCTGGGCACCATGCCGGACTCCCCCCTCCTCACCGCCGCGGCCGTGGCAGTGATCGCCATGGCGATTGCCGTCGTCGTCGGCGTGGGCCTGAAGGTGCTGCGATCCTTCCGGGAGCTGGGCACCGACGCCGAACGCGCCACCTACCACACCCTGCATGCCGCGTCCCAGGCCGGGCAGCACCTGCGGCGCGGCCTGAACCCTGCCGGCGCAGCGAAAGCCAGCCGCCAGCTGCGCACCCTGCTGGCCTGCGAGGCCCTGGCCATCATGGACACCTCAGGCGTCCTGGCCTGGGACGGGGGTGCCGAGGACATCAGGCCGCGCCTCATGGACCTCGCCGCGGACGTGCTGGGCTCGGGCCGGACCGCCGTCCTGCCCGCAGGGGCGGACGGAACGGGCGGCCGGCTTGCCGCCGTGATCGCCCCGGTGCGGGCCGGCACCCGCGTGGTGGGTGCCGTGGCCGCCTTCGCCCCGTCCGCCGGGGCCGGCCTGGTCCGGGCCACCGGCGAGGTTGCCGACTGGGTGGCCGTGCAGGTGGAACTCGCCGAGCTGGATGCCTCCCGGACACTGCTGATGGAAGCTGAGGTCCGGGCGCTGCGGGCCCAGATCAGTCCGCACTTCATCTACAACTCGCTCAACGCCATCGCGTCTTTCATCAACACCGATCCGCAGCGTGCCAGGGAGCTGGTGGTGGAGTTTGCGGATTTTACCCGCTACTCGTTCCGGCGGCACGGCGACTTCACCACCCTCGCGGAGGAGCTGCGCTGCATTGACCGCTACCTGCTGCTGGAGCGGGCCCGGTTCGGCGAGCGCGTCCAGGTCAGCCTGCGCGTCGCCCCCGAGGTGCTCAGCACCGTCATCCCGTTCCTCAGCCTGCAGCCGTTGGTCGAAAATGCCGTCCGGCATGGGCTGGAGGCCAAGGAAGGCCCCGGGCACATCAGCATCACGGCGGAGGACGCCGGTTCCTTCGCCGAGGTCACCATCGAGGACGACGGCGTGGGGATGGATCCGGAGCACCTCCGGTCGGTGCTGGCCGGCCACACGGACGGGGACCACGTGGGGCTGCGGAACGTCGATGCCCGGCTCCGCCAGGTGTACGGCAACGACCATGGGCTGGTGGTGGAAACGGCGCCGGGTGAGGGCACCCTGATCACCATGCGGGTGCCGAAGTCACAGCCCGGCCACGACGCGTGAGGCAGGACCTGCAGCTGGAAGTACCCTAGGAGCATGATTAACGTCCTCGTCGTTGATGATGAGCTGCCCGCCGTGGAGGAACTTGCTTTCCTGCTGGGCAGGGACGACCGCATCGGCAAGGTGCTGCGGGCGACGTCCGGCGCTGAAGCCCTCACGGCCCTGTCCGCGGGCAGCATCGATGCCGTATTCCTGGATATCCATATGCCCGCCGTCTCCGGGCTGGACATCGCCGCCGCCATTGCCCGCAGCAGCAGCCCGCCGGCCGTCGTCTTTGTCACCGCCGACGAGGACCATGCCCTGGCGGCCTTCGAACTCGCGGCCGTGGACTACCTGCTCAAACCCGTGCGCGCCGAGCGGCTGGCCCGTTCCGTGGGGCGGATCAGTGAACTGCGCGACGGCGGGACGGCACCGGAAATGATCACCGTCGACCAGGGCGGGACCACCAGGATGATCCGCCGCGACGATGTCACCTATGTCCAGGCCCAGGGCGACTACGCCCGGCTGCACACCGCCGACGCCAGCTACCTCATCCGGGTGCCGCTGGCCGACCTTGAGCAGCAGTGGGCGGACGCCGGCTTCATCCGCACCCACCGGTCCTACCTGGTGGCACTGAAGCATGTGTCCTCGATGAAGCTGGCCGCGGACGGGCCCCGCGTGACGGTGGCCGGCGCCGGCCTGCCCATCAGCCGCCGGCACCTGCCGATCGTGCGGGAGAAGCTGGAGGCCACCCGCATCAGGCCGCACGCATGACCCGCGTCCGGGTCACGGCCCCGCACGCGGCCGCCCGTCCTGCGGTGCGCGCCGGGCAGCGCAGCGGCGAATCGCGGGAAGCCGCGCAGGACTCCGAGGTGGGACAGGTGTTCGTCCGGTCCCTGATCAGGTCGCAGCTGCGGCTGGCCCTTGTGGTGGCCGGCGGCTTCCTGCTGATCCTGGCCGCGTTCCCCCTGGTCCTGCTGGCAGTGCCCGGCCTGGCCGATGCCCCCGTTGCCGGGATTCCGTTCGGCTGGCTCCTGCTGGGCGCGGGAATCTACCCGGTCATCGGCCTGAGCGCCTGGCTGTATGTGCGGACCGCCGCCCGCAACGAGGCGCGCTACCGCGACCTCGCCGGCGAGCAATGAGGCCCGCATGAACGCCGGGGCCGCCATCGCAGCCGTGGCGGTCGTGTCCCTCGCCACGGCCATTATCGGCTTTTACGGGCTGCGGATTTCCCGCACCACAGGTGACTTCTACGTTGCCTCCCGCACCGTCCGGCCCTGGTGGAATGCCTCGGCGATCGGCGGCGAGTACTTGTCCGCGGCCAGCTTCCTGGGGGTGGCCGGGCTCATCCTGCTCTCGGGGACGGATGCGGTCTGGTTCCCGGTGGGGTACACCGCCGGCTACCTGATGCTGCTGCTCTTCGTCGCGGCCCCGCTGCGCCGTTCCGGGGCCTACACCATTCCGGACTTCACCGAGTCCCGGCTGGCATCCCGGGCCGTCCGGCGGGTGACCAGCCTCGTGGTGGTGATGGTCGGCTGGCTGTACATCGTGCCTCAGCTGCACGGTGCTGCCCTGACCATCCAGATCGCCACCGGCCTGCCGTCCTGGGTGGGTTCGGTGGCCGTCGTCGTGGTGGTCTGCCTGACGGTGGTGGCCGGCGGCATGCGGTCCATCACGTTCGTCCAGGCCTTCCAGTACTGGCTGAAGCTGACCGCCCTCGCCGTGCCCATCCTGTTCATCATCTTCGTGCTGGCCGGACAGGGCACCGGACCGCAGTCCGCTCCGGCAGTCAACCCCACGGGACTGGCACCGGCGGGGCCCTACCAGAACGTTTCCCTGCTGGTGGCGCTGCTGTTCGGCACCCTGGGCCTGCCGCACGTGCTGGTACGCTTCTACACCAACCCGGACGGGCACTCCGCCCGCCGCACCACGCTGATCGTCCTGGGCCTGTTGTCCGTGTTCTACCTCTTCCCCACCGCCTACGGGCTGGTGGCCCGCACGTACGCGCCGGACCTGGCCCGCTCTGGACAGCCGGACGCCATGGTCCTGCGGTTGCCCGGCGAGCTCGTGGGTGGCATGGCGGGGGACCTGCTCTCGGCCCTGGTGGTGGCCGGGGCGTTCGCCGCGTTCCTCTCCACCACCTCCGGCCTGGTGGTGTCCCTGGCCGGTGTGATCAGCCAGGATGTGCTGGGCGGCAGCGTCCGCGGCTTCCGGCTGGCCGCCGTCGTCTCCGCGCTTGTCCCCCTTGGGTTTGCCTTCATGACCGGTTCCTCTGCCTTGGCCGGCAGCGTAGGCCTGGTGTTCGCGTTCACCGCCTCCACGGTGTGCCCGGTCCTGCTGCTGGGCATCTGGTGGCGCGGCCTGACAGACACGGGAGCCATCGCCGGGATGGTGACCGGCGGCCTGCTCTGCGGCGGGGCGATGATCGCCGGCGCCGTGTCCGGTCCGGGAACAGTGCCGGCGTGGCTGGCGCAGCCGGCGGCCTGGAGCGTGCCTGCCGCCTTCGCCGTCATGGTGATCGTGTCCAGGGCCACCGCCCACCGCATTCCCGCCACCATGCCGCGGATCATGACCAGGCTGCATACCCCGGAACGGCCGCTGGCGACGGAGCGGTGGTCGGGAGGACAATAGCGCCATGTCCAGCGAGGAGGGCGCGCAGTCCCGGCAGCCAGGCGGGGTCCCGGCCTCCGTGCGTGCCCAGCTGCTCGCCACGGAACACTGGGGCCTGCTGGCATCGCGCAGCACGGCCCAAGGCGAGGTGCTGACGCGGATCAGCATGTTCCTGACCTTCACGTCGGCAAGCGTGGTCAGCATGGCGCTGGTGGGCCAGGCCACCGGGTTTTCCGCGGCCTTCGTGCTGCTCGCCGTGGTGGTCCTGTTCATCGACACGGCGATCGGGCTCCTGACCCAGCTGCGGGTGATGAACGTGGCGCACGAGGACCTCATGTACGTCACCGCCATGAACCGGCTGCGGGCGGCCTACGTTGACCTAGACCCGGGCGTGGCGCCGTACCTGATGGCGGCGCACCATGACGATGAGGCAGGTTCGAAGCGGACCTATTACTTTTTCGGGAACCGCGGCAGCTTCAGCCATGTGGCGGGCAGCAGCATGATCTTCATGACGACGGCGAACGCTGCCTTGATTGCCATTCTGGCCGGGCTGCTGGTGACGCTGGCGGGGGCGGGCACGGCGGCCGCGCTCGTGGCGGGCGCGGTGTGCGGAGCCGCATTCCTGGTGGTCTCGGCCGTCCGCGGCTACCGCGGCTACCGCGGGGTGTGGCGCGGCTTCACGCCGCTTTCCCCGACTCCTCCTGCCGGGGAATAGCGGGACCCGGCCTGCTAGTCGATGGCCGCCATCAGCTCGACGACGCGGTCCAGGAAGGCATCGACCTGCGATTCCTCGTAGCCGTCGGCGCCCACCGCGGGGCGGAAGACGGCACGGCGCACGCTGTCAACGCTGAGCGGTTTGTCCTGTTCAAGGTAGGCGACGAGTTCGCGGCACAGCCGGTCGACGTCGTCGGTGTTGTAGCTGCGGGCCTTCTTCCTGCTGGGCCGCCGGAAGCGGTCGCCGTCGGGCCGGTGCAGCCGGCCGCGGAGGATGCCGGAGAGGTTTCCGATTTCGCGGAGCCAGGCTTCCTCCCCGTGGGCCGCGATCAGTTCATCGCGCTCCCGGCGGGCGAAGGCGTCTTCGAGCCGGTCCAGGGCCGCATCCACGACGGCGGCGGAGTAGCCGCCCTTGACGGGATCGAAGGACACCGCCCGCACGTCGGCGCTGTTCACGGGGTTCGTGGCGGAGCCAGGCGTTTCCAGGGAGATCCGCGCGCGCTGCAGGAACTGGTCCACCTGCTTGGCGTTGTACCCGTACTCGCCGCGCTGCACGCGCTCAAAGGACGCAGGGATCTGCCGATGAATGTCCAATGCCACTTCGATTCCTTCAGTGCTCTTCAGCCGTAGTGCTTCCGCACCAGTTTAGGGTGCCGCAGCCAGGGTGGGCGCCCGGGTCGTGTTTGTGTCAGCCGCCCGTGCGTGCCGCCGTGGAGGCGATTAGGCGCCAGCCACCATGCCGTACATGATGAACGCCACCGGTGAGGCGAAGACGATCGAATCCAGCCGGTCCATTACTCCCCCGTGGCCGGGCAGGATGCTGCTCATGTCCTTGACGCCGAGTTCGCGCTTGACCATGGACTCGGCAAGGTCCCCGGCGGTGGCCGCAGCGACGGTCCCGACGGCCAGCACCACGCCGACCCACCAGGGCTTGTCCAGCACGAAGAGTGCCGCCAGGACGCCGATCAGGGTGGCCCCGGCCACCGATCCCGCGAAGCCCTCCCAGGACTTCTTGGGGCTGATCTTCGGTGCCATGGGGTGCTTTCCGAGGGACGCGCCCACCAGGTAGCCGAACGTATCGTTGGAGACCACCAGCAGCAGCATGACCGCGATCTCCCAGGCTCCGATGGGCGCAACACCCCCGGGCCACAGGCCCAGCGGAGTGGTGCCGGCGGCATGCAGCGGCAGGGCCGCGAAGCTAATGAAGAACGGCACCCAGCCCAGGGTGAAGACTCCGGCGAAGATGCTGTTGGCCGATCCGGCGGCGCTTTCGATCGAGCGCCACAGCAGGACCGCGACGGCGCTGAGCAGGAGGGCAAACAGCTGGCTCTCAATGCCGCCGAAGTAGGCGGCAAAGGGCATGGCCAGCGTGCCCGTCATCACCGGCACGATGGGCATCCTGGTGCCGTTGGCTTCCAGCGCGCGGTAGATCTCCCAGACGCCGAACACCGCAAAGGCGGTGACGATGGCGACGAAGGCCAGCGGCAGGAACAGCAGCCCGCCCAGGACACCGAGCAGCATGGCCAGGCCCACCACGACGGCGGCGGGCAGGTTCCTGCCGGCCTTTGGTGTCGGATTGCTCCTGGGCTGCTTCCCCCGCGCGCCGGCCCGTGAAGCCGGGGCCTGATCTGCCTGGCCCATCAGACTTCGAGCAGCTCTGCTTCCTTGCGCTTGAGCAGCTCATCAATGCCGTCAACGTGGGCCTTGGTCAGGCTGTCCAGTTCCTTCTCGGCGCGGTTGCCTTCGTCTTCGCCGGCTTCGCCGTCCTTGACCAGTCGGTCAAGGGTTTCCTTGGCCTTCCGGCGGATGTTGCGGATGGAGATCTTGGCGTCCTCGCCCTTGGTCTTAACGATCTTGACGTATTCCTTGCGGCGTTCCTTGGTCAGTTCAGGAATGGTGATCCTGATGACGTTGCCGTCGTTGGACGGGTTCGCGCCGACTTCGGAGTCACTCAGGGCACGTTCGATGTCGCGCATCGCCGACTTGTCGAAGGGGGTGATCAGGATGGTCCGGGCGTCCGGGATGGCGAAGGATGCCAGCTGCTGCAGGGGCGTGGGCGAGCCGTAGTAGTCCACCAGGACCTTGTTGTACAGGCCCGGGTTGGCGCGGCCGGTGCGGACGGAGGCGAAGTCTTCCTTGGCTACCTCGACGGCCTTGTCCATCTTTTCTTCGGCTTCGAGCAAGGTTTCTTCGATCACGGCTTCTCCTGACGGTTCTGGTGCGGTCCGGCGCGCCGGGCCCGTGCACTCACGTGGTTCTTTGTTGCTGTTTCCGTCCCCGCCGGAAAGGGCGGGGACGGAACTGTCCTGGAATCATCCTAGCCGGAGCTAGGCGGTGACCAGCGTGCCCAGCTTCTCGCCGAGGATGGCGCGGGTGACGTTGCCTTCACCCTCCATGCCGAACACCACCATGGACAGGTTGTTGTCCTTGCACATGGTCATGGCCGTCTGGTCCATCACCCGGATGTCGCGGCGCAGCGCGTCGTCGTAGCTGAGGGTTTCGAGCCGCTCCGCGGTGGGGTCCTTCTTGGGGTCCGCGGTGTACACGGCATCGACGCCGCTCTTGGCCATCAGGACCACGTCGGCATGGACTTCCAGGGCCCGCTGGGCGGCAACGGTGTCGGTGGAGAAGTACGGCAGGCCGGCGCCGGCACCAAAGATGACCACGCGGCCCTTTTCCATGTGGCGGATGGCGCGGCGCGGGATGTAGGCCTCGGCCACCTGGCCCATGGTGATGGCGCTCTGGACACGGGTTTCCACGCCTGCCTGCTCAAGGAAGTCCTGCAAGGCCAGGCAGTTCATGACCGTTCCCAGCATGCCCATGTAGTCGGCGCGGGAGCGGTCCATGCCGCTTTGGGACAGTTCGGCGCCGCGGAAGAAGTTGCCTCCGCCCACCACGATGGCGACCTCCACCTGCGGGACGGCGGCGGCGATCTGCTTGGCAACGTCGCGGACGGTTTCGGGATCGACACCCAGTTTCCCGCCGCCGAAGACCTCGCCGGAGAGCTTCAGGAGGACCCGCCGCCGGCTCTTCTCTGAATGCGTGACAGTGTTGACGGCTTCCATGATGCCTTCCCGTTGGTGACTCTGAAAAAAGGGTATCCTGCCGGCTCCGGTGGTCGGAACCGGCCGCGCTCCGTGTGGACTGCGCGTGGGGTGGATTGTGAGCATGCAAAAGGGGCGGCCACCGAAGTGGCCACCCCTTGCAGTTCGACTAGGAGCCGACGCGGAAACGCGTGAACGCGGTTCCCTTGACACCGGCCTCTTCGAGGACCTGTGCCACTGACTTCTTGGCGTCCTTGGCAAATGCCTGGTCGACCAGGACCTCACCCTTGTAGAAGCCGGTCACGCGGCCTTCCACGATCTTGGTGAGGGCGGCCTCGGGCTTGCCCTCGGCCTTGGCGGTCTCTTCGGCGATGCGGCGCTCGGACTCGACGAGCTCGGCCGGAACGTCCTCACGGGTGAGGTAGTTCGGAGCCATGGCGGCGATGTGGACGGCGACGTCGTGGGCGGCGGTTGCGGCTGCTTCGCCTTCACCGTCGACAGCGAACAGCACGCCAACCTGGGCCGGGAGGTCCTTGGAGGTCTTGTGCAGGTAAGCGTCAACGGTTGCACCCTCGATGCGGGAGATCCGGCGGACAACAACCTTTTCGCCCAGGATGGCGCCCTCTTCGACGACGACCTCGGACAGCGGCTTGCCGTCGACATCGGTGGCGAGCAGGGTCTCGAGGTCGGCAGCGCCGGACTCGACGGCGACGGCCAGGACCTTGTCGGCCAGCTGGATGAACTTGTCAGCCTTGGCCACGAAGTCGGTCTCGCAGTTGACCTCGATCATGACGCCAACGCCGTTGCTGACCTTGGCAGCCACGAGGCCTTCGGCGGTGGAACGGCCTTCGCGCTTGGTGGCGCCCTTGAGGCCCTTGATGCGGATGATCTCGATGGCCTTCTCGGCGTCACCGTTGGCTTCGTCAAGAGCCTTCTTGACGTCCATCATGCCGGCGCCGGTGCGCTCACGCAGGGCCTTGATGTCCGCGGCAGTGTAGTTCGCCATGTGAACCCCTCTGTCTAGAAATGTGTGGTGGTGTGTACGGACCGACAGGACGGCAGCCCACGGGGGTGGGCTGCCATCCTGTCAGCAGCTCCGGCTGCGGACAGCGCGGAGAATCCGGTTATGTGACTTACTTGGCGTCTTCGGCGGGAGCCTCGGCGGCGGCCGGAGCTTCAGCGTTCTCTGCCGGAGCTTCAGCGGCTTCTGCCTTGCTGCCTTCGAGGAGCTCGCGCTCCCACTCGGCGAGCGGCTCTTCCGGAGCTTCGGTGGCGCCGGTGCCGCGGTTGTTGCGGGCGATCAGGCCTTCGGCAACGGCGTCGGCGACAACGCGGGTCAGGAGGTTCACGGAGCGGATGGCGTCGTCGTTGCCCGGGATCGGGAAGTCGACTTCGTCGGGATCGCAGTTGGTGTCCAGGATGGCAACAACCGGGATGTTCAGCTTCTTGGCCTCGTCAACGGCGAGGTGTTCCTTCTTGGTGTCGACAACCCAGAGCAGGGACGGAGCCTTGGTCAGGTTGCGGATACCGCCGAGGTTGGACTCGAGCTTGGTGAGTTCACGCTTGAGGAGCAGCAGCTCCTTCTTGGTGTACGCGGAACCGGCGACGTCGTCGAAGTCGATCTCTTCGAGTTCCTTCATGCGCTGGATGCGCTTGGCGACCGTCTGGAAGTTGGTCAGCATACCGCCGAGCCAGCGCTGGTTGACGTAGGGCTGGCCCACGCGGGTTGCCTGCTCGGCAATTGCTTCCTGGGCCTGCTTCTTGGTGCCGACGAAGAGCACGGTGCCGCCGTGGGCAACAGTGGCCTTGACGAACTCGTAGGCGCGGTCGATGTAGGACAGCGACTGCTGCAGGTCGATGATGTAGATGCCGTTGCGCTCGGTGAAGATGAAGCGCTTCATCTTCGGGTTCCAACGACGGGTCTGGTGTCCAAAGTGGACGCCGCTGTCAAGCAGCTGGCGCATGGTTACGACGGGCATTCCGACGCTCCTTATTTTCCGGCAGGTCATTCATGAGAGAACCCGGAGGCTTCTTACCCTGCCAATTGTTGACGGTTGATCAGCGTGGCCCGGATGGGCCGTGCTCCTGGCATCCACCGCTCTTCCCATCAGGACCAAAGCCTGACCGCAGGAAGCGCGGTCCTCCATGGACGACGCCGAAGCGTTGCCTGCCGAAGGGCTGGATGCGCGTAGTCAGCCGCCGCTCCCCCACACTCCTGAATGAGATGTGCCGACGCAATCCGGACAGGGTCATGCACCGCGGGGGTGGACTACTGGGCGGGAAGCGTTTGAGGGCGCAGCAAACTGCTCCATCAAGTGTACTACAGCCCTCCCCGCCTTCAGGACAGTGCAGGCCCGGCGGTGGCAGTTGTCCACATGGCCGGAATCGGCCCTCCCGGCCCGGGCCGGGGCCGGGCAGGGTGGTGCCATGAAACCGCCAATCCTGCTTGCCGCACTCCTGCTGTTGCCGGCCACGGTGGCGTCGCCGGGCACCGCCTTCCACTACAGGGCGTTGCCCTACGGCGCCGGCCCAGCCACCCCGGGCGCCGGCCCAGCCACCCCGGCCGTCCAGCCGCCCCTGCACGTCAAGCCTGTGCAACCGCCGGCCGCGCAAGTCCAGCCTGGGCCGACCAGCGTTGCCGGCGGTGGACTGGGCCATACGGTGTCCGGGGGCCGGCCGGCCGCCCGGCCTTCCTGGCAGTGGCCGCTGGCACCGCGGCCACCGGTGCTGCGCGGTTTCGATCCCCCGCCCAAGCCGTGGCTTAGCGGGCACCGCGGGGTGGATCTGGGCTTTGCCGGCGCCGGAGCCCAGGTTTTGTCCCCCGCCGCCGGAACAGTGAGCTTTTCGGGCGTGGTGGTGGACCGCCCGGTGATCACCATCGACCATGGCGGCGGGCTGCGGAGCAGTTTCGAACCGGTGGAAAGCACCCTCGCCGCCGGCGATGCCGTTGCGGCGGGGCAGGTCATCGGAACCGTCGTGCCGGGTCACTGCCCGCCGGCCCAGTGCCTCCACTGGGGCGTCAGGGACGGTGAAGAGTACGTCAATCCCCTGCAGTTCGTCCTGGACCTGCGCCCGTCCATCCTGCTTCCCCTGCCGGCACCATGAATCGAGCCGCAGGGTGGCGGCTGAGATTAGGGTGGAGGCTGAGGTCAGGGTGCGGCTAGACGATGGCCGAGATGCCGGTGATGGCCCGGCCGGTGACCAGGGTGTTGATTTCGGCGGTGCCCTCGTAGGAGTAGATGGCCTCGGCGTCGGCGAAGATCTTGGCCATCTCATAGTCGGTCACGATGCCGTTGCCGCCCAGGATGCCGCGGCCGAGCGCCACGCTCTCGCGCATGCGTGCCGTGGCGAAGGCCTTCGCCAGTGCCGACTGTTCATCCTTGGCGGCGTCCCCGTCCTCCAGCTGGGAAAGCCTGACCATCATGCCCATGGAGCTGACGGTGTTGCCGAGGATCCGGACCAGCTGGTCCTGGATGAGCTGGAAGGAAGCGAGCGGGCGGCCGAACTGCAGGCGCTCCACGGCGTAGCGGCGGGCAACGTCGAACGCGGCCAGCTGGAGTCCAACAGCCTGCCAGGCGACGGCCAGCCGGGTGACCTTGAGGACCTTGTTGACGTCGCGGAAGCTGTTGGCGTTTGCGAGCTTGAAGTGGTCCGGGACCGCCACGTCCGCCAGGACAATGTCTGCGTTCTGGACGGTCCGCAGCGAGATCTTGTTTTCGATCTTTGCGGCGCTGAACCCGGGCAGCGAGGTGTCCACCATGAAGCCCTTGACCTGGTTGTCGGCCACATCCCGGGCGTACACCACCACCCAGTCAGCGAAGGTCGCGTTGCCGATCCAGCGCTTGGCCCCGTTGAGGATCCAGGTATCGCCTTCTTTACGTGCGGTGGTGCGCGTTCCGCCGGCAACATCGCTGCCGCCCAGCGGCTCGGTCAGGCCGAACGCACCGATCTTTTTCAGCGCATAAATGTCAGGGAGCCACTCGTCCTTCTGCTCCTGCGACGCCAGCAGTTCGATGGACCCTGTGAAGAGCCCGTCGTGCACACCCAGGAACGTGGCGATCGAAGCGTCTGCCCGCGTCACTTCTGCATGCAGCATGCCGGCGAAGAGGTTGGAGTACCCCTGGCGGCGCACGGGGCTGACCAGGTCCAGGCCGGCGAGCTTCGGCACCAGGTCCATGGGGAATTCGCCGCGGTTCCAGCAGTCGACCGCCAGCGGCCTGACCTCGCGCGCCAGGAAGTCGCGGACCTCGGCCAGGCGGTCCTGCTCTTTTCCGGACAGAAGCTGCTCGAAGGCGAAGAAGTCGCCGTCGGCGTAGGGAAGCTCGTGGGGTCCGGATGCAGAGGGAGCCATGGGTACCTTCTTCGATGATCAGCGTTGACCATGCCGCCAAGCGGAGCACGGTATGTTACTGACCAGTAACATACCGCAGGGCGGGGGTTAAACCAAGGCAACCGCGGCCAACGTGGATCGTTGGCCGCGGTTTGTCGGATGGCGGTAGGGCTACTCGGACTTGAACCGAGGACCTTAGGATTATGAGTCCCGCGCTCTAACCAGCTGAGCTATAGCCCCCAAGCCCCGGGAGCCTGTGGTCAATCGACACGCTCCGGCAGGGCAGAAACACTCTAGCAAACCCGGGAACGGGATCAGACCACCTTGTCGTCGTAGGTGGCGCCCCGGTACAGGTCCTCGAAGGTCTGGAGCGTTCCCTGGATGCTGTGGGGCTCCACCATTTGCCGGCTGGCGCGGCCCATGGCGCGCTGCTCTTCCTTGGGCAGCTCCAGAACCTGGGTGATTTTCTTGGCCAGGTCGTCGCTGTCGTTGGGCGTGAAGAGGTACCCGTTCTCACCGTCGCGCACCAGGTGCGGCAGCGCCATGGCGTCCGCCAGGACCACCGGAGTGGAGGCGGACATCGCCTCCAGGGTCACCAGGGACTGAAGTTCGGCCGTTCCCGGCATGCAGAACAGGTCGGCGCGGATGTACGCCTTGCGCAGGTCTTCGTCGCTGGCGAGGCCCAGGAACTTCACCCGGCTACCCAGGCCGAGCCGCCGCACCAGGTCCTCCAGGGCGGGACGCACCTCGCCGCCGCCAACCACCTCCAGGTGCACGTTCAGCTCCGGCGGGGTCTTGCCGATGGCCTCGATGAGCACATCGACGTGCTTTTCCTCGGCGAGGCGTCCGGCGAACAGGACGGTGGGGTGCGCGTGGGGCTCGATGTGCTCACCGGGCTTGGGTTCGTACGCAGCGGAGTCGATGCCGTTGGACAGGGGCAGGACCTTGCGCAGGAAGGCGTGCTCGTGCATGGCACGGGCGGCAAGCGGGGTGGGGGTGGTGACGACGTCGGCCTGGCCCATGACCTTGCCCATGTCCTTCCAGGAGACACGGCCAATGATGTCTTTGAACCACTGCGGGAACGGCAGGAAGGGGTTCAGGTTCTCCGGCATGAAGTGGTTGGTGGCGATAATCCGGACCCCGCGCTTCACCGCCTCGTAGAGTACGTGCTCGCCAATCATGTAGTGGCTCTGGATGTGCACGACGTCAGGCTTCACCCGGTCGAAGAGGAGGCTGATTTCCTTCTTGATTTCCCAGGGGAAGCAGATGCGGAAGGTTTCGTGGGTGAAGGCCCGGTGGGACCGCAGCCGGTGCACGGTTGCTTCCTCGCGGAACTCGGTGAAGCTCTTTCCCTTGCTGTCGCGGGAAGCCAGGACATGGACGTTGTGGCCCCGGGCAGTCATGCCCTTGGCCAGCCGGTATCCGAACTGGGCCGCGCCGTTCACGTCCGGCGGATAGGTATCGGCGGCGATGAGGATGGTCAGGGGGCGCTGGTCGGCTGGCGTGGTCATGTGGAGTACTCCTGATGGTCACGGTGCGGGCAGCGTGGAACTGACAGCACGGTTGGCCGCCGGCTTGGTTGGTTTGCGGCCTCGTGGGGTTGCTTGGGTGTGCGGAAATCGGTTAGTGGGTGGGCCTGCCGGCGGCCTTCCGCGCGTCCTTCCTGCGCTTGGTGACCTCCGGGTGGTGCCGGGAAAGTGCGATAACCCCAACGATAGCAAGGCAGGCAGCCGTTCCCATCGCAACCGCCATGACGGCTTGGACGTCGGGGCGAAGTTCGCCCAGGATGATGATCCCGATCGCGATGCCCACCATGGGGTCGATGACCGTGAGGCCGGCGATCACCAGGTCCGGCGGTCCCGTGGAGTAGGCGCTCTGCACGAACCAGGATCCAAGCCCACCGGCGGCGATGATGGCCACCACCGAATACCACTGCACGTTCAGCAGGAAGAGTCCGTTCGGGTCCAGCAGGTGCTTGCCGATGATCCGGGTGAGGACCGCGACGAAACCAAACAGGATACCGGCGCCGAGAATGTACACAAACGCATTCATCCGGTGCCTGAAAGTTACGGCCAGGGTGCCGAACAGCCCCACCGCCAACGCGAGCAGCAGCACGATGGTCAGTTCATCCTCCAGGCTGACGTGGTGGCTCTCCTGGGTCACATTGACGGCGAGGAGGACGAACAGCGCGGAGCCGGTGACGCATGCAGCGATGGACACGGCGGTGGCACGGTTGATGGTCAGGTCCTGGTCCCTGGCATTGACCACGGTGGTAATCACGAGGGCGATGGCGCCGATCGGCTGGACCACCGTCAGCGGGGCGGACACCAATGCCACGGCGTTCATGGCCATTCCGGTGCACAGCAGCAGGAGCCCGAACATCCACCGGGGATTGCGCAGCAGGCGCAGGAAACCGTTGGAGCTCAGGGCGAGTCCGCCGGTATCCGCTTTGACGGCGCTGCCCTGGCGCTGGGCGCCCAGGGCAAGGCAGAACGCGCCAAGTACCGCCAGGCCGACGGCAAGCCAGACCATCAGCCCTGCCCGCCGTTGTGCTGTTTCTGTTCCCTGCCTTTGCGCAGGATGGCCCAGAAGTAGTTGTAGGCGGCGATCCAGTGCCCAACCAGGCCAAGGCCCAGCACCACCCAGGCGGCGGCGAAGAGCTGGTCCGAGGCGCCGGTGTCCAGGCGGGAGAGGACCAGCAGCGGCGTACCAAGGAGGAGCAGCCCGGTCCTGACCTTGCCCACAACGCTGACGGGCAGGTCGGGGTGGCCGCGGAAGAAGGAAAGCGTCAGGACCAACAGGACGGCGTCCGGCACCACAAGCGCGGCCAGGTACAGCCAATGCACGACGCCGGCAATCACCAGGGTGGCGGCCACGGCCAGCAGGGCCAGCCGGTCGGCGATGGGGTCAAGGACCCTGCCGAGCTTGGAGGCCTGGTCGAACCGGCGGGCAATGTAGCCGTCGATCCAGTCAGTTCCGGCCATCACGGCCAGGACGATGACCCCGGCGCCGTACTCGTGCCGGGCAAGGACCAGCCACATGAACAGCGGGACCCCCATGAACCGCACCACGGTCAGCAGGTTGGGGATGGTGAACACGGCGTCGTGGTCCACCTGGGGACGGCCGGGGCGGGCGCCTGCACCAATGAACTTCACCCGTCCCCCTCTCCTTCCTGCCGCGCCGCAGCGCAGTGTTTCGGTTGTGTCGTGTGGTCCGCCGGACCGGGTCCTAGCTGGAGCGGAACAGCTTCCGGAGGAGGACCACCAGGACGGTTCCGGCCGCCACGAAGGCTGCCAGCGGCTTCCAGCGCCGCGGCAGGTCTGCGGACCCGGTCAGGGCGGCGAGCCGTTGTCCTGCCGCGTCCACGCCGCGCCGTGCCACGACCTGGCCTTCACGTACCCTGACCTGCGCCGCGGCCAGCAGGTAGCGGGCCTGGGTCTTGACGTCCAGCTCCGTGCCGAGTTCGTCGCGGACCTCGGCAAGGTGGTGGCGGCGCTGGCTCAGGCGGCGGACCAGTTCGGGTTCGGACGCATGCGGGAATTCCTGGTCGTGCTCGGCGGCCTTGGCTTGCTTCTCGGCCTTGGCCTTGGCTGCTTCAGCGTCCTTCCGGGCCTTGGCTGCCTTGCCTTCGGGGCTTTCGGGATCCAGGACTGCAGGGTTGAAGGCGGAGCCTTCCTTGGCCACGCCGATATCGTGCCGGATGCCGCGGATGGTTTCTTCGGGCATGAGCGGCATGGCTTTCTTGAACCTTGCCATGCCAACCAGTCCGCCGATCAGGGCGATGATGAGGAAGGCCGCAGAGACCAGGAGGGCCGCCAGCCATGCGGGCATGATGGTGGCCAGGCCCATGATCGCTGCGACGATCAGGCCAACCACCAGGAATGCCAGGAACAGAAGCGCGACGGCGAAGAAGGCGGCAGCCACCCCCACCTGGATTCCCTTGCGCTTGAGTTCAATTTTGGCGAAGGCGATCTCGTCGTTGAGCTGGCGGGGCGCCAACCGGAAGAGGAGTCTTGCCGTCCCGGGCAGTGCACTGATACGCAATCCCGGGCTGGTACGCCCGCTGTGACGTCCGCTCATCGGTTCCGCCTTACTGGTTTCATGGGTCCATACTGCTTCCGTTCGCTGCGGAAATGTGCAGCCGCACAGTCCACGCCACCCAAACTACCATTGAGGTTCTGGGCGGACTTGGGGGCTTGCCGGACGGCGCGGCCTACAACGCTGCAAAAACAGCGGCGGCCCGGCCTAGGATTGTTCTCCGTGACCACTCCCCCCAATCCGGGCGACCTACTGAGCCGGCGCCGGAAGCTCCTGTACATCCTCCTCCTGGGCGCACTGACGGCCCTCGGTCCGTTCACCATCGACCTGTACCTGCCGGCATTCCCTGCCCTGGAGGCAAGCCTGGGGGTGACGGAGGCCCAGGTCCAGCTGACCCTCGCCGGGACCACGGTCGGATTTGCGTTCGGCCAGCTGGTGGTGGGGCCCTTCAGCGACAAGTTCGGCCGGCGGACCCCGCTGATCCTTGCCACGGCACTGCACATCGCCGCTTCCCTGGGCGCCGCCCTGTCCGCGGACATCACCACGCTGGGGATCTTCCGCGTACTGATGGGCGTAGGCGCGGCCGGCGGGGGCGTGGTGGCCATGGCCATGGTGCGGGACCTGTTTTCCGGCTACGCCATGGTGCGGATGTTCTCGCGGATGTCGCTGGTCAACGGACTCGCTCCCATCCTGGCCCCCGTTATCGGTTCGCAGCTGCTGCTGGTCATGCCGTGGCCCGGCATTTTCGTGTTCCTGGCCTCCTACGGGACCCTGGTGATCGTCGCGGCCCTGGTCCTGGTGCGCGAGACCCTGCCGCCGGAAAAGCGCGGGAAGAGCGGCATGACGGCCGGGCAGCGCTACAAGGCGCTGTTCAGCGACCGGATTTTCGTGGGCCTGCTCATGGTGGCGGGCTTCAATTTCGGCGGCCTTTTCACCTACCTGTCGGCCTCGCCCTTCCTCTTCCAGGACGTGTTCGGCTTCTCGGCCCAGCAGTACGGGCTGCTGTTCGGCATCAATTCGCTGGGGATCGTGGCCGGCGTCCAGACCAGTTCGCGGCTGATCAGGATCGTCCCGCCGCAGTGGATCCTGGCCGGCGCCACGGCCTGGATGTTCCTGATGGCGTTGCTGATTGTGGTCTTTGACAGGGCGGGGCTGGGGCTCTGGGGCGTGATGGTCCCGCTGTGGTTCTACATCATGGGCACCGGCTTCATGTTCCCCTGCGTGCAGGTGCTGGCCCTGGCCAGCCATGCGGCCCAGGCAGGCACCGCGGCCTCCCTGCTGGGGGCGGCCACGTTCCTCATGGCCGGGCTGATCTCGCCCGTGGTGGGCTGGCTCGGCATCACCAGCGCAGCGCCGATGGGCGCGGTGCAGGCGGCCTGTATCCTGCTGGCGATTGCAGCCCTGTGGCTGGTGGTCCGGCCACGCACGGTTCCGTCGATCCACTGACCCGGCGATCCACTCACCCGCCCATCAACCGACCCGGCGATCCACTCACCCACCCATCCATCCGCCACACCGAAAGGCCGCCCATGAGCCGCAGACCGCACCGCAACGGAAGGGGGCTTTTCCTGGGCGCCGTGCTTGGCGCCGTCGTCGGCTATTTTGCCGGCCGGGCCCTGGGCAACCCCGCCTGGGGCATCATCCTGGGGTCCCTGGCGGGCGCCGCCATCCTGTACCGGATCAACCCGGGGCCGCCAAACCGCCGCTGACCGGGTGCCGGCCGGATATCCCGGACCGGCACTGTTGTCCCTGCCCTCCGGCTCCCTCCCGCGATAAAATGATCCCGTGTCCAGCTGGCAGAACCAACCGCCACTTCCGGCCACATGGCAACGGTGCGACGCCAGGATCCTGCCACTGTGGTGGGAGCGGCTGTGCGCGCAGGCGGGACAGCAGTCGGCGGCGCTGTATGCGGCCGGGCTGTTCACGGAAGACCGGCGCCGGCCCATTGCCCAGTGGTTCAATCCCGCGTTCAACGCCGCCCTGCTGGTGGCACCGGAGACGTCCCCGGAGTGGCCCGTGCAGCGCTTCGGAATCTTCTACGCCCCGCCGGACACCGGCTTTGTCCGGATCCATTCCGCGCCGCACGAATGGAGTCCACGCGAGCCCCGGAAGTCACCCACCGAAAAGGAAGCCTTCCAGGCAGCCATCGCCGAGGCCGAACGGTTCCTTCAGGTGGAAATGGACTTCGTCTAGGACACCGCCCGCCCTTCCGGCTTCCCACCCCGCAGATAGAAAAATCCCCGTTCCTCCAACCGGAGGAACGGGGATTTCCTGTAGTGCTCCTCCTGCTGGACTTGAACCAGCAACCCTTCGATTAACAGTCGAATGCTCTGCCAATTGAGCTAAGGAGGAATGAAGCAGGTATGACATTAGCAAAGGATTCCGGCCGAAGGGAAATCGGCTGTTTTCCGCGCCCAAACACCCCTGCCGGTAACCAAAAATCCCCGTTCCGGAGACCGGAACGGGGATTGGAAGCTCCTCCTGCTGGACTTGAACCAGCAACCCTTCGATTAACAGTCGAATGCTCTGCCAATTGAGCTAAGGAGGAATGAAGCGGGTATCAGCCTAGCAAACACCCGCGGCGGAAACGAAATCGGCGGGTCCGTGATCTGCCCCACCCTCAGGCCCCGGCCGGCAGCGGGTCAAGCCTCTGCCCGCAATGCCCGGCGTTCCATCTCCAGCATCATCAGTTCCCGGTTGAGCCGCTGGTAAGTTTCCGGGTCTGCTGCGGCGTCGAGCCGCTGCAGCTGGCCCATCTTGTCCGCCTTCACCCGGGTGATCTGCAGCTCGAACAGCCGGGACAGGATGTCCCGGCAGTACTTGAGCACCGCTTCCTCGGTATGTGCAGGCAGCGGCACCACGGCCAGCTCCGAGACCAACGGCCGGAGCGGCTCAGGGACCTCGTGCATCACCTGCTCCACCCAGCGCACCGGATCGCCCGCCAGCCCCGGGCCGGAAGCACGCATGGCGTCATGCACGGCCTGGAACGCGGGGGTGGCGAACCTGGCGTCCTCGAACCGGTCCCACACCGCGCCGGTCAACAGGGCAGGCTGCTGCAAAGCCACTTCCAGCGCCTGCCGCTCCATCGAGGCCACGGGGTCCCGGGGGTCGGGCCGGTGGAAGGAAGGGACAGCGCCCGACGACGGTGCGGCGGCGACGCCGGGCCCGCCCGGCTGGGCAGAAGCAGGGTGGGAAGGCCCGGCTGGCTGCTGCTGGCCCGGAGCGGTGGGGCGTCCCGGTTCACCGCGCTTCGCTGCGTTCTTCACTTCCGCGGTGACCATGCGCAGGACCTCGTTGGGGTCCGGCATGCCCAGCCACCCTGTCAGGGCCTGGCAGTAGCCGGTCCGGGTGGACGCGTCGCGGATGGCCGCCACGACCGGCACGGACGCCTTCAGGCCCTGGACGCGGCCCTCGACGGTGTCCAGGTTGAACTGCTTCAGGGTGGTGCGGATGGCGAACTCGAACAGTGGCCGCCGGGACTGGATCAGGGCATGTACCGCTTCATCCCCGCGGCTGAGGCGGAGGTCGCAGGGATCGGCCCCGGTCGGTTCCACGGCCACGTAGGTCTGTGCGGTGAAGCGCTGGTCCTCCTCGAACGCCCGCAGCGCGGCCTTCTGGCCGGCGGCGTCGCCGTCGAAGGTGAACACCACCTCTCCCCCGGTGCCGTCGTCTGACAACAGCCGGCGGGCGATCTTGATGTGTTCGGTGCCGAACGCCGTGCCGCAGGTTGCCACCGCCGACGTAATTCCTGCCAGGTGGCAGGCCATCACGTCGGTGTAGCCCTCCACCACCACCAGCTGGCGCTCTTTGGCGATGCTGCGCTTGGCGAGGTCGATGCCGTACAGGACCTGGGACTTCTTGTAGAGCGTTGTTTCCGGGGTGTTGAGGTACTTGGGGCCCTGGTCGTCCTCGTACAGCTTGCGGGCGCCGAAGCCGATGGTGTCCCCGGCGATGTCCTTGATGGGCCAGATTAGGCGGCCCCGGAAGCGGTCGTAGATCCCGCGGTTGCCCTCACTGAACATGCCGGTGAGCTTGAGTTCCGCATCCGTGAACCCGCGGCCGCGAAGGTGCTTCAGGAGGGCATCCCACCCCTGCGGCGCGTAGCCGCAGCCGAAATGCTCCGCGGCTGCCCTGTCGAAGCCCCGGCCGAACAGGAAATTCCGTGCCTCCGCGGCGCCGGGGGTGAGCAGCTGGGCGCGGAAGAACTCGTCGGCGATTTTGTGCGCGTCGAGCAGGCGCTGGCGCCGGCCCACTTCCTCGCGGTTGGGGCCCGTTCCGCCGTCCTCGTAGCGGAGCTCATAGCCGATCCGGGCAGCCAGCTTTTCCACGGCTTCCTGGAAGGAGCTGTGGTCCTGCTTCTGGACGAAGGCGATGACATCGCCGTCCTCGCCGCAGCCGAAGCAGTGATAGCGGCCCACTTGGGGGCGGACGGTGAAGGAGGGCGAGCGTTCGTCGTGGAAGGGGCACAGGCCCTTGAACGTTCCCAGCCCGGCACCCTTGAGCGTGACGTAGCCGTCCACCACTTCCTTGATGTCCGTGCGCTGGCGTACTTCGTCTATATCTTCACGTTTAATCAGCCCAGCCACAGAGCAATCTTAGTGTCACCGGCACGGCGTCACCGGCCAGGCCTGCGCCGTTCCGCTTCCGGCGGGGTCCGCTCGACCAGGCCCAGGGCGAGCTTGGGACACAGGCGCACGGCCTCCCGGGCGGCTTCCCGGTCCGCCTCCCGCAGCGGCACGTCGGTGCGGTCATGGCCCGTCTTTCCGCGGGCCACGGGATAGCCCCAGTCGTCCCGGTCCAGGATGCCGGGCAACAGCTCAGCGCACAGGCCCCGGCCGTCGCAGCTGGTCCAGTCGATGTGCAGGTGCGTGGTCATGCCGCCACACCTCCCGGGCCGGCACAGTAGCCGGACAGGTGGGCGCGGAAGTCTGCGGCGAAGACCTCCAAGGCACTGGCCACCAGCCCGGCGGTCCCCTCCGGATGGCGGCATGCCCCACGCCCGGATACCAGGCGCCCCAGGCGGTCGAGTTCGGGGACAAGGCGGGGATTGCGTTCCCCTCCCGCAATTCTGTTGAGGATTGACGCCATCGCCGGCAGGCCGAACATGCAGGGTCCGCATTGCCGGGCGGATTCGGCGGCCAGGTAGCTGAGGATCCGGGCGGTGGCCTGGATGCCGCAGGTCTGCAGGTCCAGGGCGTGGATCACGCCCGCGCCGGGACGGACTGTGCTGCCGGCGGGTCCTGCGGGCGAGAGGACATGCGCGCCGGGCCGCACCCACCGGCCGTGGTAGCCGCCCACCAGGACGGCTGACACGGCGGCAGGGTCCATCCCCGCCTGGCGGAGGACCGGGGACAGCCCGGCGCCGCCGGGCACCTCCAGGACCACATCCGGGACGGGGGCGGGGCCGGAGACGGATACCAGCCGGGTGCCGGGATCGGCTGCCGTGCCGGCCTGGCGGAACCATTGCGGACCATAACGGGCAATCAGGGCCACCTGGGCGAGGGTTTCGACGTTAACCACCAGGGTGGGACGGCCGTTGAGTCCCGACTCGCTCAGGCGGCGGCGCTGGTCCACCGGGACGGCGGTGCCGTGGGCGATCATGTTGACGACGGCGCTCGACTCACCGGCAATGAACGTCCCGGGAGCCTCCACCACGCGCACCCGACCGGTGCCCGGCCGCTCAGCGAGCGCCTGGCGCACGCGGGGAAGGCTGTCCGCGGGTGCGTAGACGTACATGGCGGCACCGCCCAGGGCGGCGGCCAGGGCAAGCAGCCCATCGATGACCAGGTGGGGTGCGTGGGCCAGGAGCGTCCGGTCCTTGAAGCTGAGGGGTTCGCCTTCCGCGCCGTTGGCGATCACCACCGGCCGGGCTGCAAGCAGGCCCTTCCTGCCGGCGCCGGCAGTGGCCGATGCCTTGCGCCAGGTTTCGAACGCGGCTCCGCCCCGTCCCGTAAGTCCGGCAGCGGCCAGCGCCTCCAGCAGGCCTCCAGCAGCAGCCTGTGGTTCCCAGGGGCCGAAGGTGTCCAGGTGCCGGGCCCAGCCTGCATCGGGACCGGCGGCCAGGAGCCGCGGTTCCTGGTGGTGTGACGGGACGGCCTTGGCTGGGGACCCCATCCGTGCCGCCTGCGGATCGGTGTCACGGCTCACGGTAGGTTTCCTTGCCTGGCGTGGGATGTTTCGAGGAAGGACGGGCTCAGCCGCCAGAGCAGGGCGGCCGCGACCGCCACCGCAGATACTGCCGCCAGCAGGAGGAACCAGCCAGTCGAGACGTCGGTGCCATTGCCGAGGGCGTGTGCCATGGCCACCGGCCACATCCCGTAACTAAGCCAGTGCACGGCCTTAAAGGCGCGCTGCCCGATCCGGTGCCGGAGCAGCCCTGTCACCACCACCGCCAGGACCAGGTCCAGGGCGACTGTGCCCAGCCCCTGCCAGAACGGCTGGAACGAGCCAAGGAAAGGCACCACGATGTCCACCGGCCGGAGCTTGGCATAGGAGTCCAGGAGCAGGCATCCCACGTGCAGTCCCAGGAAGACCGTGGCGAGCAGGGCGATGTTCCGGTGCAGGAGGCTGATGGAGAACCGCGGCAGGACCATCAGCGGCCGGCCGGACCTGTTGAGGATCCCCAGCAGCACCGAGCCGGTGAACAGTACCAGGGACATGAACCCGCTGACACGGCCGAAGGCCCACATTGCCTCATCCATGGTGTGCTCCCCCGGTGCCCGCAGCTTCGACAGGTGCCGCATTTGCGGCGGGCCAGCCACCGGTGCTGGTGACCCGTCCCCTGCTGTCCACAAGCCGGGCCGGGATGCCTTCTGCCTGGAACCACTCCACGGCCGCGAAACCCCGGACAATGGCCGCGGTGCTCAGGGCGTTTGCGTCCAGGCAGGCAGGGGCAGCCACGGTAACCGTCCGCCAGACTGCTTCGGCGGGAAGGCCAAAGCGGGGGTCGAGGATGTGGTGGACCTGGGTACCGTGGTGCACCCAGCGGCGCTTCTGGGTACTGGATGTGGCAAGGGCGAACCCGGGGGCCAGCGAGATGTATTGGGCGGGGTCGCTTGGAAGGTCCTGCACCAGGATCTGCCACTGCCGTGGTTCTCCCCTGGCGTCTGCCCCAGCGCGGTGTCCCTCCGGCAGCGGTCCCGGGCCTGCGCCGGCAATGTCACCGCCAAGGCCCACCAGCACCCCGCAGCCCAGCTGCCGGTACACCTCGGCAGCTGCCAGGTCCGCCGCCACGGCTTTGGCCGAGGCGCCCAGGTCCAGGCGGAGGTCCGCCGGCAGGGTCAAGGTGTTGGCGTCAAGGTGCAGGCGGGACCAGCCCGGCGCCCGGGGTTCCGGTTCAACCGGCGTGGAGGGCATCGGCGGTACGGGGATGCTCCTGATTCCCGGGTGTCCAGGTGTTACCGCGTGGCCGTCCTCCTGCCCAGGGCCGTGGCCGAGGGCGGCAAGGTCCGCGCCGAGGGTGGGGTCCACGTCGCCGCCGGTCAGTGCCGCGGCATCCAGGGCGCGTTCCAGGAGCAGCCGGAACATCGGGCTGACGGGAACTCCGTGGGGCATCCTGGGCTGCAGCCGCATCAGCTCGGAGTCGTCCCGGAACCGGCTGCAGGCAAGGTCCACGCCGGACACCACCGAACGGACAATGCTTTCCGCCGGCCCCAGCAGGCGGGGATCAGTGACGGTGACTGATGCTTCCAGCTCCCAGACCGTCCAGCTGGAGCATGCCGTGCCATCGGCGGCCACCGCAGCAGCCCCGGTGCAACCGGCAGGATCGGAGCGCGCCATATCAGGACCCTGAGGACCTGCCGTGGATGGTGCCGCCGTTACCGGGCTGGACCGGGCTTGTGCTGCCGGAATTGCCGTTGCTCTTCGGCCGGCGGGTGCTGCTGCCCTTGCGGGTGCTCCGGTCGTCATCATCGGAACGGGCCGGGCTGGACGTCGGCGCGGGGCCTTGGGTATTGCTGTCCGTCCCGGACGCAGTCCTGGCGATCACCGATGGCGTCGAAGCGTACACCGCGGCTGCTGCGACCCCGGCGGCAGCGAAGCTGCCCACGCCCACGGCCGCAGTAATCCCGGTGGCAAGGCGTTTGCCCCTGCTGCGAGTACTCATGGCCCGATCCGTTCCTAGCGGCCTGTGTTTCCTCCCATAGTGCGCTTCATTCCTGTGTAGATGCTTTAAGGAAGCTGTTACCAGGCCGGTTTCCGGGGAGTGCCGTTCACGGGGTCACCAGAGTGAGGGCAGGCTTCCCACCAGGCGTTCGTACATGGCCAGCGCCGACCCGTCGGTCAGCGACGCCACCTGGTCGATGACGACGCGAAGGCGCGCACCGTCGTCGTCCGCCGCCCGCCAGTCGGCAGCGAACATTGGTTCCAGGTGGCGGTCGCCGGTGGCGCTGAGGGCGGTGACCAGGGCGTGGAGGACCTCCCGCTGGCGCTCGTAGATGGGCTGCCGGTGCTCGGTGGTCATCACGAAGGTGGTGGCCAGGCCCTTCATGACCGCGATCTCCATCACGGTCTCGTCGGGGACCATGAGTTCGGCGTTGTAGCGGGTGAGGTTTTCCGGCCCGTAGACGGCACGGGTGGTTTCCAGGGCACTCTGGCAGAACCTGCCGATGAGCTGGCTGGTCATGTTCTTGAGGGCGGCCATCGACTTGCGGCTGCCATCCGCCTCGCGGACCCAAACCTCCGTCGCCTCCAGCCGGGCCAGGGCGGCATCGATGGCGGCAGGATCGTTGTGCGGCAGGTACCACTGCTTGGCGTAGCCCACCACCCGGGCGCGGTGGTCCGGGTTGTCCATCCAGCGGAGCTGGAAGTGCCCGGCCACGATGGCGTCCTCCACGTCATGCACGGAGTAGGAGATGTCGTCCGCCAGGTCCATCACCTGGGCTTCCAGGCAGGTCCGGCGTTCCGGGGCGCCTTCGCGGATCCAGTTGAAGATGGGGAGGTCGTCCTCGTAGGCACCGAACTTGCTGGTGCGTTGGCCGTGGATCACCGGCGCCTCCAGTGCGGACCAGGGGTATTTCGACGCCGCGTCAAGGCTTGCACGGGTCAGGTTCAGTCCGGCGGGCCGGCCGTCCGCTGCCAGCACTTTGGGTTCCAGACGGGTCAGCAGGCGCAGGGTCTGGGCGTTGCCCTCAAACCCGCCGATCGCATGCGCCACCTCATTCAGCGCCGATTCGCCGTTGTGGCCAAAGGGCGGGTGGCCGAGGTCGTGGCTCAGGCAGGCCGTGTCCACCACATCCGGGTCGCAGCCAAGGGCCCGGCCGAGTTCGCGGCCCACCTGGGCCACTTCAAGGCTGTGGGTGAGGCGGGTGCGGACAAAGTCGTCGGTGTCCGGGGCCACCACCTGGGTTTTGGCACCCAGCCGGCGCAGGGCGGACGAGTGCAGCACCCGGGCACGGTCCCGCTCGAAGTCCGAGCGGTAGGTGCTCTTGGGCGGCTCCTCCACCCAGCGGGCGGAGTCGTGCGTGTCGTAGCCCGGCAGGGCCAGGCCAGCTGTGGGGGTTCCGGGCCCCGGGGTCCCGGCGGTGCGTGTTTCAGCCACCGGAGACGTCCAGTTCGGCCGCCGAGATATCCCGGGACTGGTCCTCGTTCAGGGCTCGCGAGTCCAGCCAGTCCTTGGGCAGGGCAGGCCTCTTCGGCGAGCCGGCGCGGCCCCGGGGACCCTCCGCATCCACGCCCGGGTAGGGCGAGTCGAGGTCCAGTTCGGCCAGCGTGTCGCGGAGCACCTCAAGGCTGGTGACCAGGGCCAGCCGGGTGCGCAGTTCCCCGCCCACCACATAGCCCTTGAAGTACCAGGCGATGTGTTTCCGGATTTCGCGCAGCGCCTTGCCTTCGTCGCCGAAGGTTTCCACCATCAGCTCGGCATGGCGGTAGACGCCCTCGGCCACCTGGCGCAGGTTGGGCCGGTGCCGGACATCGCTGCCTTCGAAGGCGGCCTGCAGGTCCCCGAACAGCCAGGGCCGGCCCTGGCAGCCGCGGCCCACCACCACGCCGTCCACGCCGGTTTCGCGGACCATGCGGACGGCGTCCTCGGCGGACCAGATGTCGCCGTTGCCCAGCACCGGAATGTCGGGGAGGGCTTCGCGGAGGCGGGCGATGGCGGACCAGTCGGCCTTGCCGGAATAGAACTGGGCGGCGGTACGGCCGTGGAGTGCGACGGCGGCCACGCCGGAATCGCGGGCAATCCGGCCGGCGTCGAGGTACGTCAGGTGGTCATCGTCGATGCCCTTGCGCATCTTGATGGTGAGCGGAATGTTGCCCTTTGACGCTTCCCTGACGGCAGTCTGCACGATCGAGGTGAACAGGTCGATCTTCCAGGGCAGGGCAGAACCGCCGCCGCGGCGGGTCACCTTGGGGACGGGGCAGCCGAAGTTGAGGTCGATATGGTCGGCCCGGTCTTCCTCAACAAGCATCCGTACGGCGGCGCCCACCGTGACGGGGTCCACGCCGTAGAGCTGGACGGAGCGGACCTTTTCGTCGTCGTCGTGGGAGATGATGCGGAGGGATTCGGGCGTCCGCTCCACCAGCGCGCGGGAGGTGACCATCTCCGCGACATACATGCCGCCGCCGTATTCGCGGCAGAGCCGGCGGAAGGCGGAGTTGGTGATCCCGGCCATCGGGGCAAGGATCACCGGGGTGTCAACGGTGATGGGTCCCAGCTTCAGGGGCGGGAGTTCCAGCTTGGGGGCGGGAGGGGTTGCTGCAACAGTCACCTGTCCATTGTTGCAAAGCCGGGCAAATCGGTGGCGCGTGGCGTTGTTCAGCCGCCGGCGGCCCGCCGGCCGCGGCGGGTGGCGGGTTCGTCCGTGGCGTGGGACCCGCCTGCCGTTGCACGCGCGTCCGTTGCCGCCGCGTCCGTTGCCGGCGGCTCGGCGCCGTCCGTGGCGGTGCGCCGGCCGCGTTCCGCGAGTGCGGCGGCGGCGAGCGCCCCCGTGTCCGCAACGTCGTCCGCACGGCTGTGCCCGGCGTCGTGCTTTTCATTTCGCGGCCCGGCGGTTGGTACCTGGGCTCCGCCGGCCTTGATCCCTGTTGCCTTGACGACAAGGACGGCGATCAGGGTGGTCACCGGGATGGCCAGGACCAGTCCGATGGACCCCACCAGCGTCCGGATGACCTCCTCGGAGAGCTCGGCGCTGGTGAGGGTGTCCATCAGCGGCCGGTCGTAGAGCATGACGATGATCAGGATGGGCAGGGAGGCACCGGCGTACGCGAAGGCGATGGTGTAGACGGTGGAGGCGATGTGGTCGCGGCCGATCCGCATGGCGGAGGTGAACAGCTTGCGGGCGCTGCTGGCCGGTGCCAGTTCGTATAGCTCCCACACGGCCGAAGACTGGGTGATGGTGACATCGTTCAGGACGCCCAGGCCGGAAATGATGAGCCCGCACAGGATGACGCCCGAAATGGAGATGTTCGACGACGTGTTCACCAGGGTGGCGGCGTCGTGGCTGCCGACGCCGGCGAGGTTGGCGGCGTCGGTGGCCCAGGCCGCCAGGAGGGCCGTGATGGCCAGGCCGAAAATCGTGCCCAGCAGCGCCGTTGATGTGCGTGCGGAGAACCCGTGGGCGAAGTAGAGCACGCCGATCATGATCACCGTGGAGCCCACCAGCGCCAGCAGCAGCGGCGGTTTGCCTTCCACCAGGCCGGGCAGCAGGAAGCTCACCAGCACGAAGTAGGCACCCACCAGCCCGATCAGGGCGCGCAGTCCGCGCCACCGTGCGACGGCGATGACCACCACGGCGTACAGCGCGGCCAGGAGGACGATTGGCAGGGTCCGGACGAAGTCCACGAAAATGTAGGCCGGCGAACCCTGGGATCCGGTGGCGCCCTGGACGTTGGAGAGGTTCAGGTAACGGATCTGGTCACCCGGTTTGACCCCGTGCGATGAGGCGACATCCGGGTTGATGACCACCTTGACCGGACTGCCGCCCTTGTCCGGTTCGGTGAAGGCGAACGTGCACTTCGAGCCCTGCTGGCCCGGGTTTTGCGAACCCGTTCCCTCCTGGCCCGTGTTCTGTTGGCCTGTTCCCTGCTGGCCTGTCCCCTGCTGGCTGGTGCCCTGGGTGCAGCTTTCGGTTACCACGCTCTGGATGGTTCCTGTATCAAACGTGACCCCGGGGGCCGTGGAGTACGGGTTGGCGAGGGATATTCCTTCCTTGCTCCCCGACGGCCACAGCGCGGCCATGCCGGCCAGGGTCAGCAGCGCCAACGGGATGAGCACCGCAGCCAGGATGCGGTTCGCCTTGCTGCGGGCAGCCATCGCCTGGGGCGTCGGCTCCGAATGATCTACGGAAGCGTGGGAGTGGCCGGCGCCCATCAGCAGTTCAACCTCATACGTTGAACTCTACGTGCGCCGCCATAGGGTTTATAAATGGACCATCGGGATGGGGAGGAACCAGGCATGGACAACCGTGGAACGCGGGGAACCGGCAGTGCGGCAGGAATTCATGGGGCCTCAAACGGCGGGGTGCAGGACGGGCAGGTGCCCGCGGTTCCCGCCTTTCAGCCCGTCCTGAGCGTCCTCGAAGCGTCCGGCGATACCAGGGGCGTGGTCCTGGTCCTGCACGGCGGCAAGGCCCACAGCCGGGATCCGGTGGAGGCCCGCCACCTGAGCCCGGCCAGGATGATCCCCTTCGCCCGGCATCTGCACCGGGCCGGCCGGAAGCACGGGCTGGCCGTCTGGTCCCTGCGCAACAGCGTCCGCGGCTGGAACGGCCCGGAGATGTCGCCGCTGCAGGACGCCCGGTGGGCACTGGCACAGATCGCCGAACGCCACCCCGGCGTCCCGGTCTTCCTGCTGGGCCACTCCATGGGCGGCCTGACGGCGGTGTGCGCCGCGGACCATCCGCAGGTGGAGGCAGTGGTGGCGCTTGCCCCCTGGCTGGGCCTGGAAACGCCGGCCGGCAGGGTCAGCGGCCGGAAGGTCCTGATCATCCACGGCAGCACGGACCACATGACCAGTCCCGCCCAGTCCCTCGCGTTCGCGCGCCGGGCCTCCGCCGAGGCGGCCAGCGTGCAGTACGTGTCACTCAAGGGCGTCGGCCACTTCATGCTCCGCAAGACCCGCGTCTGGCAGACCCTTGCCACCGGCTTCGTCATCAAGTCCTTCGCCGAGAGCACGGGGGCAAAGGTCCGGCCGCCGCGGGCGTTCACGCAGCTGTTGCCGGAATCCGCCGTCCACGTCACCCTGTAGGCGCCGGCACCGATGCCCTGGCGTCCCCGGTCCAACGACCGCTTCTACCGGCTGATCGTGCGCACGGGCCAGTTCCTGCTGTGGGCGCTGCGGCTGCAGATCCTGCCAACAGGCCTGGAAAACCTGCCCCCAAGGGGTCCCCTGAACGGCCCGTCCCGGCAGGTGTCGCCCGGCAGCGGCGTGGTTTTTGCCATCACGCACTTTGGCTACGTGGACTTCGCGGTGGTGGAGCTGCTCCTGTGGCGGCACACGCGCGCGCAGTTGCGCTTCCTGGTGCACCAGGGCGCGGCGGACCATTGGCTGGCCGGGCCCGCGATCAGCGCCAGCGGCCACGTGGTGGTGGGGTATGCCGGCCGCGCCGATGCCTATGACGCGGCAGTGGCGAAGCTCCGGGCCGGCGAGTACCTGGCCGTGTTCCCCGAGGCAGGGGTCAGCCGCAGCTTCACGGTGCGTGAATGCAGGACCGGCGCGGTCCGGATGGCCGCGGAGGCCGGTGTGCCGGTGATCCCGGTATCCGTCTGGGGCGCCCACCGGATCATGACCCGCGGCCATGGCTTTTCCCTCCGCCGCAGCTGGCGGGCACCGGTGCGGGTCCATGTGGGCGAACCTTTAGTGGTGCCGCCCGGACAGGATGCGGAGGCGGACACGGAGCTGCTGCGCAGCATCCTGCAGGCCGGCGTCGACCGCTGCATCGCGGACTATCCGCTCCAGCATGAAGCCGGGGCGTGGTGGATGCCGGCGCACCTGGGCGGCAGCGCGCCGACTGATGCCGAGCGGCAACTGCTGGACGCGGAAGACGCAGCCGCCGGCCGCCGTCGTGGTCCCCGCCAGCCCAAACAGCTTCCGCGCCCCAAGTAGTAGCGCCAGGGGCCGTTGTGAGCGGTCAACACGGCACCTGGCGCTACTCCGACGAAAAATTGCTGCTAGTCCGAGACCACCAGCGTTTCCGCGCCCGCCAGCCGCGCTTTCCCGCTCTCCAGGAGGGGTTCGACGGCGGCGCGCAGGGCGGTCATGGAATCGTCCAGTTCCAGCATGACCGGGTGCTGGTACGCGATCAGGGCCAGGATGTCCCGGACCGCCTCGGCGGCGTCGCCGGCATCCAGCGCGGGCTCGTGCCCGACGAAGACGTCCGTGGGAGCTTCGGCCGAGGCCGCCGCGGGCTCCTGCCCGTCTTCCGGGGTGGCCGGGGCTGCGTAGCTGACGGCGAATGCGCGGATGCGGCCCTTCTTTGCCGGTGCCACACCCGTCCCGAAGGCCGACTCCGGCTGGGCGCGCAGCACGATGGCGCCGTGCGCCCCGGTGAGCTCGTCGAGGAAGAGCTTCTGCACCTGGCCCACGGACAGCACACCGGGTGAGTCCCAGCCGTGGATGGAGGTGTAATAGCGGCCCACCACATCGGTCAGTTCCACGGACCCGGTGGCGAGGTCCATGACCACGTCGGACCCGGCGTTCTCACCGCTGACGGGCCGTCCGCCGTAGTCCTTGTCCGGGAAGACCGGCAGCCGCAGGGCGCCCGGCTCCACCACCACCAGGCGGGACCGCTGGATGGGTGCCAGCCCGAAGGCTTCGGCGAACGCGGCGCCAGCTGTGCCCGGCTCCACTTTGGCCCGGAGCTTTGTCACGCCCGACGGCGCGTTTTCCGCTTCACGGCGCAGCATGGTCAGCAGGCTGGCCCCGATTCCCGAGCGGCGGTGGTCCCTGGCCACCTCGATATAGGTCCAGAGGCGTTCCGGGTGCAGGGATGCCTCATAGACGACGCCGGCAGCGACGGGGATGCCGACGCCGTCAATAACGTCCTCGGCAACAATGCAGCGGCGCCACGGGGTGCCGTCGCGTCCGTTGGAGGACACGGCGAGGGCGCCGCGGAACTGGCGGGCCTGGGCGGTGTCCGGGTCGCCCCAGATCTCCAGGAGGGCAAGGTCGTCGCCGTCGCGCCATTCGCGGTATTCGATGGCCATGCTCAGGCCCCGATCAGCCGAGCCGCCAGGTAGCCCTCCACCTTGTCCAGGGAGACGCGCTCCTGGCTCATGGTGTCCCGCTCGCGGATGGTCACGGCCTGGTCCTCGAGGGTGTCGAAGTCGACCGTAATGCAGAACGGGGTGCCGATCTCGTCCTGGCGGCGGTAGCGGCGGCCGATCGCGCCGGCGTCGTCGAAGTCGATGTTCCAGTTCTTCCGCAGCTGGGCGCCCAGGGCCTTGGCCTTCGGGGAGAGGTCCTCGTTGCGGCTCAACGGGAGCACGGCTGCC
This sequence comes from Pseudarthrobacter phenanthrenivorans, assembly GCF_000813845.1. Lineage (GTDB taxonomy): Bacteria > Actinomycetota > Actinomycetes > Actinomycetales > Micrococcaceae > Arthrobacter > Arthrobacter phenanthrenivorans_B. Next base: position 85,635 of record NZ_JWTB01000022.1, read on the forward strand.
TTGACCGGTGCCAGGCGCGGGTCAAGCTTCAGGACGGTGCGCACGTCCACGCCGCCCTTGGCGTTGGGGGCCTCGTCCTCGGTGTAGGCGTCCACCAGGAATGCCATGAAGGAACGGGTCAACCCGGCCGCGGGTTCGATGACGTACGGGGTGTAGCGCTCGTTGGTGGCCTGGTTGAAGTAGCTCAGGTCCGTACCGGAGGCCTTGGCGTGGGTGGAGAGGTCGAAGTCGGTGCGGTTGGCGATGCCTTCCAGCTCGCCCCACTCGGAGCCCTGGAAGCCGAAGCGGTACTCGATGTCCGTGGTGCCCTTGGAGTAGTGGCTGAGCTTTTCCTTGGGGTGCTCGTAGAAGCGCAGGTTCTCCTCGCGGATGCCCAGGCCGGTGTACCAGGCCATGCGCTCGTTCATCCAGTACTTGTGCCACTCTTCGTCCGTGCCGGGCTCGACGAAGAACTCCATCTCCATCTGCTCGAATTCGCGGGTGCGGAAGATGAAGTTGCCGGGGGTGATCTCGTTGCGGAAGGACTTGCCGATCTGGCCGATGCCGAACGGCGGCTTCTTCCGGGAGGTGGTGAGCACGTTGTTGAAGTTCACGAAGATGCCCTGCGCCGTTTCGGGGCGCAGGTAGTGCAGGCCTTCCTCGCTGGCCACCGGGCCAAGGTAGGTCTTGAGCAGGCCGGAGAACTCCTGCGGCTCGGTCCACTGGCCGCGGGTGCCGCAGTTGGCGCAGGCGATGTCCTTCAGGCCGTTCTCTGCGGGGCGGCCTTTCTTTTCCTCGTATTCTTCCTCGAGGTGGTCGGCCCGGTAGCGCTTGTGGCAGGACAGGCACTCCACCAGGGGGTCGGAGAAGACTTCCACGTGGCCGGAGGCTTCCCATACCTGGCGGGGCAGGATCACCGAGGAGTCCAGGCCCACCACGTCCTCGCGGCCGCGGACCATGGACTGCCACCACTGGCGCTTGATGTTTTCCTTCAGCTCCGCGCCCAGGGGGCCGTAGTCCCAGGCAGAGCGCGAGCCTCCGTAGATCTCACCGGCCTGGAACACGAAGCCCCTCCGCTTGGAGAGGGAAATGACCTGGTCGAGGACGGATTTTGCTGCCATGGGGTAACTCCAATTTCTACAGGGCCGCTGGGTGCGGTCCGCGGGTTGTCAGGCCCCCGGCTGCTGTGTGCTGGGCACAACGGGCAGCGGCCCGGGGCGGATGAAGGAAGAACGGGGAAAGCTCGTGTCCTAGCGTACCGGCCGCTGCCTGCGCAGCGCGCCCCTGGGCCAGGGCAGGGTTGCCAGGATGATGGCGGCCAGCGTGAGCAGGGTGCCCAGCACGGTGGCCGGGGCCACGATGGTTCCCGGGGCGGGAAGCACCAGGTCCAGGGCCAGCGAACCGAGCAGCTGCCCCGCGATCATGCCCAGGCCCGTGACCAGCACCCCCAGGCTGCGGACCAGGAGTGCGCCCAGGCCAATGAACACGCAGCCCATGGGCCCGCCCAGGTAATACCACCACTCGCCCGGCAGCGGATTGGCGGGACCAGCCACCGCCAGCTTCACGGCGAGCGCTGTCCACAGCACCAGGCAGCCCGCCACGAAGTTGACCAGCGTGGCGGCGATCGGGGTGCCGTAATGGACGGTGGCGGTACCGTTCATGGCCTGCTGGAAACTCATGAGGAACCCCGCCGCCACCGGCAGGAGGACCGGAATGAGCAAGGCTGAAGGCCCTCCGCCGCCGCCTGCGCCCGCTCCGCTGAACCGCGGTGACACTGCCCAGGCGACGGCGGCGATGGTCAGGATGCAGCCGATGATGCGGATGCCGGTGACGGATTTCTTCCCGGCCGGCCCGATCCCCAGCCGGTCCACCAGGAGGCCGCTTACGGTCTGGCCGGTGACGGTGGCGACGGTAAAGAGGGCCACGCCCAGGATGCCCACCGTAAAGGACTGGGCAAAAACGAACAGCGCACCGATCGCCCCGGCCACCACGTAGATGCGGGGAAACGCACGGTTCCGGACCGCCGGGAGGATGGCCGCCAGGCCGGCGCGGCCCCGTGGGAGCACCAGCGAAATCAGGATCATGACCAGCAGGCCTGTGCTGAAACTCACGGCCGCGGCGGCGATTCCGTCGTTGAGGCGGGCTCCCAGCGCCCCGTTGATCCGGCCCTGGACGGGAATGGCGAGGCCGGAGCCCACCGCCAGGGGGAGGCCTGCGAGGACCGGCAGGCGGGAAGGGGAGGTCATTGAATCCACCTTAGTTCAGGCATCATTGCTGTATGAGCAACCCGATTGACGACGTTCCCATCCGCGACAGCATGATCCGGCTGGGCCAGCTGCTGAAGCTTTCCAACCTCGTGGAGGACGGTGTGGAGGCTGCGGAGCTCATCAAGAACGGGCTGGTCAAGGTCAACGGGGAGATCGAGGACCGCCGGGGCCGGCAGCTGCACAACGGCGACTCTGTCAGCGTCAACGGCCAGACAGTCCGCGTGGTGGCACCAAAGGCAGACTAGCCACCCGGCCGGCCACCCGCCGTCGTACTCCTACTTGTTGAGGACCTCGTGGGTGAGGAACTCCCCCACGTGGCCGATCTCCTGCTGGTTGATGCCGTGCCACATGCCCGTGTAGAGCACCTTGGTGAGCTTGACGTGCTTCCGCACCCAGCCCATGGTGAACTCGATCTTGTCCTGGGTGATCACGGGGTCCTGCTGGTCCCGGCCCCAGAACATGGGAACGGTGCCGTCCAGCTGGTCGTCCTTGAAGGTGGGGTCGCCGTCGGCGTCCACCACGAAACCTGACAGTCCGACGACGGCGGCGAAGTCCGTGGGCCGCTGCCGCAGCAGCGTGGTGGCCATCGCCATTCCCATGGAGAAGCCCAGCAGCGTCACCGAAGGGTGGCCCACCCGGATCGTGTCGATCCACTCCAGGACGTAGGCTGAGGCCTTCTTGACCCGTTCCAGCGAGTATTCGATCGAGGCTGTCAGGGGGAACCAGGTGAAGCCGGGACCCATGGCGATGGGAGCCCGCACGGAGGCGACGGCGAAGTCCCCGGGCAGCATGTCGGCCAGGCTGAACAGGTCCTGCTCATTGGCGCCGTAGCCGTGCAGCAGCACCAGCAGCGGTTTGCCGGTGCGCTGGTCCTCCGGGTGGGACCACAGGACAACAGGGGCAGGAAATACTTCGGCGTCAGTCATGGTTTCCATTCTTACAGTTACCCGAAAGTAACAACCTACGTTGGCGTAGGCAGAGAGGCGGAAGGCAGGATAGGACCGTGACTGACGCAAGTGCCATCGAGACAACCTCCGGACGCTCCGGAACCCACCCGTGGACCCGGTATGTGGCGCTGGGCGATTCCTTCACGGAGGGCATCGGGGACCCCGAACCGTCGAGCCCCGGGGGCCACCGCGGCTGGGCCGACAGGGTGGCCGAAGAGCTGGGCCGCACCCAGCCGGACTTCGCCTATGCCAACCTCGCCGTGCGCGGCCGGCTGCTGCAGCAGATCGTGGACCAGCAGCTGGCGCCGGCCCTGGAACTGAAGCCGGACCTGGTCACCCTGTCAGCCGGCGGCAACGACCTCATCCGCCCCGGCGGCGACCCCGATGTCCTGGCAGAGAAGCTGGATTCGGTGGTCCAGATCCTGTCCATGGGCGGTGCCACAGTGGTCCTGTTCAACGGCCCGGACACCGGTTCGTCCGTGCTCAGCAGGATCCGCAGCAAGGTGGCCATCTACAACGAGAACCTGCGCACGGTGGCTGCCCGGCACGATGCCGTAATTGCGGACATGTGGTCCCTGCGGCAGTTGAGCGACCCCCAAATGTGGGACCAGGACCGGCTGCACTTCTCGCCGCTGGGCCACCACACGATTGCGGCCATGGTGCTGGACGCGCTGAATGTGGAGCATTCGCTGGAACCGCTGCAGCCCAAGCCGCTGCCGCCCCGCACCTGGCGCGAGGCAAGGAGCGGGGACCTGGTGTGGGCCCGCGAGTACTTTGTGCCGTGGGTGCTGCGCCGGCTGCGCCACCAGTCCTCCGGCGACGGCATCACGGCAAAACGGCCGACGCCGGGTCCCGTCTTTGGTCCCGGTGTTCCGTTGGGATCCGGCGAGGGGCCGTTGGGAACGTCGGAGCCCAGCCACCGGTAGGGCTGCCCGGGTTTAGTCTGGAAGGACAACACACGAGAGGCGCGGCACCGTGAGCAGCTTGTTTTTCTGGATTATCATCCTGTCCTTCGTGGTCCCCATGGCCATGCGTGCATACCGCCGCTCCATGGCCCGGCGGGACCGGAACCAGGGCCTTCCCGGCCAGTTCCCGCGGCCGGGAGAGTTCCCCGGGCCGAACCAGTACCCGGGCTTTGGCCAGTTCCCCGGCTCGGCCGGGCCGCAGAGCAACCAGCCCCGCGACGGCTACACCCAGCAGGATTACTTCTCCGGCGGCTTCCGCCGCGCCGGGCAGCAGCCTTTTGGCGGGCAGCAGCTGCCGCCGCAACAGTACGGGCAGCCGCTGCCGCCGCAACAGTACGGGCAGCCGCCCATGGCGGATCCCCGGTTCGGCGCTCCACAGGAACCGCCGTTCCAGCAGCAGGCACCCGGTCAGTCTTCCGGGCCTGCCACTCCCCCGCCGCCGGCTGCGCCGCAGGGGTACCGTGCACGCAAGCTGGCGGAGCTGGACCAGCAGTACACCAACGGTGAACTGTCCATGGAGGAATACATGAAGCGCCGCGGCGACATCATGAACGGCTAGCTGGTTTGCTGGGCAGGCAGGCCGGGGACAATCCCCGGCCTGCAGTACTTAATCCACCTGTGCTTAATCCACTTGCGGGAAGCCCAGGTCAATGACCGAGGTGCTCGGGTCCGGCCAGCGGGTGGTCACCACCTTGCCGCGGGTGTAGAAGCGGATGCTGTCCGGGCCGTACATGTGCGTGTCCCCGAACAGCGAGTTCTTCCAGCCGCCGAACGAAAAGGTGCCCACCGGGACCGGAATGGGCACATTGACGCCCACCATTCCTGCCTCCACGTCGAACTCGAACTGCCGCGCCGCCCCGCCGTCGCGGGTGAAGATGGCCGTACCGTTGCCGTATTCGTTGTCGTTGACCAGCTGTACGGCGTCGCTGTAGGTATCGACCCGGACCACGGACAGGACGGGGCCGAAGATCTCGTCGTCGTACACCTTCATGCCCGGTTTGACGTGGTCCACCAGGCTGACGCCCAGGAAGAACCCCTTCGAGTCGAACTGCTGCGAGCGCCCGTCCACCACCACCGTGGCCCCCTCGGCTTCTGCTCCGGCGACGTAGGACGCCACGCGTTCCCGGTGCTCGGCGGTGATCAGCGGCCCCATCTGGGAGGAGGGGTTGGTTCCGGGACCGATCGTGAGGTCGGCCATGCGGGTGGAAATCGCCTTCACCAGGTCGTCGGCGATGGTGCCCACCGCCACCAGGACGCTGACGGCCATGCAGCGTTCGCCCGCCGAACCGTAGGCCGCGGAGACCGCGGCGTCGGCAGCCATGTCGAGGTCGGCGTCGGGAAGCACCACCATGTGGTTCTTGGCCCCGCCCAGGGCCTGCACCCGCTTGCCGTGCTCCGCCGCCCGACGGTAGATCGTCTTGGCAATGGGCGTCGAGCCGACGAAGCTCACCGCTTTCACGTCAGGGTGCTCCAGCAGGACGTCCACCGCTTCCTTGTCTCCCTGGACCACGTTCAGCACACCGGGCGGCAGGCCCGCTTCGGCGAACGCTTCGGCGATGAACACGGCAGCTGACGGGTCCTTCTCGCTGGGCTTCAGGAGCACGGTGTTGCCGCACGCCAGGGCGCTGCCGATCATCCACAGCGGCACCATGGCCGGAAAGTTGAACGGGGTGATGCAGGCAACCACGCCCACCGGCTGGCGTACCGAGTGCACGTCGATGCCGCCGGCCACCTGCTCCGAGCGCTCGCCCTTGAGCATGTGGGACAGGCCGGTGGCGAAGTCGATGTTCTCCAGGCCGCGGGCAATTTCGCCTTCTGCATCGGAGAGGACCTTACCGTGCTCGCTGGTGAGGATCGCGGCGAGCTCCGGCTTGCGCTGGGTCAGGATCTCGCGGACCCGGAAGAAGATGGTGGTCCGTTTCGCCAGGCTGGTGGCCCGCCAGGCCGGCAGCGCGGCGCGCGCTGCTGCGATGGCTTCCTCCGTCCGCGCCGCCGAGGCCAGTGCCACCTGTTTTTCCTGTTCACCGGTGGCGGGGTTGAAGACGGGGCCGAAGCGGTCGGCGTCGCCGACGCGGGTGCCATTGATGTAGTGCGGGATGGTTTCCAAGGGAGTCTCTTTTCGTGGGGTGGCTTGCGCGGGCTGCTGGGCGGACGTCGTCTGCCTACTGTGCTGAAGGGGTCTGCGTGGCGGGCTCCAGCGAGCCGTCCACGAGTTTGATGATCATGGAGCAGTCCTTGCCCGCGTCGCCGGCGTCGATGAGCCGCTGGAAGAGCTGCTGGACGTGCCGGCCGATCTCCAGGGGCGTGCCGGTGTCTTCGGCGGCGCTGATGGCGAGCCCGATGTCCTTGTTCGCCAGCTCCGTGGTGAAGGTGGGCGCGAAGTCGTTGTTGGAGGCGGCGGTGGGAACCACCCCGGGCACCGGGTACCAGGTCCGCAGGGCCCACGAGTCGCCGGAGGAGACCGAGGCGATATTCCAGAAGACCTGCTTGTCCAGGCCCAGCCGGTCCGCCAGCACCGCGCCCTCGGCGGTGGAGGCAAGGTTGATGAAGAGCATCAGGTTGTTGCAGATCTTTGCCGCCTGCCCGGTGGTGGGGCCACCAGTGGGGATGATGTTCGCTGCCATGGGACCGATATACCCGGCCGCTTCCTCCACGGCACCCTTTTCACCGCCCACCATGAAGGTCAGCGTTCCTGCCTCCGCGCCGCTCATTCCGCCCGAAACCGGGGCGTCCACGAAGCGGAAGCCGGCGGCAGCAGCGGCGTCGTGCAGTTCCTGGGCGGAGGCGACGTCGATGGTGGACGAGTCAACGAGCAGAGTGCGGGTGTCCGCGTGCTTCAGCACACCGTCCTCCCCGAGGTAAACGGCGCGGGCGTGTTCGCCCTTCGGGAGCATGGTGAACACAACATCGGCACCCTTGACGGCATCGGCGATGCCGGCCGCACGGGTAACCCCGCGTGCCTCCGCGGCTGCCAGCGCGGCGGGATTGAGGTCGAAGCCGCGCACCTCGTGGCCGGCGTCCACAAGGTTCGCGGACATGTGGCCACCCATGTTGCCCAGGCCGATCCAACCAATAACTGCCATGTGTAAGCTCCTTTGCTTCCCTTCCGGCGCGTCGGCCGGGGTGTCTGTGTCCACCATCACACCACGGCTAAGGTGCAATCAAGGGGAAAAATCACAGACGCTCTGTGCATTGATGCACATCACTGAATGGAAGGCCCAGCGTGGACTCGAGACGCCTGCCAAGCCCGGACGACCTGCTCATCCTGTTGACCGTCGCCCGCCTCGGCCGCTTCAACGCAGTGGCGGAAACCTTGGGGACCACCCACACCACCATTTCCCGCCGTATCCTTGCGCTGGACAGGCAACTGGGTGGCCGCACCCTGGAGCGCAGCCCGCACGGCTGGGAGCTGACCCAGCTTGGTGCGGCGGCGGTGGAGGCGGCGGAGTCCATTGAGGCCACGCTGGGCTCGCTGTCCGGCCTGATCAGCCAGGACCAGGGCGCGCTCTCCGGCCTGGTCCGCGTGGCCACCACTGACGGCGTGGGGGCCGTCTTCGTCACCCCGTCACTGGTGCGCCTCCAGCAGCAGCACCCGCTGCTGAACATCGAGATGCTGAGTGCAACCCGGAAAGTCAGCCAGAACCGGTCCGGCGTGGACCTGGAGGTCGTCGTCGGCAGGGCGGACGTGACCACAGCGCAGACCATTTTCCTCAGCAACTACTACCTGCGCCTCTACGCCAGCCCCGGCTACGCCGCCAGGCACGGCCTGCCCGAAACGCTCGACGACGTGGGGCAGCACGCATTTGTGTCGTACGTTGAGTCGGCGCTGCAAGTGGAGGAGCTTGGGCCGCGCTGGTCAGCGCAGCTTCCGGCGCCCCGGACAAGCTTCCAGGCCACGAGCGTGTTCGCCCAGGTGGAGGCCGTGCGGCAGGGCGCCGGCATTGGGCTGCTGCCGAACTTCCTGGCGGCAGACGCGGACGTCGTCCCGGTCCTGCCGGCCGTCTTTGAACGCCAGCTCCCCATCTGGGCTGTCGCCCGGCCGGAGTCCCTGCGGTCGGCACGGGTGCAGGCGGTGATCTCTGCCCTGAAGGACGAAGTCAGGGACCGCTCCGCACTGCTGTCCGGCTGAGCCGGCCGGGACACCGGCGTGGGTGCCTCAGGCCCGGAAGAGCCGCCGGACCACGTGACCCGAGGCCAGGGCGTCCAGCCCTTCATTGATCTCGCTGAGCGGCCGCGTGTCGGAGTGCAGCAGCTCAACCGGCAGCTTTCCCTCCCGCCAGTAGCCGAGGTACGCGGGGATATCGCGCGCCGGCACGGCGTCACCCATGTAGGAGCCGAGCAGCCGTTTGCCTGCACCGGCGAACTGCAGCGCCGGCACGGTCAGCTGGGCGGACGGATGCGGCAGGCCCACGGAGACCACCGCGCCGCCCCTGGTGACCAGCTCCAGGCAGGACGCAATGACACCGGCCGAGCCCACCGCTTCGATGGCAACGTCGACGCCGTCGCCGGCTGCTTCGTCAATCAGCCGCCCCGCGTCCTCCGGCGTCCCCACCGCGGTGGCCCCGGCGTCGCGGGCCAGCTGATGCTTCCCCTGGTTGGGATCGATGGCGATCACGCTGGCGGCCCCGGCCAGGCGGGCCGCCATCACGGCGGACAGGCCCACCGCTCCCAGGCCGAACACTGCCGCGGACTGGCCGGGGCCGACTCCGGCGGTGTTGAACACCGCTCCCATTCCGGTGAGCACGGCGCAACCAAACATCGCCGCCACAGTGTCCGGAACGTCGTCGTCAATCACCACCACTGATTCGCGCGCAACCACCGCGTAATCAGCGAACGCGGAAACGCCGAGGTGGTGGTTGATCCGTTCCCCCGCCGGCGTCCGCAACAGTGCCGGGCCATGGAGCAGGTCTCCGGATCCATTCACCTCAGCTGCCCGGTGGCACAGGGCGGGCCTGCCGGACAGGCAGGCCCGGCACTGGCCGCAGCTGGGGACGAAGACCAGCACCACATGGTCGCCCACGGACACGTCGGAGACGCCGTCGCCCACGGACACCACCCGGCCCACCGCTTCATGGCCCAATGCCATGGGAAGGGGCCGGACGCGTGAACCGTCCACCACGGAAAGGTCCGAATGGCACAGGCTCGAGTAGGTGACGGAAACTCCGAGCTCACCGGCGCGCGGCTCCGGCTGCTCCAGCTCCTGCACCAGCAGGGGCCGGGACTCGGCGTAGCTCTGTTTTCCCTCGGCCCCGGGCGGGGCGGGAACGGTGGAGTAGAGGACGGCGGCCTTCATGGGCCTACTTCTTGCTGGCAGCGAGCAGGTCTGCCGTGCCCTTGGCGTCGGCGGCATCCACGTCGTGCAGCGAGATGCCCCGGGTTTCCTTCAGGAAGAAGACCGCGACGGCGGTGATGGCGCAGGCGATGAGGAGGTAGACCGCCACGGGGACGGAGGACTTGTAGGTGCCCAGGAGCGAGGCGGCGATGATCGGGGCGAGGGAACCGGCCACGATCGACGTGACCTGGTAGCCCAGGGAGACGCCGGAGTAGCGCATCCTGGTGGGGAACATTTCGGCCATGATGGCGGGCTGCCCGGCGTACATGAAGGCGTGGAACACCAGGCCGATCATGATGGCGGCCAGGATGATGGCGTCGTTCTTCGTGTCCATCATGGGGAAGGCGAAGAAGCCCCACGTGGCACCCATAATGGCGCCGGCCATGTAGACGGGCTTGCGGCCGAAGCGGTCCGACAGTTTGCCAACCATGGGCACGACGGCGAAGTGGACGGCGTGGGCAAGGAGCAGCAGCAGCAGGATGCGCGTGGTATCGGCCTGCACCACGGTCTTCAGGTAGGTGATGGAGAAAGTCACCACGAGGTAGTAGAGGATGTTCTCCGCGAAACGCAGGCCCATGGCGGTGAACACGCCGCGCGGGTAGCGCCGGAACACTTCGGCCACGCCGTAGCCCTTGTGGCCGGCGTCCACCTCCTTGCGGGCTTCCAGGAAGATGGGGGCATCGTTGACCTTGGTGCGGATGTAGTAGCCGATCAGGACGATCACGGCGGACAGCCAGAACGCCACGCGCCAGCCCCAGCCCAGGAAGGCGTCCTGGGTCAGGGTGGAAGACAGGATGAAGAGCACGGCCGTGGCCAGCAGGTTGCCCAGCGGCACCGCGGACTGCGGCCAGCTGGCCCAGAAGCCGCGGGACTTGCTGGGGCTGTGTTCGGCGACGAGGAGGACGGCGCCGCCCCATTCCCCGCCGACGGCGAAGCCCTGGGCGAAGCGGAGGAAGACCAGCAGCGCCGGAGCCCAGTACCCGATCTGCTGGAACGTGGGCAGGCAGCCCATGAGGAACGTGGACACGCCCACCAGGATGATGCTCAGCTGCAGCAGCTTCTTGCGGCCGAACTTGTCACCGAAGTGGCCAAAGACGATGCCGCCGATGGGCCGGGCCACGAAGCCGACGGCGTAGGTGAGGAAGGCGGCGATGATGCCGTCCAGTTCGGTGCCGGCATTGGGGAAGAAGGCCTTTCCAAAGACCAGCGTGGCAGCTGACGCATAGAGGAAGAACTCGTACCACTCCACGACCGTGCCGGCCATGGACGCGGTGACCACTTTCTTGAGGCCGGAGGCCTTGATGTCAGTTTCCTCTGTGCGCCTTGCGGCGGAGTTTTCCGTACTCATGTGAACTCCTTCGGCGTCGTCGTCGACACCACGGGGACCAAATCGGTGGCAGCCGGGTGTGATGCACACCACGAAAGCCGGATTCGATGAGTATGGTCTGCACTGAGTGCAACCTCAACGCCGAATAGTGCAGAGGGCATCTGCAGGAATGCACATCCCCCTGACCCGGGACCCGCAGGAGTGGCGATGCGCCTTGCCTTCTAGACCAGAAAGCTGCTCCGCAACTGGTGCCCCAGCTGGCCGATTTCGGTGAGGAAACCGTCATGTCCGATAGGCGCCTGGATAACGTGGACGTCCACGTCCCCGGGCAACGCCTGGGCGAGTTCCCGGGACTGCGACGGGAAATACAGCCGGTCGGAGTCAACGGCTGCCACGAAGAACCGTGCAGTGGACCTGGCGAGGGTCTCGGCCAGGGTTCCCCTGCCGCGGCAAACGTCGTGGCTCATCAGCGCCTCAGTCAGGGCGATGTAGCTGTTGGCGTCGAAGCGCTTCACGAGCTTGTTGCCCTGGTGGTCCAGGTAGCTTTCAACCTGGTAGCGGCCGCGGGCCGCGAGCACGTCCCCCTGGAGGGGCGACTCCGGCGCCTGGGGCGCCCGGCCGAAGCGGCCCTCAAGTTCCGCCGCCGAGCGGTAGGTGATGTGGGCGATGCGCCGGGCGAGCGCCAGCCCCTCCTCCGGGCAGGGGCCGCCGTAGTAATCGCCGCCGTTGAAGTGCGGATCCTGCCTGATGGCCAGGGTCTGGGCCTGTGCAAAGGCGATCTGCTCCGCTGTGCTGGCGGCGCCGACGGAAATGACGGCGCAGCGCTGCACCCTCTCCGGGTAGGTGACGGCCCATTCCAGCGCGCGGGCGCCGCCCATGGATCCGCCCAGGACCGCGAACCAGCTCTTGACGCCCAGCTGGTCCGCCAGCCTGGCTTCCGCGACGGTGCTGTCGCGGAGTGTGACGAGGGGAAAACGGGAACCCCACGGGGGTCCATCCGGGGCCGGCGAGGACGGCCCTGTGGACCCGTAGCAGCCGCCTACGATGTTGACCGATACGACGAAGAACCGGTCGGTGTCCACGGGGGCACCCGGCCCGGCAAGCTGTTCCCACCAGCCCTCTTCGTCGGTGTCGCCGCGGGTCACGTGCGTGCTGCCGGTCAGGGCGTGCTCGATCAGGATGGCGTTGCTGCCGTCGGCGTTCAGCGTGCCCCAGGTTTCGTAGGCCAGCGTAACGTCGGGAAGGTATCCCCCGGCTTCAAGCTCCAGCCCACCGATGGAGGCGTAACGGACAATCCCGTGTTCAGGGGCGGTGGTACGGGCGACGGTAACCGTCATGGCAAGACCTCTTCTACGCGCTTGCCTGCCGTCGTCTGACCGGCAGGCCAGGTCCTCACCCGGGGCACCCCACCGCGGAAGGAGGGTTGCCGGCCAGCAAGCCGGGGCTGTCACTGGCACTCATGACCTGGTACGAGTGTACGAAACACCCCCCGCACCAGGCCAAGAGTATGACCGGTTGTGACTTCCCCGCTTGCCGCCGGAGCGTTTGGGCGGCGGCAGCCTGCGCTCCCGACGCCCTGGGCTCCGTGCCCCGTACGGCCGGCTACCGGCTACCTGCTAAGCGTCCTTGGCGGCGCGGAACCCCGCTTCCAGGTCCGCCAGGATGTCATCGATGTGTTCCAGTCCGACGGACAGCCGCACCAGCCCCGGGTTCACCCCGGCCACCGCCTGCTGTTCCGGGGAAAGCTGGCTGTGGGTGGTCGACGCCGGGTGGATGACCAGGGAGCGGACGTCGCCGATGTTGGCCACATGGGAGTGCAGCTCAAGGGCGTCGACGAAGCGCTTGCCCGCCTCCGCGCCGCCGGCCAGGTTGAAGGCGACGACGGCGCCCGTCCCCTTGGGCCCGTACTTGCGGCCACGCTCGTACCAGGGGCTGGACGGCAGCCCCGCGTAGGCGACCGATTCGACGTCGTCCCTGGCCTCCAGCCAGCGCGCCACTTCCGTGGCGTTGGCGACATGCCGTTCCACCCGCAGGCTCAACGTCTCAAGTCCCTGGGAAATGAGGAATGCGTTGAACGGCGATACCGCCGAGCCCAGGTCCCGCAGCAGCTGGACGCGGGCCTTGAGGATGTAGGACAGGTTGGCGCCCAGGGCGCCGCCTGCTCCGAGGTCGCGGCCGTAGACAAGACCGTTGTAGGTGGGGTCCGGGGTGTTGAAGCCGGGGAACCGTTCGGGGTCCTTGCTGAAATCGAATTTTCCGGAATCGACGATGACGCCGGCGATGGCAGAGCCGTGGCCACCCAAGTACTTGGTGGCCGAGTGGATCACGATATCCGCCCCCCACTCCAGCGGGCGGATCAGGTAGGGGGTGGAGAGGGTGTTGTCCACGATCAGGGGGACGCCTGCCTCGTGGGCGACCCTGGAAATGCCCTCGATGTCCAGGACGTCCTGGCGCGGGTTGGACACCACTTCGCCGAAGAAGAGCTTCGTGTTCGGCTGGACGGCGTCGCGCCACTGGTCCAGGTTGTCCGGATCGGCTACGAACGTGACGGAGATGCCGAACTTCTTCAGCGTGTGGGCAAAGAGGTTGTAGGTTCCGCCGTAGAGGCTTGGGCTGGCCACGATGTGGTCGCCGGCCTCGGCGATGTTCAGCACGGCGAAGGTTTCGGCAGCCTGCCCGGAGCTGAGCAGCAGCGCAGCCAGGCCGCCCTCCAGGCTGGCGATGCGCTGCTCCACGGCGTCCTGGGTGGGATTGCCGATGCGCGTGTAAATGGGGGCGAGCTCAGCCAGGGCGAAACGGTTGGCGGCGCTTTCGGCCGAGGGGAATACGAAGGACGTGGTTTGGTAGATCGGCAGGGCACGGGCTCCCGTGGCGCTGTCCACCTCCTGCCCTGCATGGATCTGGCGGGTTTCGAAGGACCATCCGTTGGACACTGCAAATCTCCTTTGACATGGGCCCGGCATGCTTCGGAGCAGTACGGGCCGCGCTTGCTTCCGGCTCATGCCGGACAGCCAGGTCTTCACCCGGGGCACCCCACCGCGGATGGAGGGTTGCCGGCCAGCGAGCCGGGGCTTGGCGCTGGCGCTCATGACCTGGGCCCAGTCTAGGAACTGGATGCTTGCCCCGGACAGCATTGTGACGAACAAGGTCTTCCGGCCACCGTTTCCGCTGAATATCGGGGGCGCCGGGCGCCGGTAATGCTAGTAAGGCTACCCTTAGCTGAGAGCCCGATCACAAAGTGCCAAGATGTTCGCATGCGCATGGATCACGTCTCTTACGCCTGTGAACACGATGGCCTCGCGGCCACTACCGAACGTATTGCAACTGCCCTCGGCGTTGAGGCAGTGAAGGGCGGGGTGCACCCCCGGTTCGGAACCCGGAATATGATCATCCCGCTCGCCGGGCACAAGTACCTTGAAGTTGTGGAAGTGCTGGACCACCCGGCATCGGACAAGGCACCGTTCGGACAGGCCGTTCGTGCCCGTTCCGCAGCCGGTGGCGGCTGGATGGGGTGGTGCGTCGAGGTGGACGACCTCGCCCCCTTCGAGGAACGCCTTGGCCGCGCTGCCGTGAACGGCAACCGCAAGTTCCCGGACGGCCGCGAACTGGTCTGGAAGCAGATCGGCATCCTGGGGCTCATCGCGGATCCCCAGGTCCCGTACATGCTCAAGTGGGAAGGCGATCCGTCGCTGCACCCGTCCAACGCCTACCCGAGCAACCTCAAGATGAGCTGCCTGACCATTGCCGGTTCCGCTTCGCGCGTGACCGAGTGGCTGGGTGAGCCCGTGGAGAAGCCGCTGGAGGACGTTGCCGTGGAGTGGGTCGCCCCGCACGGCACGCCGGGCATCCTGTCGGTCACGTTTGAAACCGCCAACGGAGCCGTCACCATCTGACGATCCCTGCTTCCCGCAGCCTGCGGGATCTGCGCTCTCCGGCATGCCCGGATACGCTTCGGCCGCCATCGGGTGGTG
>NZ_JWTB01000023.1 GCF_000813845.1 Pseudarthrobacter phenanthrenivorans
AGGCCGCCTCTGGGCCACCGCCATGCGCAAAAAAGGCCGCGACATCCCCGCCGAACTCGCCCACATCGCCGACGGCATCCAGGACTCCGGAACCACCCGCCAGGAAGCCGCCACCCTCCTGGCAGCCCATTCCTGACCCCGCCAGCGCCTGCACAGGGCCGGACCCCGGAACAATTCCGGCGTCCGGCCCTGGGGTTTAAGTCACGTAGAATTGAGGCACTATGGCGAAATCCCCTGACTCCAGCAACTCCACCCCCTCGGGCTCAAGTGCGGTGAAGCGCGGCATGTTCCAGCGCAAGCCCAAGGAAGCCAAGGCCAAGAAGCCCAGCAGGCTCAAGCAGATAGGCGAGGTCTTCACGATGACCCGCCGCCACGACCCCATGGTTCCGTGGCTCATGCTGCTGGTGTTCCTGGGGATTGTGGCCGTCAGCTTCCTGGTGGGTTTCTGGCTGGACAACTGGATCACCGGCCTGATTATCGGCATTCCGCTGGGACTGCTGGGTGCCACGTTCATTCTTTCCCGCCGTGCAGAACGCGCGGCCTTCTCGCAGATTGAGAACCAGCCCGGTGCCTCCGGTGCCGCCCTTGGCACGCTGCGGCGTGGCTGGATCACCGAGGAACAGCCGGTCGCCGTCAACCCGCGGACGCAGGACGCGGTGTTCCGCGCCGTTGGACGTCCCGGTGTCGTTCTGGTCAGCGAAGGCCCGTCGCACCGCGTCAAGCCGCTGCTCGATGCTGAACGGAAG
Source organism: Pseudarthrobacter phenanthrenivorans (assembly GCF_000813845.1). Lineage (GTDB taxonomy): Bacteria > Actinomycetota > Actinomycetes > Actinomycetales > Micrococcaceae > Arthrobacter > Arthrobacter phenanthrenivorans_B. The sequence continues at coordinate 747 of NZ_JWTB01000023.1, forward strand.
CGCCTGGCGCGCATCCTGCCCAACGTTCCGGTACACACCATCCAGACCGGCCGCGGCGAAGGACAGGTGCCGTTGAGCCAGGTGGCCAAGCAGATGGGCAAGATGAAGAACGAACTAACCAAGCTTGAGGTCAGCACGGTTTCAAAGCGCATTGCTTCCATGGGCACCAGGCTGCCCATCCCCAAGGGAATTGACCCCTACAAGGCCCGTCCCAACCGCGGACGATAGCTGGTGGAACGCCCTGGAGCCGGCACATCCGGTTCCAGGGCGTTTTTTCTTGCCCCTGACCATGCCTGCGCGGCCACGACGGACTGCGCTTCACCTGTGACAGGACCTGACCATGCCCCTTAGGACAACATCGATCCGCGTCTTCCGCATCCTTGCAGTCGCCGAAGCGTGCAGCTGGGCCGCGCTCCTGGCCGGCATGTACTTCAAGTGGATTGCGGGCAGCACCGAGCTCGGGGTCCAGGTGGCAGGGCCCATCCATGGCGCGCTGTTTATCGGATACGCGATGGCCGCACTCACGCTGTGGCGTGTCCAGCGCTGGCCGTTCCTTGTGGCAGCGCTGGCCGGCGCCTCCGCCGTCTTACCCTTCGCCACTGTCCTGTTCGAACGGTGGGCAGGCCGCCGCGGCTACCTCAGCGCGGATTCCGCCGAACCCGCTGTTCCCGCCCTTGCGGCCAGCCGTTCGTAGCAGGCGGCACCGGTGAAAGGCAGCCCGGGCCGGAGACGGATGGTCGCACTGCTCTCGCTGCTGGGGGCAACGCTGTTCTGGGCCGGGAACTACGTAGTGGGGGCCGCGGCCGTCCAGAGCATCGACCCGCTCAGCCTGGTGGTCCTGCGGTGGGCCCTTGCCCTGGGGCCCCTGCTGGTGATTGCCCACCTCGTCGAGCGGCCCCGCTGGCGCTCGGTCCTTGCCGCATGGCCGTGGCTGCTGGCGCTGAGCCTGTGTGGACTCCTGGGCTACAACCTCCTGCTGTACTTCGCGCTGGAACACACGGGCCCTTTCAACGCGTCACTGATCAACGCCTTTAACCCCGCGCTCATCTCGCTGGCTGCCGCCGTCTTCCTGCGCGAACGGCTGGCTCCCCTGTCAGTGGCTGGTATCGTCGCGGCGCTGGCCGGTGTCCTGGTTGTCATCAGCGGTGGTGATGTGGGCAGGCTGCTCACAGCCGGCTTCGGTACCGGGGAACTGCTGATGACGGGCGCCATTGTTGCATGGACGGCCTACACGGTAACCGGCAGGCTGGCGCCGAAGGTCCCGCCGGTGACGGCAACGGCAGTGCAGGCTGCGGTGGCGGTCGCCGTGCTGGCCCCCGTGCGGCTGGCAACGGGCGGTTTGGCTCTTCCTGCGACAAGCAGCGGGCTGGCATCGCTGCTGTTCATCGCCATCTTCCCGTCAGTGCTGTCCTACCTGTTGTGGAACCGCGCCCTGGCGGTCCTGCCCGCGGGCGGCGCCGGGGTATTCCTCAACCTCATCACCGTCTTCACGGCGGTCCTGACCGTCGTTGCCGGCCAGGTTCCCACAACGGCGCAGCTGGTGGGCGGCGCCATCGTCATCGGCGGGGTGGTGGCCACGAACGCGCCGGCGATTGCGGGGCAGCGCCGGAAGGCGCAGGGGCCCTCCGGACTGAAGGGCTAGCGGCGGACCAGGAGCGTGTTCATGGCCTTGTCGTGGAGGCCGCGCTGGTCCGGATCGAAAATCACGGCGGGGATCACCAGGCAGAGCAGCACCGCCCGCACCAGGGCCGCGAGCGGTCCGGGGGTGCCGCCTCCCGGTTTCACCACGGCAATACCCATGATCCGGTGGCCGATGCTGTAGCCGAGGGTCCCCACCAGGAGGATCTGTTCGATGGCGAAGACGGCCAGGGTGGCCCAGGAGTCGCCGTTAAAGGCAAAGTTGCTGATCAGCAGGGCGATTCCCCAGTCGATCATGATCGCGGCGATCCTGCGCCCAGCACGGGCAATGGAGCCGGGACCGGACTCCGGCAGGCCCAGCCGCTCCCCCGGATACTTCGAGATGCCTGAGGTGTCCGGTCCGCTGAGCCAGGAGCCAATGTCTTTGCGATCTACCACCGTCCAAGCTTACCGATCCCCGGGACGCGCGGCGCGCCCACAGTGTGGATAGGACTCGACCATAGTGTGGACGGAGGATAGCGTGGTCATAGCAGGGCATTCTGTAACCTGCCCGAAACAATGCGGACACGGACGGGAAATGCCGCATCCATAGTCTGTTAGCAGTTTCAAGCAATCCCCCGGCAGGTACCCGCAGCAGGGAAGACCATGGGTTCTCCCTGCTTTTGGATTGCGCTGGATCACATGGCTTGCATGCCAGATATTTACATATGCGTTAGGAGCATAGATGTTCAAGACTGCGGACGAAGTCCTCAAGTTCATCAAGGACGAAGATGTAAAGTTCGTCGATATCCGCTTCACCGATCTTCCGGGCGTCCAGCAGCACTTCAACGTCCCCGCCAAGAGCGTTGACGCTGACTTCTTCGTCAACGGCCAGCTCTTCGACGGTTCCTCCATCCGCGGCTTCCAGGGCATCGCCGAATCCGACATGCAGCTGATCCCGGACGTCACCACCGCGTTCCTGGACACCTTCCGCATGGAGAAGACCCTCGCGCTGAACTTCTCGATCGTCAACCCCCGCACGGGCGATCCGTACCACCGCGACCCCCGCGGCGTTGCCGAGAAGGCCGAAGCCTACCTGGCCTCCACGGGCATTGCCGACACCGCGTTCTTCGCTCCCGAAGCCGAGTTCTTCGTGTTCGACAACGTCCAGTACCAGTCCTCCCCGCAGGGCAGCTTCTACAAAATCGACTCCGAGGAAGCCCACTGGAACACCGGCCGCGAGGAAGAGGGCGGCAACCTGGGCTACAAGACCCCCGTCAAGGGCGGTTACTTCCCGGTCTCCCCCACGGACAAGCAGGCCGACCTGCGTGACGCCATGTGCGTGGCCCTGGACGAAGCCGGCCTCGAGGTCGAGCGCAGCCACCACGAAGTTGGATCCGCCGGCCAGGCCGAGATCAACTACAAGTTCACCACCCTCACCCACGCTGCGGACGACCTGCAGAAGTTCAAGTACGTCATCAAGAACACGGCTGACGCCTGGGGCAAGTCCGTCACCTTCATGCCCAAGCCGGTCTTCGGTGACAACGGCTCAGGCATGCACTGCCACCAGTCGCTCTGGAACAACGGCGAGCCGCTGTTCTACGACGAGAAGGGCTACGCCGGCCTGTCCGACACCGCCCGCTGGTACATCGGCGGCCTGCTCAAGCACGCCTCCGCCGTCCTGGCCTTCACCAACCCGACGGTGAACTCCTACCGCCGCCTGGTCAAGGGCTTCGAAGCTCCGGTCAACATGGTGTACTCGCAGGGCAACCGCTCCGCCGGTATCCGCATCCCGATCACGGGTTCCAACCCGAAGGCCAAGCGCATCGAGTTCCGCGCTCCCGACCCCTCCTCCAACCCGTACCTGGCCTTCGCTGCCCAGCTGATGGCCGGCATTGACGGCATCCGCAACCGCATCGAGCCCCCCGCCCCGATCGACAAGGACCTCTACGAGCTCCCCGCCGAGGAAGCCAAGGACATCCCCAAGGCTCCGGGCACGCTTGAGGAAGCACTGGAGGCCCTGCGCGAGGACAACGAGTTCCTGCAGGCCGGCGGCGTCTTCACCCAGGACCTGATCGACACCTGGATCGAGTACAAGTACGAGAACGAGATCCGCCCGCTGTCCCTGCGCCCGAACCCCTACGAGTTCGAGCTCTACTACGGCGTCTAGCTAATTCATGCGGCTGAGGCGGGCATAGTCCGCCAGCAGTCCGCAAGAATCTTCAAACAAGAAAAGGCCGGCTCTTGGGTTTACACCCGAAGGCCGGCCTTTTTGCTGCCCAATACCTACGCTTCTTTTTCAGTCCGCGCGTCCAATCGCTCGTCCAGCACGCGGGCAACTGCCGCCCTTGCTGATTCTTCCTTGTCCGGCCACATGTGCCCGTACGTGTCCAAGGTCGTCTTAGCAGACGAGTGCCTCAGGCTCTTCTGGACCACCTTCACGTCAAGTCCCTGAGCTATCAGCAACGATGCGAAGTAATGTCGAAGGTCATGGAATCGGAAGCCCTCTGGCAGCCCCTCCACAACTTCACGAGCCTCCCGGAAGTAGTGTTCTAGCCTATGAGGGGAGATGCTCCGGCCCCACTCGTTGGTAACGAGGGTTTCACTCCCCCACTTGGTGTGATTCATAGACAGTTCCAGGCAGAGGTTTTGCGGAATTGGGATAGGCGTCTTTGACTCTTCGGTTTTCAGATCTACTCCCGGATACTGGATAGCCGGCTTGATGATGCCGCGCATGAAGTCAACATCGGAAACACGAAGGGCCACCGCTTCAGCAATGCGGAGACCTGCGAAGGCTGCCAGCAGAACCGCTGGCTGTTGACCTGGCGGCATTGCGTCATGGAGGGCCCATACCTGTTCTGTAGTTGCAACGTATGGCCGCTGCTTACCAGCCTTCGGCGCCGTGCGCCGACTCAACGGCGACTTGGGCAGCAGACCATCATGCACAGCGTCGCTGAAGAGCTGTCCCATAATCGAATGCAGGGCATAAACAGTGGAGTCCGCCAGACCCTCGTCACTCAGCTTCGCAGTCCATGCCTTCACTTCTGACGGCCTGACGCTCTTCAATGGGCGATGCCCGAATGCCTCGTTTATACGTTTCAGGTGGGTCCTTGCCTCCCGGACAGTCGAGGGGCGGTTGTTCTCATATCCCCGAAGCCAGATGACGGACCATTCTTCCACTGTTGTAAGAGCCGCTTTGGGATCCACGTAAGTCCCCGCCACGACAGAAGCCGTGACCTCGTCAAGCCAACGCTTGGCGTCTACCTTCCGCGAGAAGTGTCGGGCATGCTCCTTGCCGGCCTCGTCTCTATAGCGGGCCCTCCACGAACCGTTGTCACGCTTCTGGATGCTCGACACGTTCTTCACTTCCATCAGACAGAGATTCATAGCTCGCCAGTTCGCTTGCAACGATCTTTTCCGCAGAGCCCTCCAGTAGCCGCTTCGCGCTAGAAAGCTTTAGCTGCACTTTGGGTCGCATCGCACTGTCCATCTCCGGCAGTCGCTTGTTCATGTCCTCTACAACGAAGTGCAGGGCCCATTTCCTGTCTTCATAGTCGCGAACCGCTGCGGCCAATTCCTGCTCAGAACTAGATAGATCGTGCTCGAACTTCCAAAGCCGGTTTACTAACTTGAATGTCGTCAAGGGTGCCACCTTTTACACCCGCACTTTTGTGTCCGTAGCGTCTGGCGAGAAGTTTCCTAGGGGTGGCCACGGAGCTTTCGCGTCGAATTACGCTAACCCAGCCGGCGCGAACCTGACAGGGCTGGGGGCTGGGACTCTCACGGGCGGCAGTTCCGTTCGCATGTACGCCCCAGCAGCGATCCTGGGCCAGCCCATCGACACCGGCAAGGCGGTCGTCGGAATCGTCGGGGACTCCATCGGGGCCGGCGATAACGACAGCCAGCGCGGCTTCGTGGAACGCGCCCTTGGCGGAAACTACTCGTTCCAGAAGGTGACATTCTCCGGGGAGGGCCCCATCGCCTGGATGGATCTTGACGGCACCCAGCGGTTCCGCCGCGTCCAGCTCCTGCATACCGTGGGTGTCACGCATATCATCAGCGAACACGGCGTAAACAGCATCGGCACTACCCTTGCCACCTTGCAGCCGCTGGTCATCAAATACTGGAACGCTCTCGCCGCCATCGCACCGACGTGGCAGACCACCATCACACCGCAGACCACAAGCACCGACGGGTGGACTACCACCACGAATCAGACCCCGGTCAGCAGTAACGCCAACCGGATCGCGTTCAACACCTGGCTCCGCGACGGGGCACCTATGACGGCAGGAACCACATCGCCGGCCGCCGTAGGCGCGACGGGTGGGAACATTATCCGTGCAGGACAGGCCGGTCACCCTCTTGTGGGTGTACTGGAAATTGCTGATCTTGCCGAGACAGCCCGAAACTCGGGTATCTGGAAGACGGGCTACACCACTGACGGCACGCACCCTGGATCCACAGGAACCGTCCCGATGTCGGCTGGCATCCCCGCGGCTACATTGTTCGGGCCTGCATAAGAGCAGGAGTGATCAGGCTGTGTGCACGGGAGCTTTCCGCTTGGTTAGCTCCCGCGCACGAGCGATGCTTGGCACTTCGATCAACTTGTGCACGTTGCAGGAGGCCGACCAGAAGGAGCAGCAGGATTGCCACGACAAAGGAGTCGCTCACGGGGCTTGCGGGTAGTACTTGTCCAGGGTGGCCAACACTTCGTGCGCAATCTGCCGCATCGCCCAAGGAACTGGATTTCCCGGATGCTCCAGCGCTTCGCCGTCGGCTGTCCAGACCACCCAGTCCATGCCATTTTCGCGAGTTATTGCCCGATATGCCTGTGGGAGAGTCGGGTCGACATGGCTCCCGCCGTCCTTGTTGGCGAGCTTTAGTATGATGTCACGCCGGCGGAGGCCGCCAAACTGCGTCGTCTTGAACACCATGTTGTTCCACCAAGCATCAAACGAGCAGGTGTCGCTGATGGGATCAAGTGAGGCCGTGTATTCAAAGCCGCCTTCAACGCCCTTCATCCCTACGATTCCGGTAGAGAACGCAGCGTTGGAAACATCGCCGCCCACCGAGTCTTCAAACGGCATTGTTTCCCGGACACCAAGCTGTGCAAGTAGAGCCCCTTCGCTCTGAAGCAGGGTGCGAACCACGGAAGCCATCCGTTTGGACTCGGAGACAACGCCTTGGTCGAAGCGCTCGGCTGAGGCCCTAAGCCAGTCTCGTTGCTCTTCAAGGTGCTCCAGCAATTCATCCGTGGATTGTTTCGCCATTTCCAAAAACTCCCCCCAACTCGGTGACACGATCAATGCCAATCTTAGGGCTATGAAGGACACGGTTAAGTTCCCTAACGCATGAGACCCAGGGTCCTTCCTGATCGGAGGGGATCCTGGGTCTCGCTGATGCAGTCTCTGCCTATTCGACGGGCGGCTGCTGCTCGCTTCCGTTGTACATCAGGTGTTGCGGTGTCTGCCGCGGCGATGCAGGTGCTGGCTGAGCCTGGGACGCGCCATAGCCCGGAGCGTTCACAGGTGCAGCCGGAGCTTCAGGCGCGGTTGATAGTGCCGCAACCGGCACGGGCAACGCGTCAATCTTCCTGAGCGCACGATACGCCCCCATGCACATCTGAATAAGACCAATAAGGGCGAGCACCGACCCGATAAGGGTCATCGTAATCGCGCCATCATTGCTGCTCGAAGAATAAATACTACGAGGGGTAAGGCTGTACGCGATCGAACCAGCAATACCCAGAGAATTGATGAAGCCACCAATGACGAACAGCACGAAGCCTGTTACCGCTATGGTTGCCGAGTTTTTGAACTGCATGAAAAATCCCCATTTCTAATAGAACCAGGGAAAACGGTACAACCAAGCAACGACAACACTGTTGAACCTGCAAGTGTTACGGCGCCGTGTCCTCTTCAAGCACGGCTCCAGAAGCTATCCGCTCAGCGGTATCGCGGTAGGTCTTCTCTATGTAGTCTTCAAGGTCCTGGACCCCGATGCGCCAGAGTCCGCGGCCACCAATCTGATTCCCGCGCAAGTCGCCACCGGCCAGGAGGGCCCTCACGGTAGGCGCGTTGACGTTCAATTCCTCCGCGACCTGACTGAAAGTTAGGAAACGGCGTTTGGGCGTGTTCTCAGTCGTCACTTTCAACGGGCTTTCTCAGTCTGTGCACGATGTCTTCAAGCTCTTCGGTGGGTATTTCAGCCAGACCCAGAGCGCCATAAAGAATGGAGCCGGGGTTCGGCAGTTTGTAACGGTGCAGCATCCCTGTCGGGACCTGGATCTTGTTGGGCAATTCCTCCATGCCCCCATGGATCAGGTAGCGTCCGCCTAAGCCAAGATCACTCAGTTCCTTATGGAGTGCGACACTGTCCCAGTTGCGTGCCGACTGCCCAATCTTTATCCCTTCAAGGTCAAATTCGTCTGATCTACCAACAAGCGCAAGAAGTTGGAACTGTGACCACGTCAAAGATTCCGCGGTCCTGATCAGCCAGTGAGAAGCAGTGGCTGTCATTGCTGGGTCGCAGGCAATGTACGCGTACAAGCTGCCCATGTGGGGAAGCTTGCGCTCTTCCGGATCCCGTTGGGCCGCAAGGAGCACCGCCTCAAAGGTTTCCTGGGCATCGGGCGCGAATCCGCCCCGAGGTTCCCAAAAAGAATCGCTTCGAATAGTCATGCCCGCTTCGAGGTTGCGCCGAACAGCCTGTGTCGTGAAGGTAACTACAGCTTCAACACGACGCCGTTCCCTGGCCCCGATTAGCCGAGAAAGGACAGTACGCCCTGCCTCTTCAATTATCGGCCCGACCACTGCCCCCGTAATGGAGCCCTCAACCCCACCAACAACAGATCCTGCAATGACTCCAGTTAGGGAGCCCAGCAGGTTGCTGGCGGGCCCACTGACGGGATCGGAGGGGGAAGGATTCGCTTCTCGTGCCACATCATCACCCTACAGACCTTCCGTTACTGGAAGCGCCCTCGTATACACGCCGGAAGCCGCGGGACTATCAACACATAGACCTTCCCCGACAAAGGAGAAACACTGTGGCACGATACAACGCCGCCAACACAGACCTCGCGAACCAGGCCGCAACCCTCCGCCAGCGCCTCCGCGAAACCACCGAAGCCGTCCGCAACGACCGCAAGCTGACCCCCGAGGGAAAGCTCTCCAAGATTGCCCGGACCTACCTGAACACCAAAAAGTCGATCAACGACCTCAAAGCCGCTGAACTCCAGGCGCGCACCACCCGCACCAACGACCTGCGCCGGCAACTCTTCGGCAACACAGCCACAGACCCTCAGCACGCCATCTCCTACCGAGACGCGCACGAACGAGTCTCCAGCCTTGGTGTACGCGACGAAAGCAAAGCGCTGGCACTCTTGGACCGTGCTGAACTCGCAGGTGACCAGATCCTCGTCAAAGCCCTCATCAGCCGGGCAGTCGAAGCAGGCTGGGTCAACGTCGCCAACAGCTACATCGAAGCTCACCCCTACGAAGGGCAGAAGCTCGAAAAACTCTGGGAGATGCAGCCACCCACAGACGACCACGTCACCGGCCTCAAAGAAATCATCATCGAGGCCGGCGCGTTCGCGGTGGACACCCCGGCAGAACTCAGCAGGTTCAACTACGACAGCCAGATTGAACAGATCGCAGAAGCAAACGTCTAGCGCATAGGCACCCACATAACGGTTGCCGACGTTACTGGTGGATACGGCCCCTCAGGAGCGCAGGCACCGACACCATGGCTCCCGGTGTGTCTGTACAACCCCGCCGTCGCCACGCTCTGAGAATTTGGCCAAGTCCTTCACAGCGGTTTCGCCGTGCTTTGGACCATATGTGTAGTTGATTTTTATCTCCATGCCTCAACGGTAGGCAGAGCAAAATCGCCCTGTACAGAGGCCCAAATGTTAGCGGCAATTCAAACTAATGAATCAATAGCCAGCTAATCATTACCAATCCAATTAGAAGGAAACAGTAGATATGACTGATATCAATCCTGAATACGCTCTCAATCCACTGCTTGACATCGAAGCGCAACAGCGTCCCGTGCTCGTGGAGGTAGCCAAGGCCGAAGAAACGCCCCCGACAATGTGGGCAACAGGCGACCTCCCGCCCTTCACAGCCTCTGGCTTAGATCCGCAGCTCCTCGCCATGGTCCCCTGGCAGATCCGCCACGCAGCCGCGCTCGAACCCGACCGGGCCAAAGTCCTAGCCATGGTCGAGGACGGCGCCGGCCTCGAATCCCTGCACACCGAAGAAGAACACGAAGGCCTCCGCAACTACCGCGAACGGGTCAACAACTGGCTCTCCGGTAAGAATCGACCCAAAGACCAGCCACTTTCCGAGGAAGAGAACAACGACTTCTACGAATCCCTCTACGGAGCATAGAGGCCACAAGCCGCTTGGGGTGGAGGACGGGTTTAGGACGTACCTCCACCCCCAAGCACACATCGACCAAAGGACAACATGTCAAGAGCCAAGAAGGTATGCGCCCGACAAGGCTGCCCCACCATCACCACCAACAGGCTGTGCCCACAGCACGCACGCGAAGCAGACAAAGCCCGAGGCACGTCAACCCAACGCGGCTACGGAACGCACCACATCAACGCCCGCGCAGCCCTCGCACCACAGGTAGCAACAGGCACAGTCCCATGCGTGCGCTGCGGCCAGCTCATAGCCGCTGGCGATCCGTGGCATCTAGACCACAACGACCAGCGCACCAGCTACCTCGGGCCCAGTCACGCGCACTGCAACCTCAGCGCCGCCGGCAAAGCAGCACACCAATACGACTAGCCCCCACATGCCAGGGGGTGTCCCGGACCCCAGGCCCCTTCCGGAACCGCCGGTGAGGTGAAAAGGATGTTTTGCAAGCAGATAGACCCAACAGAAAGGAGCGTTTATGCCTGGTCCGAAGGCAAATCCCGTTAAGCCAAATTCCCGGCATCGCAGCCCCAGCGTGCGTTCTGGGCTGATTGAACTACCCGCTGAAGGGTGTTCTCTTCCTATCCCTTCGCTGCCAAAAACACGTAATTGGGCTCCGGAGGAGAAGAAATTGTGGCGGAATTTATGGAAAAGCCCGCAGGCTAACGAGTGGGACGACTCCTTTATCCCCGCTGTAGCGGCCTACATATGCCACGCTGTGGCCGTATACGACGGTATAGCATCAGCATGGCAGGCCCAGGAAATGCGGCACTTAGGCGGGCAGCTAGGGCTTACACCCGCTGGAATGCTGGCCCTTGGCTGGGTAGTCCGCCATGAGCAGTAGGAGGCAGGCCAGACGTGCCGCGGTGGCGCCGGTGTTCAAAGGCTCTGAGGATCCGAACCGTGTGACGCAGCAGCTCATCGAAACACCTTGGGGCGAGTTCCACGGCTGGTTCAGGGGCGGCGCGTGTCGGCGCGTAAGAGGGCAGGATGGCCGCATGTACGGCTGGGAGGACGCACCCGCTTTATGGGCCTCACTTATTGACCGGACCTTCAGACCGCGCGGACATCGGTAAGTACCCTGGGGCCTATCCCCGCAGCAGGGGCCTCCGAAATTTTCCCGCCGGGGAGGCTGAATTAGTTCTGTACGGGATGGGGGGATTTCGGCCCGGCGCCTATGCATCTCATAACTGAATAGCTTCACAACATCGCAGCCCGCTTATGGCGGGCTTTTTTGTACCCAAAAACAGGAGGTGGGCATATGGCCCAAAGAAATGTCGCGGTCCGGTTCACGGCCGAAATTCAGGGTTTTAAGGCCGCCATGGCTGAAGCCGCAGCGGCAACGGAGAAGACCAAGAAGGCGACTGAGGACGCGGGAAAGACCGCCGACACTCATATGGGAAAGCTTGTTCAGTCTGCCACGCAGAACCGGGATGCGTGGGAGCAGACCGGCGCTGTTGTTGCTGGTTTTGGCGCTGCAACTGTCGCTGGTGTGACTGGTGGCCGGGTGCGGGACATTATGGGTTTCGCTGAGGGTGGCATTGTTCCTGGCACTGCGCCGTCTGATCCGACTCAGGACAACGTGTTGGCGATGGTGAATGGTCAGCCGTTGAAGGTCCGTTCTGGTGAGTGGATTATCAACGAGAAGTCGTCCAGGCGGTATGACGGGGTGTTGGCTGCGATCAATGCTGGGACGTTCCGTGGTTATGCGGAAGGCGGCAGGGTTGGTGCTGTTCAGGCTGGGGTGAGTGTCGCGGCGCCGGCGTTCCCGTCCTCACTACGCCTAGTAGTGGACGGACACGAGTTCACGGCATATGTGGATGGCCGCGTTGGATCCGGCATGGAGCGGGTCGCAACCGTAGCCAACGGACGCTCCCGCTAGAACAGTAGAAAGCCCCGGCTGGTCATTGCGACTGGCCGGGGCTTTCTGCAAAATCAACTACTACTTTGCTGGGTATTCCCACTCCCAGCCCAAGGGCATGAATCCCTGCTTGTGGACCAGAACACCCGTTGCCGTGGGAACATCGACAACTAGCATCCCAGTAGCTTTCTCACCCGGCCCGAGCGCTGAGGGAAACCGTTCCGCGGCAGTGAAGCACGTAAATGCGGGATAGGTGCTGAGGTCACCGTTGAAGGTGGTGCCGTTATCGGCCACCGCCTTCCAGGCGTAACCCGCAAGCCCAAACTGAGGGTTCACGGAGGCAGCGAGGTCAGGTGTCGTTTCCATCGAGACGTTGAGGGCTACGAGATGGCCATTATTTGATGGCATGGCGTTTGGATCGGTGCACTTCGGATCGACAGTGATTGAGTTGATAACGAAGCTGGCTACCGTCTTGTCCTTATCGGTGACGGAAGCCCCTTCGCCTACCTTCTTGACGATGTTTCCCCGACTGGACTTGGCCCCTGAAGCGGCAAGGGCCGACGCAGAAGGGCTAGCTGAGGCGGTAGTGGCCGACCCTGTCGCTGGTTCCACCGTCGGCGCAGTGGGCGTGCTCTGCGGCGTACCGCCGCACCCTGCAAGAAGCAGCGCCGCGACAGGCAGGGTGAGTAGTGCTTTCTTCAATTGTTGCCCCCCATAGGTGAGATTTGTGCGAGTTCGATTAGCGTAAATGAAGGGGCCGTCATTCCATCAGCGGGACCTCGAGTCAACAAGTAACAATGGTGTGATTCGCCGTAACGTCGCCAGTGTCAGGGCCCGGCTTTACGGTCTTGGGATGGTGAAGTTTGACCCTGATGGGTTCGCGGCGATGATGGCCCGTATAGAAGCGGAAGAACGCGAGAAGGAACGGCAGCAGCACACGCTGCGCTCGCCGTACGAGGACCAGGAACCGGATTACGAGTACATGCCCGGTTAGCATGTGTCCGTGGAATCCGAAGAAGCTCAGGTCCCAAGCGACCGGCTGCTCACCGTCAGTGATTTGGCGAAGCTACTGCAAATGAGCCCCGAGGGTGTCCGCGGACTGATGAAGAAGGAGCGATGGCCCCACTCAAAGTACGGCTCCAGAATCCGCTTCGAGCAGTCCGACGTTGACGCCATACGGGCGATGCACAGAGCAGACGTGTCTTTGAAGGCAAGACCCACGAATATTGGGACGAAGCAATCCCGGCGACGGTCTGAAAACTTCAACCGGCGGAACGGCCTTACCTGGCCATCAACGGATTAGTGGCCCGAGTCCGCGGAAAGTCCGCGGGAGAGGCAAAAAATGCCCGCGCCTGCCAAACTCACCCAATACGAAAACCGCAGAAAATCAAGGGTCTCAACGTCACCCAACCCCCCGCAAGCAAGCCTGCTTAGTTCGAGCTCTACTACGGCGTCTAGCCTGCGGCCTGCCTGGCAGGACCACTGAAGCAGCAAAGGCGGCCACCGGATCATTCCGGTGGCCGCCTTTGGCGTTCCGGGGCTGCGGGCCCTTGGGAACAAAAAGCCTAAGGTGGGGGCCCGCTTCCTGACGTGCTGAGACCGGGAACCGGACCCCCTGACGAATGCCCCCCGAGACGAAGACTCTGTCCAGCCTTCCCCCCAACAAGGTTGGAGAACACCGCCAATCCACATACTCGGGCAATTGGATGCCAAGCGCAATGCCCGTCCGGCGGGTTACGTCAGCAGGCAGCGGCGAAGCTGTGGAACATCGTGCGCTGGGGGCCGGAGGAGCCGCCCAAGTAGCGCCCGGCGTCGACAAAACCGGCACGGCGGTAGGCAGCCAGCGCCGCCGGATTTTCCTCATTGACGGAAAGGACGACGCCGGACTCACCGGTTGAGTGCCTGGCCGTAAGCCTGCGCGCTGCCTCCACGGCCGCGGCGGCCGCCCCCGTGCCCAGTCCTAAGCCCTGGTGCCGGCAGTCGATGAGGAACCCGCGCAGCAGCCACGCTGAGTGCTCATCCGGCCAGCCGGCAAGGCAAGCCGCGCCCCGTTGCAGGGTCAGCAGGCCGACCGGTTCACCTTTGGCTTCCACCACGTACGGATGCCGTGATTCCTCCGCCAGTCCGGCCAGTGCCATCCGCAGCGGGTCGCCGACGAAACGCTCCTGGCCGGGCAGCAGCGACATGGCGGCGACGGCGCCGAACTGGATGGCGCGGGCGTCCCGGTCGAGGTCACGCAGCGGAATAAGCCACACCCACGGGGCCGGCCTAGTTTCCATAGAAGACCCGTTCGAAGACCGCCCGGGCCCGGCGGCTCACCCTCAGGTAATCCTCCTCCAGGGCAGCGGCGTTGCCCGGTTCGTAGCCGCACCAGCGTGCCACGGCTTCCAGGTCCCGGCGGGAGGAGGGCAGGAGGTCGGATGCCTTGCCGCTCCAGATAACGTTGGCAGACCTGATGCGGCTGGCAAGCCGCCAGGCCTCAGCCAGCAGGCCGGCGTCGGCGGTATCCAGCAGCCGCAGGTCCGCTGCGGCGTTGAGGGCCTCCAGCGTGGACGTCGTGCGGAGTTCCGGGTATTTGCCGGCATGCTGCAGCTGCAGCAGTTGCACCAGCCACTCGACGTCGCTGAGTCCGCCGCGGCCCAGCTTGAGGTGGCGGGCGGGGTCCGCGCCGCGGGGCAGCCGCTCGGATTCCACCCGGGCTTTGATACGGCGGATCTCGCGCACGTCCTGCTCCGAGACTGTCTCCGGGTACCGGATGGGGTCGATAAGCTCCAGGAAATCTGCGGCCAGGGTATCGTCGCCGGCCATGGGGCGGGCCCGCAGCAGGGCCTGCGCCTCCCAGATCAGGGACCAGCGGCGGTAGTACTCGGCGAAGGAGTCCAGGGAACGGACCATGGCCCCGTTCTTGCCCTCCGGCCGCAGGTCTGCGTCCATCTGGAGGACCCGTTCGGCCATGATGGCGGGCTTCAACGGCTGGGTCAGCAGGCTCGATACCTTGGACACGATCCGGGCAGCCTGTTCCTGCGCCTCCGCTTCGGTGAATCCGGGGAGGGCCCGGTGGACGTACATGACATCGGCGTCGGAGCCGTAGCCGATCTCCCGGCCGCCCTGCCGGCCCATCGCCACCACCAGCACCGTGGTCTTCAGCGGGCCCCCGGCGGCCACGATGCCTTCCGCAACGCGGAGGGCGCCCAGGACTGCGGCCCGGTCCGTGTCCGCCAGGGCCCTGCCCACCTGCTCCTGGCCGAGCAGCCCGGCGGAATCGGCGATCGCGATGCGCAGGATCTCGCGCCGCCGGATCAGCCGGATCAGCCGCATGGCACTCTCCGGATCGGCGTGCCGCGACATCTTCGCCGTGATTTCCTGCCATTGGGCCTCAAAGCCCACGGGAACCAGGTCCTTGTCCTGTCCCAGCCATGCAACGGACTCGGGCGAGACTTCCAGGAGGTCCGCGATCAGCCGGGAATTGGACAGCATGTGGCACAAACGCTCGGCGGCGGCATTGGAGTCACGGAGCAGGCCAAGGTACCAGTGCGTCGTACCCAGCGCTTCACTGACGCGGCGGAAGGCCAGGAGCCCTGCGTCGGGATCAACGCCTTCGGCAAGCCAGTCCAGCAGGATGGGCAGGAGCTGCCGCTGCAGTGCGGCGCGCCGGCTCACCCCTGCCGTCAACGCTTCGATGTGGCGCATGGCCCCCTGCGGGTCCCGGTATCCAAGCGCCGCCAGCCGCCCCTGGGCCGCCTCGGGGGTCAGCCTGGCGTCCTCGCTGCTGAGCTTGGCCGCAGTGTTCAGCAGTGGCCGGTAGAAGATCCGTTCGTGCAGTTCTCGCACGGACCGCTTGGTCCGGTGCCAGGCAGACAGCAGGGAATCCGGGCTGGGCCGTTCGTTGGAGAACGGGCCCAGCACGGCCTTCGCCAGTGACCGCAGCGCCGGGTCGGCCACCGGCATCAGGTGGGTGCGGCGCAGCTGGAAGAGCTGGATCCGGTGTTCCAGCAGGCGCAGGTAGCGGTAGGCGTTGTCGAACGCCGCGGCATCCGAACGGCCAATGTAACCACCCGCAGACAGGGCGGCGATCGCCGAGGTGGTGTCCCGCCGTCGTAATGACTCATCTGCCTTGCCGTGCACCAGCTGGAGCAGCTGGACGGTGAACTCGACGTCCCGCAGGCCGCCGCGGCCGAGCTTGATCTGCCGCTGCTCCTCTGCGGCCGGAATATGCTCGGTCACCCGGCGCCGCATGGCCTGAACGGACTCCACGAAGCCCTCACGCCCGGCCGAACTCCAGATCAGGGGCGACACGGCGTCCTCGTAGGCCCGCCCCAGGGCGGCGTCGCCGGCGATGGCACGTGCCTTCAGCAGCGCCTGGAACTCCCAGCTCTCGGCCCACCGGGCGTAGTACGTCTCGTGCGAGGCGAGGGTGCGGACCAGCGGGCCGGACTTTCCCTCGGGCCGGAGGTTGGCGTCCACCTCCCACAGGCCCGGTTCCCTGGCCACCGACGAGATGGCCCGCGAAATGCCGCTGGCCAGGGCGGTGCCGATGGTGTTGGCGTCCGCGTCGGCCAGGCTGCCGGGGTCGACCACGTAGATGACGTCGACGTCGGAGATGTAGTTCAGCTCCCGCGCGCCGCACTTGCCCATGCCAATCACGGCAAGGCCGACGTCCGCAACGTCGGCGGCGCTGTATTGCCCTGCCGCCTCAGCCCGGGAGACGGCGAGGGCAGCATCGATGGCAGCCGCGGCAAGGTCCGCCAGCTCGCCGCCCACCGAGGGCAGGAAATCCAGCGGATCGGCGGCACAAAGGTCCTTGACCGCAAGGTCCACCAGTCCACGCCGGTACGCCGTCCGCAGGGCCGCATAGGCCTCCACGCCCGTGGCCGCGGCGACCGGGCGGGCAGCGCGGGGGTCCGCGCCGACGGACTGGAGGAGCGTGGCGCGGAGGCGGGCCGGGTCGGCAGGCAGCGGCTCCGGGCTGGCACGGACCTGGAAGGCGTCCAGGTGCTCGGGATGCCGGATCAGGAACTCCCCCAGCGCTTCCGAGGCGCCCAGGACCCGAAACATCGGTTCACTGGCCTCAAGGTCGGCAGCAGCAAGGTCGCGCAGCTGGGGATGCTTTTCGATCAGCCGGACCAGCGACTGCAGTGCTGTGTCCGGGCTGGCCGCGAGCTGCAGTCCGGCGAAGAGCGCGTCCTGGTCCAGGCCCTCGAGTTCGCGGGCGGCAAGGAACCGTTCGCCCTTCTCCAGGTCGCTGAATCCGGCCGCGATGAGGCGGCGTGCCAGGCTCACGCCGGGCACCTAGAGGATGCCGAGGTTGCGCTGCAGCTCGTAGGGCGTCACCTGCAGCCGGTAGTCCTGCCATTCCGCGCGCTTGTTGCGCAGGAAGTGCTCGTAGACCTGTTCACCCAGGATCTGCGGCATGAGCTCGGAGTCCTCCATGGAACGAATGGCGTCGTGCAGGCTGGCCGGAAGGGGATCGTGGCCCATGGCCCGGCGTTCCGCCGAGCTCAGCGACCAGACATCGTCCTCTGCCGCGGCCGGAAGGTCGTAGCCCTCCTCGATGCCCTTCAGGCCCGCACCGAGCAGCACGGCGTAGGCCAGGTACGGGTTGGCGGCAGAGTCGATTCCGCGGTACTCGATGCGGGCCGACTGGCCCTTGCCCGGCTTGTAGAGCGGGACGCGGACCAGGGCCGAACGGTTGTTGTGGCCCCAGCTCAGGTAGCTCGGTGCTTCGCCGCCGCCCCAGAGCCGCTTGTAGGAGTTGACGAACTGGTTGGTGACGGCGGTGAACTCCGGAGCGTGCTTGAGGATGCCGGCGATGAACTGGCGTGCTGTCTTGGACAGCTGGAACTCGGCGCCCGCCTCGAAGAACGCATTGCTGTCGCCTTCGAACAACGAGAAGTGGGTGTGCATGCCGGAGCCCGGGTGGTCCGTGAACGGCTTGGGCATGAAGGTGGCGTACGTGCCTTGCTGCAGCGCCACCTCCTTGATGACGGTGCGGAAGGTCATGATGTTGTCCGCCGTCTGCAGTGCGTCGGCGTAGCGGAGGTCGATCTCGTTCTGGCCCGGGCCGGCCTCATGGTGGCTGAACTCCACGGAGATGCCGACGGACTCGAGCATGGTCACCGCCGTGCGACGGAAATCCTGGGCCACGCCGCCGGGGACGTGGTCGAAGTAGCCGCCCTCATCCACCGGAACAGGAGCGCCGTTCGGGCCCGGCTCGCTCGACTTCAGCAGGTAGAACTCGATCTCGGGATGGGTATAGCAGGTGAAGCCCATGTCCGCGGCCTTGGCCAGGGTCCGCTTCAGCACGTTGCGGGGGTCCGCCGCCGAGGGCTCCCCGTCCGGGGTCAGGATGTCGCAGAACATCCGGGAGGTCTGCTCCGTTTCACCGCGCCACGGCAGGATCTGGAAGGTGGCAGGATCGGGCTGGGCCAGCATGTCCGATTCAAAGACACGCGCCAGGCCCTCGATCGAAGATCCGTCGAAGCCCAGGCCTTCCTCGAAGGCTCCCTCGACTTCGGCCGGCGCAAGCGCCACGGACTTCAGCGAACCCACCACATCGGTGAACCACAGGCGCACGAAACGCACGTCGCGCTCTTCGATTGTGCGCAGGACAAACTCTTGCTGGCGGTCCATGAAGGCCTCTTCTCCGGTCAACGTCCATGCTCCGGGTCCGCGCAATGGGGAGAACCGGCAGCAGTTCATCATCACTGTACTAATCATTCGGCCGTCGTGCTTGAGCCTGCGCCCCGCGTAACACAGCATTAACCTGGCGCGGCGCCCGGCCCCGCGGCGGTATCCGTCCCTTACCGCTTCAGGATGACCCCGCGCGCACCGCGGCTATGACGGTAATCACCGTCCTCGCGCAATGCGCGCGGTAGCTAGTACGGCGGGTACCGCACTACGCTCATCCCATGGCTTCCAGCAACAGCTCAGACTCCAGCGCGTCCGCAGAAGTACCCGCACCGTACGGCACCGGCCCCGGCACCCCGGCCAGTGCCGACGCCGCCGCCACAGCCGTCCGGAAGCCGGCCAGGGTCCGCATCCACCACCTGCAGCAGGCCAAGCGCGACGGCACGAAGTTCGCCATGCTCACCGCCTACGAGCAGTACACGGCCGAGATTTTCGATGCAGCCGGGATCGAGGTGCTCCTGGTGGGTGATTCGGCCTCCAACAACGTATTCGGCAACGAAACCAGCCTTCCGGTGACCGTGGATGAGCTGCTCCCCCTGTGCCGGGCCGTGGCCAGGACCGCAAAACGGGCCCTGGTGGTGGCGGACCTGCCGTTCGGCAGCTATGAGGTCAGTGCGGAGCAGGCCGTGGCCGCCGGTGTCCGGTTCCTGAAGGAAGGACTGGCACACGCGGTCAAGATCGAAGGCGGGAAGTACTACGCCCCCACGGTCCGCGCCATGGTCCAGGCGGGCATCCCGGTCATGGCGCACATCGGTTTCACCCCGCAGAGCGAACATGCTCTGGGCGGGTACCGGGTCCAGGGCCGCGGCGACGACGGCCAGCGGCTGATCGAGGATGCCCGCGCCCTTGCGGACGCCGGTGCATTCTGCGTGCTGATGGAAATGGTGCCCGCAGAGACGGCAGCGGCCGTTGATGCAGCCGTGGACGTACCCACCGTGGGCATCGGCGCCGGCAAGGAAACCACTGGGCAGGTCCTCGTCTGGCAGGACATGGCGGGTCTCAGGGGCGGCCGGATGGCCAAGTTCGTGAAGCAGTACGCGGACCTGCGCAACACGCTGCTCGACGCCGCTACCGCCTATGGGGACGACGTCCGGTCCGGCACGTTCCCCGGCCCGGAGCATTCCTTCTAAACTTTCAGCTTCGGCCCAACGGCCACGCGGAACTGGGACACTGACACAAATGCCCGGGACCTCCGCGTCCGGGCGGTATTCCGGAAGCGGACGTCAAGGTGAGGCCGCCAGCGGGCGAGGCAGTCCGCGGAGGAATGCCGTCACAACGCCCTGCCGCCCTGACGCCGGCCCACCCTACTGTTCAGTCGTCGTCACCCTTTTCCCAGGCCTCGTTGCGCGCCTTCACCTTTTCCAGGGCGTGCTCCGCTTCGGCCCGGGTCTTGTACGGCCCAATGAGCTGGCTCCAGTCCGACAGCCGGTCCTCTTCCACCTCGTGGGTCTTGACGTTGAACCAGTACTCAGTCATCGTTGCTCCTCGTTCCGGCGACAGGAATGCCGGGTGACCCACGTAACACAAACACTTACGCGTGCCCTCCGCCGCTTGTCGGTTGTTAGGCGTTCTGTGGTGCCTTATATGATCAATCTATGCCTTCCCTTGCCTCGACTGCACCCATTGGCACCCTCACCCCGGGTACCTTGAGTCCGCAGCGTCCCGTCCCGGCGTCCATCCCCCGTCCGGAGTATGTCGGCAAGCCTGCACCCGCCAAATTCACCGGCTCCGAGGTCAAGTCCGCGGAGACGATCGAAAAGATCCGGGTCGCGGGGAAAATCGCAGCCCAGGCCATCGTGGAAGTGGGCAAGCACATCCAGCCCGGCGTCACCACCGATGAGCTGGACAGGGTGGGGCACGAATTCCTGCTGGACCACCACGCCTACCCCTCCACCCTCGGCTACCGCGGATTCCCCAAGTCGCTGTGCTCCTCGCTGAACGAGGTCATCTGCCACGGCATCCCGGACAGCACCGTGGTCCAGGATGGTGACATCCTCAATATCGACATCACCGCCTTCATCAACGGCGTCCACGGCGACACCAACTACACCTTCCTGGTCGGCGACGTCGATGAGGAGTCGCGGCTGCTGGTGGAACGCACCCAGGAATCGCTGAACCGTGCGATCAAGGCGGTGGCCCCGGGACGCGAGATCAACGTCATCGGCCGCGCCATCCAGTCCTATGCCAAGCGTTTTGGCTACGGTGTGGTGCGTGACTTCACCGGCCACGGTGTCGGCGAAGCATTCCACACCGGGCTGATCATTCCGCACTACGACGCCGCCCCCGCCTACAACACCGTGATCGAGGCGGGGATGGTGTTCACCATCGAGCCGATGCTCACGCTGGGCACGGTGGAGTGGGACATGTGGAGCGACGACTGGACCGTGGTCACCCGGGACCGCAAACGCACCGCACAGTTCGAGCACACCCTGCTGGTCACGGAGACCGGCGCCGAAATCCTCACCCTGCCGTAGGCTGGCCCATGCCCGCACAGGGCATGGCCGCCGCCGCAGACCGGACCCTCTTTACGGGCTGCCAGTGGCTGCCCCTTTTCCTGCCCGCCCCTGTCAAGAACGGAATCCCATTGGCCAAGAAGGACGAGAAGTCGCACAAGAATGCACCGCTGATCGGCATCGACATCGGTGGAACAGGCATCAAGGGCGGCATTGTCGACCTGAAGAAGGGCAAGCTCCTCGGTGAGCGCTTCCGGGTACCCACCCCGCAGCCTGCCACTCCCGAGGCGGTCGCCGAGGCCGTGGCGCTGGTGGTGGCCGAGCTTTCGGCACGCCCGGAGGCTCCCGAGGCCGGCTCCCCCGTGGGTGTGACCTTCCCCGGCATCATCCAGCATGGCGTGGTGCACTCGGCCGCCAATGTGGATAAGAGCTGGCTGGACACCGACATCGACGCGCTCCTCACCGCCCGGCTTGGCAGGCCGGTAGAGGTCATCAACGACGCCGACGCGGCCGGCCTGGCAGAGGCCCGGTACGGCGCGGGTGCCGGCGTTTCCGGCACGGTGCTGGTGATCACCCTGGGCACGGGCATTGGCTCGGCCTTTATTTTCGACGGCAAACTGGTTCCCAACGCGGAGCTGGGCCACCTGGAAATTGACGGGTTCGATGCCGAATCCAAGGCGTCCGCCGTTGCCCGTGAACGCGACGGGCTGTCCTGGGATGAGTACAGCGTGCTGCTGCAGCGTTACTTCTCGCACGTCGAGTTCCTGTTCTCACCGGAACTGTTCATTGTGGGCGGCGGCATCTCCAAGCGCGCGGATGAGTACCTTCCCAACCTCAAGCTCCGCACGCCTATCGTCCCGGCTGTCCTGCGCAACGAGGCAGGCATCGTGGGAGCGGCGCTGGAAATCGCGCTGAAGCACAAACTGGCCAAGTAGGAGTGGTGCCGGTGGCGGCTGCGGCTTCCCCTCCGCTGCCGCCACCGGAGTCTAGAGCGGGCTCTTCTCGGAGCTCTTGGCAGCGCCCTTGGCGTCTTCCTCCGCCTCGTGGCGGAGCAACGCGATAGCGGTTTCGAAATCCTCCAGTGATTCGAACGCCTGGTAGACGCTGGCGAAACGCAGGTAGGCCACCTTGTCGAGTTTCTGCAGGGGTCCCAGGATCACCAGGCCGACCTCGTGCGCGTCGATTTCGGCTGCACCGGAGGAACGGATCTGTTCCTCCACTTCCTGCGCCAGCATGGCGAGATCGTCCTCGCTCACCGGGCGGCCCTGGCACGCCTTGCGCACCCCGTTGATGACCTTGCTGCGGCTGAACGGCTCCCCCACGCCGGACCGCTTGATGACGGAGAGGCTGGTGGTTTCGACCGTGGTGAAGCGGCGGCCGCATTCGGGACACTGCCTGCGGCGCCGGATGGCTGAACCGTCATCGGCCATGCGGCTGTCAACCACGCGGGAATCGGGGTTGCGGCAGAACGGACAGTACATGGCGGTCCCCCTTCACGCTCGTGGTCTGCGGTGCCTTGGAAGCCACGGGCACCGCCGGGGGGCGCTGCCGTGGCGTCTCCCAGTTTACGGCCAGATATGGGGTAATAACAATCCTGTAATTACTACATGTAGTGGTGTCACCCGTTGGCCGGGAAACGGGCCGTGACCGCGTCGCCGTGCGCCGGCAGGTCCTCGGCCCGGGAGAGGCTGACGATGTGCCCGCTGACCTGTTCCAGGGCTTCCCGGCTGTAGTTGATGACCTGGATGGCCCGCAGGAACGTGGTCACGTTCAGGCCCGAGGAGAAGGCAGCGGTGCCGCTGGTGGGCAGCACGTGGTTGGAGCCGGCGCAGTAGTCCCCCAGGCTTACCGGGCTGTAATCGCCGACGAAGATGGCTCCGGCGTTACGGATGCGCGCTGCCACACCTGCAGCGTCCCGGGTCATGATCTCCAGGTGCTCGGCCGCGTAGGCATCACAGGCAGCGATCCCCTGGTCCAGGCCGTCCACCAGCACCACGCCGGACTGCGGCCCGGACAGCGCCTCACGGACCCGGTCCGAGTGCTTGGTGGCAGCGGCCTGCCGTTCCAGTTCCGCACGGACTTCCGTGGCCAGTTCCTCGGAGTCGGTGATGAGGACCGATGCCGCCTTGGGATCGTGCTCGGCCTGGCTGAGCAGGTCTGCGGCCACCAGCGCGGGCTGGGCGGAATCATCGGCCAGGATGGCGATCTCCGTGGTTCCTGCCTCGGAGTCGATGCCCACGACGCCCTTGACCAGGCGCTTGGCCGTGGCGACGAAGATGTTGCCGGGGCCGGTCACCACGTCCACGGGCTCCAGGGCAGGACCGGCCTCCGTTGCCTCGATGCCATAGGCGAAAGCCGCAATCGCCTGTGCGCCGCCGATGGCATAGACCTCGGTGATGCCCAGCAGTGCCGCCGCAGCGAGGATGGTGGGGTGCGGGAGGCCGCCGAATTCCTTCTGCGGCGGCGAGGCCAGGGCAATGGACTCCACGCCGGCCGCCAACGCCGGCACCACGTTCATGACCACGGAGGACGGGTACACGGCGAGCCCGCCGGGAACGTAGAGCCCGACACGCCCAACAGGCACCCAGTTCTGGCTGACCACGGCGCCGTCACCGAGCTCCACGTCGACGTTGCGGGGGCGCTGCCCGTCGGCGAACTTCCGGGCCCGGCTGATGGATTCCTCCAGGGCGGCCCGCACGGCAGGGTCCAGCCCGTCCAGGGCGGCGGCGAGCGCCTCCCTGGGGACCAGCGGATGCTCCTGCGCCACGCCGTCGAACTTCTCCGCCAGCTCAGCCAGCGCGGCAACGCCGCGTTGGCGGACGTCCGCGATGATGGCCAGGACCTTCTCCTCCGCGTCGGCCATGGTGTGGCCCTGGGCGCGGGGAACGGCGGCACGCAGGGCCGCAAGGGTCATGCTGCGGCCCCGAAGGTCGATGGTGCGGAAATCGACGGCGGCGGTTACGGAGGCGGGAAGATCCGGGGAAGTGGTCACCGGTCTATTTTAGGGGGCTGAACCCTGTGGCTGTTCCGGTGCCGCCCGCGTGCGGCTTCCTGCCGCCGGCGCCTACGAGTTCCAGGATGAAGACGGACACCGCCGTGGCGGCGGGCCACAGCAGCAGGACCGGCCAGGCCCGGAGGGAAAAGGCGATGCTGGCATTCGCCGAGGCATCGACGGCCGGGCCCCATAACCGGGCCACCAGGACCCCTGTCCCCCATGCCACGGCGCTGCCGGCCAGCGCTCCGGCCAGCCCCGTCAACAGTGCGGCCTGCGGATCCGGCCGCTTTCCATCCGCCAGGAACACCGCAAGGAGGCAACCGGCCAGCACCAGGATCCCAGCAAGCGTCAGGTCGCGGGGCAGCCAGACCAAGGGGACGGTGCCCGAGGACAGTGCGGGATCCCGCGTGACAAGGTTCAGGCCGCCTGGAGCCAGGATCCACCACAGGAGTCCGGCCGGGATGCCCGCCGCCGCGGGTACCAGCAGCAGGGACCAGGGCAGCAGCCGCCTGGCGGGGCGGGCAGAGTTCGTCATGCAACACACCTTAACAAAGCTTCCTGCGGGATATCCCAACTACTGCGGCAGCGGCAGGTTTTCCTGCCGCGACCATGGACCAATACGCTTGGAGGAAGAGTTACACCACCTAGTGCAGGAGTCCCCGGTGACCGACAACAGCGAGCCGTTCGAGCAGACGTTCAGGGAGATGTTCCGCCGGCACGCCGCCGGCGTGGCCATCATCACCGTGAACTACCAGGACGAGCCCTACGGCTTCACCGCCACTTCCGTCGCCTCGTTGTCCGCCAAGCCGCCGCGCTTCACCTTCAACATGGCGCGCAGTTCCAGGTCCTGGCCGGCGGTCGCCAACACCCAGTACCTCGGGGTCCACATGCTGGGGCTGGAGAACCAGGAACTGGCGGCGCGCTTCGCCCGCCCCGGCAACCGGTTCGAAGGCAACCACTGGGAGGTTGGCCCGCATGGCGTCCCCATCCTCAAGGACGTGGCGGGCTGGCTGATCGGGGAGGTTCAGATGCGGCTCTCGTTCGAAAACAACGCGGTGGTGGTGGTCCAGGTGGTGGACGGCCAGGTGGGCGGTGAAGGAACGCCCCTGCTCTACCATGGCGGCGCCTACGGGCAGCCGATGCCGCTGGACTACGAAATCTAGGCCCCGGCTTACCGCAGGAAGCCACAAGGCGGACGACGGCGGGAGGTGCTTCCCGCCGTCGTCCGCCTTTCGCGTGGAGCCGTCCTAGGCGTCCAGGCAGGCAGGTCCCAGCAGGACCTTGAGGTCGCCAAACAGCGACGGACTGGGGTTCACCCGCAGGTGCACCGGCAGGCCCATGATTTCGGTGCGGGTATCGCCCTGCAGGTGGAGCCTGACCTCCGAGTTGCCGCGGTGGGTGCGCAGCACGTCGCCAAGTTCCGTGACCACGGCCTCGGTGGCCTTATGGGTGGGCATGGTGATCACCAGTGGTCCGTGCAGGCCCTCGCTGAGGTCCGGAACGGACAGTTCCATGCAGTTCAGTGTGATGGCACCGTCGTCGCGCTTCTGCAGGCGGCCCTTGACCACCACGATCAGGTCCTCGGCGAGCACGGAGGCGATGGGTCCGTAGACCTGGCCGAAGAACATCACCTCGATCGAACCGCCCAGGTCCTCCACCTCGGCACGGGCATAGGCGTTGCCGCTGGCCTTTGCGATGCGGCGGCTCAGGGACGTGATCATGCCGGCGATGGTGATAATGGCGCCGTCCTGCGGCCCGTCCTCGCCCAGGATCGTGGTAATGCTCATCTCCGCGTGCTGGCTCAGCAGGCCTTCCAGGCCCTGCAGCGGGTGGTCGGAGACGTACAGGCCCAGCATGTCCCGTTCGAACGAGAGTTTGTCCTTCTTCTCCCATTCGGGCAGGTCGGGGATCTCGATGCTCAGCGAGGCCTCCGACTCCGCCTCCTCGAACCCGGCGAAGAGGTCGAACTGGCCGATGGCCTCGTTGCGCTTGAGCGTGATGACGGAGTCGATGGCCTCTTCATGGACCATCGCAAGGGCCCGGCGGTGGTGGCCCAGTGAATCGAAGGCGCCGGACTTGATAAGGGATTCGATGGTGCGCTTGTTGCACACCACTGCCGGAACCTTCATCAGGAAATCCTTGAAGGATGTGAACGCACCCTCGCTTTCGCGGGCGGCCACCATGGCCTCCACCGCGTTGGCACCCACGTTGCGGATGGCACCCATGCCGAAGCGGATGTCGTTCCCCACGGGGGTGAAGTTCAGCGCGGACTCGTTGACGTCCGGCGGCAGCACCGTAATGCCCATCCGGCGGCATTCGTTGAGGTAGATGGCGGACTTGTCCTTGTCATCGCCCACGGAGGTCAGCAGAGCGGCCATGTATTCAGGCGCATAATGCGCCTTTAGGTACGCGGTCCAATAGGAGATCACGCCATACGCGGCCGAGTGGGCCTTGTTGAAGGCGTAGTCGGAGAACGGAAGCAGGATGTCCCAGAGGGTCTTGACCGCCTCCATGGAGTAGCCGTTGTCCTGCATGCCCTGGGAGAATCCGGCGAACTGCTTGTCCAGTTCCGACTTCTTCTTCTTGCCCATGGCGCGGCGCAGGATGTCTGCCTGGCCCAGCGAGTAGCCCGCCAGCTTCTGCGCCACGGCCATGACCTGTTCCTGGTACACAATCAGGCCATAGGTGCCGCCCAGGATCTCCTTGAGGGGTTCCTCCAGCTCCGGGTGGATCGGAATGACTTCCTGCACGCCGTTCTTGCGCAGCGCGTAATCGGTGTGGGCGTTGGCGCCCATGGGACCCGGACGGTAGAGCGCCAGCACGGCGGAGATGTCTTCGAAGTTGTCAGGCTTCATGAGCTTCAGCAGCGACCGCATGGGGCCGCCGTCGAGCTGGAAGACGCCCAGGGTGTCGCCGCGGGCAAGGAGCTCGTAGGATGCGGCGTCGTCCAGTTCGAGGTTCTCGAGGTCCAGGTCGATGCCGCGGTTCATCTTGATGTTCTCAAGGGCGTCCGAAATGATCGTCAGGTTCCGCAGGCCCAGGAAGTCCATCTTGATCAGGCCCAGGCCCTCGGACGTCGGGTAGTCGAACTGGGTGATCACCTGGCCGTCCTGGAAACGGCGCATGATCGGGATGACGTCGATGATGGGGTCCGAGGACATGATCACACCGGCGGCGTGCACGCCCCACTGGCGCTTCAGGCCCTCGATGCCCAGGGCGGTCTCAAAGACCTTGGCTGCCTCCGGGTCGGTGGCGATCAACTGGCGGAAGTCCCCCGCCTCGCTGTAGCGCTTGGCTTCAGGATTCTGGATGTCGGCCAGCGGAATGTCCTTGGCCATCACCGCAGGCGGCAGCGCCTTGGTCAGCTGCTCGCCCATGCTGAAGGGGTAGCCCAGCACGCGGGAAGAGTCCTTGAGTGCCTGCTTCGTCTTGATGGTGCCGTACGTGACGATCATGGCCACGCGCTCGTCGCCGTACTTCCGGGTCACATAGTCGATGACCTCGGGGCGGCGGCGGTCATCGAAGTCGACGTCGAAGTCGGGCATGGAGACGCGGTCCGGGTTGAGGAACCGTTCGAAGATCAGGCCGTGGCGCAGGGGGTCGAGGTCAGTGATGCGCATGGCGTAGGCCACCATGGAGCCTGCACCGGAGCCACGGCCCGGCCCCACGCGGATGCCGTTGTTCTTGGCCCAGTTGATGAAGTCGGCAACCACCAGGAAGTAGCCGGGGAAGCCCATGGACGTGATGACGCCGAGTTCGTAGTCGGCCTGCTTGCGGACCTCGTCCGGGATGCCGCCCGGATAACGGTACTTCAGGCCCTTGTCCACTTCCTTGACCAGCCAGGAGGTCTCGTCCTCGCCCGGCGGGCAGGGGAAGCGGGGCATGTAGTTGGCGTCCGTGTTGAAGGACACCTCGCAGCGCTCCGCGATCAGGAGCGTGTTGTCGCAGGCATCCGGGTGGTCGCGGAAGAGCTCGCGCATCTCGCGCGGCGACTTGAGGTAGTAGCCGCTGCCGGAGAACGCGAAGCGCGAGCCGCCGTTGTCGTAGGTCGGCTCCAGCAGGGTGGAGCCGGACTGGATGGCCAGCAGGGCCTCGTGCGCCTTGGCGTCGTGCTCGTGGGTGTAGTGCAGGTCGTTGGTGGCCACCAGCGGCAGGTTCAGTTCCTTGGCCAGCCGCAGCAGGTCGCCGGTGACCCGCCGCTCGATGTCCAGCCCGTGGTCCATCAGTTCGCAGAAGTAGTTTTCCGCGCCGAAGATGTCCCGGAACTCGGCCGCGGCTTCCAGCGCTTCACGGTACTGGCCGAGCCTGAGGCGGGTCTGGACCTCCCCGGACGGGCAGCCAGTGGTGGCGATCAGGCCTTCGGAGTAGGTGTTCAGCAGCTCCCGGTCCAGGCGGGGCCATTTGCCGAAGACCGAGTCCAGGGACGCGATGGATGAGGCACGGAAGAGGTTCCGCATGCCCACATTGTTGTAGCTCAGGAGCGTCATGTGCGTGTACGAACCACCACCGGACACATCGTCCTTGCGCTGGGATTCGTCGCCCCAGCGCACGCGTTCCTTGTCGGTCCGGGCGGTGCCGGGGGTCACATAAGCTTCGACGCCGATGATCGGCTTGATCCCCTTGGCCTGGGCCTTCTGCCAGAAATCGAAGGCGCCGAACAGGTAGCCGTGGTCCGTGGTGGCCAGGGCAGGCATGCCCAGGCGTTCGGTTTCGTCGAACAGCTCCCCCAGGCGGGCTGCTCCATCCAGCATGGAATATTCGGTGTGGGTGTGCAGGTGGACGAACGAATCATTGCTGGAACTCACCGGACCATTCTAAGCGCTGCACGCGGCCGGACCCGGCAAGCCGGGGGTCAGGCCTGGCCCGATTCCAGCACTTCCAGTGCGTAGGCAAGGTCCTGCGGGTACCCGCTGGTGACCGTCACCCGCTCCCCTGTCACGGGGTGGTCGAAGGCCAGTTGGCGGGCGTGCAGCCATTGCCGGGTAAGACCCAGGTTGGCCGCGAGCCGGGGGTCGGCACCATAGGTCAGGTCTCCGGCGCACGGGTGGCGCAGGGCGGAGAAGTGGACCCTGATCTGGTGGGTGCGGCCGGTCTCAAGATGGACCTCCACCAGGCTTGCCTTGCCGAAGGCCTCCAGGACTTCGTAATGGGTTACCGACGGGCGGCCGTCCTCGATCACGGCAAAGCGCCAGTCATGTCCCGGGTGGCGGCCAATGGGGGCGTCGATGGTGCCGGTCAGCGGGTCAGGGAGTCCCTGCACAACTGCGTGGTAGACCTTGTCCACGGTGCGTTCCTTGAAGGCCCGCTTCAGCGCGGTGTACGCCCGCTCCGATTTCGCCACGACCATCACACCCGACGTGCCGACGTCGAGCCGGTGCACGATGCCTGCACGCTCGGGAGCGCCCGAGGTGGAAATGCGGTAGCCGGCGGCGGCGAGCCCGCCCACCACGGTGGGCCCTACCCAGCCGGGCGATGGATGGGCTGCGACGCCAACGGGTTTGTCGACGACGACGAAATCATCGTCGTCGAGCAGGATATCCAGGCCTTCCACAACTTCCTCCACGACTTCCAGGGGGTCCCGGCGTTCCGGGATGGTGACGTCCAGGACGTCGCCGGCCACGAGCTTCGCCGACTTGCCCAGGGCCTTGCCCCGGTTCAGGACGTGGCCTTCGGCCAGCAGGGCCGCGGCGACGGAGCGCGATACCCCCAGCAGGCCGGCCAGCCCGGCATCGGCCCGGGTTCCGGCGTACTCGCCGGAGACGGTGATCCGCTCACTCATGGCCGGGCTTGTCCTTGTGCGCGCTGCCCAACCGGGTGCCGTCCAGGGCGATCCCGCGGATGGTCAGGATGCAGATGATGGCGACGGCGGACACAACGGCGGAGTCTGCGATGTTGAATATCGCGAAGTTGGGAAGCTGGATGAAGTCCACCACGTGTCCCATGCCAAAGGATGGCTCCCGGAAGAGCCTGTCGGTCAGGTTGCCCAGGGCTCCGCCCAGCAGCAGGCCCAAGGCCAGGGACCACCAGGCCGAGCCGAGCCGTCGGACCTGGAACAGAATCGCGATGGCGACCCCGGCCATGATGATCGAGAACACCCAGGTGACGTTCTCGCCGATGGAAAACGCGGCCCCGGAGTTGCGGATGAAATACCAGTGCAGCAGTGGAGGCAGCACGGGAATGCGTTCCCCTTCCACCATGGTGGAAGTCACCCACAGCTTGGTCAGCTGGTCCAGGACATAGGCGAAGACCGCGAACCCCGCGAACAGGGACAGCAGCACAGCCCGGCGGGGCCGGTGCGTGGGTGGGACAGGGCGTGCCGCGTCCGCGGCAAGTTCGTCAGTCATGGTGCTTTCAATTCGGGGGAACTGGGGTTCAATGCCAAAAGCCGGTGGCCGAGGAATCCTCAGCCACCGGCTTTCAGAATACGTGCTGCCAGGCTTAGTTGGCTTCGCTGACTTCCGGGGTTGCCACGGAGCCACGGGCTTCGAGGTCGCGGAGCTGGCCCTCGATGTAGGCCTTCAGGCGTGAGCGGTAGTCGCGTTCGAAGCCGCGGAGCTGCTCCACCTTGCGTTCCAGCACGGAGCGCTGCTGCTCCAGTGCACCGAGGATCTTGCGGGACTTCTCCTGCGCGTCGTTGACGAGGCTGCTGGCTTCGATCTGCGCTTCGGCGATGATCTTGTCCTTCTGGGCCTGGCCGTCGGCGACGTGGCGGTCGTGCATCTGCTGGGCCATGGCCAGCAGGCCGGCCGCGGATTCAGCGGAAGGAGTGGCGACGGAAGCGGGCGCGGCCGGTGCGGCGGCAGCCGGAGCAGCCGGCTGGACGTCCTTCTTCTTGTTGGCTTCGGCAGCCTTCGCCTCGGCTTCGGCCTTCTCGCGGGCCTCGTCCTTGTCGGCCTTGACCGGCGCGGGGACCTTTTCCACCACGGGGGCTCCGGCGGAGCTTGCCGGAACGCTGGAACCGGCTTCGGCGAGCTTCTTGCGGAGCTCGTCGTTTTCCTGGTTCAGGCGGCGGAGTTCAACGACGATTTCGTCCAGGAAGTCGTCAACCTCGTCCTGGTCATAGCCCTCGCGGAACTTGGTGGGCTGAAAGCGCTTGTTGACAACGTCTTCTGGCGTCAAAGCCATCTGGTCACCTCACTGGTCTGGTTAGTCAGTAGGCCTTCCGGCCGTCAAAACTACGGTACCTAAATTTGGTCTGCTTACTCTAATTCAACACTGCGGTGTCAAACGGGAGGGTTCTTCGCTTTACAGTAGCTGTTCCGGGAAGGATCGGACTGCATTGCTGGGTCTAATTGGTGTTTCAGGCCAGGCCCCTGGTGACGCTCATGGCAATGCTGACACCGATGAACAGAATCAGGAAGCCCAGGTCCAGGGAGACGCCGCCAAGCCGGAGCGGCGGGATCAGCCGCCGCAGTCCCTTGAGTGGCGGGTCGGTGATGGAGTACACGGCGTGCGCCACCACCAGGGCCGCGCCCCGGGGGCGCCATTCCCGCGCGAACATCTGCACCCAGTCGAAGACCAGGCGGATAATGAGGGCTACGAAGAACAGCAGCAGGGCGAGATAGAGAAGTCCGAAAACAATTCCCATGACTTATTCCAGATCTCCATGTTCATGCGGTGCCTCCGTGGCGGAGTCCGCTGCGTCTACCGCTGTTGTCTTGTCTATTTCAGCACAGATGCCAGACAGGTGTCCCTGCCTGGCATCTGATAGCAGCCCTGGAGCTTAGCTTTGGTTGAAGAAGCTGGCCTGCGTGTCGCTGGCCTTCTTATCGTCACCGATGACTTCCACGTAGGACGGTGAGAGAAGAAACACCTTGTTGGTGACCCGCTCGATGCTTCCGCGCAGGCCGAAAACCAGCCCTGCGGAGAAGTCAACCAGGCGCTTCGCGTCAGCCTCGCCCATGTCCGTGACGTTCATGATCACCGGAATACCGTCGCGGAAACTTTCACCGATGAGCTTGGCGTCGTTGTAGGAACGCGGGTGGATGGTGGTGATCTGGCGCAGGCCGGTGTTCTCTTCGCGGCTCGAGGCCGCGCGCTTTATGGGGGTCACAGGGGCGCGGTATTCCTCTTCAGGGGCGTAGGACGCCTCGCGGCTGACTTCGCGGACGGGTGCCGGAGCGCGGCGTTCCTCGCGGTCAACTTCCATCGGTTCGTCCTCATCCTTACGTGTGGTCTGGTGCTCGGACTCGTAATGCTCATCGCCGTCGGCGAGCCCAAGATAGATCATTGTCTTGCGCAGAGCGCCGGCCATGGTCGACTCCTAATCGTGTCCCGTAAGCGGGCCGCCCAATGACTTGACAGCACTGGAGTCCCCCGCCCATCACTTCCAATAGGACCGACGCTACCCCACGGCGGGACGGGAACCGAGAATATCGGAACCGATTCGCAGGTGTGTCGCCCCGAACTTAATGGCCGCCTCAAGGTCCTGGCTCATGCCCGCCGAGATTGCCGTGGCCCCGGGGTGCGTTGCCACCAGCAGGGCCGAGATCCCGGCCAGTTTTTCGAAGGCCGGTTCCGGCGGCGCCCCCAGCGGTGCCACCGCCATGACGCCGGCGAGGTTCAGTCCGGTCGATCCGGCGATCTGCTCTGCCAGGGCCGGGACATCGGCGGGAGCCGCCCCGCCCCGGTTCGTGCCGGCGTCCTCCTCGAGGCTGACCTGGATAAAGCAGTCCAGCGGGGCACGGCCGGTGCTCTCGATCCCGACCCGGACCGCCTTTGCCAGGGCTTCCACCAGTTGCGGACGGTCGACGGAGTGGACGGCTGCGGCGTAACGGGCCACGGACTTGGCTTTTTTGGTCTGCAGCTGGCCCACAAAGTGCCACGTCAGCGGCAGGTCAGCCAGTTCCAGGGCCTTCGCTGCGGCTTCCTGGTCCCGGTTTTCGCCGACGTCCCGGACGCCAAGGCCGGCAAGGCGGCGGATGTCCTCTGCCGGATGGAACTTGGTGACCACGATGAGGGCTGGAAGCCGGCCGCCGCGGCCGGCGCCGGCGGCTGCCGCAGCGATCCGCTTCCGCACAGCCGCAAGCCGCTGCTCAAGTTCTGCCGTCCGCGGGTCCAGGTCCTGCCGCTGCCCGGCGCCCAACGGCTCAGTCATGGCACCAGAGCAGGCCGGCGAAGCGGCCTGTGGTGGGATTCCGGCGGTAGGAGTAGAGGGTTTCCGTCTCAAGGGTGCATCCACCGGTGTACTCGACCTCCACCCCGGCAGCCTCGAGCTGGCTTCGGGCGCCGGCGGGAAGGTCCAGGGCAGGAGTTCCCCAGGAGGTTGTGCTCCGGGTAGCCGGCACCGCGGCCGCCACCTCATCGCGCAGGGCGGCTGGAACCTCGTAGCAGGCGCCGCAGATCGAGGGACCCAGCCACGCCCGGATCCGGGTGGCGCCCAGGGATGCCATGGTGTCAACGGCTGCGGGGATGACTCCCTGCGCAATTCCGGGGCGGCCGGCGTGGACGGCGGCCAGGACCGGTCCGGCGCCGGACTCGCCCGCGAGCAGCACAGGAATGCAATCCGCCACCATCACCGCCAGCGGCAGTCCCCGCGACACCATCGCGTCGGCTTCCGGGGCAGGCGTTTTCGCATCCATGAGGGCCACGGTGGTGCCGTGGACCTGGTTCATGAAACGCAGCGACCGGGACGCCAGTCCAATGGAGTGCTCCAGGCGTTCGCGGCGCATGTGCACGGCGGCGGGGTCGTCCCCCACATGCAGGGCAAGGTTCCCTGCCTGCGCATCGGTGAATGCGGCCGACACCCCGGGAAGGATGTCGGCCCGCCAATGGAACAAGCGGCTGCCTACTTCAGGAAGTCGGGGACATCCAGGTCATCCGGGTGGGTTCCGGTCAGGTCCGGCTCCACCACGGAGGGCAGGTCGACGTCGAAGCCCGAGTCGGCAGGGACGGCCGTGGGACGCTGCTGGCCCCAGTTGCTGAGGCCGGCCGCGCCGACGCCGGCGTGGACCGGCTGGGTGTTCTGCTGGTGGTTGCCGCCCTGGTGGTTTCCGCCCTGCTGGTGGGCGGAGGCGGGAGCAGCTGCAGGCGCTGCCGGCCGCTGGGGTGCCACCTGCGGCTGCGACTGGTCCATGGAGGGCGAGGTGGCCTTGACGTCGTCGAAGCCGGCCGCGATCACGGTGACGCGCGCTTCATCGCCAAGGGCGTCGTCGATGACCGCGCCGAAGATGATGTTGGCTTCGGGGTGGGCCACTTCCTGGACAAGGCGGGCGGCCTCGTTGATTTCGAACAGGCCGAGGTCGGAACCACCCTGGATGGACAGCAGCACGCCGTGGGCGCCGTCGATGGAGGCTTCCAGCAGCGGCGAGGCGATGGCCAGTTCGGCCGCCTTCACGGCGCGGTCTTCGCCGCGGGCCGAGCCGATACCCATGAGGGCCGAGCCTGCACCCTGCATGACGGACTTGACGTCCGCGAAGTCCAGGTTGATCAGGCCCGGGGTGGTGATGAGGTCGGTGATGCCCTGCACACCGGACAGCAGGACCTGGTCGGCGGAGCGGAAGGCGTCCAGGACGGAGACGTTGCGGTCGCTGATGGAGAGCAGGCGGTCGTTGGGGATCACGATCAGGGTGTCCACCTCGTCCCGCAGGGCGTCGATGCCGGCCTCCGCGGAACCGGCGCGGCGGCGGCCTTCGAAGGTGAAGGGGCGGGTGACCACGCCAATGGTCAGGGCGCCGAGGGAGCGCGCGATCCGGGCCACGACGGGCGCGCCGCCGGTGCCGGTGCCGCCGCCTTCGCCGGCGGTCACGAAGACCATGTCGGCACCGCGCAGGACTTCCTCGATCTCGTCGGCGTGGTCTTCGGCAGCCTGCTTGCCCACTTCGGGGTTGGCGCCGGCGCCGAGGCCGCGGGTCAGCTCGCGTCCGACGTCGAGCTTCACGTCGGCGTCGCTCATGAGCAGGGCCTGGGCGTCGGTGTTGATGGCGATGAATTCAACACCCCTGAGGCCGACCTCGATCATGCGGTTGACTGCGTTCACGCCACCGCCGCCGATGCCGACGACTTTGATGACGGCCAAGTAATTCTGCGGAGCTGCCACGTTACGTGTCCCTTGTTCGTGTCTTATTGCGAAAACTGATGGAGAGCTTGAAGGCTGCAACTTTAACCTTCGAGTTGAAGGTTATAGTTATGTCAAGTAACTCTTGTCTGTGACGGTATTTCCTCTGGTGCACACATTCAATAACCGGGTCCGCGTGTCGGATTAATACCGGGAAAGAAAGCGCTCAGCGCGTCACGGGGTGCCGGGGCACACTGACATCGTAGACCCTGACCGGGTTCTTGGGGTCCGCCGGAGCCTTCAGGAGCGCGGCCAGGACCTTGGCCTTGAGTTCCTTCTCCGAGGCGTTTCCCCACACGATGGTCTGGCCGTCCACCAGCTTCAGTTCTACGGCGTCAACGGACTGCGCGGAGGCGTTCGACAGCTTCGCCAGCACATCTGCCGGCAGGGCTCCCAGGACCGCCGCCGTGGCGCGGAACAGGTCCTGCCCGATCGCCCCGGCGCCGCCGTCAATGACCGGCAGCGCAGCGGACGCAGGGTCGTCGGTTGTTGCGAGCTGGACGCCGTCGACGTCCACCAGCTGGTACTGCTCCCCCTGCTTGACCAGGGCGACCGGCACCCGCTCGTGCACTGCCACGGCCAGGGTGGACGGCGGCCGGGCCTCAACGGAAACGGACTTGACCTGGACCAGGGACCCCAGGAGCGCGCTGACGTCCGCGTCGCTGATCTGGGGCAGCGGCCTGCCGCGCAGTGGTTCAAGCGCGGCCTGGACCTGGGCGGGCGTGATGATTTTGGTGCCCGTGACGGTGATGGTCTGCAGGGCAAGGACAGGCGAGTAGACCGCGGCCACCAGCAGCCCCGCCACCAGCGCGATGACGGCACCCAGTGCCAGCACGACCTGCTTGCGGCGCCGCCGCCCCCTGGGTTCGGGGAACGCCAGGACCGTTGCCCCGGAGGTTTCCCGCGGCTTCGCCGGCTTCGGCTCCGAAGGATCCGTCATGCTGCGGGATGCGGTGATCACATCGCCGTCGGAAGGGGCCGGGTTCCCGGCGCCCTTCCGGGGCTCGGCGCTGCTCCCGTTCCCGGCACCGGGCCGGCCGGACCGCTTGGGCGGAGCATAGGTGGGCCGGCGGGAGCTAGGCACGCAGCGCCTCCACGATCCTGGGGCCGAACGCTGTGACATCGCCGGCGCCCACGGTCAGGACCACGTCCCCGTCCGCTGCTGTTCCGGCAAGGGTATCGACGGCGTCGGCGGCGCTGACCAGCCGGCCGCCCTTGTCGAGGTGGTCGGCGATGAGCTGGCTGGTCACGCCGGGGATGGGGTCCTCCCGGGCGGGGTAGATGTCCAGGACCAGGGCGGTGTCTGCGAGGTTGAGGGCCTGGGCGAACTCGGCCGCGAATTCCCTGGTGCGGGAAAACAGGTGCGGCTGGAACAGCACGTGCACCTTGTGGCCGCCCGCCACGGAGCGGGCCGCGGTGAGGGCTGCACGGACCTCAGTGGGGTGGTGTGCATAGTCGTCAAAGACCCGCACGCCCCTGGCCGAGCCCTTCAGTTCGAACCGCCGTGAGGCGCCCGAGAAGTGGGCCAGCCCTGCCGCCGCGGCCTCCGGGGCAACGCCAAGTTCCAGCGCAACGGCGAAGGCCGCCGCGGCGTTGAGCGCGTTGTGCCTTCCGGGGACCTGGAGGGACAACCCGTACCCCACCCCCGCCGCCGACACGGCCACGTGGCCGGGGCCGCCGTCGTCAAGCCGGATGTCCGCACGCCCGTCCGTCCCGTACAGGACCACCCTGGTGTTCCCCCGCGCCCGGGTCCGTTCCGCCAGAGCCAGCGCCCCGGCGTCGTCCGCGCACGCCACCAGCAGCCCGTCGGCGGGCAGCAGCCCGGTGAAGCGGTCGAAGGACTCGTAGACGGCCTCGGCGGTGCCGTAGTAGTCCAGGTGGTCGGGCTCGACGTTGGTGACGACGGCGATGCGCGGCCGGTAGTTCAGGAACGAGCCGTCGGACTCGTCGGCCTCGGCGACGAAGATGCCCGACGTGCCATGGGCCGCGTTGACGCCAAGCGCCGGGATGTTGGCGCCGACGGCGAAGGACGGGTCCAGCCCGGCGGCCTTCAGCAGTACGGTGATCATCGACGTCGTGGTGGACTTGCCGTGCGTGCCGGCGACCGTCACGACGGTGTCCTCCCCCATGGTGGCCGCGAGGGCCTGGGACCTGTGCAGCACCGGAAGGCCTGCCTGCCGGGCGGCCGCCAGCTCCGGATTGTCCCCACGGATCGCCGACCCGGCCACCACGGTCTGCGCATCGTCGAGGTTCGCTGCAGCGTAGCCGACGGCGATGCGGGCACCGGCTGCGGCGAGGTCGGCCATGACGGGCAGGTCCTTGGCGTCCGATCCGCTCACGGGAACGCCGCGCGCCAGCATGATGCGGGCCACGGCGGACATGCCGACTCCTCCAATGCCGATGAAGTGCACCTTGCCAAGGGATTCGAGGCCGGGCGTGCTGTGGGGGCTCATGCAGATACCGCTTCCAGGACAAGACCAGCCATGCGCTGGTCGGCATTTCGGATGCCAAGCCGGTAGGACTTGGCTTCCATTTCGGCAAGCCGTGCTTTATCGGTGATCAGCGGAATCAGTTCACGGGCAATCCACTCCGGGGTGAAGTCCCTGTCCGCGACCAGCAGCGCGCCGCCTGCCGCCACCAGGCCGGCCGCGTTGAGCGCCTGCTCCCCGTTGCCGATGGGCAGCGGCACCAGGACTGCCGGGACGCCAACGGCGGCAACCTCGCTGACCGTGGCGGCGCCCGACCGGGCCAGCAAAAGGTCGGCCGCGGCGTAGGCACGTTCCATGCCGTCGATGTACTCAACCTGCCGGTAGCCCTTGGCTGCGAGCGGCTGGCCCGCCTGGTCCAGTACGGTCTTGCCGCGGCCGGTGATGTGGAGGGTCTGGATTCCGGCAGCAGAAAGTTGTTCGACGGCGGCGGCGATGGCGCGGTTGATGCTTTGCGCACCGGAGGACCCACCGGTGACGATCAGGGTGGGCTGCCTGGGATCCAGCCCCAGCGCCTCACGGGCGGCGGTACGGGCGGCTTTGCGGTCAAGGCCGGAAATTTCCTTGCGCATGGGCATGCCCACGTGGACCGCGTTGCGCAGCGGGGTACCCTCGAACGCCACGGCGACGCGGCCCTTCAGGAGCGCGCCTACCCGGTTGGCCAGGCCCGGACGGGCGTTGGCCTCATGGATCACGATAGGGGTACCGCGCTTCCGCGCCGCAAGGTACATGGGGGTGCAGACGTATCCGCCCACGCCCACCAGCACATCCGCCTGCGCCTGGTCCAGGATGGCCCCTGCCTGGCGGACGGCGCCGGCCAGCCGGGCCGGCAGGCGGAGCAGGTCCGCGGACGGCCGGCGCGGAAACGGAACCCGGTCGATGGTGGCCAGTTCCACCCCGGCAGCCGGGACCAGCCGGGTTTCCATTCCCGTGGGTGTCCCGACCGCCAGGATGGAGGCCCCGGGGGCTTCACTTCGGAGCGCAGCGGCGATGGCGAGCAGGGGGCTGATATGGCCCGCGGTGCCGCCGCCGGCGAGGACGATGGAAGGGTGGGTCGCAGTCATCTGGGGTTAGGCACGCTTTCTGGAATTCTTTGGTTTCTTCTTGTCCCGCCCTGTCCGGGCCGTGAACTTCAGCATCTTCTTGGGGCGCATTGCCGGTGCCATCTGTTCCCTGGCCAGTGAGAGGACCACACCCACGGCGCACAGCGACATCAGCAGGGCCGAACCGCCGTAGGAAATAAAGGGCAGCGGCACGCCGATAACGGGCATCAGGCCGGTGACGACCGACATGTTCACGGTGGCCTGGCCGAGCAGCCAGACCATGATGGTTCCGGCCAGGACCCGGTGGAACATATCCTCCTGGGCCACCACCACGCGGTAGATGGCTGCACCGAGGATAGCGAAAAGGATCAGGACGACGACGGTCCCCACCAGGCCGAGTTCCTCACCGATAATGGCGAAGATGAAGTCGTTGTGGGCTTCGGGGATCCAGCTGTACTTCTGCCGGCTTTGCCCCAGTCCCACGCCCAGCCAGCCGCCGGATGCCAGTCCGTACATACCGTTGGTGGCCTGGTAGTTGGCGTCGATGCCGTCGGCGCAGGACTGGCCGGTCCACCAGGACGTGATGCGGCACATGCGGTTGGAACTGGTGACGGCCATGACCGCGGTGCCGGCAGCGGCGATGATGCCGGCGATGCCGAAGAGATAGAGGGGAACCCCTGCGAAGAAGAGCGCAGCGGCCATGATCATCATGATGATCATGGCGGTGCCCAGGTCGTTGCCCACAAGGATCAGTACGATGACGACCGCCGCCACAGGCACGGCCGGGATGAGCACATGCTGCCATTGGCCGAGCAGTCGCCCTTTCCGGGCCAACACCGTCGCCAGCCACAGGGCAAGGGCCAGCTTGGCAGCCTCTGAGGGCTGGAACGTGATGCCGCCCAGGTCGATCCAGTTGCGGTTGCCGTTGACCTCGTCGCCCACAACCTGCACGAGCCCAAGGAGCAGGACCGCGATGCCGACGGCGGGCCACGCAAGCCGTTTGAGCCATACGACATTGATCCGTGACAGCACGAACATGGTGAAGATGCCGATTGCGGCGAAGACGCCCTGCTTCAGGGCATCGCCGTATGGGGATTTTCCGGCAGCGATTGATTCCACGCTGGAGGCGGAAAGGACCATCATGATGCCGATCGCCGTCAGGGCCAGCGTGGCGCCGAGGATGAGGTAGTACGTGGAGCCGTTCCGGGAGGTACCGGTGCCTTCCAGCGCCGACCAGAAACCGCGGTACGCGGACCGCAGCCTGGCTCCGGCCGTGGCGGGCCGCCGTGCTGCCGTGGCCGTGGAGCCGGGGCGCGGCTTGCCACCCTTGGCCCGGGTGGGCGTGCTGACCATTGTTACTCCTCGCCGGTCTGGGCCTGCCCTTCCACCAGCTCGCGGACAGCGTCGATGAAAGCACCACCACGGTGAGCGTAGGAAGAGAACTGATCCATGGAAGCAGCTGCCGGAGCCATCAGCACGGTATCGCCGGATTCGGCGAGCCGTGCTGCTGACGCCACCGCCCAGGACATCACCTGTTCTCCATGGCCGGGTGAACCGGCCGGGATGCCATCGGCCGCCGGAGCAGTCTGCATTCCTTCAGTGTCACCCGCTCCCGGTTCGATCACCGGGACATCGGGCGCGTGTCGCCGGAGGGCTTCCCGGAGCGGCGAGGTGTCGGTTCCGATCAGTACCACCGCTTTGAGGCGGGCTGCATGGTCCCTGACGAGGTCGTCATAGCTCACGCCCTTGGACAGGCCGCCGGCGATCCAGACCACATTGCTGAAGGCCGAAAGCGAGGCCGCCGCTGCGTGCGGGTTGGTGGCTTTGGAGTCGTTGACCCACAGCACGCCGTTCATCCGGGCCACAGGCTGGATGCGGTGGTCGCCCGGCACGTAGTCGAGGATGCCCTGGCGTACGGCCTTGGCATCGACGCCGTAGGCCCGTACCAGTCCAGCCGCCGCCAGGGCGTTGGCCACCATGTGCCGCGGGGCAAGCGGCCCAAGATCGGCCATGGAGGCCAACTCTGCAGCGCTGTTGCGGCGTTCCTCGATGAAGGCCCGGTCCACCAGCAGCCCCTCCACCACACCGAGCATGCTGACGGCCGGTGTAACCGTGGTGAATCCTACGGCGCGGCAGCCCTCCACCACGTCGGCGTTCTCCACCATGCGCTCGGTTTCCACTTGCTCGGCGTTGTAGATGCAGGCCTTCTGCGTCCGCTCGTAGACCTTGGCCTTGTCCGCCAGGTAGGAATCGTAGGAGCCGTGCCAGTCCACGTGGTCTTCGGCCACGTTGAGGCAGACGCTCGCCACCGGCGAGACGGATTCCGCCCAGTGCAGCTGGAAGCTGGACAGCTCCACCGCGAAGACGTCATAGTCCACCGGGTCGCGGAGGGCATCAAGGATCGGGGTCCCTACGTTGCCGACGGCGATCGCCTTAAGTCCGGCGGCCCGCAGCATCGATTCGGTGAGACCCACGGTGGTGGTCTTGCCGTTGGTGCCGGTGATGGCGAGCCAGTCCGCGGTCTTCCGGCCTTCGCGGATGCGGACGCGCCAGGCGAGCTCGACGTCGCCCCACACGGGGATGTGCGCCCGTGCGGCAGCGGCCAGCAGTGCCTGGTCGGGACGCCAGCCGGGCGAAGTGACGATCAGTTCCGGGAGCCCGCCGTCGATGCGCGGGATGTGGGTGACGGCGTCGGGGCCCAGCAGCACGTCCGCGGCGCCGACGATTTTGAGGGTGTCTGCGTGGGCGCGGGCGGTGTCGCTGGTGGCGGCATCCACCACCACCACGCGTGCGCCCAGTTCGATCAGCGTGTCGGCGGCCGCGAAGCCGGAGACACCGATGCCGGTAACCACGACGCGCAGGCCGGTCCAGTCGGAGTCCCACGAAACGAGGTTTGCCAGTCGGGGGGAAACGGTCACAGCAGTACAACCCATTCTGCGTAGAAGATGCCCAGGCCCACGGCGACGAAGAGTCCGCCCAGGATCCAGAACCTAACCACCACGGTGACTTCGGCCCACCCCTTCAATTCGAAGTGGTGCTGCAGCGGCGCCATCTTGAAGACGCGCTTTCCACCCGTGGCCTTGAAGTAGCCCACCTGGATGATGACGGACAGGGTGATCAGCACGAAAAGGCCGCCCACGATGCCCAGGAGGAGCTCGGTCCGGGACAGAATGGCGAACCCGGCCACGGCACCGCCGATGGCCAGCGAGCCGGTGTCGCCCATGAAGATCTTTGCCGGGGAGGTGTTCCACCAGAGGAAACCGACCAGCGCGGCGCTCAGGATCGCGGCAAGCAGTGCCAGGTCCAGGGGGTCCCGGACGGAGTAGCAGCCGCTGCCGGCTTCCCGGGGTGAGCCACAGGCCTGGTTGCTCTGCCATATGCCCATGAGGGTATATGCACCGAAAACCATGATGGAGGCTCCCGCTGCCAGGCCGTCAAGGCCGTCGGTGAGGTTCACCCCGTTGGTGGCTGCGGTGACGATCAGGTTCGACCAGATGACGAAAAGGATGGCGCCCAGCACGGTGCCGCCGAAGGCCAGGTCAAGCCAGGGCAGGTCGCGGACGAGGGAGATTTTGGTCGATGCAGGAGTCAGTCCGGCGTCGTTGGGGAAGTTCAGCGCCAGGATGGCAAAGACGATCCCCACGGCTGCCTGGAGGATCAGCTTGGCCTTGGCATTGAGCCCCAGGCTGCGCTGGCGGGAGATTTTGATGAAGTCGTCCAGGAATCCGACCAGGCCCATGCCCACCATGAGGAACAGCAGGATAAGGGCTGAGGCAGAAGGGCCGGGCGAATCGGGGTTCATCATCAGCATGATGAGGTGGGTAAGCCCGTAGCTGAGCAGTACGGCGGCCACCACCACGGTCCCGCCCATGGTGGGTGTTCCGCGCTTGGTGTGGTGCGACGTGGGGCCGTCATCACGGATGAACTGGCCGTAGCCCCGGTGGACAAGGAGCCGGATGAACAACGGCGTACCCACAAGGGCGCACAGCAGGGCAAGGCCTGCGCCGATCAATAGAGCAATCACGGCAGAGTGCTCCTTTCGCCGGCGGGGGTGGGGGTTGGGGGTAATGCTATCCGATCGCCCAAATGGCGAAGTCCAACGCTGTTGGAGGACTTGAACAGCACCAGGTCGCCCGGCTGCAGTTCCACGTCGAGGATTTGGAAGGCCTCATCCACCGTCTCGGCGAAGATGCATTCGTCGCCCCAGGATCCCTCCTGCACGGCGGAGACGTAGAGGGCCCGTGCTTCCCGGCCCACCACCAGAAGGCGGGAGATGTTGAGGCGGACCACCTGGGTGCCGACTGCGGTGTGCTCGCGGATGGAATCCTCACCGAGTTCCAGCATGGCGCCCAAAACGGCCCAGGTGCGGCGGCCGCGGCCAAGATCGGCAAGGGTGCGCAGCGCGGCACGCATGGATTCCGGATTCGCATTGTAGGCGTCATTGATCACGGTGACGCCGTCCGGCCGTTCGGTCCGTTCCATGCGCCAGCGGCTCGCGGCAGCCTGGTTGCTCAATGAATCAGCGATCTGGTCCCCCGGGACTCCTGCCGCCCATGCCGCTGCGGCTGCTGCCAGCAGGTTGCCGGTGTGGTGGGCTCCAATGAGCCGGCTGGCCACGTGGCGTGGCGCGGCGCCGTCCGGCAGTTGGAGATCGAACTCGGGGCTGCCTTCGGCGTTGGTGTCCGCCTTCAGTGCCTGCACCTGCGCGTCCTGGCGCCCCTCTGCGGAGAAACCAAGGACGGCAGCCTGCGTGCGGCTGCGCATGGCGGCGACGCGTTCGTCGTCGAGATTGATGATGGCGGTGCCGGCGGCGGACAGCCCTTCGACCATCTCGCCCTTCGCCAGCGCGATGTTCTCCACTCCCCCAAATTCGCCGGCGTGGGCGGTCCCCACTGCCAGGACGACGCCGATGTCCGGCTTGACCATGTCGGACAGGTACCGGATGTGGCCGATTCCGGTGGCGCCCATTTCGATGACGAGGTAACGGGTGTCGGTGCCGGCGCGGAACACGGTCAGCGGAACACCCACCTCCCCGTTGTAAGAGCCTCGCGGTGCCACGGTGTTGCCCTGGGTGGCCAGGATTCCGGCCAGCAGGTCCTTGGTGGTGGTTTTGCCGGCCGAACCGGTAATGCCCACAACGGTGAGCTTGTCTCCAGCGTCGGCGCGGGCGGCACGGATGCGCCGGACGGCCTCGGCCGCGAGTGCACCCATCGCCAGGACGGCGTCATTGACCACGACTGACGGGTAAGAGGCGCCGTCAGGGGCGGCGACCGGGTGCTCCACGAGCGCCAGGACCGCACCGGAGGCAAAGGCTGCGCCGATGAAGTCATGGCCGTCGGCGTGCTCGCCCGGCTTTGCGACGTAGAGCGAGCCCGGGGTGGCTTCGCGTGAATCCGTCACCACCGAGAGCGGCGTAATTCCGGGATCGGCGTCCAGGCGCCCGCTGGTGATTTCGGCGATTTCCGCCGCAGTAAATGCAATCATCTCGGTCTAGGACTCTATCCGGTCGTCGTGGAGAACGTTGAATCCCCTGGCTGTCAAGGCGGTGCGCAGCTCCACCCTGTCGTCCAGGGCAAGGTTGACCCCTTTGACTTCCTGCCAGACCTCGTGGCCGCGGCCCGCCACCAGGATCGTGTCCTCCGGGCGTGCCAGGGCTACGGCGTGCCGGATGGCTTCGTCCCGCGGGAAGACTTCCAGCAGACCGGCACCCAGGGACTCCTTGTCGATGGCTTCCCGCGCCCCGGCCAGCACGTCTGCCCGGATGGCCGCCGCATCCTCGTCGTGCGGATCGTCATCGGTGATGATCACGGTGTCCGCGAGCCTCGCGGCGATGGCGCCCATGGCCGGCCGTTTGCCCTGGTCCCGTTGGCCGGTGGCTCCGAACACGACGATCAGCCGCGAGCCCGGTTCCGGCGACCGTACGGCTTCCAGCGCGCGGGCCAGGGCGTCGGTGTTGTGGGCGAAGTCGACAACGGCAGCGGGTTTCTCCGCGACGAGCTGCATCCGTCCCGGTACGGCGACGGTGAATGGGTCGGCGGTGTCCAGGGCTGCCTGCAGTTCTGCCGGGTCCACGCCGGAGGCGAGCACCATGAGCGCTGCCAGGGCTGCGTTGGCCACGTTGAAGCTTCCGGGCAGCCCGGTGTGGATGTCCAGGGTGATCCCGCCTGGCCCGGTGAGGGTGAAGTCCGTGCCCAGCCCGCGGGGCGAAGACCGGGTCACTGCCCAATCCGCAGGGGCCCGGCCACTGG
Organism: Pseudarthrobacter phenanthrenivorans; assembly: GCF_000813845.1. Taxonomy (GTDB): domain Bacteria; phylum Actinomycetota; class Actinomycetes; order Actinomycetales; family Micrococcaceae; genus Arthrobacter; species Arthrobacter phenanthrenivorans_B. Next base: position 45,616 of record NZ_JWTB01000023.1, read on the forward strand.
TGCTGAGCGTGGTGAGGGGCACCTGGCTGGTGCCGGCCAGGCGCTGGCCCCACTCGTCGTCGACCGTCACCACTGCACAGCGGGCCCGCTCCGGCGTGAAGAGCTGTGCCTTCGTGGCGAAGTACCCGTCCATGGTGTGGTGCAGGTCCAAGTGGTCCTGGGTGAGGTTGGTGAACCCCGCGACGTCGAAGACCAGACCGTCCACCCGCTGGTATGAGATGGCGTGTGAGGACACTTCCATGGCTGCCGCATCCAGTCCCCGCTCATGCATGAGGGCCAGAAGCCCGTGCACCTCGGGCGATTCGGGGGTGGTGAGAAGGCTGGGGATCGGCTCCCCGCCGGCGAGGATCTCGATGGTGCCGATCAACCCGGTCTTCCGGCCCAATGCGCGCAGCAGCGAGGTAATGAAGTACGTCGTGGTGGTCTTCCCGTTGGTTCCCGTAACGCCGAAGAGCTGCAGCGGGGTGCCGCCGGCGGACTGGCTCCGGTAGATCATCGCGGCCAGCGGCCCCACGCCGTTGCGGGGCTTGTCCACGACAAGGACGGGCACGGGGGTGTCCGCGGACAGGGCAAGAAGGCGCGCACCGGCGTCGTCGGTGAGGACGGCAACCGCCCCGGAACCGACGGCGTCGGTGACGAAGTCGGCTCCGTGCCGCACCGCTCCGGGCAGGGCGACGTACAGGTCGCCGGGTTCGACGGTGCGGGAGTTGATTGAGATGCCGGTGATCTCCACGTCGGCGGCAGGAGCAGGCACGGCAACGCCAAGGGCCTGCCCGACGGCGGCCAGCGGGACCGCTGCCACGGCTGAGGGCCGGAAGCGGGCTGGGTTTTCGTCCCGGGCCGTGTCGCTGCCGGGCGTGCTGAACTCTGACAAGGGGATCTCCGATGGTGCTAGTGCGTGCCCGGCATGGTTCGCGCCGGGCACTGTGATGCGCTGGATGCTGCTGGTACTCGCGGCGGCGCAGCGGCTACTTGGCGTACTGCGGCATTCGGGCCGGCTCGCCGGTTGACGGCTGGACGTTGTAGGTCCGAAGCGTCTGGCTCATGACGGACCGGAACACCGGACCGTTGGTGATGCCGTAGATGCTGCCCTTGGGCCGCTGAAGCACCACCTCAACAATAAACCGCGGATCATCCATCGGCGCCATTCCAACGATGGAGGCCGTGTAGCCGCAGTAGCCGCTCTTGCCGTCGTCGCATGGTGACTCGGATGTTCCCGTCTTGGCCCCCACCCGGTAGCCATCGATGCCCGCGTCCTTGATTTCACCCTCAGTCACGGCGCTCTCCAGGATGTCCTGGACCTGCTGGGCGGTGTTCCCGGAGACAACCTGCCGTGAGGGCTGGGCCGGGACCTTCTCCTCTGTGCCGTCCGGTGAGATGTACGAATCGATGAGCCTTGGCTGCAGCATGACGCCGTTGTTGGCAATGCTCTGGTACGCCCGCACCGTCTGGAGCGTGGACTGGGAAACGCCCTGCCCGAACAGGACGGTGTATTGCTGGCGTCCGTCCCACTGGTCCGGCGGGGTGAGGATGCCGGATGCGGTTGCCGGAAGCCCGATGTCGGGCGCCTCGCCGATGCCGAACTTCTTCAACCAGTCGTAGCGCTGTTCCTTGCTGAGCCGCTGGCCGGCCATGACCGTTCCCGTGTTCATGGAATAGCCGATGATTCCGGCCAGTGTCCGTTCCTCGGTTCCGTGGGTGAAGGCGTCGCTGAATGTCTGCCCATCCACGGTGTACGTGGGTGGAATCGTGAAGTGGTCCAGGGGGCTGGCGAGCCCTTCGTCGATAACGGCGGCAGCGGTCATCATTTTTTCCACCGAACCCGGCTCGTAGGCGGCGGTCACCGAGCGCACGCCGCGGTCCTTGGCGGCCACCAGCCCTGGATTGTTCGGGTCCGGGGCGTTGGTGTCCGCCAGCGCGAGCAGGTTCCCGGTCTTGGCGTCCATCACGATGATGACGCCCCATTCGGCGCTGAGCTTGTCCGCCTGGCTTTGGATGGCCTGCTGCGCAAAGTACTGCAGGTCCGAGTTCAGCGTGAGTTTGACGTTCTTGCCGTTTTGCGGCGGCGTCAGCTCGTCAAGGCCAACGGGAATGCGGAGTCCGTCGGCGCCGATTTCGAACAGGCGCTTGCCGTCCTTGCCCTTGAGCTGGTCATCCTGGGTCTGCTCGATGCCGGCTTGCCCCGTCGTGCCGTCCTGGAGGAACCCCACCACGCCCCCGGCCACGGCGCCGTTCGGGTAGACGCGCTTGCTGACACCCTCCGCAACAATGCCAGGCACCTGCAGCTTGGAAATGCGGTCCTCCACATCGGGCTTCACTTCCTTGGCCACAATGTAGTACGGCTTCTCACCCGTAACGGCGTCCCGTACGGCGTTGGTGTCCATGCCAAGCGCCGAAGCGAGCTCCGAGATGGCCTGGTCGCGGCTGACGTCCACCAGCTTGTCGTGGCCATCGGCCTGGGGCTCCAGCCGTTTGTAGGAGTCCGTCTTCGTGTTAACGCGCTGGTCAACCACGATGTTGTAGCGGATGACACTGTTGGCCAGCACGGTGCCGCGCGAGTCCAGGATGCTGCCCCGCTCAGCGGGAAGGATCGCCGACGTCATCCGGCTGTTCAAAGCCGCTTCAGCCATCCCTCCGACGTCCAGCCCCTGGACCAGGAAGAGCTTCCCGCCCACCACCAGCAGGAGCGTGAGCATGATGCCCAGCCCCAAACGCAAGCGCTTCGTGGCGTTGGGTGCCTTGCTTTTTCCTGCCTTGCCGGTCGTCTCCGCCACCGTGATATTCCTTGCTGCTCGACGCTGCTGCCTGTCCTGCCTGACGGCCTACTGTCCGGGGACCTTCTGCTGCGGTGCCGGAATGGATCCGCCGTGAAGTTCGGGCGCCGGTGCGGCTGCGGCCGCGGCAGCCGCCTTGTCGGCGGCAGCCTTCGCTGCGTCGTTGGCCGCTTTGGCGGAGGCGGCGTCTGCCGCCGCCTTGCCGGCGTCGCCAGCCGTGGCCGACCTGTCCGCGGCCGTGGCCGACTTGTCCGCACCCGCATCCTTGGCCGCCGGCGGCACAATAAGCTGTCCGGCCACGGCGGGTGAAGGGATCACGGCTCCCGTCGAGGCCCCCTTGACGGCAGGGGTGGCCTTTCCGGTGACCGAAAGCGTAGAGAGGTCGATCTGGCCCTTGACGGTGGAGGCCACCATTCCCAGCTCCGTGGCCTTGGCCGCCAGGTTCTGCGGAGCCTCGAAGTTCTGCACCTGCTGGGTGAGGTCCTGGTTCGCCTTGGTCAGGGAACTCTGCTTGGCACGCAGTTCCACTAACTGGTATTGCGCTGTGGATACGGAGATATTCAGCACCAGGACAGCGATCAGCGCCACGGCGAGCATGGCGAAGCACAGCACCACGAAGGGTGCACGGCGCTTGCGCGGCGCAGTGCGGACCACGGAGAGCGGTGTACGTTCCTTCCGTCCCCCACCGGGCTCGCCTGCAGGCCTGCTGTCGGCCGCCGAACTGCCGGGCACGACGGGAAAGTTCTTGACGGCGGCGGTGCTCATGCAGCTCTCCTGGCTCTGATTCGTTCTGCCGCGCGGAGCCTGGCGGAGGCAGCGCGGGGATTTTCGGCGATTTCGGCGGCGGTTGGCACCTCGGTGCCTTTGGTCAGGGTCTTGAGTTCAGGCTTATGTTCTTCCAGCTCAACCGGGAAGCCGAGCGGAGCGGAAGACCTGGAGCGCGCCTGGAAGACGCTTTTGACGATCTTGTCTTCCAGGGAGTGGTAGGACATGACGACGATGCGCCCGCCGAGGGCCAGGGAGTCCACGGCCGCTGGAACGGCGCGCTCCAGGACGTCGAGTTCTTCGTTGACTTCGATCCTCAGTGCCTGGAAGGTCCGCTTGGCGGGATGGCCGCCGGACTTGGCAGCGGAGGCAGGGACCACGGAACGGATCTGCTCCACCAGTTCGCCAGTCGTGGTGAACTTTTTGACAGCACGTGCTGCGACGATTCGGTTCGCGATGCGCCCCGCGAACTTTTCCTCGCCCCATTTGCGGATGATCCGGACCAGGTCCTCTTCGCTGTAGGTGTTAACAACATCTGCGGCAGTCTGTCCGCGGCTCGTGTCCATCCGCATATCGAGGGGTGCGTCGAAAGAATAGGCAAAACCGCGCCCACGTTCGTCCAGCTGGAGGGAAGAAACGCCGAGGTCCATCAGGATCCCGTGCACTTCGTTAACGCCGAGATCTGCCAGGACGTCCGCGATTTCGTCGTAGACGGCATGCACCAGGTCAGTGCGGGCAGCAAAGGGGGACAGCCGCTCGCCGGCGAGGGCCAGCGCTTCCTCGTCACGGTCGATGCCGATGAGGTGCAGGTCGGGAAACCGCTGCAGCATTGCCTCGGAGTGGCCGCCCATGCCCAGCGTGGTGTCCACTGCCACGGGGGTTTCGCCGCGGAGCCTCGCGGCTTCAAATCCAGGGGCCAACAAATTGATGCACCGGTCGCGAAGGACCGGCACATGGCGTTCGGACGTGGGTTTGGGCTGGTCGGTCATGCCTGTCCTTTCCCGCCGTCGTTGTCACCTGCTGTTTCCGGGACCAGATCCCCATCCGCGCCTACCGTTCCGCCCGCCTGGCTCCGGGGAAGGTGAGCCAGGTTGGCAGCCGGTGGGCCGGCTGGAGATCTCATCCAGGAAACCCTGCTGCCCCGCTCCTGGAATTCAGAGAATTCCCGGAATGGGATCGTCAGTTTCGGAAAAGGCTGTTTCCTTCTCCGCTAGGTATTCATTCCAAGCCTGGGCGTCCCAGATCTCGGCGCGGGTACCGGCGCCGATAACGGCAAGTTCCCTTCCGAGTCCTGCGTACTCCCGGAGCGCCGGTGGAATGGTCACGCGCCCCTGCTTGTCAGGTACCTCGTCCGAGGCTCCAGAGAGAAATACGCGGATATAGTCACGCGCCTGCTTGGAGGAGATTGGTGCCTCCCGCATCTGCTCGTGGACCCGTGCAAATTCCTTCTCGCTGAAGACGTAGATGCAACGTTCCTGGCCCCTTGTGAGCACCAGACCGCTGGCAAGCTCCTCCCGGAACTTAGCGGGGAGAATGATCCGTCCCTTTTCATCCAGACGTGGCGAGTGAGTGCCCAGAAACACTGGCCCACCGCCTGTCCGCCGTCAGGAACTGCACATCCCCTATGTTGCAACCACCCTCTTATGTCCTCCACATTACTCCACTTTCCACCACAGTCAACGCAAAACCGCCCTGTGGGCAGGGTTGTTGTGGGAAAACTTCCGTGAAATGGCGCCCTTTTGCGGCCGTGGTGGGAAGTGGAGGACTTTTCGCCTGCGCAGCCCCTATCGGCCCTGGCGGCAGCCGAAAGAATTGGCAGGCGCGCCGACGGAGGCCCTTAAACGCGAAAAGACCCGCCGAAGCGGGTCTTTTCGTCGCGTCCCCTGTCCACGGGGAGTGGAGTGGAGGAGGCAGGTGCGAACGGGAAGTGGCTAGGGCTCGCCTCTGCGGCGTTCGTCCCAGCGCTCTTCGAGGCTGCTCATGAACGAACTGCGCGGCTTACCCGGTTTTCCGCCGGCCGCCTTGACTCCTGTCTTTCCGCGGGAACTTCGCATGGTGGCGAAGTACACTCCGCCGCCCATCACCACGAAGCCCAACACGCCAACAAAGATGTTTTGGAGGGTGACCCCGACCAGCAGCAGGAAGACGCCGGCGAGTGCACACAGGACCCCAATAACCACATGCCTTGTGGACCATGAACGACCGGGGTCCGAACCCATTGAGTTCGCGAACTTCGGGTCGTCCTCGTGAAGCTGCTTTTCAAGCTGCTCAAGCAACTTCTGTTCGTGCTCCGACAGCGGCATCACGACCTCCTTTTGTAGGCCAACGTCCGGGCTGATCCCAGCCACTACTACTGCTCCGTAAAACGCCTGCTGTTGCTGGAAAGTTCCCGCTCCACCGTCGATGGCAAAAACGGAAACCCAGCACGCGTCCGCGGGAGCGGGAGCATGTCCAAGAGGGTCCGGCAGTAAGTCCATTCACTCAAAAACTATGTATCTCTAAGGATAGATTGTTGAGGGCTGATCTGAAAGACGGCAATGACTTCGGCGGCCCCGTCAGGAAGGGCGCCCTGCCCCGTCGCCGGGCCGGTTTTCGGGCTCCATCAGGCGGGCCGGCAGGACGGACTTGTTGCCGAACTTGCGGGCCACTTCATCCAGGGCCTGCTCGGCCGCCCGCCAGTTCTCATCCCTGCGGTCGATGCTCAGCTGCAGGGACGTCCGGGCCGCCTCCTCGAGCTGCTCGGCCCGCACGCCCACCAGGCGCACGGCCATGGTCCTTGTCCCCAGGGACTCGAGGAGCTGCACTGCCACGGCGTAGATCAGCTGGGCACTGTCCACCGGGGTCTGGACGGTCCTGCTGCGAGTGACAGTGGAGAAGTCGGCGAAGCGCAGTTTCAGTGCCACCGTCCGGGCCACCATTCCGGAACTCCGCAGGCGGCCGGCGGTCCGGTGCGAAAGCCGCAGCAGTTCCCGGCGAAGGAGGTCCTCGTCGGCTGTGTCCGTGGCGAACGTCTCCTCCGCCCCGATGCTTTTCTCCAGCCGGACTGGAGTGACGGGACGGGGATCGATGCCCCAGGCCAGCCGGTGAACATGCTCCCCCGTGGCACCGAGGACCTTCTTGAGTGCGGACACGGGAGTGGCGGCGACGTCCGCCACTGTCCTGATGCCCATCTTGGCCAAAACTTCCCCGGTCTTGGCCCCAACACCCCACAGCGCACCTACGGGGAGGCTGTGAAGATACGGCACGGTTTCGTCCGGGGTGATCAGCAGGAGCCCGTCGGGCTTGCACCGGGTGGAAGCGATCTTGGCAACGAACTTGGTTTCGGCGATGCCGACGGAAGCAGTGATGCCGAGTTCCGCTGCCACCCGGCGACGGATCAATTCACCGATTCCCCTGGGCGGACCAAGCCGCCGCAGCGCCCCGGTGACGTCCAGGAAGGCCTCGTCGACGCTGAGCGGCTCCACGAGGCCGGTGATCGATTCGAAAATGGCCATCAGCTGCCCGGACACCTCGTAATACAGCTTGTGCCGCGGTTCGATAATCACCGCCTGTGGACACATTCGCATGGCTACGGCCATGGGCATGGCTGACTTAACGCCGAATGCCCGGGCCTCGTAAGATCCCGACAGGACAACTGACCGCTCCCCCGGGAAGCCGACAATCACGGGCTTACCGCGCAGCTCGGGGCGGGTACGGAGCTCCACCGAGACAAAGAACGCGTCCATGTCCACGTGCATGATGCACGTCCGCCGGCCGCCGGGAAGGCGCGCGGCGGATGGCTGATGTGTTCCTGCGGGCCCCACGCCTGCAATCCTATCGGCTTGCCGGGCGTGGACAGCTTGTCCGGGCCATATAGGGAGGCTGGCTAAACTGGAGGCTGGTTCCGCCAACAACTCCAGGAGGAAAGTCTCTGTGACGGCTATAGGAAACTTGAAGTCCGCCGGCCTGGCCGCGCTTGCCGCCGTTGCCGCGCTGTCGCTTGCCGCGTGCAGCCAGACGGCGTCCGGACAGCCGTCAGAGTCCGCTTCCGTTGCTGCCCCACAACCTGCGCTTACCGCCGCACCCAGCCCGTCGCCGTCGCCCAATACATCCGCGACCGTAGGTGCCCTGGTGGCGGGCTTCCCGCAGCAGCTCCTCCCACTGATGCCCGGGGCAACCGTTGTCTCCAGCAGCTTTGACAAGGCCTCCGCACCTGCGACCGCCGCGCTTGTGGGGACAGCCAAGGCGGCTCCGGCCGCCGTCATCGATTTCTACACGAAGGCACTGGAAGGGCAAGGCTTCAAGGCAGTGCCCGGTGACAGCGTTGGCGGAGTGGCCTCGAAGGACTTTGTGCGCGGCGACAATGAGACCGTCAATCTCTCCGTGGTCGAAGCAGCGGGTGTTTCCACCTTCACGATCGGTGCCAACGTTGCAGCTGAGTCAGCCAAGTGACGGTCGCCGAGCAGCTGAGGAATGAACAGGCTGATTTTGTCGCAGGTGTGGCCGGCGAGCTGACCGCGTTCCTGACGGCCCGGCAGGCAGTGATGGCCGGCATCTCACCGGACATCGAACCCATCATGGGTTCCATCTCCAACCTGGTCACCGGCGGCAAGCGCCTCCGTGCCCTGATGTGCTACTGGGGCTGGCGGGGTGCCGGCGGCGAGGCGGGAGCCGGCCAGGTGGTCACGGCCGGCGCCGCGCTTGAGCTGTTCCAGGCTGCCGCCCTGATCCACGACGACATCATTGACCGCTCGGACACCCGGCGTGGCGGCCCCAGCGTCCACCGCCGCTTCAGCCAACTGCACACCGCCCAGGGATGGGCCCTGGACAGTGAACGGTTTGGCCAGGCCGCAGCGATCCTCACCGGCGACCTGTGCCTCTCCTTCAGCGAGGAGGCGTTTACCGATATCGGCGAACGGGCCGCGTCCGGCAGCACCGCCCGGCTGATATTCAACTTGATGCGCGCAGAGGTGATGGCGGGCCAGTACCTGGACATCCTGGAGGAAGTGGCCGGCCCGGTCCGGGACAGGGCCGGTGCAGTTGGCAGGGCGCAATCCATCATCCGGTTCAAGAGCGCAAAATACTCCACGGAGCATCCGCTGGCCCTGGGCGGCGCCTTGGCGGGGGCGTCCGATGAGTTGCTCCGCGGCTATTCCGCCTTTGCCCTCCCGCTGGGCGAGGCCTTCCAGCTCCGCGACGATGTCCTGGGGGTGTTCGGCGATCCCCTCACCACCGGCAAGCCGGCAGGAGACGACCTGCGCGAAGGAAAGCGTACGGTCCTGATAGCCCTCGCCCTGGACCAGGCATCACCGGAAGAATCTGCATTCATTGATGCCAGCCTCGGCAGCCCCGACCTGTCGGAGGCTGACATCACGGATATTCGGGCGATCATCGAAGATTCGGGGGCCCTGCAGGCGACGGAAGTTTTGATCAGCGAATTCAGCGCGGCGGCATTCGCCGCCCTGGACGGCCTTGAGTTGGAGGACCTGTCCAAGACAGCGCTGCGGAAACTGGCGGAGGCCGCCGTCAGCCGCGCCTCTTAAACAGGAAGCAATTACCAGGCAAGCGTTTGCGCCCTGCGCCTGATTTCCGTTTTGCGGCCTTCGCGCAGCGCGTCAATGGGACGTCCACGCAGCGACTCATCAGCCGTAAAGAGCCACCCGATGAGGTCCTCGTCCGAATAACCGGCATCCGCCAGCACCACGATGGTTCCCTTGAGGCTGTCCACCACCTGGCCGTCCTGGATGAATTCCGCCGGGACAGACCGGATCTTCCGTTCCCCGACGCGCACCGCAGCCAGCGCGTGTTCATCAATCAGGCTATGGACCTTAGTTACGGAAACATCCAATAAACGGGCGACGTCGGGCAGCGGCAACCATTCGCCCACCAGGTTTTCTACATTACTCACGGATCAAGGTTGCCACGCTGCCTGCCCCGGCGCCTAGTCGGGCCAATTGATTCTGCCCCTGGCCTGCGGACACTCCGAAAAAGAGGCCATTCCCGCAAATCCCAAAATTCTTGTGCTATTCGCGAATTCATGAGAGATTCACATGCATCACAGTTGTATCACTAATAACTTGAGTCACAGTAGTATCAAGATTGATAGCGGCATCCCCGTCCGCGTCCGCACCCGCAGTTGAGAAGAGGATTCTTTCCGATGACGATGTCCCGCTCGCCTAAGCAGCCCCCCAAGCCGAGCCTGCCGATGATCGCCGCCACCACTGCGGCACTGCCAGCGGTCGTAATGTCATCCCTGGCCCTGGCCCAGCCCGCCGCGGCCGCCCAACAGCCGGCGCGGACCATTCCCAGCAGCCTGGCGACAGCGATGAAGGCACAGGCTGCTGCGAAGGCAGCCGGGACGGTCATCCCCGCCGCCGTTGTCTCCACCACCATTCCGGCGGCGTTCCAGCCTGCGCAGCCCGCGGCCCCGGCCGAGTACACGATTGTCCGGGGCGATACCGTCAGCGCGATCGCAGGCCGGTTCGGACTGGACACGGGTGAAATCCTCAAACTGAACAACCTGCAGGCCAACACCATCATTTACCCGGGGCAGAAGCTCAAGCTGTCCGGTTCGCCCGCGCCGGCGCCGGCGGCACCTGCCCCCGCAGCTGCTGCGCCGGCGGCGCCCGCTCCCTCCGGCGGCGCTGCCTACACCGTAAAGGCCGGCGATACGCTCGGCGCCATCGCGGCAAAGCACAACGTGGCACTCTCCGACGTGTTCAGCTGGAACAACCTCTCCATGCGCTCCATCATCTACCCGGGACAGAAGATCAAGGTGGGCGCCGGTGACCCCGCACCTGCCCCCGCGGCGCCGGCGCCGGCACCGGCTGCGCCGGCCCCCGTGCTTGCCACCACGTCGGCCCCGGCCAGCGGCTCCTACACCATCAAGGCCGGCGACACGCTGTCCGCCATCGCTTCCCGCCATGGCGTCAAGCTGTCGGACCTGCTTTCGGCCAACAAGCTGGGCATGAACTCGATCATCTATCCGGGCAGCAAACTCGTGATTCCCGGCGGTTCCGGCCAGCCTGATCCGCAGCCCGCTGCAGCACCGCAGCCGGCGCCCGCTCCACTGGTGCCCAGTTCCTTCCTCGGCTTCAGCTACCCCGCTGCCGTGGTGAGCTCCGCCAACGAAAACAAGGCCCTGCTCAACGCGTCTCCAGTCCCTTCGCGCGAGGAAATGAAGAACATCGTCGCGGACACGGCACGCCGCATGGGAGTGGACACCTCGCTGGCCCTGGCCTTCGCATTCCAGGAATCCGGCTTCAACCAGCGCTCTGTTTCCCCCGCCAACGCGATCGGGACCATGCAGGTCATCCCCAGCTCCGGTCAGTGGGCGTCCGACCTCGTGGGCCGGAAGCTGAACCTCCTGGACCCGTATGACAACGCCGCGGCAGGGGTGGCCATCATCCGCCAGCTCCTGGCTACCAGCAAGGACCAGGACACCGCCATCGCCGGCTACTACCAGGGCCAGTACTCGGTGAGCAAGTACGGCATGTACGACGACACCAAGGCGTACGTGGCGGCCATCAAGGCACACCAGAAGAACTTCAGCTAAGGCACCGGCCCCGGGCTGTGCACGAGGGCGGGTCCGAACCGTTACCGGTTCGGGCCCGTTTCCATTTCAGGCGCGTTTTGCTGCGGGACTAGGATCATAAGGTGCAGGAACACGTGTCAGACCCCCTAGCAGGGACGCTGGTGGACAACCGCTATGCCGTCACCTCCAGGCTTGCCCGTGGCGGCATGTCCACCGTCTACCTGGCGGTGGACCAGAGGCTGGACCGCGAGGTGGCGCTGAAAGTGCTGCATCCGCACCTCGCGGCTGACGAAAACTTCCTCGGACGGCTGGGCCGCGAAGCCAAGGCCGCTGCCCGGCTGTCCCATCCGCACGTGGTGGGTGTCCTGGACCAGGGCAATGACGGCAACACCGCCTACCTGGTGATGGAGTACATCAAGGGACACACGCTCAGGGATGTCCTCAAGGACAGGGGTGCCCTGCCACCGCGGCTGGCCCTGGCATTGATCGATCCCGTGGTGGAGGGGCTTGCCGCCGCCCACGATGCCGGTTTCATCCATCGCGACGTGAAGCCCGAGAATGTCCTGATCGCCGACGACGGCAGGATCAAGATCGGCGATTTCGGGCTGGCCCGCGCCGTCACCAGCTCAACCAGCACCGGCGCCCTGATTGGCACGGTGGCCTATATCTCGCCGGAGCTTGTGCTGGGCAAGCCAGCGGACGCACGCAGTGACGTCTACTCCGTGGGCATCATGCTGTACGAGATGCTGACCGGCCGGCAGCCGTTTGAGGGCGAGGTCCCCATCCAGGTGGCGTACCAGCATGTCAATGGCACCGTGGGGCCGCCCTCGGACCTGGTGCCCGGACTGGCCGGGGAAGTGGACGAACTGGTGCAGTGGTGCACGGCCAATGATCCGGAAAACCGGCCGGTGGATGCCAGCGCGCTCCTTCAGGAACTGCGCCACATCCGGACCCACCTTACCGACGCGGAACTGGACCTGCAGCCGCCCGCAGCTGCGGCCGCCGGCTCCCAGCACCAGACCGAAGTCCTGGCGCGGTCCAGCCATCCGACCACCCTGATGGCCGGCGCCAGGCCGGCCGTGCCCGCGTACCCGCCGGGCCGGCAGCAGCGCGGGCAGGACCACGACGCACAAGGCCAGGCAGCAGATGCCCTGACGCATACGGCTCACCCCGCGCACCCTGGACTTGCACTGCCGGACGACGACGACACGGACAGCGGCTGGTCTCCCCCGCCTCCGCGGCTGGGCAAGCGGGCCCAGCGCAGGGCCGACAAGGAGAACGGGAAGCGCCTCGCCCTCGCAGCCGCCACCCCGGTAAGGACGCTGCGGGAGGGAAACGCCCGCCGTCGTGGCGTTCTATGGATCGTGGTCCTTATCATCGCCGCGCTGCTGGCCACGGGGGCTGGATGGTTTTTCGGCATGGGCCCCGGCGCCGCCGCTGCCGTTCCAGCCGTCAGCAACAAGACGGTGGCCCAGGCCCAGCAGCTGCTGGGCGGAGTTGGCTTCCGGTCCACCACCAGTGATGTCTTCGACGACCAGGTGCCCAGCGGACTGGTCGTGGGCACCGAACCTGCCGCCGGGACGGAAATCCGGAAGTTCCAGCCGGTCTCCCTTCTGGTGTCGAAAGGCCCCCAGCTGTTCCCCCTGCCGAAACTCGCGGGCGGGACGCTGACGGACGCGAAGAACGCCCTCAATGCGGCCGGCATGGCGCTGGGGACCGTCACCGAGCAGTTCGAGGACCAGGCAGCGGCAGGGACCGTGCTGTCGCAGGATCCCGCCGCCGGCACGCCCTCCCGCCATGGCACGCCCGTCCAGATTGCGGTTTCCAAGGGGCCGCAGCCGATTCCTGTTCCCGTGGTCGTGGGCAAAGCCAAGGATGATGCGGTGGCTGCGGTCAAGGCAGCAGGGCTTACCGCTGCGGTGGCCCCGGACGAAGTGTTCGACAGGAACGTGCCCAAGGGCGCCGTCGTCAGCCAGTCCCCTGCTAACGGGACGCTGACCCGGGGAGGGACCGTCACCCTGACGGTCTCCAAGGGGCCCAAAATGGTCCAGGTCCCCAGCTACATCGGCAAGCAGGCGTCAGATGCACGCAAGGCACTGGAAGCACTGGGGTTCGAGGTCCGCGTCAACAACATCCTGGGCGGCTTCTTCGGGACCGTGCGGGATCAATCGCCGGTAAACCGGGAGGTCCCGGAGGGATCTGTCATCACGATCACCGTTGTGTAGCGAAGGCGGGCAGGCAGCACCGGCCCGCCTTCATCCATGATTCTCCTAGTGCTTGGCGAGGGCTCCGGCCACCAGGAACGCCATCTCCAGGGATTGCATGTGGTTCAGGCGGGGATCGCAAACTGATTCGTAGCGGTCCAGGAAGGCGTCCTGGTCGATCGGGTCGGCGCCGCCCAGGCACTCGGCCACGTCGTCGCCGGTCATTTCCACGTGCAGCCCGCCCGGGACCGTGCCCAGGCCGTGGTGCACCTCGAAGAAGCCACGCACTTCGTCAATCACGTCGTCGAAATTGCGCGTCTTGTACCCGTTCGGTGAGGTGACCGTGTTGCCGTGCATCGGATCGGTGACCCACAGGACCTGGGCCCCGGAGGCGGTGACTTTTTCGACGACGGCGGGCAGCTTTTCGCGGATGTTGCCGGCGCCCATGCGCGTGATGAAGGTAAGGCGGCCGGGCTCGCGCTCCGGGTCAAGCTTGTCGATCAGGCGCAGGGCGTCGTCCCCGGTGGTGGAGGGGCCGAGCTTGACCCCGATAGGGTTCCGGACGCGGGAGAGGAAGTCCACGTGGGCGTGGTCCAGTTCCCGGGTCCGCTCGCCAATCCAGAGGAAATGGGCGGAGGTGTCGTAGGGGAACCCGGTCCGGGAGTCGATGCGGGTCAGGGCGCGTTCGTAATCCAGCAGCAGGGCTTCGTGGCTGGCAAAGAACTCCACCCGCTTGAGGGCCTCGAAGTCCGCACCGCATGAGTCCATAAACTTGATGGCACGGTCGATGTCACGGGCCAGCGATTCGTACCGGGCGTGGGCGGGATTCTCAGTGAAGCCCTTATTCCACTGGTGTACCGACCGGAGGTCGGCGAAACCGCCCTGCGTGAAGGCGCGGATCAGGTTCAGCGTGGATGCCGAGGTGTGGTACGCCCGGAGCATACGGGACGCGTCGTGGCCACGGGATTCGGGGGTGAACTCGTATCCGTTGACGATGTCGCCGCGGTAGGCCGGCAGGGTGACACCGTTCCGGGTTTCGTCGTTGGACGAGCGGGGCTTGGCGAACTGGCCGGCCATCCGGCCCATCTTGATGACGGGCATGGCGGCGCCGTAGGTAAGGACCACGGCCATCTGGAGGATCGTCTTGACGCGGGCGCTGATCTTGTCTGCCGTAGCGGCCTCGAAGGTCTCCGCGCAGTCGCCGCCCTGCAGCAGGAACGCCTTGCCCTGGGCAGCGGCGGCCAACCGCTCACGGAGCACGTCCACTTCACCGGCGAACACCAGGGGTGGAAGGACCGACAGTTCCTTCACCGACGCTTCAAAGACTTCCGGGTCCTGCCAGCTGGGCTGCTGGGAAATGGGAAGGTCCCGCCAGTTGTCCAGTCCGGGATAGTTGGCCGCTCCGCTCTGGGCGGTGCTGGACAGCGAAAAGGCGGGTTTTGCAGATAGCTCAGTCACCCTCCAAGACTACCGGCAGGGCAGCGCCGGCGGGCACTGCGCCGTCACGGTGACCGCCCAGCCCGTCACAACCGCTCTGCCGGGCCCGGTAAGGTTCCGCTACCCCGCGGCCGGTCGCCCGGCGTCGTCCTCTTCAACGGGGCCGGCGGATGCCGGGCTGCCGGGGGCGGCGGCCCCGCCCTGCACGAACTCCCCCTGGGCAGCCACCGGAGCAGCAAGGGGTTCCGCGGCGGCCTGCGGTTCCTCCGGCTTGCCCGCGAGCCGAAGCTTGACCACCGCCGCGTATTCGTCGACGTATTCCTGTCCGGAGAGGCGCATCAGCCGGGCCATGATGTCGTCGGTGACCTTGCGCTGGACCGCCCTGTCGTCGGCCTGGTCCCGGTACTCACTGAAGTCCAGCGGTTCGCCGAAGATCATCCCGATCCTGCGGATGTTGGGCAGCCGCTTGCCGATGGGCTGGACCTTGTCAGTGCCGATCATGGCAACCGGAATCACGGGGACGCCGGCCTGCAGCGCCAACCGGGCCACCCCCACCTTGCCCCGGTAGAGCCGGCCGTCAGGGCTTCGCGTGCCCTCGGGATAGATGCCCAGGAGGCCGCCGGCGTTGAGGACCTCCATGCCGGCGTTCAGGGAGGCGGCAGAGGCAGCGCCGCCGGACCGGTCCATGGGCAGCTGGTTGGTCAGGCGGAAGAACGCGGCAGTCAGCCTGCCTTTGATGCCCGTGCCGGTGAAGTATTCCGACTTGGCCAGGAACACCACGGGCCGGCGCACCATGAGCGGCATGAAAATTGAATCGGAAAACGACAGGTGGTTGGAGGCGATGATTGCGGCCCCCTGCGCCGGGATGTTGTCCAGGCCCTTGACCCAGGGCCGGAACAGCAGCTTGATCACCGGACCGAGGAAGATCCTTTTCATGACCCAATAGAACACGTGGTGAACCTCTCCGGAAGGCAGCCTCCAGGCCCTGCATCGGGCCTGGCCAGCGATTCAATGCAACCCTACTCTAGTGAGAATTGGCGGGAACAGTGACACGATGGAGTCATGACTGAAAGCAGTGTCCCGTCCCGTCCAGCCGCTTTCAGCTATCCGGGCCACGGTGCCAATGCCGCCGTCGGGATCGCCATTTGCCACGGATTCACCGGCAGTCCGATCAGTATCCTTCCCTGGGCGCAGCATCTTGCCGACCTCGGCTACGCCGTCTCCGTTCCCCTGCTTCCCGGCCATGGCACAGACTGGCGGCAGCTGGCCAGGACCGGCTGGAAGGACTGGTACCGCAGCTATGAGGAGTCTTTCCTTGAGCTGGCCGGCAGGACGGAAACCTGCTTCACGGCCGGCCTGTCCATGGGCGGTGCCCTAGCGCTGCTTGCAGCGTCCCGGCATCCCGTGGCCGGGGTGAGCGTGGTCAACCCGGGCCTGAGCTTCTATGACCGGCGGGTGCGGGTGATCGGCCTCCTCAAGTATTTCCAGCGGACCACGGTCCCGATCCAGGAGGACCAGACCGGGGCGCCGGCGACCAACGACGGCGACTACTCCCTGACTCCGCTGGCTGCAGTCCACGAATTGAAGAAGCTGTTCGCTGCCGCGGTGCGCAGCCTGCCCAGGGTGGACGCGCCGGTCCAGGTGTTCAAGTCGCGCACGGACGCCGTGGTCCCGCCGACGTCCCTGGCCCTGCTGCGGAAAGGGCTGGGCGGGAACCTCGCTGACGTGGTGGAGCTTGCCAGCAGCGGACATGTGGCTACTCTGGACGTTGACGCGCCCGCTGTGTTCGCCAGGTCGGCGGAATTCGTCGCCACCCATGCCCGCCGCACCAGTACCTTGGAGACGCCATGACCTCCGGCCCGGACCACAGCCCGTTCAGCAGCGCCTTTCGCGGCGAAGGCACGCGCACCGGGGTGGTCCTGTCCCATGGCTTCACCGGAAGCCCGCATGGGCTGCGGGCGTGGGCCACTGCTTTCGCCGCTGCCGGTTTCGCCGTCCGGATGCCGTTGCTGCCGGGCCATGGGACAACGTGGCAGGACCTCGCCAAAACCCGCTGGCAGCAGTGGCATGGTGCCCTCGATGACGCCTTCCTGGAGCTGGACGCCGAGTGCGACCACGTGTTCGCGGCGGGACTGAGCATGGGCGGTGCGCTGGCCCTGCGCATCGCCGCCACCCGCCCGGTGGCCGGAGTGGTTCTGGTGAACCCGGGCCTGGTCATCGACGATCCGCGGGCGTCGCTGGCCGGCATCCTCAAGCTGGTGCTGAAAAGCACCCCGTCCATCGGCAACGACATCCTCAAGGCAGGTGTCGACGAAGGTGCGTATGCCCGCACGCCTGTGGCCGCGGCCCATGAACTGCACAAGATGTTCCGGGATACGGTCCGGCTCCTCCCCCGCGTCACCGCGCCCGTCCAGGCCTACCGCTCTGCCGTGGACCACGTGGTGTCCGATGCCAGCATGGACGTCCTGCGCCGCGGGCTGACGCATGCCCCGCTGGAGGTCATCCGGCTGGAGAACAGCTACCACGTGGCCACCCTGGACAACGACGCCGACCGTATCTTCGAGGGGTCCGTCGACTTCATCCGGCGCGTCCAGGCCGCGGCGGCGGGACCGGCAGAGGAGGTTCCCAGTGAACAGGCCTGACTCCGGGCAGCCGGACCAGGGCGCCAACCAGGATGATGCCGTGTGGCTGGATCTGGTGGCACGGCTCGAGTCCGACACGGTGGCGATCCGCCCCGATTCCCCCGCACCCGGAGGGCAGCCGCCGGCGGGAACGCGTGCCCCGGGCGAGGAAAGGCCGGAGCCGCCCAGCTTCCGCGACTTCGATCCGCTCGGGCTGGCTGGTACAAGACCGGCGGAACGATCGGCGGACGAACGCCGGGCGGAGGCGGGCGGCAGCCAGGAAGCGCCCCGCATGGACGGAGCCGCCGAAGGTCCCCGGGACTATGAGCTGGACGACGACGACGGGGAGTTCGTGCCGGAGGAACCACCCAGCCTGGCCGGCACCGACCCCCTGACCATGCTGGCGTGGCTCGGGGCTGTGGGTGGACCCGTGGCGCTGCTGCTGTCCGCAATGTTCTGGCGGTCGGCACCCCTGCTGGCCATCGTCGGGATCGTTGCCGTGTTCGTGCTTGGGACGGTGTACCTGATCATGAAGCTGCCGCAGGAAAAGAACGGCGACGACGACGGCGCCAGGGTCTAGGTCCCCGGCCGCACCGCCGTGGTCATCGGCGGACGCGGCTGCTGACGCGGGAAAGGTCCGCGGCCCCAATAAGGCCCGCGTTGGGGCCGAGCGCAGCCAGTTCTATCCCTGCTGCAGGCCGGAAACCGCGGCCCGTCAGGTTCCGCGCAAAGGCTTTGCGGGCAGGTTCCAGGAGAAGGTCTCCAGCGGAGCACAGTCCGCCGCCGATAACGAAGAGGCCGGGGTCCAGGGCTGCGGCAAGGTTGGCGAGCCCGAGGCCGAGCCATTCGCCGACCTCCTCGATCAGCTCCCGTGATGCGGGGTCACCGGCAAGGGCCAGTTCCGTCACGATGGCGCCGGTGATTGCTTCGGGATGTCCGCCCACGGCTGCCAGCAGGTCCTGGGCCACGGGCGAGTTGGACCTGGCAAGGAGCCGCGCTTCCCTGCCCAGGGCGTTCCCGGACGCATACTGCTCCCAGCAGCCGCGGTTGCCGCACTCGCACCGGTGGCCGCCCGGCATGATGATCTGGTGGCCGAACTCCCCCGCAACGCCGAACCGCCCGCGTTCCACCCTGCCGTCCATCACCATGGCTCCGCCGATGCCGGTCCCCAAAGTGATGCAGACCAGCCGGTCTTCTCCACGGCCGGCACCGAACCGCCACTCGGCCCAGGCGGCGGCGTCGGCGTCGTTGGTCAGGAGTACCGGACGGCGGAGGAGCCGCTGGAGGTTCCCGCGCAGCGGCTCGTTGCGCCAGGCAAGATGCGGACTGAACAGGACGGTGCCGCCGGCCAGGTCCATCCAGCCGGCCGCGCCGATGCCCACGGACCAGATGCGGTGGCCGCGGCCCAACTCCTCCACCAGTTCCACGATGACCTGTTCCACGGCCCGCGGATCGGTGCCTGGTGTGGAGCGGCGCGCCTCACTGAGGATCCGCCCTTCGGCGTCCACAACGCCGGCGGCAACCTTGGTGCCCCCGATGTCGATGCCGATGGCCAGTCCCTTGCGGCCGAGGCGAAGATGTCCGCCCACGCCGCCGTGCAGCTGCCCCGGACGGTAGGGGGCGGGACGACGGCGCCGCCAGGGAGCCTGCCTTCTGAGGGGGCCGGCCTGATCGCCGGGCAACGGTCCGTACATAGTCCACCATTCTAGGCCTCGGGCAGGATTGTCCTAACATACGCAGCCGTGCCCGGCGCATTGACGGCTAAGTTACTCGCCAGTAGGTTTATGTACTGCACTGTTCCACCCGGGGTACTAGTCTTTAGGCAAACCCCCTGCGCGGGACTTCAGATATCAAAGGAGCTATAGTGCGCCAATTCAGTGTTCCGCCCCTGGTTGTTGTCCCACCGGAAACCAACATCACCGACCTGGTGTTGCGGCAGGCGGCCAAGGCCGGCAATCCGGCACTGTTTTCCCGGCTGGACGCCGCGGGGGTATGGCGCGACGTGCGCGCCACCGAGTTCCTGGCTGACGTACAGGCCCTGGCGAAGGGACTGATCGCCAGTGGAGTCGGCGCCGGCGACCGCGTGGGAATCATGTCCCGGACCCGATACGAGTGGGCGCTGGTGGACTTCTCCATCTGGTTCGCAGGGGCGGTTTCCGTTCCCATCTACGAGACCTCGTCCCCGTCCCAGGTTGCCTGGAATTTGGGGGACTCCGGCGCCGTGGCTGCGTTCAGCGAATCGGCCCACCACGAAAACGTCATCCGCCAGGCGGTTACGGCCGAGGGCCTCACGGCCGTGCAGCACGTGTGGCAGCTCGAGGGCCAGGGACTGGACAGCCTCCGCGAGGCAGGCCGCGGCGTCAGCGATGAGGAACTTGAATCCCGGCGGGCAGCAGCGGGCCTCCGCGATGTTGCCACCATTATCTATACCTCCGGAACCACGGGACGGCCCAAGGGGTGCGAACTCACGCACGGCAACTTCGTGGAACTTTCGGACAACGCCCTGGCCATCATCGGCGAGATCGTCCACGAGAACGCCAAGACCATCATGTTCCTGCCGCTGGCGCACGTCTTCGCCCGCTTCATCTCGGTGCTGGCCATGGCCGCCGGGACCACTGTGGCGCATACACCCGACATCAAGAACCTCCTCGCGGATCTGCAAAGCTATGAGCCGACCTTTATCCTCGCGGTGCCCCGGGTCTTTGAAAAGGTCTACAACTCCGCCCTTACCAAGGCCGAGGACGGCGGCAAGGGCGCCATCTTCCACCGGGCCGCCGAAACCGCCATCGCGTTCTCCAAAGCCCGCCAGGACGGCCGGGTTGGGTTGGGCCTGAAGGTGAAGCACGCGCTGTTCGACAAGCTGGTGTACGGCAAACTACGCGCCGCCATGGGCGGCCACGTTGCCCACGCAGTGTCCGGCGGCGGTCCCCTGGGAGAACGGCTGGGCCACTTCTTCCAGGGCATCGGGCTGCAGGTGCTGGAAGGCTACGGCCTCACCGAAACCACGGCCCCCATCACGGTGAACACGCCGTCGCGGATCAAGATCGGCTCGGTCGGTAAACCCCTGCCTGGCAACGCGGTGAAGATTGCCGACGACGGCGAGATCCTTGCCAAGGGCGTCTGCGTCATGCGGGGCTACTACCGCCGGGACGACCTGACCGCCGATGCTTTCACGGACGGCTGGTTCCACACCGGTGACATCGGGCGGCTGGACGATGAAGGCTTCGTCTGGATCACCGGCCGCAAGAAGGAAATCATCGTCACCGCCGGCGGCAAGAACGTTATCCCCGCCCTGCTCGAGGACCAGATCCGCGCCGACGCCCTGGTGTCCCAGGTGCTGGTGGTGGGCGACAACCGGCCGTTCATCGGCGCCCTGGTCACCCTCGACCAGGAGGCCCTGCCGGGCTGGCTCCAGCGCCACGGACTCCCCGCAGACACCACCCTGGAGCAGGCCGCCGCGAATCCCGTGGTGAAGGCAGCCGTACAGGACCTGATTACCGCCGCCAACACCTCGGTCTCCCAGGCCGAGGCCATCAAGTCCTTCCGCATTGTCCCGGCCGACTTCACCGAAGCCTCCGGGCACCTGACCCCCTCCATGAAAGTGAAGCGGGCCCAGGTGATGAAGGACTTCGAAACCGTCATCGAGGAAATGTACGCGGCGCCGCGTTCCTAGCCAGCCGCCACCCCCACCAGGAACAACGAAAAGGCCGCTCCCCCGTGGGAGCGGCCTTTTCGTTGGTGTGGGGGTTGTTACTGCTCGATGACCAGCAGCAGGTCTCCGCCCTGGACCTGCTCCACCGCGGAGATGGCGAGGCGGGACACCTTGCCGCCGACCGGCGTCGTAATCGATGCTTCCATCTTCATGGCCTCGATGGTTGCCACCGTGTCGCCTGCCTTGACGGTGTCGCCCGGTTTGACCGTGACGGTAACGGCGCCGGCGAACGGTGCCGCCACCTGGCCGGGCTGGGCGGGATCGGCCTTTTCGGCAGCCTTGACATTGCTGACCACGGAGCGGTCACGCACCACCACCGGCCGGGACTGGCCGTTGAGGGTGCACATGACCGTGCGCATGCCCTTTTCGTCCGGCTCCGAGACGGCTTCCAGGGAAGCGATGAGGCGGACGCCGCGCTCCAGCTGGATCTCATGCTCGGTGCCGCGCTGGAGGCCGTACAGGTAGTCGCGGGTGTCGAGGACCGAGATGTTGCCGTACGTCTCCACACTCTTCAGGTAGTCCTTGGTGGGACCATCGAAGAGCAGCCGGTTGAGCGTGTGCTGGCGGGTCTTCGAGTCGGACTTCAGCGCCGCGCTGTCCTCGGCGCTGAGTTCAGCGTCACGGACCTTCACGCTGCGGCCCTGCAGGGCCTTGGTGCGGAACGGCTCCGGCCAGCCTCCGGGAGGATCGCCGAGCTCGCCGGACAGGAAGCCGATCACCGAATCCGGGATGTCGTAGTTCTGCGGGTTCGCTTCGAAGTCCGCGGGGTCGGCGTTGAGGCCCACCAGGTGCAGGGCGAGGTCACCCACCACCTTGGAGGATGGCGTGACCTTCACCAGGTGGCCAAGGATGCGGTCGGCAGCGGTGTACATGTCCTCGATGGCTTCAAACCGCTCGCCCAGGCCGAGAGCCATGGCCTGCTGCCGGAGGTTGGAGAGCTGGCCGCCGGGAATCTCGTGCTTGTAGACCCGGCCGGTGGGGCCCGGAAGGCCGGACTCGAACGGGGCGTAGACACGGCGCACGGCTTCCCAGTACGGCTCGAGGGAACTGACGGCGTCCAGGCTCAGGCCGGTGTCCCGGGGGGTGTGGGCCAAGGCTGCGACAAGGGCAGACGCCGAGGGCTGGCTGGTGGTGCCGGCCAGCGACGCGGAGGCAACATCGACGGCGTCCACACCGGCGTCAACGGCAGCCAGCAGCGTGGCCAGCTGGCCGCCCGCAGTGTCGTGCGTGTGCAGGTGCACCGGCAGGTCGAAGCGCTCCCGGAGGGCAGCGACCAGCTTCGCGGCAGCGGCCGGCCGCAGCAGGCCGGCCATGTCCTTGATGGCCAGGATGTGGGCACCGGCGTCGACGATCTTCTGCGCCAGCTCCAGGTAGTAGTCCAGCGTGTAGAGCTTCTCGGCCGGGTCCAGCAGGTCGCCGGTGTAGCACAGCGCAACCTCGGCGACGGCGGTTCCGGTGGCCCGGACCGCGCGGATGGCGGGGGCCATCTGGCTGACATCGTTCAGGGCGTCGAAGATCCGGAAGATATCGATGCCGGTGGCGGCTGCCTCGTTGACGAAGGCCTCGGTGACTTCCTCCGGGTACGGGGTGTATCCCACGGTGTTGCGGCCTCGGAGCAGCATTTGGAGGCAGACGTTCGGCATGGCCTCGCGGAGGGCGGCCAGGCGGTCCCAGGGGTCCTCGCCGAGGAACCGCAGGGCGACGTCGTACGTGGCACCGCCCCAGGCTTCCACGGAGAGCAGTTCCGGCAGCAGGTGGGTGACCGCAGGTCCGGCGGCCACGAGGTCGCGGGTGCGCACGCGGGTGGCCAGCAGGGACTGGTGCGCATCGCGGAAGGTGGTGTCCGTGACAGCAACGGCGGTCTGTTCACGCAGTGCCCTGGCGAAGCCTTCCGGCCCCAGTTCCAGGAGTTTCTGGCGGGAACCGGGTGCCGCCTGCCGGCCCTTGACGTCCGGCAGCTTGTGGGCCGGGTTCGAGTGGACCGTGAGTTCGCCGTTGGGCTTGTTGACGGTGACATCGGCCAGCCAGGTCAGGAGCTTGGTGCCGCGGTCGGCGGAGACGCGGGCCTTGAGCAGTTCCGGGCGCTGGTCGATGAAGTTGGTGGCGACGTCACCGGCGATGAAGTCCGGGTCATCCAGCACTGCCTGCAGGAAGGGGATGTTCGTGGAGACGCCGCGGATGCGGAACTCGGCGAGGGCGCGGCGGGCACGTGCCACGGCGGCGGGGTAGTCCCGGCCGCGGCAGGTGAGCTTGACCAGCATGGAGTCGAAGTGCGGGCTGATCTCGGCGCCGGAGTACACCGTGCCGCCGTCCAGCCGTACGCCTGCGCCGCCTGCCGAGCGGTACCCGGTGATTTTTCCGACGTCGGGCCGGAAGCCATTGGCGGGGTCCTCGGTGGTGATGCGGCTCTGCAGGGCGGCGCCGCGAAGCCTGACCGTGTCCTGGGAGAGTCCAAGGTCGGCGAGCGTCTCACCGGAGGCGATCCGCATCTGGGCCTGCACCAGGTCCACGTCCGTGACTTCCTCGGTGACGGTGTGCTCCACCTGGATGCGGGGGTTCATTTCAATGAAGACGTGCTGGCCGGCCCGCTCGCCTTCGGTGTCCACCAGGAATTCCACGGTGCCGGCGTTGACGTATTTGAGTGCCTTGGCGAACTTCACCGCATCCCGGTAGAGGGCCTGGCGGATGCTGTCGTCCAGGTTCGGGGCCGGCGCAATCTCGATGACCTTCTGGTGCCGGCGCTGGATCGAGCAGTCGCGTTCGAAGAGGTGCATCACGTTGCCCTCGGCGTCCGCGAGGATCTGCACCTCGATGTGCCGGGGGCGCAGGACCGCCTGCTCCAGGAACATGGTGGGATCGCCGAACGCGGCATCCGCTTCACGCATGGCCGACTTCAGGGCTTCGGGCAGGGCCTCGCGGGTGTCCACCCGGCGCATGCCGCGGCCACCACCGCCTGCCACGGCCTTCGCGAAGATCGGGAAGCCGATCTCGTCGGCCGCGGCCAAAAGCTCATCCAGGTCCTTTGACGGCTCGCTGGACTTCAGGACCGGGACGCCTGCTTCACGGGCAGCCTTCAGCGCAGCCACCTTGTTGCCGGCAAGCTCCAGCACCTCGGCGGGCGGGCCGACAAAGGTGATGCCGGCCTCCTTTGCAGCGCGGGCAAGGTCCGGGTTTTCGGACAGGAAGCCGTAACCGGGGTAAATTGCGTCCGCGCCCGACTCCTTGGCCACCCGGACCACCTCCGCCACGTCCAGGTACGCCCGGACGGGATGCCCTTCCTCACCAATCAGGTACGCCTCGTCCGCTTTCTGGCGGTGGATGGAGTTTCGGTCCTCTTGGGGAAAAACGGCAACGGTCTTGGCGCCCAGCTCGTAGCCGGCGCGGAAGGCCCTGATCGCGATTTCGCCGCGGTTGGCCACCAGAATTTTGGAAAACATGCTTCTCCTGCATCATTGCGGGGTGGATCGAATGAGTGGTCACAGTGTCTAGGACCTACAAGGACAAACACAAATCTTTGTGGCCACGGTCACAGAATTCCCCGTCATGTCCCGAACGCTTTCAGCCTTGCTGGCGGAAACCACCCCGGCAGCACAGTCGGTGCCATGCCGACGCCCGATAAAGCAGGATTCGCCGACGCATCAACATATGATGAGTAGGGCGGCAGGACCGTCCGGCTTCGGCTCTGCCGTGGCAAACATTACCCCCAACACGGCATCCGGCGTTAGGTTTTGGTCTCTCAAGTGCAAGTAGTCAGCATCAGCAGCCTCAAGGGTGGAGTCGGCAAGACTTCCGTCACCACAGGATTGGCGTCTGCGGCGCTGGCCGCGGGAGTCAGCACGCTCGTGGTGGACCTCGATCCGCATGCCGACGCCACCACCGCCCTCGGAGTCCAGCCCGGTGACCAGCTGGATATCGGCAGGATGCTGAAGAGTCCCCGCCGGGCAAAGCTGGCTGAGAATGTGGTGCGCAGTACCTGGGCGGACCGCACCCCCTCCAATGGTTCCGGGCCCGCCGTCCTGGATGTCGCCGTCGGCTCCGCCTACACCGGCATCTACGACCGGCCGGACCTGGGCCGCCGCGACCTTCGCCGGCTTTCGGCGGTCCTGGCCGGCGCCGATGGCTACCAGCTGGTCCTGGTCGACTGCCCTCCGTCGCTGAACGGCCTGACACGCATGGCCTGGGCGGCCAGCGACAAGGTTGCCCTGGTTGCCGAGCCGGGACTGTTTTCGGTGGCCGGAACGGAACGGACCATGCGTGCCATCCAGCTGTTCAAGCAGGAGTTTGCGCCCGGCCTGACACCGGCTGGCATCGTAGCCAACAGGGTGCGGAGCGGCTCCTCCGAGCACACGTACCGGCTGGCGGAGATGGAGTCCATGTTCGGCGAGCTGCTGCTGAGCCCGCGCATCCCGGAGCAGGCAAACTGGCAGCAAATCCAAGGCGCCGCCCACCCGGTGCACCATTGGCCGGGAGACTCCGCCAAGTCGGCGGCAGGTCTGTTTGATGATCTCCTGTCCAACCTGATGGCGGCCGGCAGCGGCCTGCGCAGCCGCGCGCGCTGACCAAGCCCACAGACACTGATTGAAAAGCAAGGGCCGCCCTCCAGCTGGATGGCGGCCCTTGATCTGTCGTGAGGTTTTGGACGTCAGCTGATCTTCCGTGCGGCGCGGCGCTTGCTCAGCTCGTCGTCGGGAAAGGACTGCTCGGCGGCGTGCTCGCTGGGTAGCGAGGCAAGGCTGCCTTCAACTTCGCGCCAGACGCGACCCACCGCGATGCCGAAGACGCCCTGGCCGCCCTGGACCAGGTCGATGACTTCGTCGGCGGAGGTGCACTCGTAGACGCTGGCGCCGTCGCTCATCAGCGTGATTTGGGCCAGGTCCTCGACACCCCGCTCCCGCAGGTGCTCGACGGCGGTCCGGATCTGCTGGAGGGAAACTCCCGTATCGAGGAGGCGCTTGACCACCTTGAGCACCAGGATGTCGCGGAAGCCGTACAACCGCTGCGAGCCGGATCCGGCAGCACCGCGGACGGCGGGCTCAACCAGGCCGGTGCGGGCCCAGTAATCCAGCTGGCGGTAGGTGATGCCTGCAGCCTTGCAGGCGGTGGGTCCGCGGTAGCCCGCGTCTTCGTCCAGGACGGGGAGATCCTCGGTGAACAGGAGGCCTTGGGCACCGCTCACGGGCACAGCAACACCAGCCGTGGGCTGTTTCAGCCCGCCTGCTTCGCCTTTGGGACTCACCTGGATCCTCCTTGTCGTACGCTCCCCCGGAACTGACACGGCTGCCTTGGCATGAAGACCATGCGTGTAATTTTTCCGCGGGGCGCACTTTCCAGTGTGACTTGCGCGGGTGCCGTAAGCAAGGGAACTTGATACTTCGACGTTAGGCCCGGCGGGTCCCGAGGTCAAAGACCCTGGGGGCTTGGAAGAGGCGTGTCGAAAGTTTCAGGCTTAACTTTAACCTTAACGTGACCTTAGCCGTCGAAATCCTCTGGTTCCACGTCGTCCAGGAATTCGCGGAAACGGCGCAGTTCGCGTTCCTCATCCACCGTGGGGCCGGGCTCGGCGTCCTCCCCCTCGTCGTGCTCCGTGATGCGGACTCCGGCTTCATCCATGACGGAGTCGGCGCACCAGATCCGGCACTTCGCCCGCAGGGCGATCGCCAGGGCATCCGAGGCCCTTGAGCTCACCGTGGTGCCGTTCTCGAACTGCAGCTGCCCGTAGAAGATGTTGTCCTCCACGGCGACAATGTTTACGCTGACCACCGAGTGGCCCAGGGACTCCACCACGTCCACCAAGAGGTCGTGGGTCATAGGCCGGGGCGGAACCACCCCCTGCTGGGCCAGGGCGATGGCGCTGGCCTCCGGGGTGCCGATCCAGATGGGAACATGACGTTCGCCGTGCATCTCCTTAAGCAGGACCAGCGGCTGGTTGGAAGGCAGTTCGATCCGAACGCCTACAATCTCGACTTCGATCATCAGATGTCCATGCGTGAGATGTGGTCCTGCACCAGGGCCCGGTGCAGGGTGAGGCAGAGGTCGCTGATCTCGCGGGCGGCCTCGGCTGCACGCGCCTGCGATGCCGGGTCCCTGCGCGAGGCAAGGGGTGCGACAGCGCGTTCCACCAGGCCGAATTCCCGTTCGGCTGCTGCCTGGAACGGCCGAAGGTGCCGGGGTTCCAGGCCGTGGCTTTCCAGCTGGACGCAGGCGCGGGCAACCTGGAGGGCGTGCTCGTCGAACTGGCCGTTGCTGTGGCTGATGAGGCCGAAGTCCAGGAGTGACTGCAGCAGGGGAACACTGGCACCTGATTCGGTGCGGAGCTGTTCCTCACTCAGCTTGCGGCCACGGTTCTGCAGTTCCGCCGCCAGCTCGTCAGAAACGATGCGCGGCGAAACCACGACGCCGGGCGGCAGGTTCTCCGGGCGCTCGCCCCTGTCGATGGCGTCAAGGTAGTCCTTGATGACTTTCAGGGGCAGGTACTGGTCCCGCTGCAGGGCCAGCACGAAGCGCAGCCGCTCGACGTCGCCGTCGGAATACTGCCGGTAGCCGGCAGGGGTCCGCCGGGGGTTGATCAGCCCCTTTTCCTCAAGGAACCGGATCTTCGACGCGGTCATCCCCGGGAAGTCGGCGCTCAGCTGGGCGAGAACCTCGCCGATGTTCAGGACCTGGGGACCCCGGCGTTCCGGTTGTGCCATTGCCACAGGCAGCGGTCCCCGGGTCAGCTGCGACCTGCGGCCGTGGCAGGGCTCAGGTAGAAGGTGAGGCGGAACTTACCGATCTGGACCTCGCTGCCCGACTTCAGCTCCACGCGGTCCACGCGGTCATGGTTAACGTAGGTGCCGTTCAGGCTGTTCTTGTCCACGACTTCAAAGCTGCGTGCGGTGCGCCGGAATTCGACGTGCCGGCGGGACACCGTGACATCGTCGAGGAAAATGTCCGCGTCCGGGTGGCGGCCGGCAGTGGTGACGTCGGAATCCAGCAGGAACCGGGCGCCGGCGTTCGGGCCGCTGTGGGCCACCAGCAGCGCCGAACCGGCGGGCAGGGCCTCCACGGAGTTGCGCTCATCCGAGGACAATCGGGGGGCGATGGTGGGTTCGTCGGTGACGGGGGTGAGATGGATCGAGGTGGTCTCCGACGCCTTAGCCGCACCCGTGCCGTATTCCCCCTCGGCAGGGTTGTGTCTGTGGCCAGCCATGGATTCCTCCTCTTAGACGTTGCGGGCATCAGGCCCACAACCAACGTGTACTCTCCGACCCTGCCCGGCAGGTCCGGCACCGGCTCCCGCGATCCGGCCCTGACGTGCGAAGACGCGGTGCCTGCGACGCGGGGCCGGACCGGAATTACCGGTTAGCTTTAGCCTACCTGTTGTTCGTACTCGGATGCACTGAGCAGGGACTCAACCGCGTCGGGCTCGGCCAGTTTGACCTCGATGAGCCAGCCGTCGCCGTACGGATCGGAGTTGATGAGGGCCGAATCGCTGTCCAGTGACTCGTTCCGGGCCACCACTTCGCCGGAAACGGGCGCGTAGATGTCGCTCACGCTCTTGGTGGACTCCACCTCACCCACCACTTCGTTTGCCGTAATCTTTGTGCCGACCTCGGGCATCTGGGCGTAAACGACATCCCCGAGGGCGTCCTGGGCAAAGTCGGTGATTCCCACGCGGACCACGCCGTCGGCATTCGGGGCGCTGACCCACTCATGTTCGGCGGTGTAGGACAGGTCTTCGGGAATGTTGCTCATGGGAGGCCTTTCATCGGGGTGCACGCCAAGGTCAAAAGGGGCCCGTCAATCGGGCCGCCGCTGAAAGTATAGGCATATCTGCCGGGGCCGGCACCGGCCTTTCTGACAGGATGGGACGCATGAGTGCAAGCACCGGTGCAACATCGTTGGGAGAGGACCGTTAGCCATGCCGGAACTGCCTGAGGTGGCTGGCCTGGCCACCTTCCTTGATGAACAGCTGCGCGGCTGCGTGGTCTCCAAACTGCAGGTTGTCTCCTTCGCGGTGCTCAAGACGGCGGATCCGCCCTTCAACGCCATCGAGGGGCGCACTGTGTCCGGCGTCCGCCGGTTTGGAAAGTTCATCAGCATCGACACGGACGGCATCTCCCTGGTGTTCCACTTGGCGCGCGCCGGCTGGGTCCGCTTTACGGACTCCCCCGCAGACAGCCAGTTGCGGATGGGCAAGGGCCTCATCGCAGTCCGCTGTACCTTCTCGGGCCCGAACGGTCCCCGTGGCCTGGACCTGACGGAAGCGGGTACCAAGAAGAGCCTGGCGGTCTACGTGGTGCGGGATCCACAGGAGGTGCCCGGCATCGCCGCCCTCGGCCCGGATCCCTTTACCGAAGCGTTCGACGCGGACATGCTGGCGGAGATCCTTGCCGGCAGCCCGCAGCAGATCAAGGGACTCCTGCGCAGCCAGAGCGTCATTGCCGGCATCGGAAACGCCTACAGTGACGAGATCCTGCACGCCGCGCGGATTTCGCCCTTCGCCATTGCGAAGTCCCTGGACCGGCAGACCGTGCAGGTGCTGTACGACTCCATCCACAGCGTGCTCGGCCAAGCGCTGGCGGAGGCGCGGGGCAAGCCGCCCAAGGACCTTAAGGACGTCAAACGCAGCCACATGCGGGTGCATGCCCGCACGGGCCAGCCCTGCCCTGTTTGTGGTGACACGGTGCGGGAAGTGTCGTTCGCGGATACGGCCCTGCAGTACTGCCCCACCTGCCAGACGAAGGGCAAGATCCTGGCGGACCGCAGGACGTCCAGGTTCCTGAAGTAGGAAGATCGGGCCCGGCAGCGGAGCAGCGCCGCAGGCAGGCCCCACGCCGGATGGGGTTGCGGTTCGGGACTTCCGGTCCTATCCGGGCATGCGGCCCGGGCGTACCGTCGTGAGCAAGGCTCGCATGTCTCGATCAGCACGAAGGGGTCACAATGCGCCGCTACCGACCCGCCGTCCTCGGAATAGCCTTGGCCCTCGCGTTTGGCGGTGGCCTTGGGGGAACACCGCCGGCACCATCCGTGGCTGCCGCATCAGCGGTGGCTGGGCAGCGGGGCGTCCCCGCGGCGATGGCCGGGCAAACCGGCGACGATGCCATCGTCCAGCACTATGAGCAGCTCGGCGGCGCATCGTTCCTCGGCACGCCTGTCGGCAGCGCGTACGACATCGCCGGGGGCCGTGCCCAGGACTACACGGGCGGAACGATCTACTGGAGCCCGGGCACGGGAGCGCACGAGGTCCACGGCGCCATCCGCGG